>NZ_CP082326.1:3859400-4589101 GCF_019884785.1 Crassaminicella profunda
ACATATTGAAAATGTAAAGGTCATCCAAGTAGGCTGTATTGGTCATTGTCACAGCGAACCCATTGTTCAGATCAATGTTCCTGGTCAAAAGCCTATTCTCTATGGAAAAGTAGACGATGAAAAAGGCCGTGAAATCGTTAAAAAACATATAAAAAACGGAGAACCTTTAAAAGAATCTATCATCGAGGATACCTTTGATAGAGCATAAACTTACGTAAGGAGGGAAAATATGAGTTCATTTAGGATGAATGTAATGGTCTGTGGCGGTACAGGTTGTATGGCTAGTGACAGCAATGAAGTAATCCAAAGTTTTGAAAAACTTATCAAAGAACATGGATATAGCGAAGAAATACAAATCGTTAAAACAGGTTGTTTTGGATTCTGCGAACAAGGTCCTATTGTAAAAATCGAACCTGATAATATCTTTTATGTAAGAGTTCATCCAAAAGATGTAGAAGAAATTGTTAAAGAACATATCATCAAAGGTAGAAAAGTCGAAAGGCTTTTGTATCAAGAACCTATAAAACGTGAAAGAATTGAACAACATAAAAAAATGCCTTTTTACAAAAAACAGCTTCGTATTGCCTTAAGAAACTGTGGACTCATCAATCCAGAAGATATTTATGAGTATATTGCCTTTGAGGGCTACGAAGCTCTTGGAAAAGTCCTTACTTCCATGAGTCCTATGGAGGTTATCGAAACGGTAAAAAAAGCAGGCCTTCGCGGTCGAGGAGGTGGAGGCTTTCCTACAGGTCTTAAATGGGAATATACAAGAAAATCTGAAGGAACCACCAAATATATGATCTGCAATGCAGACGAAGGTGATCCAGGAGCATTTATGGATAGAAGTATCTTAGAAGGAGACCCCCACAGTGTTATTGAGGCCATGGTAATCGGAGGATACGCTATTGGTGCACAAGAGGGGATTGTCTATATTCGTGCCGAATATCCCCTTGCTATTGAGCGACTTAATATTGCTATTAGTGAAGCTCGTAAACTTGGTCTTTTAGGTGAAAATATCTTTGGGTCAGATTTTAGCTTTGATATTCGATTGAAATATGGTGCTGGTGCTTTCGTTTGCGGAGAAGAAACAGCTCTTATCAACTCTGTTGAAGGAAAAAGAGGTGAACCAAGAAATAAACCGCCTTATCCTGCCCAAAAAGGTTATTGGGACAGACCGACCTGCGTAAACAATGTGGAGACCTTTGCAAATATTCCTCCTATCATCCTAAAGGGTTCTGAATGGTTTTCATCTATTGGTACTGAAAAGAGCAAAGGAACAAAAGTTTTTGCCCTTGCAGGTAAAGTAAATAATGTAGGTCTTGTAGAAGTTCCTATGGGAACAACGCTACGTGAAATTATATACGATATAGGTGGCGGCATATTAGGGGGGCATAAATTCAAAGCCGTTCAAACAGGTGGCCCATCTGGCGGCGTCATTACGGAAAAGGATCTTGATACACCTATTGATTACGAACATCTTATGGAAATCGGTTCTATGATGGGATCTGGTGGTATGATCGTTATGGATGAAACCAATTGTATGGTAAATATCTCAAAATTTTATTTAGAATTTACAATGGATGAATCCTGTGGAAGATGTACCCCATGCCGTATTGGTACAAAAAGACTTTATGAATTCCTTAAAAAGATTACAGATGGAAAAGCTACCATGGAAGATTTAGATGCTTTAAAACAATTAGCCTACATGGTCAAAGATGGTTCTCTTTGTGGACTAGGCCAAACTGCTCCAAATCCAGTTTTAAGTACCATTAAATATTTTGGAGATGAATATATCGCACATATTAAGGATAAACATTGTCCAACTGGTGAATGCAAAGCTCTTGCAAAATACAGCATCGATCCAGAAAATTGTGTAGGATGTACTGCCTGTGCAAAAGTATGTCCAGTAGATTGTATTAGTGGAAAAGTAAAAGAAACCCATGTAATCGATCAAAGCAAATGTATCAAATGTGGTGCATGCTTTACTGCATGTAAATTCAATGCCGTAATCAAACCATAGTGAGGTGAGAATATGTCTGAAAAACTAGTTCATATAACCATAAACGATCAAGAAATGCAAGTTCCTGAAAAAATTACTATATTAGAGGCTGCAAATCGTGCAAACATAAGAATTCCAACTTTATGCCATCTTGATTTGCATGATTTAAAACTTGTAAATAAAACTGCATCTTGTCGTGTCTGTACAGTAGAGTTGAAGGGACGTAATTCTTTAGTCCCTGCATGTGTAACTCAGGTAGATGAGGGCATGATCATCCGAACCGATTCCCTTCGTGCCATCAATGCACGTAGAATCGCTGTAGAATTGCTTTTATCCAATCATCCAAATGAATGCTTTACCTGCCCCAAAAACTTAGACTGTGAACTACAAGCATTAGCAAAAGAACTTGGTATACATGAAATCAAATGGCAAGGTGAAAAAATGCACTATGAAAAAGATTTCTCCAGTGATGCCATCGTAAAAGATCCTAACAAATGTATCATGTGTCGCCGCTGTGAAACCATGTGCAACGAAGTACAAACCTGCGGAATCCTCTCTGCCTTAGGTCGTGGATTTGGAACTGTTGTAGGTCCTGCTTTTAATATTCCTATGGTAGAATCTTCTTGTACTTACTGTGGCCAATGCGTAGCCGTATGCCCTACAGCAGCATTAACTGAAGTAAATCATACACATAGAGTATGGGAAGCTTTAAGTAATCCTAATAAACATGTAGTAGTCCAAGTAGCTCCTGCTATTCGTGTTGCCATTGGTGAACTTTTTGGTATGGAACCTGGCACCATTGTAACAGGTCAATTGGCAACAGCTCTAAGACGTATGGGATTTGATGCTGTTTTTGATACAGATTTTGCAGCTGATTTGACAATCATGGAAGAAGCATCCGAATTTATTCATCGTGTAGAACACGGTGGAACACTTCCTATGCTTACTAGCTGTTGTCCTGCATGGGTAAAATTTATCGAACATCAATTCCCAGAAATGTTAGATATTCCATCTACCTGTAAATCTCCTCATATTATGTTTGGTACAATTGCAAAAACTTATTATGCTGACAAGTTAGGAATTGACCCAGATAAAATCGTAGTAGTTTCCATCATGCCCTGTATTGCAAAAAAAGCAGAAGCAGCAAGACCTGAGCTTACAAAAGATCATCATAACAATGTGGATATTGTTGTCACGACTCGTGAATTTGGTGCCATGCTCAAAGAAGCAGGTATTGATTTTAAAAACCTACCTGAAAGTGACTTTGACAATCCTTTAGGAGAAAGTACAGGTGCTTCTGTCATCTTCGGTACAACAGGAGGAGTTATTGAAGCAGCTTTACGTACAGCTTATGAATGGATGACAGGAGAAGAACTAAAAAATGTTGAATTCACTCAATTAAGAGGGATGGAAGGAATTCGAGAAGGAACAGTAAAAATAAAGGATATGGATGTAAAAATAGGCATCGCCCATGGTCTAGGAAATGCAAGACGACTCCTTGAAGATATACGAGATGGCAAAAGCCAATATCACGCCATCGAAATCATGGCATGTCCTGGTGGTTGTATTGGTGGAGGGGGACAGCCTTATCATCATGGCAATGAAGAAGTTGTGAAAAAACGCCAGCAGGCTATTTACAATGAAGACCGAAACAAAACTTTGAGAAAATCTCATGAAAATCCAGAAATATTAAAACTATACAAAGAATATCTTGGAAAACCTTATGGAGAAAAAGCTCACGAGCTCCTTCATACCCACTATGAAGCAAGAGATAGAATATAAAAAACTCCTTAATTGATATGCTCTCCTTATGGTAGACAGTTAAATAGTATAACTGTTTACTATAAGGAGAGTTTTTATTTATATCATCATGATTTATTTTATACATTTCTTTTTATAAGAAATTGATATCTATTTCTTCATAAAATCTTATAAAAATAAAAATTCCTTTTCATCTAAAAAATAACAAAATAATCATATATAACATATTATGTATTGAATGTTTTTATGATAATAAAAGCAACACGAAAGGAGATTAAATATGCTAAATCCATTTTTCTATCCATATGGCTATTCTTTACCAAAGTATAGAAGTTCCCCCCAACAAACAGAAAATAATCCTTTCATATCAATGAAAAAAGATCCTTATGATTATTTTGACCTTGGAGAACCTGCTCCTGATTTCACCCTAGAAGGCATTGTAAATAAACAACCTAAAAAAGTTTCCCTTAGTGATTACAAAGGAAAGTGGGTTCTTTTATTCTTCTACGGTTCTGACTTTACCTTCGTTTGACCTACTGAACTTGCAGCAGTTGCTGACAGATATCAGAAGTTTAAAGATTTGAACACAGAAGTATTAGCTATTAGTACAGATAGTATTTATTCTCATAAAATATTTACAGAAACTTCTCCATCGGGTAAAAAAATTAACTATCCTCTTTTATCCGACCGAACGCAAATGGTTACCAAAAGATATGGCATCTTAAACGAAAAGGGTGGATTTGCCTATAGAGGTGCTTTTATCATAGACCCAGAAGGAACCATTCAAGGAATTCTCATTAATCCTCAACCTGTAGGGAGAAATATAGATGAGATTATAAGGATTATACAAGGTCTTCAGTATAATAGAAAGACAGGTCTAGGAGTTCCAGCAGGCTGGAATCCAGGAGATCCTGGCATAAAAATGGGATGGGAGTATGTGGGAAAATACTAAAAAATATTTCATTAAAAAGGTATAGTGAAAAATAGTAACTGTACCTTTTGCATATCCATCATCAATTCTTCTTGATTTGTTATACATTCTTTTTGATTGTTTATATATTCCTCTTGATTTATTGTAACTTCTTCTTGACTATTTTCAATAAATGATGCGCTCCTATTTTCTTTTGAAAATTGCTCAAAAAACTCTTCTAATGTAATGTTATTAGCAACAATATATGCTGCTCCTTCTTTTCCTACATATCTTATATGCCAAGGTTCATAGCTATACCCTGTAATATCTTCTTTTTCTTTAGGATATCTTATGATAAAACCATATTGGTGACAATTTTCTTTTAACCACTTGCCTTCTTTTGTATTTTCAAATCCTTCAACCAATCTAAACCTTACACTTTTACTTGTAACATCCATAGCTAGACCCGTTTGATGCTCACTTTGCCCTGGATATGCACTAATTTGTGTGGTTACTTCTTTCCCTATCGTTCTAACTTTATAATTAAAAATATTTTTTTGTCTGTTATAAGATCTATATCCAGACAATGCATAAATATAGATATTTTCATTTTCAGCAGCTTTAAATAATTCCTCTAGCGCAAAAGCGGCTTCCTTTCTCATTTGCTTTTTAGGATATTTCCCTTTAAACGGAAAACATACCTTTGGTACAACGAGATCCTTTGGTACATAATTAGATGGTAAATTTCTATTTTTATTCACCAAAACAAGTAAATCATCAACATTTTGTATAATGTATCCATGATTTTCTATATAAGTAGTTTGCTCTAAAGAATATTTTTCTGCTCTAAAAGCTTTTTGTTCTACTTCTTGAGCAATAGTTAAACTACTCATCATAAAAAAAACGAGAACATTAATCATTAATATTTTTAAAATTCCATTTAACCTCTTCATTTATTCCCTCTATTCCTCATTTTATATGTATAAAGCAAACTCATTCAACAAAGCTGAATCGCATGAAGATTATACCATACATCAAGGAAGAATATAGATTTTTTTCTTCATTCTGTATCCTACTTTTATATATGTACTATATCCAAGTAAATTCGTTTTACTAAATCAAAATATGGAAACTTCAAGTGAAGACACTAAATGGATATAATAAAAAACAAAGTTTTCCTTGTTCAAGAAAAACTTTGTCTTAACCTTATTTTATATCTCCATGCACTTCCTTATCTGTTTTTTCAATGATTTGATTTTTTTCGTCCACAAAAACTACCTTAGGCTTAAAGCTTCTCCCCTCGTTCTCATCTATCCAACAATAGGAAATAATAATAACTGTATCCCCTGGTTGTACAAGTCTAGCGGCAGCACCATTTAAACAGATCACGCCACTATTAGGTTCTCCTTCAATCACATAGGTTTCAAGTCTTGCACCATTACAATTATTAACAATTTGAACTCTCTCTCCTGGTAAAATCCCTGCAGCATCCATTAAAGTTTGATCAATAGTAATACTTCCTACATAGTTCAAATTTGCTTCTGTTACGGTAGCTCTATGAATTTTCCCTTTAAACATATTGAGCATCATTTGTATGTCCTCCTCCATTAAAAATACCCTTCCTATGACCGAGACTCGCTCGGCATAGAAAGGGTATACTTATTTAATATCATTAAAAAACTATATAAAAATCCATAAAGTTTTTAAATATACTTCCCCATTCACAGCCTCTTCAGTCTCTGTCCAAAGGATCAGCGCAGAATTCTTGTGATGCATATTATTCTTTTTTATAACATATTTAGGTTTGACTCTTTTGATATCAACCAAATTTATTTTAACATACTATATTTATAAATACAAACAATCAAGTTTATTTCTCTTAAAATGATGTTTTGTATAATCTTCTATTCTCTAATGACCATATAGGAGCTGTAAATTCTCCCGGTTCTATATTTTTCAAATGATCTTCCATATCATACATCCTAGCATCAATCATATCAATATAATGAAGAAGTTCTCCCTCTGGAATCATAGGTTTTTTAGGACTTCCAAATTCAGGCTCATAATGATGACTAAGTACCATATGTTTAAGAATCATAATAATTTCCTCATTAGCACCTAATTCTTGTCCCACCTGACTTATTTTATTCATCCCCATACTAATATGTCCAAGGAGCTGGCCTTCTTTACTATACTCTGCAATCCCTAGTTCATCTGAATTTAATTCTTCTAACTTTTCTATATCATGAAGTAAAATGCCTGCAAAGAGTAAATCCTTATTTACATTTGCATATACTTCACTCAATTTTTCTCCTGTTCTTAACATTCTAAGGATATGATACATAAGCCCTGACCGAATGGCATGATGTAGTGATTTTGCTGCTGGATAATACATTAGTTTTTCTTTTGACTCGAGTATAATTTTTTCCACAATGTTTTTTATATCCTTATTTTTAATCTTTTGCACATATTCATAAATCTCATCAAACATTTCTTCTGGCTTGATGGGTGCCCCTTGTATATAGTCTTCAATATTTTTACCATCATCTTCATTTACTAACCGCATTAGATTAATTTTTAATTGTAATTTTCCCTTCCACTCCGTTATATTTCCTCGTACTTTTATCAAACTTCCCGTAGGAAAATCTTTGTCCTGCCCTTCTTGACAACCCCATACTTTTCCATTTATTTCTCCTGTTTTGTCTGATACTGTTAGATCTAAGAAGTTTTTATTATTTGTAGATAATTTCATTTCTATCTTTTTTATGATAAAAAAGCCTTGTATTTCATCTCCACTTTTAAATTCTTGGATACTTTTTTCTTCAACCATATCTTCTTCCTCCTCAAATACGCTTTCTATATTATTTTATAACTTTTCATCTGTTTTTCCAATATTTATATCATAATTAAATCCCCCTAAGTTATTCATCCTTGTCACCATTTTGTAACCATTTATATCTGCTTTTGTAACTATTTTGTAACCCCTTATGCTAGGTGATTTTATAAAATAGAGATAGCAAAACACATTAGGAGGGAATTATAATGAAAAAAAGAAATTGGTTAAAAGTATCATCAGCACTATTGCTAAGCAGTTTTTTAGCTTTTGGTTCATTTCACGCATTACAAGCAAAAGCTGCTTCAAATACTTTTAAAGTTGGAGAAAAGTTTACAATATCCGAACTTAATATGGGAAATAAAGCCTATATCATTGATTACAAAGAAGCAGATGTAACAGGAGATACTACAAAAGATAAAGTAATATTAGTAGGAAGTAAAGAATTTAGTCCAGAAGAGATTTTTGTTGATCCTTTAACCGTTGTAGTTCAAGATGGAAAGACAAAAAAATATTCAAAAGCAACCTATGAAGGTTTCTGTGGCTATATAGATGACAAACCTTTATTCATAGGCGATTTTACAGGAGATCAAGTGAAAGACGTGATGGTAACAGCAGCTACTGGTGGTAGCGGTGGTATTACAAATCATATGATTGTAACCTTTAAAGATAACAAGCCTGAGATCATCTTTGATGAAAAAGATAATAAAGGGATAGAAATCGAAGGAAAATATATAGATGGATTTAAAGCAGATATAACAATAAAAAATATAGATAAAAAGATCTTATTAGACTTAAGTGCTAATAAAGAAAATTATATTGAATCAGGGATTTATGATAAATCTGGAAAACTATTAGAAAAAACAGAACCTTTTATGGGACCATTTAGTCTTTTAAAGCCTATAGATTATAATTGCGATGGAATCTATGAACTAAAAGGTGGTCAAAGAATTGCCGGAACCTGCAATGCAGATACGCTTTCTTTTATTGATTCTATTTTCAAATATGAAAACAGTAATTGGAAAGTACAAGAATTACAATATTCTACTTATCTAGTAAAATAATGTTCTACTAATTAGTATCTACTTCAAAACACATTAGGAGGGAATTACCATGAAAAAAAGAAATTGGTTAAAAATATCATCTGCATTATTACTAAGTAGTTTTTTAGCATTTGGTTCATTTCATGCCTTACAAGCAAAGGCTGCTTCAAATACTTTTAAAGTTGGAGAAAAATTTACCGTATCCGAGCTTAATATGGGAGATACAGCTTACATCCTTGATTACAAAGAAGTAGATGTAACAGGTGATACTATAAAGGACAAAGTAATGTTAGTGGGAACTCACGATGTAAGTCAAATCTTTGCTGATAATCTAAATATTGTAGTTCAAGATGGAAAAACAAAAAAATACTCAAAAGCAACCTATGAAGGCTTCTGTGGCTACATAGATGACACACCTCTCTTCATCGGAGATTTTACTGGGGATAAAATCAAAGATGTGATGGTAGAAGCAGCTACTGGTGGTAGCGGTGGCTTTACAAACTATATAATTGCAAGCTTTAAAGATAACAAACCAGCGGTTGTCTTTGATGAAAAAGATAATGAAGGAATAAAAATCGAAGGAAAATATATAGATGGATTCAAAGCAGATATGACCATAAAAAATATGAATAAAAAATTCCTATTAGATTTAAGTGTTAACAAAGATAAGTATATTGAATTAGGTATTTATGATCAATCTGGAAAACTATTAGAAGAAACAGCACCCTATATGGGTCCATTTAGTTTTTTAGAACCTAGAGATTATAATTGTGATGGAGTCTATGATCTAAAAGGTTCTCAAAGAATCGTAGGAGTCTGGAATGCAGATACGCTTTCTTTTATTGATTCCATTTTAAAATATGAAAACGGAGATTGGAAAATAGAAGAATTGCAATATTCTAATTATCTAATAAAGTAATACACGCTTAGTTGCTATATACTTCAAAATAAATAAAAAGATCCCAATATATAAAATAATCTATTGAGATCTTTTTATGAATATATCTATTCTAGTTTATTGGACAAATCAAGTATAATACAATATTGTATCCATAAAAATGGTAAGGATTTCAACTCTTACCATTTTTATTTTAATTATTCAATTTATCTATAAATATTGTAAATCTATATTTTTATCTGTTTAAATAATTAAAAATCATTTTAGCTATATCTGCTCTTGATATTTCTTTTTTTGGTTCAAATACTTCATCATTTCCCTTTATAATTCCTAATCCATAAGCTAATGTAATATGTCCAACAAGATTTTCATCTGCTTTTTCTATATCATTAAAAGGATACTTGTATATTCCTTTTATTTTTGCTACTTCATCATATTTTAAAGCTCTAATCATATATTTTACAGCATCTTCTTTTGTCACAAAATCATTTAATGCTTTTTCATTTTCTTTTATTATTCCTTCTCTTATAAGATACTCATACATTTCTTTGATTGATTTTTCATCTTCTCCATTAACACCATAATAGTTTAGTGTCTTTACAAATAACCTAAAAAAGTCTTGTTGGATAACTTTTTCATCAGGTCTAAATGTTTCTTCTTCAAAGCCTATTCCACTATCCGCTAATGCTTGTATTTCTTTCTCAGCATGATGCCCTTTGATATCTGTATAAGCAATATCCTTCTCTTCTTTATAAGGTGTTCCATCATAATTTAATATTTCACAAGTATTTCCATCAAATATAATCGGTTTTTTAGCTTTCACAGCATATACTAACTTAATCTCTTGATTTTTTTCATCATAAGGTAAACTACTATCTTTACAGCTACGCTTATATTGAAGCTCTAAGCCTATATCTTGGAACATTTTTTCATATGCTTTCTCTATACCTGCTACATTGTTTGATGATGGAAAATGGATATCAAACCACTCTATATTAAAACTTGTTATTTTTCCAGTTACTGTATTGTATCGAACTTTAATATAATTATCTCTAAAAGGAATACCCTCTACCATTCTTGTATATGTAAAAGTATAAGATAGTGGCTTTTTTTGTCCTTTTATAAAATAATGATCATCATAAGTTGTATTATATACCATAGATTTATACTTATCTGGTACAAATTCTTTCAAGAATTTTTCAACTGCTTTTTTTGAAGCTTCTTTATCATATACCACTGCCTCTTCCTTGTCTTGATAATGCTCTGTAAAATAGAAATTTTTGATTTCCCCTGTTATTGCATCTATTCCTACATATACATCATTATAAAATTTTTTATCCTTTTCATTTTTTTCTTCCTTAAAATCAAGATACCATGTAAAATCTTTTTTCATATGCCAATTTCTATTTAACCTTGCATTTGACAATTCAAAAGACTTACTTAGCCCTAATATACCTGTATTTCTTGCGATTTTTTCAACCTTTTCTTTTGATAAAAGCTTTGAAACTTCTTTTACTGCCCTTAACTCTTCAGGGCTTAATTGTATACCCTCAGAATCACTTGATACTTCTTTAGTCATTTCTTCTCTTCCATTCCCCCAAAGAGTAGGATATTCAATTTTTATCTTTTCTCCTGTAACCGCATCAATAGCACAATTTTCATCATGTTTACTAACATAAACTAAATAAGGTTGGATTTCTTTTTCATCATATCTACACTTATAAATAAGCTCCAATCCTAATTTTTCCTCAAAAGCTTTTTGTGCTTCTTGTAATGAAATTAAATTTTGTGGTTTTGGAAATACAAATCCATTATTCCAATTACGGTAAAAACTACATACTTCTCCTGTTTCACTATTTACTTCTACCTGAACACCATCTTCATATAATGGAATATCATTGATTATTCGTGTATACTCATATCTATATTCTTGGGATATTTTATTCTCCTGATTTTCTTGATATTTTAATTGATTCAAAAGTAATGGATCTATTTTTTTGATAAATTTTTCTGCTATTTTTTTTCCTTCGTTTTTGCTATATTTAGGCAATTTCTTTTCACCATCTTGATTGTACTTATAAAAATTATAAGACATAATCATGCCATCGCTATTGACAACAACAGATATATTTCCATCCTTATGATCCTTGTTTCTCCAAGTCATTGTCCATACCTTTTTATTATTTCGTGTATAAACATTATAATCAAATTCAGTAAATACCTTTGGAATATCAAACTTTTCCTTTGCCACCTTTATTGCCTTTTCAAGACCTAAATCCTTTTGAGCAAAACCGTTTATAGGCATTAGTGTACCCAATAGTAAACACGACACTAATAGGATTGTTAACATTTTTTTCATATAATCACCTCTTATTATTTTTTTCATTATCTTATAAGACGAAGGGTTTTTAGAAAAAGTTCCATATTTTCCAAAATATTATTCATCTATTCTTATAAATATTATGCTATTTTCTTTTATTTATTTCTAGTTGCAATAAAATAAAAGCTTCTGCATTTTTGCAGAAACTTTTATATCCTGTTCTTTAGCTTTTAGTGTATTCCAGAAAATCCATCATTTTGTGTATACGCCGCACCCCATTGATTTAAGAATACATGCTCTCTTACATCTTTCTTAGATTTAGATTGTTTTCTTTCTTCTGTTTCTCCTATTGGAGTCATAGCAATGACTCTATAGTTATTAGGAACGTTAAGAGTCCTTCGTACTGTATCTTCATCTAATGAAGCAATCCAACAGGTTCCATATCCTTCATTTGTTGCAGCTAGCACAAAATGCTCCATAGCAATAGCACCATCTACCATATAATATTCTTGATCCTTTATCACTCCTGAATCATCTGGTTCTCCTACAACGACCGCAATCATTGGCGCTTCTTTTATAGCGTTTGCTGCCTTATCAGTATCATTCATGATGGCTGCTGCTAAATTTTCTTTTTCTCCCTGATCATCTACTAGAATAAATCTATAGGATGTATTATTTTTCCAAGAAGGTGATCGCATTGCCGCATCAATGATTCTTGCCAACTTGTCTCTTTCAATAGGTGTGTTTTTAAATGATCTTATACTTTTTCGATTTTTGATTACCTCATAAAATTGCATAACATCACTCCTTCAAGATTATTATGCACAAAGAAGCTATGATTCATGTAAAGATTCATGCTCAACTTTCTTCTAAAGATTTTTTACTACTTCTTCATCCTGAATTTCTTTAACGAACAAAAGGCTTTTCAAATTGACAAAGAGCATCTTTTAACCATTGAGGATTCATTGGTAGAAGATTTTTGGGTAAGTTATCTATCTCAAAAAAATATAATTCAAGAGTTTCAGGAGAAGAACAATTTATTTTTCCTCCTACCACTTCCCCCTCAAAATAGGTAGTTATAAAATGAGTTGTAATCCCATTAGGATACTTAAAAACTTGAGATTCTGGATCTGAATAAATACCAATCAATCTAGTAATACAAATATTTAATCCTGTTTCTTCTTTTACTTCTCTAATAGCAGCTGCCACTACACTTTCTCCTGGCTCTACATGTCCAGAAGGGATTCCCCAAAGTCCTACATCTGCCCGTTTTTGTAATAAAACTTTTTTATCTTCATCAAAAATAATTATTGCAACGCCTGGACAAATATTATCAATATCTTGTGTCATGTAGATTTACCCCTTTCAAATTAAGATCATTTGATTTCTGTAAATGTCTTGAATTTCTAATTTTTACCTATACAAGATGATTTTATAGTATAACAATATGAAATATTTTACAATTATGTAGCATCATTAAAAGTACATAGAAATATATAGTAGTATCCATATTTTATAAAAAATGTTAAAATCTATACAAATGGTTTATGCATCAAAATTAAAGGAGGAATGAAAATGGAAACATATAGATTAAAGGTTAAAAATGAAGGAACATTCAAGGGGAATTTAGCCATTTTTCAAAGACAAGCAGATTTAGAAGAAATGGGAGCTATGCCCCTTGCTTGGTTTACAAAAGGATCTAACCCAAATACTATGGTGGAATTTTGTTGGAATGTTGACTATTGCTTTGTTTGGTCAGAAGAAGGAATCTTAAAACCAGGAGTTGTTTTTAGAGCATCTCAAACTATAGACGGTGGTATATGGGTAAATAACAAAGTAGTATTAGATAAAAATATATATGGTTATGTTTTTAGTGAGCAAACGACTGCTACAGCTCAAGCTGGATCATTAATCATTGAAGAAAACAACTCAATTCCAGGGGGAGAAGCATCAGTTGGAATAGGTATGTCTGGTTTTGGTACTTTTGTGTGGCAAACTGAACCTAATGCTAATTTGACTATTCAGCCAAAACCACAGTATTGGATAGCTTATGGAACATTCAAGCAAGGTGAAGTTTTAGATATACAGCAACTAATGAATACATCTCTTGAATTAAACTATCCAACGAATAAATATAATGCAACAGTTACTTTAAACTCTGATAATACTTGGGGAGACGTTAGTTATGAATAAGAAAACCAAATCTCTCCCTTATATCTAAAAATAATTTATAAAAAAAGCCCTGGATGTTGATCCTAGGGCTTAGTTATTTCTCATATATTGTATTTAAAGACTATTTATGATTCTTTACATTTATGTAAAAATATTGTGGGTCTCCATTCCTACGAAGGTGAAATAGCTTTCATATGGCCATTTTGGGAGATGAAAATTGGACAATTATAGTTTCTATACCCAACCCCTTGAAGAGTCATCTAGGCGTTTCCTGTGCGTTCTCATGTAATGAAAATCTTTTCTCCCATCAACTCTACTGTATTCATTGTACCAACTTATTACTTATGTAGATCTATTTTCTCATTTACTTTCTTAGCCTCAATGATCAGTTCATTCAACTGGCAGCAAATAATAAATAAAGCGCCTATGATTGCTCCTATAGTTAGTCCTCCTTCACCTAAAAGACCTCCTAAAAATCCAAAAATAAAAATTGCTAGAAAAAATCCTGTGATATGCATTTCCAAAACCCCCTTTTAGCATAGAAACATATTATAAATATACTATATATTAAGTTGTGTTGAAAAAGTGAAAAATAAAAAGGTGATTAGTAAAATCACCTTTTATCCTTGTGTTTTCAGTTATTTGATTGATTTTGATGAACGCGACACAATTATAATTGTGTTGCGTTGGAAAAGATAATCAAATATCAATTTGGAATTTATTACAAAAAACGACATTGTTTTTCTAACTAATTTGATATAATTTGCAATGTATATACTTTACAAATATAATACAAAATCTATTTCTATAGATTTTGATATTGAATAGAAGGAGAATAGTAAATGGTTGATTTTATTAAAAGATTAAAAAAGAAAAAGATAGATAAAAAAATAGATCCTATTGAAATTTATGATAATATTGATAGAAAAAGTGGAACAGGACCTTTAAGACCAGAACAAAAAAAGATTTTGTCTAATTGGTATGAGCATAAAAAAAATGAAAAAGATTTAATTATAAAACTTCATACAGGTGTAGGAAAAACACTTGTAGGATTATTGATTTTGCAATCTAAATTAAATTCAAATGAAGGACCTTGTTTATATGTGTGTCCAAATATATATCTCGTAAATCAAGTATGTGAAGAGGCAGTTAAATTTGGTATTAGCTATTGTCGTATAGGTTCTGATGGTGAGCTTCCAGATGCTTTTATTGGAGGAAAAAGCATTTTAATAACACATGTTCAAAAAGTATTTACTGGAAAATCAAAGTTTGGAATAAATAATTCTTCCACAAAGGTTGGTTGTATAATTTTGGATGATTCTCATGCATGTATTGATTCAATAAATAATTCTTTTACATTTAACATAGACAAAGAGAAAAATAATAAACTGTATAAATCTATACTTGCTTTATTTGAAGAAGAATTGAAAGAACAAGGGGAAGGAACCTTCTTAGATATACAAAATGAAAATTATGATTCATTACTTCCTATACCTTATTGGGCTTGGGATAATAAGAAAAGTGAAATATTAAAATTACTTTCTGACAATAAAGATTTAAAGAGTATTAAATTTGTGTGGCCATTATTAAAGAATATTTTGGGTCATTGTAAAGCATATGTTAATGGACAAAAAATAGAAATTATGCCATATCATATTCCTATACGGATGTTTGGAACATTACACTTGGCTAAAAATAGAATATTAATGTCCGCAACTACACAAAATGATTCTTTTTTTATAAAGGGATTAGATTTTGATATAAATGCTGTGAAACATCCATTAGTGGATAGAACACGTATATGGTCAGGTGAAAAGATGATTTTATTACCTTCACTCATAAACGAAGAAAGTGATAGAGGTAGCATAGTAGCATCGTTTGCAAAACAACATGATACTAAATTTGGTATAGTAGCACTTGTACCAAGTTTTGAAAAAGCAAAAGCTTATAGTAATTATGGTGCTATTATAGCTAAGAGTGAGGATATATATGAGCATATATTAGAATTAAAATCAAGTAGTACTAAGAACAAACCATTAATTATTGCCAATAGATATGATGGTATTGATTTACCCGATGATGCATGTAGAATCTTAATAATAGACTCATTACCATTTTTCACATCTTTATCTGACAAATATCAAGAATTGTGTAGACCAAGTAGTGAAATAATTAATATAAGAATGGCACAAAAAATAGAACAGGCATTAGGCAGAAGTGTTAGGGGCGAAAAAGATTTTAGTACTATATTGTTAATAGGGTCTGATTTGGTTAAGTTTACTAAAAGCATTAACACGAGTAAGTATTTTTCTCCTCAAACAAAGAAACAAATAGCTATAGGTATTGATATAGCTGAAATGACAAAAGAAGATTCAAAAGAAGATAAAACACCTATGCAAATTATCATAGATTTAATAAATCAATCACTTAAAAGAGATGAAGGGTGGAAGAGCTATTATTTAGAAGAAATGGATAATATAGTTGATGAAAAACATGATGATAATATGTATGAAATTCTATTACTAGAAAGTAAAGCAGAGAAAGCTTTTGAAATAGGTAATTATGACGATGCATGTGATCAAATCCAAAAGATTATTGATACTAAAACAAAAGATGACTTAGAACAAGGATGGTATTTACAGGAACTAGCTAGATATACATATTATACTAGTAAAGTAAGATCTAATCAGATACAGAAGAAGGCATTTATGCAAAATAGAGAATTATTAAAACCTAAAGAAGGCATATCCTATAAAAAAATTGAGTTTATGAATGAAAGTAGAATAAAAAGAATAAAAGAGTGGATTTTAAAATTTGATGATTTTACGGAATTTAATTTACAAGTTAATAGTATTTTAGACGATTTATCGTTTGGAATAGATGCTGATAAATTTGAATCAGCTTTAAAGAATATTGGAGATTTATTAGGATTTGTTAGCCATAGACCTGATAAATTGATTAGAAAGGGTCCAGATAACTTATGGTGTGTAAAAAATAATGAATATATGATGTTTGAATGCAAAACTGAGGTAAAGATTGATAGAAAAGACATATCAAAACATGAAGTTGGGCAAATGAATACTCATTGTGGATGGTTTGAAAAAGAGTATAATGAAGCTAAAGTAAAAAGGATTTTAATAATCCCAACAAAAGAGGTATCTTATTATGCAGATTTTACTCATGAAGTATTTATAATGAGAAAGGGAAAACTAAAAACATTAAAAAAGAATATAAAAGCATATATTAAAGAATTTAAAAATTATGATATTAGAGATATGAGTGATGAAAAAGTACAGGAATTAATAAATCACCATAATCTAAGTATAGAAAATTTAGAAAACATGTATTGTGAATCTTATTATCAAAAAAAACAATAGAAATTCTAAAACCAATATGAGTTGTTTAATAATTAAGATATGTGTAAATGAAAGATTAAACTAGGAGTTTATAGGCTTCTAGTTTTTTTATGTTTAAATATGTGTTTAATGAAGCAGTTGAATATTTGATTGTTAGCTGACCATGAATAATAGTGTTTGAGTAGAGTTGCGTAATATTAGACGATGTATTAATACGTAGGTGATGGATTTTCCGTTAGAGGATCTCTTATGAATATTCCTTTTTTACATAAATCAACTATTCCTCAAATATATGTTTAGGTAACAGTTAAGCTCCTGGTAATTGAACTGATACCTAACAACTTACAATAGTTATAATCTATTTTGCACTCTATGACAGCTGCCATTCTATTGCCTCAACAAGTACGCTCACATTTATAGACATTCTCTTTTTTTTTCAATGACTATATAGTGATAATCATTATATATCTGTACTTTTAGACAATTATTTTTATTTTTTTGTTGTTCCTATTCTTGTATTTTGTTACGATATAATCAAGTTAAAGATAACGTAAATACTTAATGAAAATAAATTTTATAGGAGGATTTTATTATGGCTTATGTAATTAAAGATGCTTGTATTAGTTGTGGAGCTTGTGAACCAGAATGTCCAGTAAATGCAATCAGCGCTGGAGATGACAAATATGTAGTTGATGCAGGAGCATGTATTGACTGTGGTGCCTGTGCAAATATTTGTCCTGTAGATGCACCAGTTGCAGAATAATTTAAATCAATACAAAAAAAACAATGCCCTATTCTTTGGATGAGGGCATTATTTTTTTGTATTAATAAATATAAACAAAATCTAAATAAAAATTCAGTAAAAAATATTATTTTTATACTTGCATAACGATTAATCCATCATAAGACTTTTCAAGCGTTTTAGATATTCTAAATCATTTTTCAAATAATGAGAAGGACTCAAATTCATGTCATAATACACATCTTTTCCGTGATCTGGATATCTCGGTGAAATAAATACTTCTCCTAAATGTCTCAAGCTCAGACTTTTTTCATGCTTTTTCTGATAGGCTTCTTCTAGGGATACTACTATATCCATTGCATTCTCGAGACATACTTGAGATAGCTGATAAATAGTATTTTTTGATGCATTTCGAATAAACGTAGGCACTGTATAAGGAAGTATCAAATTAACAGATGGTACTAAATTTGTTTTAAGATCCTCTCCCCTCCATAACGTATCTCCACCAATAAATGGATATAAAGAACTTTCGTTAAACCAAACTCTTAGCTTTGGTATAAAATAAGCACAATCTACTTCTCTATGCTGCATATCCATCAGTTCTTTACCACGTCCTGAAAGAATCCCTACAATAATTTTCTTCACATGAATATTTTCTTCCTTAAAAATAGGATCAATCACTTTAATTCTATATCCTTTATTCAATAAGTCATCTACTAAAATCACCGGTCTATTAAAAGAACGAATCATCTTCACTTGATCATCAAGATGTAGATAATAAGGATAGGCAGTAACATGGAATTTTTTCACATCTGGTTCAAAAACTTTCTCTGTATGCATAGATTTTGTTACTGTATTGGGAATAGTAGCACCCTTTAGTATTTCTCCAAAGGGAACACACATGCTATCTCCTAATTTTCTCGGGATCGTTGGAATAGTAGAAACACCATTTTCCTCACAAATTTTAGTGATTAAATTTTCATATACCATGTTCCAATCAAAGGATAAAACCAAATGCCCAGGATAAAGTTTTGTAATAGCTTCTTGAAGTTTTCTTCTAGAACTTCTTATAACCTTCCTTACATGTTTATTACTTCTAAATGGTTCTTTTATAATAGATTCTATATTTAAATACAAGGTACATGGCTGAGTCATATTTACTGCAAAAACAGAATTTCCTCTATGGGAAATATCCTCAAATCCTTGACATTTTAGTACATCATGCATCGGTTTAGAAATAAATCCTTCTATCATATTCTTATAAACGGCATAAGTATAATCTTTAGGAAGGGCATAAGCAAAAGTTTCTGTTAGCATCATTTGTTCCATATTTTTGAATTCTGTTCTAGCATTCACGAAAATACCATCTATTACCAATATCCTTCCAACAGCATGCCTTCTTACATACTCTGAAATACTTTCATCTTGAAACTCCTTAAAAATCATACTTGAACGAAGCCAATGAAAAGTTGCAAATCCAAGGATTTCTCCATTCCTTTCAACAGAACGTAAAAGCAGTATTCTTGGATTTAATTTTTCTGAAAAACTTTTTAGTTTCTCATATGCTTTATCAAATTTCATAAAGGATAAATTAGCTAGTTCTCTCAAAAATGTATCTGTTAATTGATTATGTATTTCTACGGATACAGATTTTGTCTGTACCAATGTTTTATATCTAGGTTCTCTTCTATACAAACCTTTTTCATAAATAAAATTCTGTGCAATAGGGTCAATCAAACTTGAAATATCCCTATTTTGATCAATATAATTTCTAATCTGAGTAGAACTAATATCCTCATATTGTGGTGGTAAAGATAATCTTACTACCTTATTATTTATTTTTTTTATAGCCTCATCTATTCTTATGTCCTCTTCTTTAAGAAAGGATGTGCTCTTTCTTTCAAAAATAACATGAGAAAAAGAAAGGATAGAATCTTCATCTGTTTTCTTTTTATAGGCAGAAGCATTTAAAACAACATCACTCCCCACAACAATATG
This sequence comes from Crassaminicella profunda, assembly GCF_019884785.1. Classification (GTDB taxonomy): domain Bacteria; phylum Bacillota; class Clostridia; order Peptostreptococcales; family Thermotaleaceae; genus Crassaminicella; species Crassaminicella profunda. Next base: position 3,879,436 of record NZ_CP082326.1, read on the forward strand.
TACATCTGAATAGGGAAATGATTCTCTTAATCTTTTCAAATCATATGGATTAGATATATTTACAGGTATATCTTGTGGATATAAGTAAATCCCTAATTCATCTGCTATAGACATTTTTATAATGTTTCTTCTCATAAAATGAGGCTGGGTTTTTTTAGACCAAGAAAATTCATCTACAGCCAAATATACCTCAAAACCATGAGAACGAATTTCTTTTGCAATTTCTTTATGACCTAAAGAAAATGGATCAAAGGTTCCTGGGAAAAAAGCAACTTTTTCTTGTACCTTAAGTTCTATTGCTCCCTTATAAAAGATATAGTCAGATATGAATCGATAAATATAATTCAATCCTCCAGCATGGGTAAAAAAGGTTAAATTATTATCTTCCTTTTCATCTCCTATTAATGTAAGTAATTTTTTTGCACTCAATAAAAATATATGATTTTTTTGCTCTAATGTAAGAATTTTTGAGCCAAAAACATCCTTCCCAATCACTCTAAAAGCTGTTTGTTTTACTTGATTATTGTAATGAACCAATCCATTTTGCAATATTCCAAGCATTTTTACAAACCGTACATGATATTTTTCTTCTTTCTCTTGAAATAAATCTTTATACTTATGATAATTTTGGGTAGCCACACCTATGGTCTTAAGGAGGAGCGTATTAGTTTGTGGGTTCACCTGTTTGATTTTTTCAACCAAATCCTTCATCAACTCATCAAGCTCTATAGGCTTTAGATAAAGAATCAGCTTTCCAAGATAATCTGGTATATACTTTGCAAATTGGTATCCTTCTACTTCTAGCCCACGAAGAAGTTCAATCACTACATCATTTCTCTGCTCAAAGGGTATATGAGGAACAATGGTAAGTAGTGCCTTCCCAGCATGATTTCTTACAGTTTCACTGGCACTAACCTTTAAAATGTTGCAATAATGAAGAGCAGTATAAAGTCCTGTTTGCTCTAAATGGTTCATTGTATATTGAAGCAAAAAATCTATCTGTACTTTTTTCACTACAGATCTAGTAGAGGTTTTTAAATTGCTTAGGAACATATCTGATATTTTTTGCTTATCTTCTTTATATTTTTCAATAAACTTTTCATCTAGATCAATATATTTTGACATTTTAAATAACAAATAATTCTCTGCAAAGGATTGATTATTTTGTATGTTTTTCGTCAATATGTTTTTAAAAACATAAACGATTTTTGAATCATGTTGAAATTTCTTTAATATATAATAAATTGTCTCAAAGGCATACAACCTTAAGTCAGAATTACTGCATAAAAGCATCTTCTGAATAAACTCGATTAATTGATTTACTGTATCCTCGTAAGAACTGTTAAAAGGAAAATATCTAGCCGTTTCTAATAAATGTATATTTATTTCTTTATCTTCATAATATTTTTCATAATATTTTAGTAGCACTGACATATAATCATCTGCTTGATTTTTAGAACAATGGTAAAATAGAGACTTAATCATATTTGAAATACTATGTCCTAAATAAATGCGATGAACAGGTATCGTTTGAGGATCTGGATCAATTAATAGCTGCAAATATTTATCAAGTAAAATATTGCTACTCACCTCAAAGGTCTTTAAATCAGCATTTTCAGGAACCTCTTTTCTATAGGACTCATCAAAATTTGCAATTAAAAGACCCATAATTTCTGCACACTGCTTTCTTATATCCTCTTGTGCATGCATCAAATATTCATATACAAAATTTAAGGTAATCATTTTTTGTTTCTGAGTCATATAAGTAGAATATTCTTCAAATACATAAAGGTACCCTCGTAAGTTATTTGCATCTTCTTCACTTCTAGCACTCTCTAAAATAGCATTTAAAGAAGACTCATCTCTTAATTTGTGCATTAACTTTATATTGTGTTGAATAGATAGATATTTAATATTTTCTATTACTTCTTTTCCTTGCATTAAAGCATACTGTATATTTTCCATATTTAATGGTATACAAATATTTTCATCTTCTATATCTGTATGAATTCCTAGATGAATCATATACTCCTCAAAGTCTTTTAACTTTCCATAAACTCGATGATATCTCTTTTCCTTTGCTTCATCTACATGATCTAATTTTTTTAGAATCACATCAAAAGATTCTTTTAAACTAAATATATGCATTTTACCATTTTTCTTTTTTACACGAAAATCACAATAAATTAATATCAGAGATTCTAATGATAAATTTTCAAGCTCTAAATCCCAAGTAGAATGATTCACAGCAATATTTCGAATGTATGTAATATGTTTTGTTTCAAACCATTGGTCTGTATAATAATAATGGAGATAGGGTGTTCTTTTTCTTTCATTTTCTCTACATCCAAACTTTCCTATATCATGACCTGCTGCCGACCCTGAAACTCTTCCTAAATCTACAGGAACTCCCATCTCTTTTAGCTGTCTTCCTATAAAAAGTGCTAGATTATGAACCCCACATATATGATCTAGTGTATTGTATCCAATGACTTCTTTATTTAATTTCATCATTTCATAAATACAATCTTCTTCAAAAGCCCTCTTAAACTTTTTATATTCATGAATACTTTCTATTTCTTTTTCTTCTTTTTCCGTCAAAAACTCAATCGTATATATAGGGTCAAGTATTTCTTTTTCAAACTCTAAAACAATAGATAATACCTTTAAATAAATTCTACAAGGCCTATCTAATCCAGTATTCAACTCAATATCAACGGCTTTTGGAAATGATTTATTAAGAACAAACTGATAAATATAATATAACCATTTTCTGGGTGCATTCTCTCTTGCCAAAGAATTCATTATATTTTCACATAAATTAAGTACTCTTCCACATGTAAAATCTTTCTTTTCTATCATTTCTTTGATTTTTCCATGTAAATTTTCACCCTGTATATATTCTTTCGAAAAACCAAATTTTAATAATTCCTTTGAAATATTTTTGTATAATCTATCCACCAATAAATTCTCCATCTTTCCCCTCCTTCATCAGTCCTTTTAAAATCCTTAACCCATTCATATAATGATCTGGAGCTATATCATAAGTCCAACTACATATATAAAGTCCTATATACCCTAAATAAAATTTCATTTTTTTATAAAAACTTTCCTCAATTTTAGCTGTTTCTTGGTATCCTTCTAGAAAAGCTTCTTCATATCCACTCTTTTTTAAAGAAAGGATATAATATAAATAAACCATATCTAAATCCTTATCCCATGGAAAGCTTTGTTCAAAATCAATAATCCCTGCAAGATTCCATCTATCTTGTACTTTTTTGATCATTACATTTCTCATATCATAATCATTATGACACAATACAGCTGTTTTTACATCTTCTAGAATGTATATTTTTTCCTGTATGTATTTTACCCATTTTTCATGAAGCTTTCTATTGGGAAGATTTTTTTCAAATAACGTTTTCACTACCGTATCATACTTATTTTGAAAAACTTTTCTATAGCATTTTCCATCTTCTAAAGGGTTTCCATCTTCATCCCAATTTCCAAAAAAATCAAAGGTTTTTAAATTATGAATTTTTCCTAATTCCTTTCCCATTTCTTTAAATATACTCCATTGATTTTGAGCACTGATTTTCTCTTGGATTTTTGAAAAAGTATTCCCTTCAATAAATTCTGTAATCATCCATTCTTTTTCATGGCATATTCCATAATCTATAATCTTAGGTACTTTTATTTTACTTTCTTGCAAAAGCTTTAATGCTGCTACTTCTCTATTCCATCTGTTTTTCTTAAAATAAAGCTTAAAAATCACAGCATTTTTATTTTCGTCTGTCACAACATAAACCATATGTCTCTGTAAATGATGATTCCCTACAGGCTTTATCGAAACTTTTTTATGAAAAACATTGTGAATTATTTTTCTTGCTTCATATTCCATAGATCCATCCAATAATAATCAACTCCCAATCCACCTTCTTAACTTAGTTATAAACCATCACTCCGTGTTATATTCAAACTTTTTTCTTGCAAAACTCCGAATTTTCTTTCTATCATTTTACCAGAATTCTCTCCATTTGCATAAGTATTTATGAATTTTTGTATACAATTACTTGCAAATCCATTGGTTAAAAATGCTCTAATTGATTCATATAACAAAGAAGTTTATGACTTCTTTCTCTAATCACTTACTATTCACTAAGTTTATAAAAAAAATAGTGAAGTAAATAAAAAAAACGTTACGCAAATTCAGTTTGCATAACGGTTTTTTTAGTGCTAATATAACTTCTTAATCACTTCATCATCAATCTTAAAGGTATGTTCTTCTCTTGGAAATGCACCCGTATTGATTTCTTCTATATAACTTTTCGTAGCCTCTACAATAGACTCATTTAAATTAGCATACTTTTTCACAAACTTCGGTGTAAAATCCGTATACATTCCTAATAGATCCTGTGTTACTAAAACTTGTCCGTCACAATATTTGCCTGCTCCAATACCAATGGTAGGAATTTCTAGTTTTTCAGAGATAAGCTTGGCTAATTTTTCTGGAACGCATTCTAACACAATGGAAAACACACCTGCTTCTTGTAACAACAATGCATCTTCAAGGATTTTTTTTGCTGCCTCTTCACTCTTTCCTTGAACCTTAAATCCTCCAAACATATTGATAGATTGTGGTGTAAGTCCCAAATGCCCAATAACAGGAATCTGTGCTTTTACAATTCCTTTTACTTGATCAATTACATCCCTTCCACCTTCAAGCTTTACTACATGAGCTCCACCTTCTTGTATCAATCTGCCTGCGTTTCTTACACTTTCCTCTACACTAACATGATAAGATAAAAATGGCATATCCCCTACGACCATGGCACGTTTTACCCCTCTTGAAACAGCCTTGATATGATGAATCATATCATCCACTGTTACCTGTAAAGTATTTTCATATCCAAGCATAACCATTCCCAAAGAATCCCCAACTAATAAACTATCTACTCCTGCTTCATCTAAAAGCTTTGCTGTAGAATAATCATATGCCGTAAGCATAGATATTTTTTCTCCATCTTTTTTTGCCTTTTGAAATGAACTTACTGTAAATTTTTTTGCCATTTATTCCACCTCTTTTAAAATATTTTTTAGCTCTTCAAAGTCTTTATTTTCATCTTTCTTCTTTGCTAGTTCTAAAGTTTTTACTCCCATTATTTTATAAAAATCTAAAACTCCTATATTTTGCTTAACGGTCCCTAAATGCTCTAAATTTTTCAATTCTTCTATGTGTTTTTTAACCGTTCCTACATCTCCCCGTACAATAGGTCCTGTCAAAGCATCTTTCGTTCCTAAACCATTAATATTTTTGATTGTTCCCTCAATCAGAGGCAATAATGCCTTATAACCTTCTCTTTTATCAATCCCAATCGTATCAAATAAATACAATCCATAATCCATTAAGGTTACTAGATAGTTTGATACAACACAAGCTGTCACGTGATAAATGCTCTTTTGCTCCGCCGTTAGCTTAAAATAAGGATTCCCAAGTTTTTTTAGCATATCCTCTAATACATGAAGCTTTTCTTTATCCCCTTCAATACTAAAATAAGTACCTTTTAAATCATCTACAGCCTTTTCTATATCTGCAAATGCTTGCAAGGGATGCATTGAATAAATAAAACACCCAGACTTCTTTGCCCTTTTTAAAATATTTGAAGAAGATGCTCCACTCATATGGACAAGAATTTTTCCTTCAGATAATACATTTCTTTCTACTAAATCATCACAAACTTTAGTAATAGCATCGTCACTTGTAGTAATAAATAAAATATCTGTACTCTTTACAAGGTCAGTCTCATCTAAAACCGCTTTGCTTCCTGTAAGCTTTGCAGATTTTTCAGCTGATGAAAAGGTTTTACTAAAATATCCATAAATTTCAAAACCCTGATTTTTTAAATATATTCCAAATGATGTTCCTACCTTACCTGCTCCAATAAATCCTATCTTCAAATAATCCCTCCAATCAAAATTTCTCAAAATCAAAAAACCCTTTTTACATCCAATTGGACACAAAAAGGGCTTCAATACAAAGTCACAACAAATACCTTGTGTAAAATTTTTCTACATCAAGATACTCTTCTAATAACCTCTTTCGTCCCTGTCCAATGGATCAGTGCAAAATACGTTATTTCCCATATTCATTTTGAAATTTAAAAATAATAGTTTGACTCTTTCGATGTCAACTAAGGTCATTGTAGCATATAATATTATTTCGTTCAAATAGTTATTTTAACAATTCATAGCTACTCATGAGTACAGGCATATTTAAATTTTCAAGAACTCTTTCTAAAAGTACCCCTTCTCTTTGTGGATAATCAAAACCATAGCTTGCTCGAATAGCTGATGTAATAAATTGCACACTACGATCTAACGCCACAGGTAGACTATCTCCCTGAAGCAAGCTTCCAACTAATACACTCGTAAACCCATCTCCTGTTCCTGGAAAATGGGCTGGAATATATAAACAGCTTACTTTCCAGAATCGATTTACCTTTTTATCATAAGCAATAACACTTGTATTTTTGCTTTCCTTACCATCTGGAACACTAGTAATAATCACAGTTTTAGGCCCCATATCTGACAATCTCACAAGCCATTCCTTCATTTTTTCCTCTGAAATACCTTCTTCATAGGATTCTCCAAGTAGATACGCAGCTTCTGTAAAGTTAGGGGTAATAATATCTGCCTTTCCAATAAGCCTTTTCATATGTTCAACCATTTCTTGATCCATAGTAGCATACATTTTGCCATTGTCCCCCATCACTGGATCAACCACTTTTAAATTATCATCATTTCCAAATACGTCGATAAACTTGGAGACAATATCAATCTGCTTCGTTGATCCTAAAAAGCCACTATAAATACAATCAAAATCTATCCCAATTTTTTCCCAATGATGAAGATAGCTTTCCATGGTATCCGTCAAATCTACAAAACTAAAATCCTCAAATCCTCCAGTATGGGTAGATAAAACTGCTGTAGGCATAGGACAGACTTGAACCTTCATAGTAGATAAAATAGGTATAATCATTGTCAAAGACGCTCTTCCAAAACCAGATAAATCATGAATTGCAGCAACTCTTTTTACAGGTTTTTGCATACATCCTCCCCCTTTACGATACATATCGATAGGTAGTATATCCTTTGTAGTCTACCACTTCAACATTTTCATCATTTTTTAGTTTTTCAAATATCTCTTCTATTTTCTCACATTTTCTAGATTTTAAGAAGCTTTCAATTTCATATTGATTCATAGGATGTCTTTTAATAATACTAAGAATCGCTTTATAGTCATCTTTTTCTTCACTATAAAACCCTTCTGAATCAAGCATATCTATGGATATACCTCCTAACAAATTCACTGCTAACTCTATTGATTCTTTTGATGCAGCTTCTACCCACTTTTCCGCTGGTGGTCTTACAGGGGTATTAATATATAATCTATTATAATTTATGTTTTTTAACAAATCTTTTATTTTCAATAAAGCTTCTTCATGATCGTTAATCTCTTTCATAATCATAGTTTCTATCCACAATTGTCCCTTATATTCCTTTGAAAAAGTAATTAATCCTTCATATACATGCCTATATTTTATCCTTCCAAAAGGTCTATCAATCTTTTTAAAACTTTCTTCATCGTAGCCATCAAAAGAAGGAAGTACAATATCTGCTTCATACAAGGCTTCTCGTACATCTTTTTCATATAAAAGAGAACCATTCGTAATAACAGCAACAGGCTTTTTTGTCAATTTTTTAAGACCCAATATAAGTTCTTTTAGATCTTTATACAACGTAGGTTCTCCTTCTCCTACAATTGTTACTACATCAAATTTTATTTCTTCCTTTAAATAATCTTCAAATTCCTTCAAAATTTCTTCTGTCTTAAAAAAGCTTTGACGTGTATTGGTCAGCTTATTTGTTCTTCCAAGCTGACAATATATACATGAATAATTGCAGCATTTTCTAGGAATAGGACTAACGCCTATAGACAAACCCATTCTCCTTGATGGTACTGGTCCAAATAAATATTGATAGGTTTTCATTTTTTTATCTCCTTTTATTTTATATATGTATTTTGGTTTTTTTCAATGCAGTAGCAATAGGTAATCCAAAAAGCATAGCTGCAAAGATTTGTATTGCCATACCAGGTATAGACGTAATCGGCGCAACCCAATTCCCAAATAAAATAACTTCTGCTACATAATAACCTACAATCATCCATATACCTCCGACTACAATCCCCAATATATTCCATAATACATCATTTCCTTCTCTTCCACAAGCATATGCAATAGTTCCCATAAGGTATGCCATAGATCCTTTTATTAGAAAAGTAAATGGTGCCCATTGCACCCATCCCCCAAGTAAATCAAAAAAGCACATACCAAAACTCGCCGCAATAGTCCCATATTTTCTTCCAAACAAAAGAGTAATGATCACTACCATAGCACTTCCTAAATGAATCAATCCACCATTAATAGCAATAGGTAATCGGATATTAATAAACATAGTAGCAATAAAAACCATCCCGATAAACAATCCTGATAAAACGATTTCTTTAGTTTTACTATTCCCTTGCACACTCTTTGAACAATGATTCATTAAGTTCTCCCCCTTTTACATCGATACAATTTATTATTTTTTCCTATTTTTTCTAATATTATTATATGTTAATTTGAATTGTATTGCAACAAAGAATACAATTTAAACTCCATCCTTAATTGTATCGTTTGAAACAAACTAAAAAAACCCTCTTGCTACTAAAATCTAGTAACAAGGGGGTTTTGATCTTTTTAATTCCTTAAAAATCAGCTTTTTTCATTCTATTTCTTCTATTTAATACAATCATTCCAATAAACACAATTGCTCCAAATCCTGTAAACATGACTGTACCCATTTGTCCTTCTGGTACAAGTTTACTTAACCATCCATTCGCATTTAAGAAGATTACAGTAATAGCTGCTGGTGCTACTATTTTAATGATTAAATCATATAACCCTTTATATTTAAATGCAAATAATCCATTGCTCGTAATCTCTTTTACTGCATTTTCAGTACCCCATACCCATCCAACAAAGATGCATACGAATAAGCCACCTAATGGTAAAAGTATATTTGATGCTGTATAGTCAAATACATCAAAGAATGTTTTTCCACCAAACATAGTGATTCCACTCCATGCTCCAAAAGATAATACACTTGGAATAGATACTAAGTAAATTACTACAGCTAATAAAAGAGTTGCTTTCTTTCTTGTTAGATTAAACTGCTCTGTAACAAATGCCACAACTACTTCTAATAATGAAATAGTAGATGTAAGAGCTGCAATTCCTACAAGTAAGAAGAATAATGTTTCAAATACCGCACCAAATGGCATTTCTCTAAATACTGCTGGTAATGTGATAAATATTAGTCCTGGTCCTGCATTTGGTTCTAATCCATATGCAAATACTGCTGGAAAAATTACTGTACCTGCCATCAATGCAATACAAGTATCTGCAATCGTTACTTGAAATGCTAATTTTAATATATTTTCCTTTTTATTAATATAACTACCATAAGTTAATATAATTCCCATTCCTAAACTTAAAGAATAAAATGCATGTCCTAAAGCTTCAAGTACACCTTTTGTTGTAAGCTTTGAAAAATCAGGTTTAAATAAAAATTCTAATCCTTTTGAAGCTCCATCTAAAGTTACCGAACGAATCATAAGTCCTACTAATATAACTAATAATACAGGCATCAATATTTTACTATACTTCTCAATACCATCTTTAACTCCTGATAAAACCATGAAAGCTGTAAATGCAATTACTAAGAAAGTACAAAACATAGGTTCAATATTGCTTCCAATCACTCCACCAAAATAATCTCCCAATTGTTCTGGCGCTATAGTGATTAATTCTCCTGTAATAGACCTACCTAAGTATGAAAAAATCCAACCTGCAATCATAGCATAATAAGATAAAATGATAAATGCTGTCCCAATAGCTATATATCCTGATAAATACCAAGGTTTTTCTGGTTCGATTGCTTTAAAAGCACCTGCTGCATTTGATTGTGTTTTTCTACCTAATACAAATTCTGATACCATAACAGGTAATCCTATTAATGCAATACAAAATAAATAAACTAATATAAATGCTGCTCCTCCATTTTGTCCTGTAATAAAAGGAAATTTCCATATATTACCTAATCCTATAGCAGACCCTGCTGCTGCTGCCAAGATTCCTAACCTTGACCCAAAACTATCTCTTTTCATTTTTTGTCATTCCTTTCCGTTTTCAACATTTTGAAAATTTTAAAAATTCTAAGTATTATTTGTGGCTTCCTGCGTTTTATTTATAAATTCGAATGCGCATTCTTTTTTTCAATAAAAAAATCTTCCATTCCTATAAACATTCATCGAATATTCATAGGGACGAAAGATACTATTCGCGGTACCACCCTACTTCGCAATAAAATATTGCCTCATTATTCCGGTCGAAATAAAGTATATTGTATACTTATTTGAACCCTAGCCTTATATTGGAGGCGACCATCCTCATCTACTCAGAATTCTTTTCGACTCGGCAGCTCGGGAGTGATCATTACATACTAGCTTTAACACTAACTCTCAGCAAATGTTAGCTCTCTGTAGTTAAACACATAATATTTTTCTCTCCGTCTTCACTTTAAATCAATATAATTTGTAATTTAGTGTTTATTATACAAACATTCTTACAATATGTCAATACAAAATTTTCATATTTTTTATATTTCTATAGTAGTAGAATCAATCCATTTCCAATCAGGCTTTAGTTTTTTCACATCTTCCACCAATTTATAAAGGGCTAAATCCTTTTGTTTTGCTTCAATCATCACATCTATGTCTTGATGATGTGGAACACATTTTTCTATAAATATTATAAAATCACGAGGATTTATATAATCAGCATGTCTTTTATCTAATCTTCCTTCTTTAGGACTTGAAATATGAACTTTAGGAGGAAAATATTCTCCTTCCCATGTATAAAAAATTCTATCTAAAAAATCTTCTATTGGGTGATTACCACTATTACATACATGATGATGAATATCTAATACCATAGGAACACCAATTTCTTTACAGAGTGACAAAGTTTCTTCTGCTGTAAATAATTTATCATCATTTTCAATGATTAACCGATTTTTAATGGATAGAGGTAATTTATGAAAATTTTTTACAAAACGTTCTATTGCCTTGTCTTTTCCTCCCTGGCCACTCCCAATGTGAATCACCATTTTTCCTTCTTTGTAATTCATGGCTTCAAACCAATAATCATGCAAAAGAAATTCTTTTATGGTCTTCGCAACCACTTCCTCCCTAGTGCTATTTAATACATTAAAATGGTCTGGATGGGTATCTACACGCATATGATGTTTTTTTATTAACTCTCCAATTCTTTTTAAATCTATTTTAAAATATTTTTCATATTCCCACTTGATTACATCAGGATGAGTGGCAAGGGGAATAAGCTTTGACGTAATTCTATAAAAATGAATATTATTTTCTGCATTATATGAAAGAATTTTCACTAAATCCTCCATATTAGACCGAGTAACTCTTTTCAATTCGTTTATTCGCTCTTCTTCTATAAGCTTTTTATATCTGCTGTAGGTCAATTGACTAGAAGCCGTTACTTTAGGAAGCTTCAATGCAATAGCTACATAACCTAATCGAATACGCATAGCATCTCCTCCTCTTCTCTAGTATTTACCTAAAGAATATAATTCACTCAAATAAAAGAACCTTCTATCTTTAAATAAAATCACATAATTATATTTTCATGTATAAAAATAATATTTTTTAAAATAAATGCTTTAGGTAAAATCTTTGATTTTCAATAAAATGTATTTTATATATTAATTTGACATTATTTCAATTTTATACTATATTTTTCTTATATTGATAAAATGCCTAAATTTGGTGTTTTATTCTTTTTTATTGATTAGTTGCATATTTACCTATCTTATGCTCCTATACAAACAAAAATTGTTTTTCTAAAAAATTAAACAAAAGGAGTTGAATCATAAAATGATCACAAATGTCGCTATCAAGGAAGTTGATTACTATCATCCTAAAAATGTTATAACCAATGAATTTTTTATTAATCATTTTGAAAAACAAGGAAAAAATATCCGTCCATTATTAGAATTTACAGGAAGAAGCAAAAGATATATTTCTAATAATAAAAAAGAAAATATGCTAACAATGGGTATTGAAGCTGCTAAAAGAGCCCTAAAGAAAGCAAATTTAACTGCTAAGGATCTAGATTTAATTGTATTCTCTTCAGGGACTCCTGAATTTGTTCAACCTACTAATGCCCTTAAACTTCATCATGCTTTAGGTGGAAAAGAAAAAACCATCGTCTATGATATGAATTCTAATTGTGTTGGCATGGTAGTTGCTCTTGAACAAATTAGTCGATATATGAAAAATAATCCTAAAATAAAATATGGAATGATTGTTGGTGCAGAACAAATGAATAGATATGCACGATATTCTGAAGAAATTCCCTATGCAAACTTTGGAGATTCAGGCTGCGCTGTAATACTCGAAAATACAGCAAATTCAGATAGAGGGTTTATTGATTCTGATTGGTATACAGATTCTTCCATGCATGAATTTATCACCCTTCCAGCTAAGGGTTTTTCAAATATATATAATAATCATTTACCCGTTGAAGATAAATTAATACAATGGGTTCCTTTTAATACAGACAATGCATTTATTAGTGCGAAAAATTCCATAGAAAATCTTTTGGTTCAAAATGATTTAACAAAAAAAGACGTAAAAAAATACTTTCTATCTCAATTTGCAAAAAAGAATATAGATTTCATCAAAGATGAACTCAAAGAAGAAGTTGATAAATTTCCATTTGTTGGTGATGATTTTGGATATACGGGAACCACTAGTCCATTTATAGCATTAGCAAAAACTTTAGATAATGGTGAATTAGAAAGAGGAGATGTGATTATTTTTTGGTCAGTAGGTTCAGGAATTACTGCCTCTTGTGTATTATACAGATATTAAAATTTTTATTAATATATTTTACTTAGTATCTTCACTTTAAAAATAAAGCTACTTTAAAACATAAATAAGGCTCCTAAGTTTGATAGGAGCCTTTTAAATTTACTTTTCTTTATTTAAATATTAAATTGTCCAATCTGTTGTTGCAATGCTTGTGCTATCTGAGCAAGATTTTGAGCATTTGAAGCAATTTCTTCAATAGCTGCCATTTGTTCCTCTGTAGCAGAAAAAACCTGTTGTGTATCTGCAGCACTTTCTTCTGTAAGTCTACTTACATTATTCATAGTTCCTACAATTTGTTCTGATCCAACAGCCATTTGCTGACTCATTGCTGATACTTCTTCTATGTCTGTTGCAATACCATTGATTGCTTCATGTATTTCATCAAAAACACTCCCTGTATCTACAACAGTTGTAGAACCCTCCTCTACCGCTTGTGCTCCTTTTTGCATTAAATCTACAGCTACAATTGTCCCTTTCTGTACTTCATCTATTAGCTGTGTAATTTGTCCTGCAGCATGACTTGATTGTTCTGCGAGTTTTCGCACTTCTTCTGCTACAACTGCAAATCCCTTTCCTAATTCTCCTGCTCTAGCAGCCTCTATAGCTGCATTTAAAGCTAAAAGATTAGTCTGTTCAGCAATCCCTGTAATCACTTGGACAATATTTCCTATTTCCTTTGAATTATTTCTTAATACTTCTGTTGCTTGAACAGATTCTTTCATGACAGCTTGAACATGACTCATTTTTTGAATAGCTTTTTCTACTGAATTTTTCCCATTTTCTACAGCTTTTTCAGCATTTTTCCCTACTTCATTTGTTGTTTGAGCACTTTTAGCCACCTTTTCAATATGCATTGCCATATCATTAATCGTTTGTGTAGTTTGTTCTACAAAGACCACTTCATTTTCAGCACCTTTTGAAAGTTTTTCCATAATTTGTGTAACCTGCTCTGCCATAGAATTGGATTCTTCAGATGAAGCTGCCATCTGTTGAGAAGATGCACTTAAATTATTAGCAGTACTTGATATATGTTGAATCAGCTGTCTTAAATTTTCTTTCATAATATGAAGATTTCTACCCATACTTCCAATTTCATCTGAGGTAACACTGGCAAAATCAATATTCAAATCATTTTGAGCAATGCTTTTTATAGCTCCTTCAATTTGTCCAATTGTCTTTCTTACATTATTCACAAAAATGTAGGAAAAGGTAAATGTAACATAAACAATACAGAAAACAGCAATAATAGAATGTAATATAAACTGATCTGGAATAATCACTCCACAATATATATCATAGACTAAATACGAATATGTAAAAGCTCCCATAATAACAATAGATAAAAAACCTACAAATATTTTTTTAGATAATCCAAATTCCATAAAATGATGATGTTCCACTTGAATATGCCCTAATTTTTTGTCAATAAAAATATCTATAATATACTTTTCAGCTGTAAGATAATTGGTCATAAACCCTACTGCACCTAATATGATTGCAAAGATAGACATAGCTATACAATGTTCTTTTGTTACAGGTACAAAGATATTTATAATAAGCAATGCACTTGATACACCAAGTAACCACCTAAAAAACATAACCATTCCTTCTTTAAAAGGAAAAACCAACAATCTCTTTTTTATATTTACCAATTCTTTTTCTTCTAATATCTGTGATCCATATAATAATTCTAAGTCTTCATAGATTATTTTTCTTCTTATATAGACTCCTACCGCTATGTTTAAGCCAATAGCAAGAGCTGCTGAAATAACTGTATATAATAATCCTTCATCAATAAATCCACCTAAAACATAAATCACATATATTGACACAGGGATTACCACTAAATAAGTTATTGCTTCTATTCCTAATGTCATTCTCCAAAATAATTTTTTTGCATTCAATCTTCTCCCACCTTTCTATACTTGTCCCATAATATTATACTGTATATGTTTGTCACATTTTGTAAAAATTTGTAACCACATCTTGATTTTTTCAAAATTTTATGTTTCTTTCAGGAAGTAATAATAAAATGCAAAATAAAAAGCAGATGACCTAAATCATCTACTTCTTGTCTTACTATGCAACATGTTCTTTTTTCATATTTTTATTTTCTTTTTTTACTTTCCTCATAAACATTCCAAAGAATACTAACGCTAGAACAATACCTACTATATTGGAAAATGATGCAGCTAATTTGAATCCCTCTTTTGCTTGTAAAATATAAGCTGTTGTTACACCCGTCATAAATGTTGCAGGTATACTACAAATCCAATGGTTTTTCCCTTTTTGAACTAGATACGTTGCTGCCGCCCAAAGTACAATCATGGCAAGGGTTTGATTTGACCATGAGAAATATCTCCAAACAATGCCAAAATCAATTCTTGTAAGAGCTACACCTACTGCAAATAACGGAATAGCAATATAGAATCTGTTCATTGTCTTTTCTTGCTTTAAGTTAATAGCATCTGCAATAACAAGTCTTGCACTTCTAAATGCAGTATCTCCTGATGTTATTGGACAAGCGACTACGCCAAGCATAGCAAGGATTCCACCTATAGCTCCAAGAAGTGTTGTTGATATTTCATTTACCACAACCCCTGGTCCACCGTTTGCAAGGGTTGCAGCTAATCCTTCTGTTCCTCCAAAGAATGCCATAGATGCAGCTGCCCAAATTAGCGCAATAATCCCTTCTGCAATCATTGATCCATAGAATATTCTTCTTCCTTCACTTTCTTTTCTTACACATCTAGCCATAAGTGGTGATTGTGTTGCATGAAAACCTGATATAGCACCACAGGCAATAGTTATGAATAAGAATGGGAATAATGGTGTTCCTTTAGGATGAAGATTGCTTAATGTAATCTCTGGGATAGTATATCCTTTTGCAATAATTCCTACGCCAATACCAACTGCCATGATTAAAAGAGATGCTCCAAATATTGGATAGATCTTTCCGATTAACTTATCTACAGGAAGTACTGTAGCAAGTAGATAATAAATAATAATCATACCAACTAATAATGTTTTACTAAGTCCTGTTAGATTTGCTAAAAGCCCTGCAGGACCCATTACGAAAACCACACCTACTAATACTAATAGTACTACACTGAAAACTCTCATAACAGTCTTGGCAGTATCTCCTAGATAAATCCCTACAACTTCTGATATACTCGTTCCTTTATGACGAATAGATAGCATTCCTGAGAAATAATCGTGTACCGCGCCTGCAAAAATACATCCAAATACAATCCATAAGAATGCGGCTGGTCCCCACAATGCACCTGCTATGGCTCCATATATAGGTCCTAGTCCTGCAATATTTAAGAATTGAATCAAGAAAATCCTTGGCCAACTCATTGGAATATAGTCTACACCATCTTCCATAGATATTGCTGGCGTAGCTTTTTCGTTATCGATTCCGAAAACGTTTTCCACAAATTTACCGTATAGAAAATAACCTAAAATTAAAATTGCAATAGATAAAATAAAAGTAAACATATGCGCTCCTCCTTTGAATAATATTTCTTTATGCTTATTATATTTTAAAGCTTCATTAAAAGGAGGCATTTCGTAATGAAATGAATAAACTGACACATGAAATGCAAAAAAATAAACACGAAATTTCATTCGTGTATAAATTTAAAATTATATTCCCATAATTCTTCGAAATTCCTTTATTTTATTTCTACTAACAGGAATTGCTGTATCCAAATCTTCAAGCTTCACATTATATGTATTATTAAACCAAGGAACAATTTCTTGAATCTTATCAAGATTTAAAATGTATGAACGATGACTTCGAAAGAATTTACTTTTTGGTAACTTCTCTAAAAAATGAGAAATATTCATCTTGGCAATATATTTTTCATCCTTTGTGTAAACAATAGTCTCCCTTTCATGGGCTTCACAATAATATATATCCGTCCAATCTATAACAATCATTTTTTCATTTTTGCATAAAATAATCTTATCCCTCTTACAGCCTATATCCGTTTCTTCTTGATCTTCAAGTTTTTTTAATGCATGAATCATTCTTTCCTTTGAATAAGGCTTTAAGATATAATCAGAAGCATATACTTCAAAAGCTTCTACTGCATATTCCTTATAAGCTGTGATAAAGACAATCTTTGGTTGTTCTTTAAACTTAGCAATTAATTTACTAAATGTCATCCCATCTAAATTTGGCATATTAATATCTAAAAATATAACATCTACCCTATTTTTCTCTAAAAACTTTAGTGCACTTAAAGCCTCTTCAAATTCCTCTAGAATTTCAATAGAACTATATGCTTTAATAAAATATTTTAACTCTTCCCTAGATGGATATTCATCCTCTACAATAATACACCTCAAAGGTTACCCCTCCTTTTTATAAATTTCAAAGGATATCCTTGTTCCTTTTTGAAGTCGTTCAATTTTAAGACCTCTTCCATAAATAAGCTTTAATCGATTGTGCACATTCAAAAGCCCTATACTACCTTCTTTCGTCTCTCCTTTTTTTACTCCCATAATCACTTCTTCTTCGATTCCAACGCCATCATCTTCTATGATAATCTTAACCTTTTCTTTTTTTTGTTTTACACTAATCCTTATAGAACCCTTATCCTGATGCCCTTTTAATATCCCATGCTTTATAGCATTTTCAACAAGGGGCTGTATGGTAAGACTTGGGATTTTTATATCTATTGCATCGTCTATATCATAAATAACATTTAATTTATTTCCATATCTTGCCTTTTCTATTTTAACATATGCTCTCACCTGTTCCAATTCTTTTTTTAAACTTACCAACGCATCTCCTCTTTCAAGATTATATCTTAAATAAGTAGATAAATCGATCATTAGTTCACGAGCCCTGTCTATATCCATTCTCATAAAAGATACAATAGTATGTAACGCATTGAATAAAAAATGTGGATTAATTTGTGCTTGAAGAGCTTTAATCTCAGATTTATTCGCCATCTCCTTTAACTTTTCAAGTTTACTAAGTTCAAGCTGGGTGGAGATCAATTGGGATAAGCCATCTGCTAGACTTATATCTCGAAAGGTTATGTGATTTTCATCCTCATAATATATTTTCAAAGTTCCAATAACTTTTTCATTTTCTTTAAGGGGAACAATGATTGCAGACTTTAATGGACAATTTCCATCTATACAATCTATTTCTGCAGAGGTATTTAAAACTTCAATAGTTCCTTCTTTTATGACTCTCTCTGTTGCCTTTGTCAAAATAGACTTTCCTACTGTATGATGGTCTTCTCCACTTCCTACATGGGCACGAATTTTTTTTCTATCCGTTATAGATACAGCATCTGCTTTCACAGAAAGCTTAATAATCTCACAAACTCTTTGTAGAGAATTTTTATTTACATCGCGAAAATAAGGTAAAGTTTCATTAGCAATCTCTAAAGCATGCTTTGCTTGCTTTGCCGCAATCTCTTCTTCTGCCTCAAAAATATTTTCTGTAATCATAATCACAATAGCAATCCCTATCCCATTGATTAAGACCATAGGTACATAAATTTGTTTTACAATAGTTAACGCCAAATGAAAGGGTTTTGAAAGCAATAAGATAAAAGACATGCTTAAATGCTCTACTAAAATTCCTCCTAATAATCCATAAAACCATCTATTTTTAGTGTTTGATTTCTTATAGATGATTCCAGATAAATACCCTCCAATGATTGTCGCTAAAGCGCATGGAAATGCTGTAATCCCACCTATATCAATCAAAATTCTATGTGCTCCTGCAAGAATTCCTCCAACAATTCCTACAAAAGGTCCACAAAGAATTCCCCCTACAATAACACCAATATTTCTCGTATTAGCAATAGCTCCACGTACATCAATTCCTACATAGGTTCCAATAATCCCTATTCCTCCAAATACAAAAGCAAGAATTAACGTTTCCCCTCTTCTTATTTTATCCTTTTGAATCATCTGACGAAATGCATTCAATTTAGAAATAAAAAATGCGATGACAATCACATATCCTAAATTGTTGATAAGATGTTTTAATAATTCTATCAAGTAGATCAGCTCCAAAAATATCTTTGTCCAATTCTGTGAACGATTAGTTTCATTATATCACCAATCATTTCTTTATTTAAGACGAATTATAGGGCTTTACTTAGTAAAAAATAAGAAAATTCCTCAATAATGGTTAAAATTTATTGCCTTGTTTTATCCTTTGTATTCAAAAACTTCGGTCTTTTTTTCGCTAGGTTGATATCGCTTAAAATATACTGCTTCAAATCTTGAAAATTAAATGGCGCAACAGGAGAAAAATAAGGTATGCCAAAGCTAGTAAGTGAACATATGTTGATAATAATCAATGTAATGCCCATAATAAATCCAAACAATCCAAATACTCCTGTAATAAAAATCAAAATAAACTTTAATATACGAATAGGGTTCATGACCGTATAATCTGCTGCAACAAAAGAACACATCATCGCTAAAGATGCAATAATCACCATCAGTGGACTAATAAGACCTGCTGCAACTGCTGCTTGGCCGATAACAATGGCTCCAACAATACTGATAGCCGCACCCACCTGTTTCGGAAGCCTTATACTAGCTTCTCTTAGAATTTCTGTTACAAACTCCATCAACACTGCTTCCACCAATGCATTGAAAGGAACAGATGCTCTAGATGTTGCTAATGCCAAAATATATTGGGGTGGAAGAATATCAGGATGAAAGCTCACCACTGCAACATATAATGAAGATAATGTTAAAGATATAAGAAAACCTTGTACTCTCAAAATCTTAGAAAAAATAGCTAAATACAGATTATCATAGTGATCGTCACCAGCATCTAAAAATTCAATAAATACTTTTGGAACAACCAAAACTAGATTACTACCCTCAACAATAATAGTTATCTTTCCTTCTAGTATATGTGCACATGCTGCATCTGATCTCTCAACAATACCCGTCTGAGGAAATAAATCAAAAACATTATTTAAAATAAACTTTTGGATATATCCTGCCTCCAATATACCATCTACCTTGATATCCTTTAATCTTTTGGTTACTTCCTTTACATATTTTGGATTTACAATATCTTTTATATAAATGAGTGAAACATTTGTCTTTGTCCTCTTGCCAATAATAAATTTATCCATCCTTAAGGCTGAATCTTTTATTCTATAACGAATCAATGACAAATTGGTCTCCATATTCTCTGTAAAAGAATCCCTAGACCCCCTTAAGGTAGCATCTATTTCTGGGGCTTGAATAGATCTTTTTTCAACCTTTAGCGTGTTTGCTATAATGTATTTTTCATCGGTAGATAAAATAATAATAGATTTTCCTTCAAAAATATAGTTCATTATTTTATTTTCATCACTATCAATGACAATGTCATCTATATAAATAATAGAATTTACCATTTTATCTATTGTAAAACTTTTTTCTCTTCCATTTTGTAATATAGGTTTTATAATACTGTTTGATAGTTTTTCTCTATCTGTAAGCTCAGGAATGTAAAGGATATACACCTCTGCATTGAAAATAGATAACCGTCTTACAGATATACCCAAGCTCCTATCATTACATTCTTTTATTTTATCTATAAATTTATTTTTCTTCATCCCATTCACCCTTTAGTATTTGTTTTTTGCATCCGGGTCTACTAGATTCTCATTTACAATTTTTGTCTTTACCTGAACCTTTACATCAACATCTTTAAATATTTCTTCCCATTTTATTTTTCTGTAAACCTTAGGGTAATCCGCTCTAAAATATTTTGCAAACCCAAAATAATCGCATTGGAATTCATTTTGTGCTTTCTTAATTGCACTCACAATACTGCTTTTTACTTCTTCAGAGATAATTTTTTCTAACCTTTTAATTTCTTCATCACTTATTGGTGTTGAATAATATTGATATCTCAGTATGGCCTGTAAATCTAAATCTATATTAATAGCAATCTTTCCATTTGTATAATTTGTCTTAATCTTTCTTTTCTTAACATTTGTTCGAAAGGAATATACATTTCCCTTATTTTCAGGATTATGTATAGCTTCCACTAACATAGGATTTTCTCCTAATAGATACAATATGCCATCTGTATCTACAATATCAATCACACCAATTAGTTTTGAATCTTTCATAACTGCAAGCCCTAAATAGGCTATAGAACCTTTCTCTTTTCCAATGTAAGGTAGTAAATAACCAACTTCCTCTAATGCAATATCAGAAAGGAGTTCTCCACAAGTTGGATATAAAGCTTTTCCTGTGTTTGATAAACTATTAATAATGTCTTCTATTAAAAAACCTACAGATATATGTTTTTCTACCTTGGTATCAAATAATTCTGTGGGGCTTTCTCTACTTACTACAGTTAACAAAGTCTTTCTATAATCATATATATGTCCTATTCTATTTAAATAAGGTTCTATCCCTTTTTTAGCAAAATTTTGTCCAAAAACAACTACTCTTGTTACTCCTAAAAATACAGGAAAAGGATTGATAGCATCATAGTGTATCCTAGCTTCTTCAAAAGTTTTTCCATAGGATAAAAGTCTATATACATTCCCTGTTTGTGCCTTTTCTTTGGCTTCTGGTGAAGGAGTCAGGTTAGCAATTTCACCCGAAAATTGCACATTTTCTCCAACTTGATCTACTCCGATAGAAATAGTAATACATTTTTTATCTACATCCTCATAATCCCAACAGCTTGTTAAGCATAAGGAAAATACAGCTATTATTAATAATTCACTAATTTTTTTGATCATATTTTCCCACCTTCGTAATAAAAAATAATATACTTGGTATGATTCCCATAACCAATAACCCATAGTAACTCATATACTCAAGTACTTTTTTTACTTGTCCATAGGTAGTAGGCATTTGAGACACAATAAAAGCAAAAAAAACTACAATAAAACTAAGAACATTAAAGTTTACCTTTTTAAATAATTTACTCAAAAGAACAATGGCTCCATAAGCCCATATGGTCATAGTACAAAATATAGCCATAATCCATGCAATCAAAAATATACCATCTAATCTTCTTATAAACTGAAAAGCTGGTATATCTACTCTTCTGATTGTGGCATATAGTGCATCATCATAATGAACAATCTCATCCACACCGATTACAGAAATACAAGATTCTACGACCATTATATAAAAAACACCTATAAACATTACCATTAAAGCTGTATATTTAAATATTCTCTTGTTATTTTTTTTTGTAAAAGGAATGATGGTAAGTATCTCTATTCCTAAAAATGGAAAAATCATATTTAACGTTGATTTTAAGTATAATGGTAAATCTTCTACAACAAAAAATGGTCTTATGTTTATTAATTTCCCTTGGGTAAATAATGATATATGGATCATCACGGCTGCTATAATAATGATGATTCCATAAATTTCACAAATTCTTGCAATAACACGAAGTCTCTTTATCAAAGCATAATATACAACAAAAAGAAAAAATAAGCAGACTGCCCATATAGGGGTTTTTAATAATATAGTAAGTTTTATTGTTTCAGATGAAATTCTTGTTAACATAGCAAAAACTATAAAATAATAGCATATATATATTCCCATAAATACATATGTAACAATTTTACCTGTTAAAATTTCACTATATTCGTAAATTATCTTGTTTTTATGAACATAGCTAAGATATGTAATCATATAAGCAAAAATTACTGTTATAGCTGTTGCAACTAGTACAGAAAACCATCCTGCTGTTCCTGCAGTTTCTGCAACATTTTTGGGTAAACCCATGATGCCATATCCTATAAGAACACCAAAAATAATAAAGACAATTTGTCTGTTGGTTAAGGAATCATTCAAAAGCACTCACCTCTATAATCTTAGCTTTTCCATTTATAGTTAAACAATTCAGGTTTTTTTATAAAAAAAAGACTTCAGAACATTTTCTGAAGCCCTATAAAAATCTTTACTTTTTTAGTTTAACAAATAAACCTTTACATTATATGCTCTACCAAAATCCCTTACTTCTTTCATTTGTTTATTCCCTATATCCCCTAAATAGATATCTACCGTTTTCCCTTTTACGCCTCCACCTGTATCAGCTGCCAAATAAATACCATTATATTTTGCTCTCCAATCCTTGTCATCAAATAATACAAGTATTTTGCTCCCTAATGGAATCGTCTTTTGATGTACAGCAACAACCATTGCTTGTTCCCAATTTTTACCATTTAAGTTGTATCCCGTTCTTGTAAAACCTCTATATTTTGACCCTACAGCTTTTCCACAGGAAGCAATAGATAAATCATAAGCTGTAGCAGTATATCCATCTCCAAGATATGTAGCATTTTCTATTATTTCTTTAAAAGTATTTGCTAATATAGTTTCACCATTTTCTTGAGAATTTTGTTTAGCTACTTCCCTTACAAAAGCTTTCTTAAAAAAATCTTCATGGATAAGCTTTGCTTCTTTTGCATAAATCCAACCTTTTTCTTTTTTATCCCATGTAATGTAAAAATAGCCATCCTGATAATCATCAATCCTTATAGTATCATTTTTATCTAATTTTTCTATTACTTTACTATTTCTTGATGGTTTTTCATGAACTTTTGCGTTTTCAGATTGAATTTTTCCTTTTTTATAGATAGGTGACGTAATAATCACTTCAGAAGGTACCCAACCAATTGCTTCATCTTCCATAGCTAATTGATACCAACTTCCTTCTTCTTCTACTACTGTAATTTTTGTTGCAAATCCTAATCTTCCCATACTATCAGAATGAATATTTGGGTCTTTACGCACTTCTACCGTTCCTGTATTAACAATTCCATTTTCTATTAATTTATTATTCTCATCCTTAGTCAATATACATTCACTATGGACCCAGCCAAACATTCCATCTCTCGTGGAAACTTCATACCATTTTCCTTTGTTCCCTTCAATAAATACTTCTTCTCCTAATCCTAAAGGACTTAAACTTTGTGATGAAGTTCTCGCCTCTTTATATAAAACTACATCCTCATCAATTACAATTCCAGTTACAACTTCTTGTGCATAATTTTCTGAAGGCATTAATACTATACACAATAAAATAATAGTAATCATAAATAAACTCTTAAAAATATTCATCAAAAAAGAATTCCCCCTTATTTTGTGTAAATTTAACATTATTTTATATTTGACAAATATTCAAAAAATCCTCTAGGAAATTATTTACATATCCTTCCAACTAAAAATAAGGATGAATCTTTCAATCCATCCTTATTTTATAGCCTATCATTTAATATTTTATGCAACATCTTCTGTATTTTTCTTTTGAACGTTTTCATTACTCATTTCCATTTTTAATCCCCTATGCATGTAAAAAGCAAGTATTCCTGTAACAATAATAGTAAAGAAATCTGCTATTGTTTGACTAAAGATTACACCATTTAATCCAAAAACTTTTGGCAATATCAAAACAGCTGGTATAAGAAAAATTCCTTGTCTTGAAAGAGACAACACAAGAGCTTCTTTTCCTCTTCCAAGGGCTTGGAATAACACAGCATAGACCTGTTGAAATCCAAATAGCGGAAACAATAAAACCACTGCTCTAAGGGTTTTTGCACCTATATCAATTACTTCTGGATCATTACTAAATACTGAAAGAATTCCTTCAGCAAAGCTTATAAATATTGCTGCCATCATTACACAAAATACGGTAGTCCATTTTAAAGATACTTTGATAGCTTCTTTCAACCGATCATATTTTTTTGCTCCATAATTATACCCTGCTATAGGTTGAAAACCTTGATTATATCCAAATACCACAAACACTCCTAATGAAAATATTCTTAAAGTAACCCCCATGGCTGCAACAGCTGCATCTCCATAAGGCTTTGCTGCCAAGTTAATTAATCCTAATGAGAAACTAGAAAGAGCTTGCCTTGCAAAGGTAGCTGTTCCTATCTTCATGATCTGAGCATATATTTCTTTTGAAAAAGCAAAGTATTTTGTAGAAATCTTTATATAGCTTTTTCCAGAAATAAAATAATTTATTAGGAAGATAAAAGATATAATTTGAGCCAATACAGTTGCTACAGCTGCTCCTTTTATACCCATATTTAAAGTAAACATAAAAATAGGATCTAAAAGAATATTTAATCCTGCCCCTAAACTTATAGCAAACATACTAAATTTAGCATTACCTTCCGCTCGAATCATATTATTCAAGGTCATATTTAATACGGTAAAAACAGAACCATAAACCAATACTTTAGAATATTCCTTTGCAAAGGGCATAATCGTATCTGTTGCTCCAAATAATCGAAGTAATGGTTCTAAAAATATTGTTCCAAAAACTACAAAGCCTACACCACAAACCAAACTTGTAAAAAATGTTGTAGAAGTGGTCTGGTCTGCTAAAGTTTTATTTTTTTCACCTAATAGTCTTGATATATAGGATCCTGCCCCTACACCAAACATTTGCCCAAAAGCAGCAATCATAATAAACATAGGAAAAGCTACACTAACAGCAGCAATAGCACTGGTATTATGAAGCATTCCCACAAACATAGTATCTACAATGTTGTACACCGCATTCACAAGCATAGCTACAATACCTGGGATAGCAAGTTTTAGTAAGACATTAGGTATTTTTGCTTCTCCCATCATCCTAGCTCTTTTTATTCTTTCTTCCACTTAAAAAACCTCCTTACAATAGCTATCATATTTTTCCTTTTCTATTTTCCATAAGTGCAATCTATTAAACTGTTGATATATTGAATATTTTTTTCTTTTTCATTAGGATATTGATTTCTCATTTCAATAATAATCATAAAAATGGTTCCTGCCAGCCTTCTCTCCATACCGTCTTCTAGCTTTAATCCTTCTTCTTTCTTTATTTCTTTGATTAGATTTTCTACTTTATCTAACAATACCTTTTTAGTATATAACACCTTATCTAGGTCATCCTTTTCAAATATATTTTCTTTAAATAATGCTTTCCCCAATCCTTTTCTTGCTGATATTTCATCATGCAATACAATAATAGCTTCTTTCATTTTTTTCTTAAGATCTATTTCTTTTTTTAATACATCATCTAGTTTGCAAAATGTATTTCCCCAACTCTTTTCAAAAACATGAATAAAAAGCTTTTCTTTGTTAGGATAGTAATTATAAAGCGTTCCAACAGCAATACCTATCTTCTTAGCAATCATTTTCATATCAACTTTTTTGTATCCATATTCCCCAAACAATTCAAACGCTCCATTAAATATTTTTTCTTCTATATCTTTGATAATCTTTGGCATATTCATAATCTCCTTTTTATGAACTTTAGTTCATTTTAAATGAATTTAGATTCATTATAGCTTAAAAATTTTTCATCGTCAAGTAAAAATAAAAAAATGAACGCTTTCTCTATAAAGTAAGCGCTCATTTCATTATCCATACTAAAAATTAATTATATACATATACTTTTCAATATTTATCCTATAAACTCATCTTCTCATCTATCTTTTATGACATTAATAAATTCCTTAAATATATTTATCTGCTCTTCAAATATTTCAGCCATCATTTCAGGATGCCATTGAACCCCAACAACAAATAAATAATCTTTATGTTGAAGGCCTTCAACAATACCATCTTCTGACCACGCATTTTCTATAAGTCCTTCTCCAATTTTTTCTACAGCCTGATGATGAAAACTATTTACCAATATTTCTTTTTTACCAAATGCATCAAACACCTTACTTTTTTCTTTTAAAATTACTTTATGTGCAGGATAATGTTTAGGCAATACGTCTCCAACATGCTTGATCCTTGCTGCTTTTTCTGTATAAATATCTTGATAGAGTGTCCCTCCAAAATAAACATTCAGTAATTGGTAACCTCTACAAATCCCTAAAATAGGCTTATCTTTCTGTAAAACTTTTTTCATTAATTTTAATTCAAATGCATCTCTTTCAGGCACTACCCTTCCAATTCCTAACTTCAAAGGTTGATTGTAAGATAGTGGATGTATATCTGGCCCCCCCGTAAATAAAAAACCATCTAACCGCTCTATTAGTTCATTTAGATATCCTTCATCATCAATTACAGGAATCGTTAACGGAACCCCACCTGCCTTCTCTATGCATCTTGAATAATCCATGGTGGACATGAGCATGTCTTGATCAACCATTCCTCTTGGTTTATTTTTATGCCCTTCACTAGCTTTAACATAATACGTAGTAACACCAATTAATGGTTTCATCTTTTAATCACCTCTTAATATGTTACTTATTCATTTATTATCTACTCCCATAAATCCTCAACCATTTTTTCTATTTTCTTTTTTCTTTTCATGGTTTCATCTTCATCAATAACAATTTTACCTTCTACTTTTAATAATACATCTCCTTCTTTTGCATTATGTGGAATTTTTTCTTTTTCTATATGGACCATTAATCCATCGGACTTTTCACATACAGCAAAGTTTTCTTCAAATCTATCTATAATCATACCCATAGACTCACCTACTTTTTCGATTTTCTAAATCCAGCTTCCTTCGCTTCCTTTTCCGTATTAAATAACATTTCCGCCTCTACTTTTTTATAATAAGCTCCATTAGGCATATGATAAATCTTTTCTCCTTTGCTATTAATATTTCCTTTAATTAAACCTTTTCCATTTTTATCAGTATATGTTTTTTCTTCATTACTTTCCGCTTTTGCTGTAAAAATATTGGATTCACTTGATTTATTTGTACTAGTTTCTTCACTTTTACTCTCTCTTCCGTAACTATAATCTCCTGGATTTACATTGAATGTAATTTCCTTTCCATCACTTGTGGCTATAATATTTCCATTTTCATCCGTTCTATAAACAGGAATATTTTTATTTTTCAACTTGTCCATGGTTTCCTTATGAGGATGACCATAGTCATTTCCTGTCTCCGTCATAATCACAGCATATGTAGGGTTTACTTTGTTTAAAAATTCTAAAGTTGTAGAAGAATGACTACCATGATGTCCAAGCTTTAATACATCAGCTGATAAGTCTAATCCATTATTCATCATTTCCTCTTCTGAAAGATCTTCTGCATCTCCTGTAAATAGAAAGGAGGTATTTCCATAGGTTAACTTTAATACAATAGAATAATTATTATAATCTTTATATTCCTTGCTATTTGGTGCAAGAATAACCCCTTGTGCATCGCCTAATGCTATTTTACTCCCTACTACTGGATTGGTTATTTTTAATCCCTTATTTTTGATTGCCGTAATAACATCTTTAAATGTTTTACTCGTGTGGGTAACCTTTGGCATATAAACTTTTCCTATATCAAAAGTATTGATCACTGCATCTAATCCTCCTATATGATCTTCATGAGGATGGGTTCCAATAACATAATCCAATTCATTGATTCCTTGACTCTTTAAATAATTCACAACCAAATTAGCGTCTCCATTATTCCCTGCATCAATAAGCATCCTGTTTTCACCATTTTCAATGAGTATACTATCTGCTTGCCCTACATTAATAAAATGAACTTTTAGATTTCCTGTAACCTCTTCTATAGATTCAGGTACTACAGTTTCTTGTTGACTTTCATCCTTTAAAGTTTCTACTGCTTTTTCTTTTGAACAGCCTGTTAAAATCAATAGGAATGATAGCATGATTACAACAATAAAAAAACAATATTTTTTTGACAAATTTCTCACTCCACTTCCTTATTTTTGTAAGTTTTACCTACTTTATTATATCATGAAGGATTGTTTTTGTCGTATCACTCACATACTTGTCGATTCCCGATGAACAATGACTTTTGCTATTGACAATAGTTAGAATTAGTATTAAAATGTAAAGGGAGTGTTTACGCCAAAATATAAAATGTAAATGTTTTACATTTCTTTTTTTATTTCAAATCTTTTTTTACTCTTTTCATATTATATTTTAAGTCAGCTTTGACCCATAATATAAATATCTTTATTTTTATACTTATTATAGAGATTA
The DNA here is from genome assembly GCF_019884785.1 of Crassaminicella profunda. Taxonomy (GTDB): domain Bacteria; phylum Bacillota; class Clostridia; order Peptostreptococcales; family Thermotaleaceae; genus Crassaminicella; species Crassaminicella profunda. The sequence continues at coordinate 3,908,441 of NZ_CP082326.1, forward strand.
TTTTCTCTTGAATTGCTCAAAATAAGAAACGAGCAAAACTAAACAACATCTACCTATGAAATTAAGTATTTACTACTTTGTTCTCATGGGATAATATTTTTCGGCTTTATTAATTCACAAAATTTTCCTAAAATACTAATTTTTTAAGCAATTTATTGCGAAGGAGGTTTTATATGATTCGATTTGAGAAAGTATCAAAAATATATGAAGACGGCTTTAAGGCCTTAGATCAGATGAACTTACATATAAACGAAGGGGAATTATTAGTTTTAATCGGACCAAGCGGATGTGGAAAAACCACTACCATGAAAATGATTAATCGCCTTATTGAACCTACAGAGGGGAAGATTTTCATCGGTGGGAAAGAAATCAGCAACCTCAATCCTGTTGATCTTCGAAGAAATATTGGCTATGTCATTCAGCAAATTGGTCTTCTTCCTCATATGACCATTGCCCAAAACGTAGCTCTTGTCCCTAAACTAAAAAAAATGGATCCAAATGCTTATATGAAAAGAGTAGATGAATTATTAGATATGGTAGGTTTAGACCCAAAAGTATACAGAAGCCGTTATCCTTCCGAATTAAGTGGCGGTCAACAGCAAAGAGTAGGGGTAATTCGTGCGCTTGCTGCCGATCCACCTATTATTTTAATGGACGAGCCATTCAGTGCTTTAGACCCTATTAGCCGGGAACAATTACAAGAAGAGCTTGTAAGATTACAAGAAGAAATCAAAAAAACCATCATCTTTGTTACTCATGACATGGATGAAGCTTTAAAAATCGCTGATAGAATTTGCATTATGCGAAAAGGAAAAATTGTTCAATTAGACACTCCTGAACATCTTCTTCGTCATCCTGCTGATGATTTTGTACGTTCATTTATTGGAGAAGAACGATTGAATAAAGTAAACATTCTTCCTCCTATTGATGATGTCATGGTAAAACCTATTTCTACCAAACCAGAAAAAGGACTTGCTGAATCTATCAAAATTATGCGTAATCATAAGGTAGATAGCTTACTCGTAATAGATAAGTCTAATCATTTCTTAGGTACCATAGGCGTTTGGGAAATTCAAAAAAATTATAAAGATGAAACTCTAAAAGTAAAGGATATTATGAAAACAAATATTCCAACCCTTAAAGAAGATCAATCTTTGCAGGATGCTATCGATATCTTTGTAAATAGTAATATTCCTTATCTTCCTGTTATTTCTAATGATAAGGAGTTAAAAGGAATCATTACTCATGCAAGTATCGTTGAAGTCATGGCGAAAAAATATTCCGCTTAAAGAGAGAGAGGTGTCTTATGGAAAACAATATTTTTATTGGCATATTGAATATCTTCAAAAGTAGAAGTTCAGATATATTATTAGCTATTAGCCAACACGTTCAAATTACTCTAACAGCCTTGTTCTTTTCTGTTCTTATTGCAGTACCTTTAGGAATCTTCTTAACTAGACACAGAAAAATGGCTGATCCTGTTATTGGTATAACTTCTGTTTTTCAAACCATACCGAGTTTAGCCCTTTTAGGTTTCATGATTCCATTCCTCGGTATAGGTAGATTTCCTGCAATTGTTGCTTTAACTATCTATGGATTACTTCCTATCCTTAGAAATACCTATACAGGAGTTATTGGTGTAAATAAAGCTGCTGTAGAGGCAGGGGTAGGAATGGGAATGACTTCAAAACAAGTGTTATTTATGGTTGAAATCCCACTAGCTTTATCCATCATTATGGCAGGAATCAGAACGTCTACTGTATTAATCGTAGGAGTTGCAACTATATCTGCTATGATTGGCGCTGGCGGTTTAGGGGACTTGATCTTTAGAGGTATTGCTACGGTAAATCCAGAGCTCATCCTTGCAGGTGCCATTCCAGCAGCTACTTTAGCATTAACCTTTGATTTTATCTTAAGAAAATTAGAATTTTCTGTTACTCCAAAGGGTTTAAGGAAATAATATAAAAAAGGAGAGATGCAAATGAAAAAATTTAGCTTATTTTTAATTATTGTATTGATTTTATCTAGTCTTGTTGGTTGTGGAAGTACAAAAGAAGAAAACAAAATTGTAGTAGGTGGTAAAAACTTTACTGAACAAGAAATCCTTGTATATTTAATGAAGGAAATCGTTGAAGCAAAAACAGATGTAACGGTTGAAACAAAACCCTACCTTGGTGGAACAAATGTTATTGCAACAGCTTTAGAAAGTGGAGATATAGATGTTTATGCAGAATACACAGGAACAGCTTTAATGAGTGTATTAAAACAAGAAAGAATGACAGATTCACAAGCTGTTTATGATACAGTGAAAAAAATGTATGAAGAAAAAAATCTTGTTTGGTTAAAACCATTTGGATTCAATAATACATATGCTTTAGCCATGCGTAAAACTCAAGCAGATGAATTAGGCATAAAAACTTATAGTGATCTTGCAAAAGCAGCACCTGACTTAATTCTTGCGGGTACACAAGAGTTTTTAGAAAGAGAAGATGGTTATAAAGGTCTAAAAGATGTATACGCTATGAATTTTAAATCTGCAAAAGGAATGGATCCAGGTCTTACTTATGCAGCTGTTCGTGATAAACAAATAGATGTAAACAGTGCTTTTGCTACAGATGGTAGAATTCCTGCCTTTGATTTGGTTGTTTTAGAAGATGATAAAAACTTTTTCCCACCATACTATGCAGCTCCTATCATCCGTAAAGATACTTTAGAAAAATATCCTAAAGTAGCAGATGCTCTTAACCTACTTTCTGGTAAACTAGATGATAAAAAAATGGCGCAGTTAAATGCACAAGTAGACCTTGAAAAGAAAGATGCAAAAGAAGTTGCTCGTGAATGGTTAAAATCTGAAGGGTTAATCGATTAATTTTGGGGATATTTACTATCCCCTTTTTATTTTCTAAAAAAGTATAATATTATTCAACTTTTACTACTATAAATTTTCAAGAACAGGAGTGAATGAATAAATGATCCATATTATAAAAACAACTGGATATGCTTACGAAAATACAGATTATGGTTTTCATATAAAAGAAAAACTCAATCAATTAGGATATCCTTCCAGAATTTTATCTGCTATAAAAGATATGGATACAATAAAAAAATATATCAATGAACCTTTAATCATCACAGGAGGTTCCACTGGGGTTATGGAAGATTTTGAGTGGCTTCATGAACTACGATCCTTTATAAAGGATCGAATCCATCATCATAAAAGCATTCCAACTTTAGGCATATGCTTTGGCTCTCAATTACTTGCAGATGTATTTGATGAAGGTTGTGTAGGTCCTGCTTCCATGATGAATATAGGACTAAAACCCATTCATCAACTAAAATCAGGGCATATTTTTAATACAATGGAATCTGCTTATTCCTTCCATTTTCATATTATCACATCTACCCAATTAGAAGTATTTTCAGAAGGCGTAACAGGAAAAAGTAAATTCGTAAATGCTTTTAGAATTCCTGGTTCAAATATATTTGGTACTCAGTTTCATCCAGAGTTCGATGAATATATCATGAAAAAACTTTCAATGTATTATAAGGATTGGCTCATGAAAGACTTTTCAATAGCTATAAAAGATATTCTTCTTGGTCAAGAAAATAATACAGTACTTGAAGAATTTGTAGCCCTTTGTAAACAGAGTACGAAATAATTTGTGATCATTTTGTGATGAACTTTTGTTAAAATCCTGAACTTTTGTATAACTCCCTCTCGTTCCTTTAAAACTATGTTATGATAAGCTTAATGAAATATATGATTTCTTTTATCTATAGTACATAACAAATTTATATTTCATTTACTTTACATATAGGGAGGTCTTGTATATGAATGATCTAAAAATCCTTGTGGTTGACGATGAACCAAAATTACGTCAAGTTATTAAAATATATCTCTCTAGGGAAGGTTATCTAGTGGAAGAAGCTACTGACGGTAAAGACGCTTTAGATCACTTAGCTCTTCATGAATTTTCTCTCGTATTGTTAGATGTTATGATGCCTAAAGTAGATGGTTGGACTGTGTGCAGGAAAATTCGTGAAGAATCTTCTATTCCTATTATCATGCTCACAGCAAGAGGTGAAGAATACGATAAGCTTTTTGGTTTTGAATTAGGAATAGATGATTATATCACCAAACCATTTAGTCCAAAAGAAATGGTAGCAAGAGTAAAAGCAGTTTTAAAAAGAAGTAAAATCAATCGTAGTATAGATGAAAAAAATATAAAAATAAAAAATATTGAAATCAATCCCCTCGGCAAGCAAGTGTTTCTAGATCATGAAGAAATTGCATTAACCCCTAAAGAATTTGATCTTTTATATTTCTTTGCACAGAATCCTGAAAGAGTTTTCTCAAGAGAACAACTATTAAATAAGGTTTGGGGATATGATTTCATAGGTGATGTAAGAACTGTAGATACCCATGTAAAGCAAATCAGAGAAAAATTAGGCAAACACAAGAAATATATCTATACGGTTTGGGGTACAGGTTATAAATTGAAGGCAGGGCAGTAACATGAAAAGTATATTAAGTAAACTTTGGTTAGGCATTACATCCCTTGTACTAATCATCCTTTTAATCACTTGGCTATTTCAAATCATGCTCCTTCAAAAGTTTTATATCGATGAACGAAAAGATTTATTATTAGACGAGGGAAAAAATATCTCAGCTCTTATTTCAGCAACAAATGACTTTCCAATAATTTCACAAGAGATCATAGATGAAATGAATGATTTTCGATCTGAATTTTCTTTTCATATTTCTATTACTATTATCGATACACATAATAAAGTTTTATTTCCTATGAATAGAAATATCATTTCTAAAAGAATTCCTAAAGAACTACCCAAAGAACCTCATGTAAACCTTTATTCCAAGGAAGTTGAAACCTTTGTTGAAAAGTTTGACCGAGCTAAAAGGTCTTTACTTGTAGTAAAAGTTCCTATTGAAAAAAATAATGCTATAGTTGGAAATATTATATTAACCTCTGCTTTAGCGCCTATTCAAGAAACAAGCTCTATTTTGAAAAAGCAACTATCTATTATCACATGGATTTCTCTGCTTATTGGTTCTCTTTTAGCACTATTATTTGCAAAGCATTTTGCAAAACCAATTTTAAAAATAACAAAAACTTCAAAGGAAATCTCAAAGGGTAATTTTAATGTTCGTGTAGATTTAGATTCTAAAGATGAAATAGGCATTTTAGGAGATACTATAAATGACTTAGCATTTCAATTAGGAAAAATTGAAAATTTTCGAAGAGAATTTATTGCAAATGTCTCTCATGAGTTAAAAACTCCTATTAGCTTGATTCGAGCCTATGCTGAACTAGTAATGGATGTAGATGCTGATAAGAAAACAAGAAATGAAAATTTACAAGTCATTGTGGATGAATCTAGTCGATTAAATACTATGGTTGAGGATATCCTCACTTTATCTAAAATGGAAGCAGGTTTTTCAGAACTAAATTGTTCCCTATTTCCTATTGCTGAATTAATTTATAAAGTTATAGGTAAGCTTGATTTCTTTGCTTCTCAAAAGAATATAAAGTTGCTGATAGAAATAGATGATCAAAACACACATATATACGCAGATGAAGCTAAAATCTATCAAGTATTCTTCAACTTAATTAATAACGCCATCACCCACTCCTATGAAAATAGTCAAATACTTATCAAAGTAACAACTACAAAAAATCATACAAAAATTGAGATTATAGATCATGGACAAGGCATTCCTAAGGAAGATTTACCTTACATTTGGGACCGTTTTTATAAAGTGGATAAATCGAGAAAAAGAGATACGAGTGGTACAGGCTTAGGTATGTCCATCGTAAAAAATATTTTAGAAGCCCATAACTTTTCATACGGTATTAAGAGCAAAATTCATGAAGGAACCACTGTTTGGTTTGAAATGAATAAAAGAGATACATAAATTACGCATCTCTTTTATTCATAGACCTTACCATCCTTCACATGGATAATTCTTTTTGCTTTTTTTGCAATTTCTAAGTCATGGGTGATCAATATAATGGTATTTCCTTCTTCATTCAATTCTAAAAACATATCCATAATTTCACTTCCTGATTGAGAATCAAGGGCTCCTGTTGGTTCATCTGCAAGCAGAATTCTAGGGTTTCCTGCTAAAGCCCTTGCTATAGATACCCGCTGTTGCTGTCCCCCTGATAATTCCATAGGCTTATGATCTACTCGATCCCCAAGACCTACCCTTTCTAATAATTCTTTTGCTCGTATGTAAGAATCTTCTATTTTCATTCCTCTTAAAAGCAATGGAAAAGCAACATTGTGAAGTGCTGTATATTTAGAAAGTAAATTAAACTTTTGAAAAATAAATCCTATTTCTTTATTTCGAATCAATGCTAATTCATCTTCATTCCTAGCTTTTATATCCTCTCCTGCTAAACTATATTCTCCTGAATCTGCCATGTCAATACATCCTATAATATTCATAAGGGTAGACTTTCCAGAACCTGATGGTCCTAGTATAGCAACAAATTCCCCTTCTTGAATATCTAAAGAAACATCTTTTAGAACGGTTAATGTATTTTTTCCCATTCTATAGGATTTTACAATATCCTTCATATAGATTACATTTTTATTCATAACTACTGCCTGCCTTGTATCATCATGACCTTTGTAATCGTTTTACTTTCTTGATCATTCTCATCATACCAAATTTTCATCATTGCCCCTTCATAAATATCAGCTATATCTATTTCCTTTTCTCCGTCACGACTAAAGGTTGTTAAGTCAATTCCTACAGGAATCAATAATGTTTCGGTCTCCCCTATAAGCTTTATTTTTTTTCCCATTCCATGTCCTCCCTGTCCATTTCCTTCCTCACCGCTAGGATTTATAGGTTTCTCTCCACTTATTTTTTTTCCATTTTCTCCAGCTTTCCTTTGAGGCATTTCTGCAAGTTCAAGTACTACTTCATTTCCAATAATACTTTTAACTCTTCCATATACATCTGCACCTTTCCTTATCTTTTCTTTTTTATTTGTTTCTTCATTTGTATCAACTGTAGATGAATCCATTTTTTCTTCTACTTTTACTTTATTTGTCTCTTGTATAGATGATTTGCTAACTGCTTCTGTATTCGAATTTCCACATCCTGTAAGAAGTAAAGACCCACCTACCACTACTAATAATATTTTTGATTTTAATTTCATTTTTATCCACTCCTCTTATTCATAATTTAACGCATCAATAGGCTTAAGTGTTGCTGCTTTTGCGGCAGGATAATATCCAAAGAAGGTTCCTATTCCTATTGAAAACAAAAATGCCAGTGTATACCCAAAAAGAGAAGGAACTACGCTTACATTAAAATAACTCATAATTGGCATTATAAAAACACTGCCTACAATCCCTAGTATTCCTCCTGCAGCACTAATGATCATTGCTTCTAATAAAAATATAAATAATACATCCTTCCGTTTAGCACCTATCGCCTTTAAGATTCCTATCTCTTTTGTTCTCTCTTTTACAGAAACAAACAATACATTCATAATCCCAATACCTCCTACAATAAGAACTACTGTCGCTACCGAAAAAAGCATCAATGTCATGGTCCTAGCCGAATCCTTTGCTGATTGCAATTTACTTCCTGCATCTATAATTCTAAATTTGTTACTTTTATCTTTAAATGATTTTTTAAGGATTATATTCACTTCTTCAATGGCTGATTCTACATAATCAATATCTTTTGCTAAAGCCAAGATACTTGGTCTAGCTCCTTTTCCTGTTATATATTTCTCTGCTACTTTATAAGGAATAAAAGCTCCTTCATCTGGGCTAAAGCCACGCATTGGTGAATCTCCTAATTTATTTAAAACCCCTATGACTTCATATCTTTTTCCACTTATAATTATTTTTTCTCCCAAAGCTTCAGATACATCTTCCTCAAAAAACAACTCTGCTAAATCGTATCCTATCACTGCCACCTTTTTTGCATCTTCATTTTCTTCATCACTAATAAATTTTCCATATGCAAGTGTTAGATTATTGATTTCCTTTAAATCTTCTGTAGCCCCTGCAATGGATCCAGATGTAGACATATTATAATAACTTATATTTCCTTTACTCATAATCACCATAGAAACTTTTTTAATAGAGTCTGCTTCCTCTTTTATGACTTCTAACTCTTTTGTACCCAATTTTTCAGTTCCATGGCTTCCAAACCCTGTAGTAATTTGAATGGTTCCCACATTTAAACTTTTAAACTGTTCTTCCACACTTACCTGACTGCCTTTTCCTATAGCAAGAACTAAAACAATTGTTAAAGAACCTACGATAATCCCTAAGGTTGTCAAAAATACCTTTCCTTTATTCCCTTTAATATTAATAAGAACTGATCTTAAAATCTCAACAAAACTCATAGCATCACACCTATTCCACTTTCTTATTCTCAATCAACACAGTTTCTCCTACATTAAGACCCTCTGTCACTGCTACATATTTTCCATCTGTTAATCCTGTTTTAATATTTTTAGAAATAATATTTCCGCCTTCATCCTTTACTTTTACAACCTGCTTTCCTTCCACTACCCTTACTGCTTTATTTGGGATGATCAAAGTATTTTTTTGTTGTCTTAGTATAAAGTTTACAGAACAGGTCATTCCCGATTTGATTTTTCCTAACCCTTCGTCTAATTCAATCTTCACATCATATGTAACAATCCCACTTGAATCAATATTAGGAAGAGATTTAATCCCTATAACCTTCCCCTTAAGGCGTTCTCCCTCATAAGCTTCAAAAGTTACTTCTACTATTTGATTCATTCTTACTTTTCTTAAGTCAAGTTCTGAAACAGGAACAACCACCTCAACCTTATTCGAATCAGATACAACAATAAAATGAGAGGTATCTGCTGTAATCTGACTTGAATCCTTTGGTGTAGAAATGGTCTCTCCTGGTTTATTGGATATATTTAAAACAGTAGCCGTAATAGGTGATGCTAAAGATGTATTCTCTAAATCATTGTTGGCTAATTCTAAATTGATTTTTGCGCTTTCAACATTCTTTTTTTCTACTTCTATATCTTTGTTAGAATTAGATAGTATCTCATACCTTTCTAATTGAGTTTCGTAAGCAGCTTTTGCATTTTCATAATTGATTCTTTTAAATTCGATTTCTTGTTTTGCATAATAACTTTCAAGACTCTTCATTGGTTGGTATTCAGCTTTTAATTGATCTAGCTTCGCTTTTAAATCATTTAGCTTTTGCTTTTCATTGATCAAAGTAAGCTTTACATTCTCTTTTCTTTGTTCTAAGCTAGCAAGGGTTTTATTATAATTAACTTCTGAAGTCTTTACTTTTTTTTCATATTCTGTATCATCTAATTTAGCAAGAAGCTGCCCTTTTTTTATTTCATCCCCTTCTTTCACATAAAGATCCTTTAACTTACCACTAATCTCAAAATCTAGATTCACAACAGGTATTTCTGCTTGCCCATCCCCTGTAAAGCCTATGGTAATATCTCCTTTTGTCACCTTTTCTTCTTTGACTGTCATGGTTTCATTAGAAGACGCTTTTGTTTCATAAATATTTTTATAACCTAAAAACACTAAACCTAAAGCTATTGTTACGATTACTGTTATCTTAAAAAATCGGTTCTTATATATTTTTTTTAACAAATACTATTCCCTCCTTTTAAAGATTTCTATTTCTACATAATCTTAGTGTATAAGGGAGTTGTGATAAAATTGTGATGTTAATAAGGATAATTTATGAATTTGTAAATCTTTCTACTAATTTTCAATAAAATCCCTAGCTATATAACACCAAATAAAAAAGCTCCTACCCCTTTGAGTAGAAAGCTCTTAAAATAAATTATTTCTTATATTCAAATTTGTTTATAGCTTCTCCTAATTCCTTAATCATATTCTCTAGATCATGTATAGTTTCTACCACACTTTCAATAGAAGCTGTTTGTTCTTGAGTTGATGCTGCTACTTCTTCTGCATTTGCAGAGAATTGCTCAGAAATATCTTCTATTGCTTGTATATTTTTAATAATAATTTCTGATTTTTCATTTACAACAGCTACTTTTCCACTGGCTTTATCTAAACTGTTTTTTGTAGCATTAAATCCTTCAACGATATTTTTAAATGAATCCAATACCTCTTTTAAAACATCTTTCCCTTCTTTAGCTTCTTTATTTCCCTCTTCTATTGAATATAGAGCCTCTTTTGTTTTATCCTGGATTTTATCAATAAGGTTTTTAATATTATCTGCTGATTTCATAGAGTCTTCAGCTAAATTTCTTATTTCCTCTGCTACTACTGTAAATCCACGTCCTGCTTCCCCTGCTCTTGCTGCTTCAATGGAAGCATTCAATGCAAGTAAATTTGTTTGGTTTGCTATGCCATTGATCATATCAACAATATTTCCTATTTCATTAGATGTAAATTCTAATTCATTGATAATATTAGAAGAAGAGCTCACACTCCCTGTAATCTTATCTATTTGCATTGCCATAGCATCTACTTTTTCTTCCCCATCTAATACAATTTTATTCGTTTCGTTGGCATACTCTACAACCTTTGTTATTTCACATTGTACATCTTCTATATTGGTTACGATATCTTTAATATTCCTAGCGGCTTCATTGGTTGCTTCAACTTGTCCTTGTGCTCCCTCAGCTACATTTTGAGTAGCATTTGCTATTTGCTCTGAAACATCTTCTACTTGCAAAGATACATCTTCTAATTCTTTTGTATTTAATAAAACTGAAGAAGAAACATGATTAATTTTTTCTATCATCTCCCTCAAATTATCTATCATATGATTAAAACTATATCCTAATAAGCCTATTTCATCATTAGACTTTATATTCACCTGTTGATTTAAATTGCCTTTTGCAGTTTTTTCAGCAAGTTCTGCCAGCCCCTTTAACGGAGAAATAATTCTTCCAATAATTACTATTAACAAGGCTAATCCCACTAAAATTAAAATACTTCCTACAATCATAACTCTTCTGATTATAGAATATTGTGCATCATGAAGATTTTTTAAAGAAAGACCTATATTTACTGCTCCCACATGTTCCCCATTTTCATATATAGGAACCGCCACATCATAAGCCCAGATTCCAGGTTTCCATTCATATTTATTACTAAATTTCTTCCCTTCTACTGCCGCAGTTTTACTTCCTATAGCATCTACACTTTTTCCTATTTCACTAGTATCATTATGTGCTGTAATCTTTAACTTTTTATCTATTACTAAAGCATACATAATATTATCTTTTTGAGCTATTTCTTCAACAATTTTTTGTTTCCCTATCTTTTCACGGATTTCATTTACTTGATCTGCTAAAATACCAACTTGCACAACTCGATTATGGTTTAAAGCAACCGCTCCAAATTTGTAATATTTTCCATCTCCATCCGTACTCTTTCTAATTTTTTCTATAATTTCCCCTTCTCCAGCTTCAAACAAATGGATCACTGGATGATTGGAAGGATATTCAACTCCTAAAACAGCATCATTACTAGAATATATAACTTTTCTACTTGCATCTGCAACATTAATAGTTGATATATTTAATTGTTTTACAATTTCTTTTAGGTAGGCATTAGAAATATTCTCCTTTTTGCCAACCAAATAAGCTACTGTCCTAATCTTATCTCCTAACGTTTTTTCCATCATCTCTTCAGATGCCTTGCTATTTTGTATTTCTTGAGTCATTTGCTCAACTAATGCCATACCATCTGCTGTTAATTGCTTTTCCATTTCCTTATTAACTGTATACATAGATACAGCAGTCCCTATAGAAATAACTATACACAAAATTAATAATGCAATCCCTGTAATTTTAATTTTTATGGATGTCTTTCTTCTGTCCATTCTTGCTCCTCCAAACTGTATTTTATTTGAATTTAATGTATTCTTTGGATAACTACAGATTCGACATTATTTGAATAATTCCTCCAATTTATTACATAGTATCTTTATTTTTGATAAATTGCTATACTTTTTATATATACAATATAGAAAATATGTTTTTGTATATTATAAAATTGAATTTGGATAAAGAAAATATTAATATCCCTTATCCTCATATGGACGTAAATTTATTTACTAAAAATCAATAATCAATGATAAAATAAGTGTAAAGAGAGGTGATGTAGGTGGAATTAAGATTTGTATTATCATTAGCTTTTGCAGTAATCGTAGCTTTATTTGCTATACTCAATTCTTCTGTAGTATCCATTAATTTTTTATTTGCAAAGTTTAACGTTTCTCAAGCACTCGTTATATTACTATCCGCTATTCTAGGTGCAGTGATTGTTATGCTTCTTAGTGCAGTAAAACAATTTAAATTAAAATGGAAAATCAAAGAACTCACAAAAACCATATCCCGTTTAGAAGAAGAAAATGCTTCTTATAAAGAAAAAGAAGTAACTTCAACAGTTAATGAAACTTTAGAATCATTAGTACCCTCAAATATAGATTTAGATAAAAAAATAAGCAATTAAAAAGTGGATAGAAAATTCTATCCATTTTTTATCTTTTATTTTATTAAATGATTTCTCTCTTAAAGCCTATCTTCTTCTTTTTTTTCTGGTTGGTCTGAATCCATATTAAAAACACTTAAGGTCTTTAAGTACTCGCTTAAATCAATTATCTCACTTGAAGGATTCATAGATTCATTAAAATCATTTTTCTTAGCTATTGATTCTTTGATCCTTTCATCCATATCTTGAGAAGAATCTTTTTTTTCATCATGAAGTATTTCTATTTTTACATCATTTTTTTCTTTTTTGACTATACACTCTTTTTCTATGTTTTCTTTTTTTACAAATATTTCTTCTACTTTTTCTTCTTTAACAAGGATTTCTTCTTTTATTTTTTCTTTGTCAGCAGGTTCTGTTACAGTTTCTACACTTATTTCCTCATCTTTTGATTTATTTTTAAATTCCTTTATTTTACTCCCAAGCTTTTCTTTTATTTGATCATAGGAAATATTTTTAATACTACTTTTCATCACATCAAATTTAGAAAAATCATTTATATCTAGCTTTTCATATGCATCATTTATTTTTTTGATTTCTAAAAGGCATGTGGCAATGAGTTCAAACATATTTTTTAAAAGCTCCGTATCCTTTATAATCCCACAAATTTTAATTTCAATATTTGCATTTTCAGCAGGATGTACATCATAATAATTTGCTCCATTGATTTCGAATAATATGTCTTCCTCCATGTTCATAAGTTCTCTTATAGTTGGATTTTCAAAAAATCTCTTCATGGCCGTCTGACTATTGCTTCTTATAATAAATTCCCTACTAAATCCACTTTGATCAATTTCTATATCTTGCATATCAAAAAAACTTGAGAAATAATTTTTAAAATACTCATCAAAAATTTTAAATTTAAACCCATGTTTATTATAAAATGTGGCATATACCCTTGTATTTGTTGGTGAATATCTTTCTCCTGACGAATGCTTCTCCAGTATAATCTCCCAATCTTTAAATTTTTTCCTAACTTCATAAAGTTTAAGGAGCCCATCTGTAACAATAAATTCCCCCTCAATTTCTTTACTCACTTTTTCCCATACATCCCTTTGTGTGGGTCCAAAAAATCTCATGTAATCATCCCCAATTATATAGTCACTTTGATTTTACTATATTATTGATTTTGTGTAAATATTATGAAAAATCTTGTACTAATATATATCTTCTCAATATCTTTTTTACTTTCTCTTTATGTACATGAACATTCGCTTCTGCTTTTACCCTTCGCTCAATCCACAAAAACCTCTTTTTAATAATAAATTCAACAGTAGTATAACACCCCCACTGATATTCTTCAATATTTTTCCATTTCACGAGTCCTATAGCTGTCACCATTCCTTCTTCTCTTATTTCTAAATTATTAATAATCCCACTTCTAATTCCCCTCAAAATCATACTAAGTACCATTTCTATAGCAGGAATAAAAGTTAGTACCCACACTATACGAGGCTCATTGAATCTGATTAAAAATTTTCCCTCTATATAATAGCTATCTATCAATAAAACAAGGCAAATGAGTCCTATACCAACACCTAAAAGATACATTTTACATTCATTTTTATCTCCTTTTATACAAAAGATAAGTTTTCCTAAATACTTTTGTCGATGAATTTCCTTATAAAGGCCATATAAATTATAAAAAATATCTATACTCAAAAATAAAGTACCTATGGTTATGAACATCCACATGAAAGTTTTCATCCTTCCCCTTCTTTTCTAATTCTTATGATTTATCTTATTGTTCATCTTTTGTTTTACAAATTATTAAATAATATACATTTTTTTCTATTATACCATGATATTTTTCCTTTTTTATATAACTGACCAATAAAACTGATCGGATTGAAAAAGGTATTCGGTGGCATACTAAATAAAAATAATATTTCTTCATGCTTTGGAGGTTAGATCGAGTATGTTAAAAGCTGCTCTTTGGGGAGGAATTGCTGGTTCTTCCGTATTTATTGGCGCTTTAATAGGTCTTTATTTTCATATAAAAAAGCATATTATCGGCATGATCATGGCCTTTGGTACAGGCGTTTTATTTGGTGCAGCTTCCTTTGAACTTCTTAATGAAGCAATTAAAGATGGTAATATCAAGATTACAGCAATAGGATTTGTTTTTGGTGCTTTTTTGTTTACTCTTTTGGACTTGATTATTGTACACAAGGGAGGTCATCACCGAAAGCGTTCATCAGAAAAATCAAAAGCCCCTTCTGGATTGGCTATCTTTATTGGGACACTCATGGATGCAATTCCTGAGTCCATGATTATTGGTATTAGCATGATTGGCCAGGAAAATGTAAGCTGGCTTTTAGTTGTCGCTATTTTTATAAGCAATTTGCCTGAAGGATTATCCAGCAGTATTGGACTTAAAAAAGATGGTTATAAAAACAATAAAATTCTCTCTTTATGGTTAATGGTTTCAATCCTTTCATTATTAAGCTCCTTATGTGGTTTTGTTTTTTTACAAAATACATCTTCAAATTTTATCGCTATTATCAGATCCTTTGCAGCAGGGGGAATCGTCTCTATGGTTTCCTCAACCATGATGCCTGAAGCTTATGAAGAAGGAGGTCCTATTGTAGGACTTATGGCAGCTCTTGGGCTTCTTAGTTCTTTGATTCTTACCCATATTAAGTAATAAAAAACTGTGAAAAAGCAAATCATTCTTCCACAGTTTTTTATTTATCTTTTATAAACTTATTTCATTGCAATATCCTCTCTTATTAGGGTATTATAAGTGGAAGGAGGTAATGCTATGCAATCATTTATTTCAACCCTTTCTCTTTTGTTTATACTAAATATTTTATTAGCTATTGTCATTATATTTTTAGAAAGAAAAAACCCTACTTCTACTTTAGCTTGGCTTATGGTATTGGTATTGTTACCTAATATCGGATTTATTCTTTATCTTATATTCGGTCAAAATCTGAGTAAACAAAAAATATTTAAGTTAAAAACTGAAGAAGACCAAATATTACGTAAAATGGTATTACAACAAATATCCTATTTGCAAAATAATAAAATTAATTTTAATGATCCATCTATAAAACAATATCAAGACATGATGCATATGCATTTAGTTAGTAGCGATTCTATTTTTTGCCAAGATAATGAAGTGGAAATTTTCATAGATGGTACAGAAAAATTTAATGCACTCATTCAATCTATAGAAAAAGCACAAGATCATATACATATGCTGTATTATATAATACAAAATGATTCTCTAGGAAAACGAATCGTAAATGCTTTAACTAAAAAAGCTAGTACAGGAGTTCAAGTTAGGCTGTTATACGATGCAGTAGGTAGTCATAGGCTTCCAAGAAATTTTTTCAATGAACTAACAGCAGCAGGTGGACAAGTATCCTCTTTTTTTCCATTTAAAATCCCTTTTATAAACTTTAGAATAAACTTTAGAAATCATAGAAAACTGGCAATCATTGATGGTAAATATGGGTTTATCGGTGGCTTTAATATTGGGAATGAATACCTTGGATTAGATAAAAAATTAGGATATTGGAGAGATACTCATTTAAAACTAAAGGGTAGTGCTGTTCAGATGATACAGCTTCGTTTTATATTAGATTGGCAGTATGCTTCTAAAGAAACAATAGACTATGATTCAAAATATTTTCCTCCTATAAATACCAATGGAAAAACAGGAATTCAAATCGTATCCAGTGGACCAGACTCAGAACAAGAACAGATAAAAAATGGTTATCTAAAAATGATTCATTCTGCAAGGAAAAGTATCTATATTCAAACACCTTACTTCATTCCAGATGAAAGCATCTTAGCAGCCTTAAGAATTGCTGCCCTGTCAGGAGCAGATGTGAGACTTATGATCCCTAGCAAGCCTGACCATATGTTTGTTTATTGGGCAACCTATTCTTATATAGGAGAGCTATTACAATCTGGGGTTCGTACCTTTTTATATGATAAAGGATTTATTCATGCTAAAACAATCATTGTAGATGGAAAACTTGCATCTGTTGGAACAGCCAATATCGATGTTCGTAGCTTTAAACTTAATTTCGAAGTAAATGCATTTATTTATGATACAACTACTTCTAGTGCATTAAAATCTATTTTTGAAAAAGATATGACTGATTGCACAGAAATAACTAGTGAGATATACAAGAAGCGTTCTAAGATCATAAAATTCAAGGAATCTATTTTTAGATTATTATCTCCAATTCTATAACAAAAGCCCTAAAGCATGTCTTTAGGGCTTAAATTTATTTTCTTTTCCTTAACTTTCTAAAGAATTCTTTCATCATAGTAGCACATTCCTCTTGCATAATACCTCTTATAACCTCTGTCTGATGATTAAATCGTTCATCTTCAACAATATTAAGGATAGATCCTACAGCCCCACCTTTAGGGTCCATGGTCCCTATAACAAGTCTATCAATTCTAGATAACATAATAGCTCCTGCACACATAGGACAAGGTTCAACTGTCACATACAAATCACATCCTGTCAGCCTCCATCCTCCTAAAACTTCAGAAGCTTTACGAATAGCTAATATTTCAGCATGACTGGTTGGATCTTTGCTTGTCTCTCTTAAATTATGGGCCCTTGCAATGATTTCTCCTTTTCTTACAATCACTGCACCAATAGGAACTTCTTCTATCTCCATTGCTTTTTTTGCTTCTAGTAAAGCTTGCTGCATATAAATTTCTTTCATTTTTACCCTCTTCTTATATAAAATTTGATTTTTCCTATGTCATTAAACCTTCTACAATTCATATATAAAAGATACTATCCGTCAAAAGATGATTCCTATTTCTAATGATTTTCTAGATTTGAGTATATCACAACAAAATCTTCAAAACAATTACATAACCATTCTAACCTGAGTTAGCATAACTATTTACATTCTTCATATTTTTTTACTGAAAAATATCTTTGAGTTGTTATATGAATTTTCTTTCAAGTCATTACATATATCAGATGAAAGAGCGTTGAAAAAATTTCTAGGCATGTGTGATGGAGATTCATTTAAATAACATATTGTTTGTATAGTGCTTGCTAGGTATCCACTTTTTATCAAATACATTTTATCACCTGTCTCATCATACTTTGTTAATTTATTAGATAGAGTTTCTATACAAAGATTGAAACAATTGAAATTCTTTTCAGCATCTAATTTATTTTTATTAATTTCTTTATAGTTTATTGTAATGGATATTAACAATAGTACAATTAGAGAAAAAATAATCTTATTTTTCAACATAATGTCCTCCTTACAACTCAAAAGATTATTTTATGAAAATTCGTATCTTCATAACAAAATTTTATTATTTTACAAATCATTATTGTTTTAATGTTTTTTATATAGAATATAATAAACTTGCATCCCTTATGACTATATATTACTAATTATTTGCCTAGCATTTAGACACATAAAAAATTTTTCAAAAAATTTTCTTCCTTTGGGAACAAAATAAGCTTGAAGTTTATCATAATATATGAAAACACAACCACAGAGGAGGATTTTTAAATGAAAAAATTAAATGTACTTATGGTAACTTTATTATTATCTGCAATGATCTTTAGCCCAGTAAGTTATGCAAATGAAATGAGTGTAGTAAACAAATTAGGGAATTTGGATATTCAATATAGTACAAGATCCCTCGATCACATCATGAGTGTTCGTTCTGAAATTAAAGATATAGGACATGGTAATATTTATATAAAAGCTGGTACAAAAGCTGATCAAAAAGTAGATTATCTCAAACTTAATATTACTTTAGAAAAATGGAATGGTCGTTCATGGAAATCTGTTAAGAAGTGGACTTCTGATTCTTCCCATAACAAAGACAATATATCTTATACTACCGTTTATAAAGGTAAAATTGGGCAAAAATATAGAGTAAAAACAACCCATGCTCTTAAAGAAAATAGTGTTCCTGAAGTGGAAGAAACAATTACTGCCTCCATAGAATTAAAATAAAAACGAGTGAATCTCACTCGTTTTTATTTTTCCTAGAAACAGATGTAGCAATTTTTAAAAATTGTTCTTCTGATAGCGTTCCTTGTAGTGTAAATTTTACTTCATTCATATCCCATATTATTTCTATAAGTCCATTATTGTATTTTATAATATTGTATTTATAACCTTTCACAATTTTTTCAATAACCATTCCTTGTTCATCATTAATTTTTAAAGAAACAGCATATTCACCACTTATAGGTTCTTGGAGTAACATAAAAGAACCATCTTTTGAAGTATACATAATTTTTACATTCAAAATTTCATCTTCAAATTGTTGTAAAGTCACATTTTCCATATTATAGCCATCTGGAATATAATCAGGTTGGCGTATCATAAAACTTGAAATATCTTTGGCCATGTCTATCGATAATGTGTATTCTGATACTCCATTTTCTAACGTTTTTATGTGACTAGCAAAATTTTCTATATCTCTATTTTCCGTAGGTGTTTTATTATCTACGTGAATATCTACCATTTCATTTGAAGTAGATTGTGTAAAGAAATTTAAACATCTAAAATAATTGGCATATCCTTCATGATTTATGGTTGTATGAATTAACGCAAACATAATGATTGCTGCAACAATACCTAATTTCCTTTTTCTTGATATATAAGTCTTTTGGGGCTTCTCTATATGATGTTCTATATTCATCCAGACATCATCCATATTCGGTACTTCTATAGAATCCATATTTTCACCTATAGACTGATCTATGCATTCCTCAAACAAATGGTTCTTTTTCATGATATCACCTCATTTAAATCATATTTCTTATTACACAATATTCTTTCTTTTAAATTTTCTTTCGCACGATATAGACGAGATTTTACGGTCCCTAAGCTTGTATTTGTTACCTCACTAATTTCTTCATAAGATAGCCCCCCGTAGTAATATAAGATCAAAGTTTCTCTATATTGATTTTTAAGGAAATTTATTTGTTCCCATAAGTAACTTCTAAATTCTTTCTCCATCAATAATTCTTCCGGAATATTCATATCCTCATTATTTTTTATAAAAGGAATAATTTTATTATCATCATCTATTAATGTTTCTTTCTTCTTTTTATTGTACTTCCCTTTTGCTGTATTACTAGCAATTACACAGATCCAACTTTCTATTTTATCGAAATTTTTCAATTGATGGATTCTATCATACACCGTTATAAAAGTATCCTGTACCACATCTTTTGCATCTTGTTCATTTTTAAGTATATAATAAGCAATGCGATATACCTTATCTTTATATGTATCAAATAATATTTTTAAGTATAATGATGAATCATCTTTTTTCTCTTTCTTGTGAAATATCCCCATGCTTTTAGCCCCTTTATGTATTTAGTCTGTCTAACTCATAAATGCTTTTACAACTCTCCTCAATAAAACTACAACCTGTACACTTATTTTATAATAATAATATGTATTTTACAATTTAAAACATTTAAGTTAAATATTACAAAATAATAAAAAAACATTAAAATTAGTTAATACTTTCCATATGATAAAAAAAAGGGCAATTCGATAATATAAATCGATGTACCCTTACTAAAATTAAATTGATCAATAAATCATTTAATTTAATGATATGAAATAAAATTAAAAAATAGATGACTCTAGCATTTAATATTTTTTATATGAAAATCTTACCCCTGTATTTGCAAAATTCTATTTTAATCCCACAAATCTATTTTCTCTAATAGGTAAAATAATATTTTTTTTCTCCTTGTTATTATATGTGATTCACAAAGCATTCCAACTTTAATTTGTGATTTGTCTCCCTTATAGCTATATAGTGGTTTATCTGTAATGCTTGCCTCCACCATATAGTATCCAGCTGTATTATTATCAGACAATGTAGCATCGGTGCTTATACTTTCAATTTCACCTTCTAATTCGCCATATTCTCTATGGGGAAGTGCAAGAAAATGATACTTAATCTTATCACCAATATGGATATTTGATATATCTTTATTAGAAATATATATCTGTATTTTGTATCCTGATCCATCTTCTGGTACAATGGTTGCAACTTCTTTTCCGTTCATAATCAAATCACCATTGCTGATTTGATTGATTAAATTTGTATAGCCTGTAACTTGAGCATATATATTGCAATTATTTATCTTAAGGTTAAGTGATTCTATTGAATCATTTATGGAGGATATTCTATCATTTACTACCTCAATTTCATTATTGATATTAATTAAATAATCGGTTTTTATATCTTCTAATATATTTTCTATATCGTCTGTAAATTCTGCGTCTTTATTTATTTGTTTAAGCTCATATTTATACTCTTCCAATGATTTTTTATTGCTATCTAGGTTTGTTCTCATGTCTAATTCACAAGAAGTTACATATTCTTCAAATTCTAATACTATTGTTTCATTATTGCTTTTTATTTTATCATACTCCATCTTCGAAATAATTCCAGCTTCAAATAATACTTTATTATTCTCTAATTCTTCATTACTAGATTTAACCTTATTACTATGATTTTTATAAGTATTTAGATATTTATCAAACATGAGTGAATATTTTATATTATCCTCATCAATCAAATTTTTTCCACTTTCCATTGAATGAAGAAAACCCTGTATTCCTAAAAGTTCTTTATTTATATCCCTTATTTTTTGTTTAATTGAGTCTACCTTACTTCTACTTCCTTCAAGTTCTTTATGATACTTTAAATATCTATAGTAATAATCACTTTCTTCCTTAATATCTTTACTAAATAAATTATTTTCAGCGATTATTGATTCCTTAAGCTTATTAAGGTTTAATAGATCTAATTTCTTTTTATCAAGTTCTCTTTTCCTGCTCTGAATTTCTAAATTAAGTTCATCACTATTTAGAGAGAGTAATAATTCTCCTTTTTCAACCTTTTTCCCATTTTCTAAATTTACATAAGTTGCTTTTCCTGTGGCTTTACTAGTTATTGTATTTATACCTTGACTTGGACGAACAATACCATTCGCCTTAACCACCAAGTCAATCTCTCCAAAATAACTCCATATGAGTGCAACTAATATAATTGTCACTATGATGTATATAAAAGTCTGAATAAATGGTAACGGCTTACTTTCTAATAGTTCTCTACTATCACTTATTTCTGAAATATCTACAATAGTACTCTTCACTTCTATTCACCCCCTCAACAACTAGATGTGGCATAGTGATGACAATCATCATATTCAGGAAGCTGTTCTTTCCACATATTAAAATATTTACCTTTCTTATCTATTAATTCCTCATGGGATCCTACTTCAATTATTTCACCCTTTTCCAAGACATATATTTTATCACATTTTTTAATAGTGCTTAATCTATGGGCTATGATAATTGTTGTAACGTTTGAATTTAATCCATTGATAGTCTTTTCAATAGCTTTTTCAGTGAGAGAATCTAAATTACTAGTAGCTTCATCAAGGATCATTATATCTGGCTTTTTTAGAATTGCTCTTGTAATAGATATTCGCTGCCTTTGTCCTCCAGATAAATTAGCTCCATTTTCCTCTAGCCTACATTTATATCTAACAGGTAAATTGTTAATAAAATCATGGGTCTTTGTAAGCTTAGCTGCTTGTACGATTTCTTCCATTGTTGTATCGTTTCCTAATTTTAAATTTTCTTCTATGGTCCCGCTAAATAAAAAGGTATTTTGTGGAACATAGGCTATTCTATCTCTTAAAACGTTGATATTTATATCTTTTATATTGTTATCATTAATTAAGATCTCACCTTTTTCAATCTTATATAAGCTTAATATTAATTTTACTAAAGTAGTTTTACCCGAGCCACTCTCCCCTACAAGTGCTATTCTTTCCCCTTTTGATATATTGAGATTAATATTTTTTAAAACTAGTTCTCTCGTACCATATCTAAAATCTACATTTTTAAAGCAAATATCACCATCTAAACGATCAGGTGATAGCTTTCTATTCTCATCCTCATCCTTTTCTAGTTCAAGGTCAAGAATCTCCCCTAATCTATCTGAAGCAACTATAGCGGTCTGCATTTCTGGTTGTAAATTAATTAAATTCTTAACTGGATCAACAAAATATACTAACAATGAATTAAAGGTTATTAATTGTCCAATTGACAAATTCCCCTTTATAACATGATATGCTCCTACCCAAAGAATAACGATCCCACCTATACTTGCAATAAGCCCTGATAGCGTTGATTGATAGTTCATAACTTTTCCAGACTTAAAGATTTTTTTTAAAAATCTGACGAAGTTAGCCTCTGTTTTGATTTTACATTCTTCCTCTGCATTAAATGCTTTTACAGTTTCTATACCATTTAAGCTCTCTATTAAATAGGAATTTAGTTGAGCACTTGATTCCATTACCTCTCGCTCCACTCTATTAATAGGCTTATTAAATAAAAATACAATAAGACAATAGAGTACTAGCATAATAACTGCTATGAAAAACAGCGTAGAATTTTGTATATAAAGTATTATTCCTCCTGCTATGGCCATTATAGTATCTATCATTATGGTTAAAGTAGCACCAGAAATTGCCTCTCTTATTTTTGATGCATCCATAAATCTAGATATAATTTCACCAACTCGTCTCGTACCAAAAAAGTTTAACGGCAAATCTAATACATGCTCGTAATATCCTAAAATCAATGGAATATCTATTCTTTGACTAAGATATAATAAAAGATGTGTTCTAAAAGCATTTAAAATTCCCTTAATAAGATTCAGTATAATTACGCCAACAGATATAACATGTAATGTTTTTTTTAAATTATATTGCAAAATATCATCTAATAAAAACTTAAAATAAAAAGCTCCTAAAATACCTAATACCGTATATATAATAGAAGCCAAAAATATATTAAATAGTAATCTTCTCTGAGGTTTAATTAAACAAAAAAACCTTTTATAGATGCTTTTTGTTTCATTTCCCTTTTTAAAGGTTGATGTTGGTACCATTAAAATAAGTACACCTGTCCAAATCTTAAAAAAATCATCTGGCGTATAATTTACCACTCCTACATCTGGATCTGCTATAATTATTTTATCTTTATCTACATGATGAATGACTACATAGTGAAGTATATTTTCATTAATGATGACATGGGCAATCGCCGGTAGCGGAAATTCTGAAAAAATTGCTTCCTTCTCTCCCTTTACTCCCTTTGCTGTAAACCCCAAGGCTTTAGCTGCTTTTACTAGTCCATATGCATTTGTTCCTTTTTTATCTGTCCCAGCAACTTGACGAATCTTTGATATAGGCATTTGTAGTCCATATTGCTTACATATGGTTGCAATACATGCTGCCCCACAGTCAGTAATATCATGTTGCTTGACACAATAATATTTTTCTTTCAACATAAATATTCCTCCAGCTAACGATCTTATGTAATCATGATTTTACTGCTATATACCATAAATATGGTATATAGCAGTTTAGAATAAGTTATTATTATGTAATTAGTCTATGCAGCAGCTTTTTTCTCTTTTGGTTTTTCTCTTCTATCTTTACCAATACCATATCCGCCTACAAATGCAGTGATTACTGCACAAACGAAGTAAAAGAAAGCAATACTACCTCCGTTAATATCCATTAATTCTTGATCATTTAATTTAACAAAATTCATTACAACGCCTCCTTTATTCTAAAATTTAGACCTCATTAAGCTGCTTTAGCTTCTCTTTCATGCTTAGGCTTTGATTTACCCCAGATCCATCCACCTGCGAAAGCTAAGAAAACTATAATTCCAGCTACTACAC
Organism: Crassaminicella profunda; assembly: GCF_019884785.1. Classification (GTDB taxonomy): domain Bacteria; phylum Bacillota; class Clostridia; order Peptostreptococcales; family Thermotaleaceae; genus Crassaminicella; species Crassaminicella profunda. The sequence continues at coordinate 3,932,735 of NZ_CP082326.1, forward strand.
TTCCTATACCACCATTAACCTGCATTAATTCATCATTATTCAGGTCGTTAAACATTGCTGTTCTTTTCATTTTTTCACCTCCTTATTTTTAGTTTGAGCGTGAATACATAGCTATGATTTTACACGCATATCATAAGAGAATACTCTCTAATGAACCTTAAAATATAAACTTTGATGTTGCAAAACAATTAAATAAACTTTCGAATTCTAGAAGATTCTGATTTTTACAACGAAGAATCCTCCTCTAATGCCTCTACATTGAGTTTTACTAAACAAGTTTATTTATGTGCTCATTTATAAGATAATTACACCCTTATAATTGTTCCCAATTTTTCATATATATGTAAAAATTTTCTATAAACTATTTTCCGCATATATTTTCTAAATTTGTATTGTTCTTCAATAAGAAGCTAAGACATAATGACTACATTATAATGACATACAATTGGATAAAATCAATAGTTTAGGAAGAAGAATCGCAAAAATCTAAACCCTACAATTTAAGGGTACAAGCATTAGCGTATAATTTCCGCGTTTTAATGCCTGTACCCCTACAACTTTACTTTATACGAAACCTTCTAATAAAAAAATAAAAGAGAAGGCTAATTTATTATATGCCTGAATTTATTACCATTTACTTTGCGTCTATAACAAAGCTACTGATACTATCCCTATTAATAGGTTACATATCTTTTAATATTTCTAAAAAACAATCCACTAAATCAGGATCAAATTGAATTCCCTTATATCTTTTCAATTCATTAATAGCATCCTCTTTACTTAAAGCCTTTCTATAAGGTCGATCACTAGTCATAGCATCATACGCATCTACAATAGAAAGAATTCTACATTGAATAGGTATATCATCTTCTCCTAATCCAAAGGGGTATCCCTTTCTATTCCACCACTCATGATGCTTTAAAATCCAATCAGCTAAATGGGCAATATCTGGAGAAGATTGAGCGATTCTATATCCAATTTCAGTATGTCGCTTCATTTCTTCAAATTCTTCTTCTGTGAGTTTTCCTGGCTTGAAAAGAATCCTATCTGAAACACCGATTTTACCAATATCATGAAATTTGGAAAACAGTATCATATCTTGTATTTGACTATCTGTCATTTCAATAGCTTTTGCAAGTTTTTCTGATAATATTTGAAGCCTATCACAATGTCCTTCCGTAACAAAATCTCTTGTTTCAAGCATTTTCATAAGAATATGAACAAGATCACTCTTTGAGCTTTGCTTGTGGTGAAGCTTTTCTTTATACATGAAAGTATCCGCTTCTTTAAACATTTCTCTTAAATCGTTATCCTTCTCTGTTGAAACAGTATAGCCCAGGGAAATACTTATAGGAATTACTTTATTTTTATTAATTTTTTCTAGCATACCCTTTAGCTGAGCTTTTCTCTCAACAATTTCTTTTTCTGATATATCCTTCATTAAGATACCAAATTCATCTCCACCTATTCTTGCAATAGTTGTATCTTCTTTTTCAAAACATGTCTTTAAAACATTTGTAGCTATTTTTAAATACTCATCTCCAATAACATGACCTAGAGTGTCATTGATAAACTTTAATCCATCTAAATCACAGATAATAATTCCTTGATTTAAAAGATTTTGATGGTTTCTTTTTTCCATTTCTTTCTCAAAATAATTTCTGTTATAGAGTCCTGTTATACTATCCTTTATGCTCATATTATAGATTTTTATATCTGATCGTTTCCTTTGTGTAATATCTCTAATAATAGCAAGGGCTAGCTCTGTATCATATTTAATAAGCCTTGCTTCAAAATAGTATGTCTCTTCTCCTGGTGTCAAACTGTATTCTATCATTTGCATTTCACCTGTTTTAATACTCTCTTCTAGAGCAATGATCAATTTTTCCCCAATTTCTTCATCAAATATTTGACTAACAGACTTCCCTAAAAATTTATCAGGAGGGTACAATAGCTTTGTTGCATCATTCACCTGATAATCCAGAAAAATACCTTTTTTATTGATAATAAAAAATAAATCAGGCAAAGCTTTAAAAATAGCTTTAATTCTATTTTCGCTTGTTTGCAACTTTTCTATAGTATATGTTAGCTCTGATGTTTTTTGTTTAACAGCCCTTTTCAAAGTAATACTCCAGAGAATTAAAACTCCTGCTGCAATTGAGAAAATAGTCATAAATATTTTAATGTAAAAAATATAGTTTGAATCCATAGATTGAAAACCAAACCACTTATTATATATTTCTTCATGCTCTGCTTCACTGATTTCTAAAAAACCATTATTAATAACCTTTAAAAGTTTTTTATCTTCTTTTTTTATGGCCCTATAAAATTGTCCTATGTGTTGTGGCTTTGTATACCTAAAATCATTTTGCATATTATATTTATACATATAGTAAAGAGCTGCTGATTTACCCATTATAAAAGCATTAATTTCCTTCTCTTTTGCAGCTTTTATAATAGATTCGTAGCTATCAAATTCTAAGTAGTCATCAATACCCTTTTGTTTTAATAAGCTTATATTGGCATCAGCTTTTTTTATTCCTACCTTAAAACCTTTTAAGGAATTTATATCTATGATTCCAGAAATATTCTTATTAAAAAATATACATACTTCAATTTCTGCATAAGGTCTTGAAAAATTATAAATTTTACTTCTTTCATCATTCTTAAAAATAGTATCTATAACATGATATTTTCCTTCCTTCATACGTTCTTGTGCCTGCTTCCAATTCATAGCATCTAATTTTACTGAAATACCCGTTTTTAAATTCCACAAATTCCATTCGTCCACAAGAAATCCATTTAGATTTCCCTTTTCATCTTTAAAAATATACGGTGGAAAGTCTTCATCCATAACTACCTTTATTTCCTTTATATCCGTGTTTGGTTGTGAAACATTTGCATATGTATTATCTGGTATCATCATCAATATAAATAAGATCACTACAAGCAAGAAATGTGAACATTTAAATTTCATGAGACTCTCTCCATTTCATTAGATATACTAACCAGTTCCCAATAGAATCAATGCATTTATTTAAATCCATGTATATATAATTATGTCATATTTCTACATAGTTCTGCAATATTCGTTTTTATTTTTAAATTTCAAATATTGGTAATATTTTTCATTACATTCTATATCTATCTAAATCCTTTTGAGCATTCCTCTAGGGATAGTGACACGGAAGCTGCCATGTACTGCAAAGCAAATGTAAAGAAATCCCAATATGTAAAATCATAATATTGGGATTCTTTCATTCATATTAAGATGAAATTGTCCATACGGGTTCACATGAGTATCTATTACCAGAGTAAGTCCTCTTAAATCTTCTTTAGCCATAATAAATCTTTCCTTTTCATTTGTTTTTTATAATCGTTGTAAGAAACTCTCGCCAGCTTATTTCTTCTTACACTATATACAAACGAAATCTGTACACCATTTGTAAACGGGTATATTAAAAAAAATTTCAAAAATCTAAAAGCCCTTAGAGTAATCCAGAAACTTGATTATTGCCTAAATATATAAAAATTTTTAAACTAATCGATTTCTCAAATTTAGTAAAAAATGGATAAGAATAGAGATGCCGAAAAAAGAAGGAAAATGGCAGAAAATGTAGAATTCAATTGAACATAAAGATTTTTCTGAACGTTAAGAAAGATTTTGAAAAATAGAAGGAGGAATAGAATGAATTCAATTAAAAGTAAACTAGTACTAAGTATTTCCATAAGTATCGTATTAATCATAACTACAATTATTGGCGTTGTAGGAGTCAATACACGAAATAATTCAATAGAAAATGCATATAAAGAAACTGAGTTACAAGGAGCTGTGGCATCAAAAAAAGTACAGCAAGAGTTAGAAACGGGAATGAATATTGCACGAACTTTAGCAAAAAGTTTTGAAGGGCTCAAAAAAAATGGGAATGCAGATAGACAAAATATGAATGCCATGTTGAAAAATATATTAAAAGAAAATCCTAATTTTTTAGGCCTATGGACAGTATGGGAACCAAATGCATTAGATGAAAAAGATGAGATGTTCAAAAATACAAATAATCATGATGAAACAGGAAGATTTATTCCCTATTGGTACTGGAATGGAAATAATATAGAAAGTATTCCTTGTAAAGACTATAATTTATCAGGAACTGGCGATTATTATTTGTTAGCTAAAAAGTCTGGTGAAGAAACAATACTAGAGCCTTTTTCATACGAAATAAATGGAAAAAACATATTAATGACTTCACTTGTAGTACCCATTACAATCAATGGGAAAGTCGTGGGAGCTACAGGTGTTGATGTCTCTTTAGAAAAATTAAAAGAAATCAGTGATAAAATTAACTTATTTGATACAGGTTATGGAGTCATTTTGTCTAATGAAGGAAAATATGTTACCCACAAAAAAGAATCACTCATTGGAAAAAATGTTTTAGATCTAGATATGGAAAATAAAAAAGAAGTTATAGCAGCAATTAAATCAGGTCAACATTTCCACACTATGGAAAAATCAAAAGATAATCATGAGGAAAGTTATATACAATATGTTCCAATAACCATCGGTAAAACAAAGACAGCTTGGTCTGTTGCAACCATTGTACCTGTGAAAGAAGTAACACATAAAATAGACAAGTTAATACAAATGCTTATACTAATTAGTTTATTAGGTCTATTGATTTTAATCAGTATTGTTTATGTAATTTCTAAAAAAATAACAGATCCAATAAAGGTTTTGTCCAATATTATCAATAGGTTATCAAAATATGATTTATCCTTTGATCAAGATTCAAAAGCTACAAAATATTTAAACAGAAAAGATGAAATAGGAGCCATCACAAATGCACTAGCAACTATGCAGATGAATTTTATTGATTTAATCAAAAATATATCAGATTTATCACAACAAGTGGCTGCTTCATCAGAAGAACTCACAGCTACTAGTCAACAGTCAGCTACCGCAGCAGAAGAAATAGGAAGAACTATTGAAGAAATAGCTATGGGCGCTAATGATCAAGCAAAAAATACAGAAGAAGGCGCAGTGCACATTAATAATTTAGGAGAATTAATAGAAAATGAGCAGCAATTTGTAAATGAACTAAATATATCAACTAAAGAAGTAGATCTATTAAAAAATCAAGGTTTTGAAGTTTTAGAAGATCTTGTGAAAAAGACAAAGCAAAGTAATGCAGCGGCTGGTGAAGTAAATGAAGTTATTATCAATACCAATGAAAACGCAGAAAAAATAGAAAATGCAAGCCAGATGATTAAAAATATCGCAGAGCAAACAAACTTATTAGCATTAAATGCAGCAATAGAAGCAGCTAGAGCAGGAGAAGCAGGTAAAGGTTTTGCTGTTGTAGCAGATGAAATAAGAAAGCTAGCAGAACAATCTAATGCATTCACAGAAGAAATTGCTACGATTATTGGAGAATTGACAAATAAAACAGAAGATGCAGTAAAAACCATGGAACAGGTAGGAAAAATTGTTGCATCTCAATCAGAAAGCGTGGAACTTACTAAAGAAAAATTTGAAGGGATTGACCATGCAATTGAAAAAATGAAACACATAATCCAAAATATCACCGCATCTTCAAAGGAAATGCAGGATAAGAAAACGGAAATGATAGGAATTATTGAAAATCTCTCTGCCATATCAGAAGAAAATGCAGCAGGAACAGAAGAAGCTTCTGCCTCTGTAGAAGAGCAAACAGCATCTATAGAAGAAATCGCTAATGCCAGTGAATCATTAGCCAAATTAGCAGAAGAAATGCAAGAAGGAATAACTAAATTTAAATATTAAAAGAAAAGATTTATGGGATTGTAACTAAATCAATAGAGCATAAAAGAACCTTTATTAGAATAAAATATAGTAAGTAAATGAGAAGATAGGAATATGCTGGTGCTCAGCACCAGCTTAAATTATATGAAAAGAGGGAAAAAAATGAATACTCCTATCAAATATGTTCATACAAATATCATTGCAAAAGACTGGAAAAAACTATCTGCATTTTATATAGATGTTTTTAATTGTAAACCTATATACCCTGAAAGAGATCTTTCAGGTAAATGGATAGATAAGATCACTACTATTGACAATGTGAGGATTAAAGGAATTCATCTTAGTTTACCAGGATATGATAATGGACCAACATTAGAAATCTTTGAGTATATTCCTGACAACCTTAGAAATAACGAATCTCAAATAAATCACCAAGGATTTGGCCATATTGCTTTTCAAGTAGATTCAGTTAAAGATGTGTTGAACAAGCTAATTAAATATGGTGGAAAGCAATTTGGTGAAATGATTGAGAATGAATATGAAGGTATTGGAATATTAACAGTTGTATATGCAAAAGACCCTGAAGATAATTTTATCGAAATTCAAAACTGGAGAAAATAAAAAACTTCACATATATAATATGAAGCCACATCACAAATCTTAGAGACGTTAATATACATTTTTAAGCAAAGTGACACCATGGTAATTCTATTGTATGCGTAAAGCCCCTGAATCCAGGAGCTTTACTGTTATCTAAGCATATATTTGGAGAATCGTTGGTTCTATATATTTTTTATAGATCTATGAAGTACAAACTTGATATATGAAATTAGTTAGTATCCCTAAAAATTATTTCTATTTCCTATTAAAAATCATTAAAACATCCTTTATCTTTATACCTCCAACACAAAGAAGTATCGTACCATATACAATAGCCCCTGCTAATATAGATATTAAAGTAGCTATAGTATTACTATTAAGTACTCCACTCAGATAGTTAAATATATAGAATACGGCAAGTGACATACCTATTACAGACACTATAGGTTTTATAAAAATATCATTGACTTTAAATTTAATCTTAGTATATTTTTTAATATCTTTATAATTCAATAGTAAAGCAATAAGGTACCCTGTTATTGTTCCTATAGCTGCAGCTAAAATAAATGCACCATTTAAAAAAGATTTGTTTTTCATATAGATCTCCATTTGATTTATTTAAATTTCTACCAAAATATAATTTCCAATATAATACATACACAAGTATATAGATAATATTTTGGAAAATCAAGGAATATACTTACAATTCACGTAAAAAAAGGTGATGACATAATAAATGTCATGTACTGCAAAGTAAGTGGCTAAAATATTCAAACTCAATGGGACACAATAGCAAATATAGTTACATAAAAAGCTCCTAGATTGGAGCTTTTTAACTATACTTCAAATTGTAAAATTATCTATATCCCTGGAATATATAATTATGTTGTATAAGAGATCATTCTTCTAGAAAACGAAACTTTAATACAAAAAAATAATGCCCTCATCCAAAGAATAGGGCATTGTTTTTTTATGTATTCGTTTAAATTACTCTGCAACTGGTGCATCTACAGGACAAATATTTGCACAGGCACCACAGTCAATACATGCTCCTGCATCAACTACATATTTGTCATCTCCAGCGCTGATTGCACTTACTGGACATTCTGGTTCACAAGCTCCACAACTAATACAAGCATCTTTAATTACATAAGCCATAATAAAATCCTCCTATAAAATTTATTTTCATTAAGTATTTACGTTATCTTTAACTGGATTATATCGTAACAAAATATAAGTATAAGAACAACAAAAAAATAAAAATAATTGTCTAAAAGTGCAGATATATAATGATTATCACTATATAGTTATTGAGAAAAAGAGAATGTCTATAAATGTGAGCGTACTTGTTAAGCCAATAGAATAATAGCTGTCATAGAGTACAAAGTAGATTCTAACTATTGTAAGTTGTTATGTATCTGAATAAACATTCAGTTATATAACAAAACTTCTAAATCAAATCCAGGATATTAGAATCTATGATAATTAAAGTAGAATATCATAGAAGTTCATGATAATATTTTACAAAAATGTTATTATAATACTTAGTCCATATAAAAAGGAGTGATTAAATTGAAAAAGAATACAGAAAGAATATTTTTATGCACAGTTTTATTTATGATTTTATTAACGATAGTACTTGTACCTGTGAATCAAACCTATGCATCAAGTGATCACAGTGTAAATAGCATACAGGCAGTAAGCGTAAATCATAAATTTACTGACAAGGATTCAATGTTCGTCAGTGCTAATAACACAAATATAGTTATAGACTTTGCTGATAAAAATTTAGAAAATATCATTAGAGATACTATAAGTAAACCAGAAGGACAAATATATAGTAATGATGTAAAAAATATAGAATATTTATATGCTGCAAGATCCAATATTTCAAATTTAAAAGGTATTGAACATCTTGTTAGCTTAAAACAATTAGACTTATTTGAAAATAGCATTACAGATATATCCTCACTTAATCAATTAGTTAATTTAAAAAATTTAAACTTATCTTTCAATGAAATTACAGATATAACGCCTTTATCAACACTTACTCAATTAAAAGATTTGAATTTGTACTATAATGAAATAAATAGTATAGAATCAATTAGTAGTCTTATTAATTTAAAAAAATTAGATTTATCTTCCAATAAAATTACAGATATAACACCTTTATCATTACTTACTCAATTAGAAGATTTGAATTTGTACTATAATGAAATAGATAGTATAGAACCAATTAGTAATCTTATTAATCTAGAAAAATTAAACTTATCTGCCAGTAAAATTACAAATTTATCCTATCTTAACAAATTAGTTAATTTAAAAAAATTAAACTTATCTTATAATAAAATTACAAATCTAACTCCTCTATCATTACTTACTCAATTAAAGGATTTAGATTTGAACCATACTGAAATAAATAGTGTAAAGTTAATTAGTCGTTTTATTAATTTAAAAAAATTAGACTTATCTTCCAATAAAATTACAGATATCACACCTTTATCAACACTTACGCAATTAGAAGATTTGGATTTGAGCCATAATGAAATAGATAATATAGCATCCGTTAGTAATCTTGTTCATTTAAAAAATTTATCCTTAAGTGCAAATAAGATTACAGATATAGCTCCTTTATCGTCACTTAACGAATTAGAAGATCTATGTTTGTACGATAATAAAATAGGTAATATAGAACCCCTTAGTAATCTTGTTCATTTAAGAACTTTAGAATCAGGCCAAAATAAGATTACAGATATAACTCCTTTATCGTCACTTACTCAATTAGAAACCTTAGATTTAGATTACAATGAACTAAATAGCATAGAACCAATTAGTAATCTTGTCAATTTGAAGGCTCTACTTTTATATCAATCTAACATTACAGATATAGATCCTTTATCAACACTTACTCAATTAGAAGTCTTAGATTTACGTTGCAATGAACTAAATAGTATAGATCCAATTAAAAGTCTTGTTCATTTGGAGTGTCTCAGTTTAAGTGAAACTAACATTACAGATATAACCCCTTACATCAATTAAAAATCAAGATATAACTTATTAATAATTCTTTTGAATTACAATAATCAGTTTTATTGGAATTCAAATCCATCAAAAACAGATATTATAACATTCCCCCTCAATGCACTACTCCCATAAATTCTGTTAAATTAAAACAAAAACATAAAAAAACAACTCTTTTACTGATCTTAATAGAGTTGTCTTTTTTACTCTGTATTTAATTGCAAATCATTCATACTCTGGTGGACTCACCCCTTTTATCTAAATTTCTTTAAGTTGTTTGATTTTTAAAATCTTAGAAATTCTAGTTTCTTTAATCATCTCCCTTTCTTTTGTATATTTTATATGTACCCACAAAAGTTATGTTAAAACAGGTTTTTATAAAAAATATAGATTGCTACTATGCAATAAAAATAACATTGTGATACTTTCGACTTATAACTACATGAAATTATATCCAATATATATAAATAATGTTAAAATAAGAGAAGTTGATTTATGTATTAATAAAATAGTTAATAAAAAATGATTAGGAGGAGTGTTTATGCCACCAAGTTTTTATAACGCTATGATTGTTTTATTCTGCGGATTATGTATGTTTGTTCTTCTGATACTAATACTGATGTACAAAAAAGGACATAAAAAAATTATAGAGGACACCACAAAACAATTTGAAGAAATAGTAGGAAAATCAAAGATTGTATCAGAAGAAGATAAAACAATAAAAAAAGAAATACTAGAGTGTTTAGAAAGAATAAACGACAAATTATCTAAATAACTAAAATACTCAACTTAAAGAAAGGAGTAAAGTTTATGTTTTCAATAGATATACTAGATTTTGATACTATTATGTTGTGTATATTAACATTTGTATTTATAGTTACTATTGTTCCAGCCATATTAATACAGAGAAAATCGCTTAAAGATTCTATAAAGAAAACAACCCAAACATCCACTATTTTATTTGAGGCGATTCAGAAAAATAAGGAAAACGATTTAGCTTTTAAAAAAGAGATTTTAAATCAGTTAAAAAATATAGAAACTAGGATTGATCACATAACAAAACATTAGCAGACATCTTTTCACTGGATGAAAACACCATCTACGAAGTGAGACTAGAAGGGACCAGTTTAGATACATCGCTAATCCGAAATGTTAATATAAAATTTTAAGTAATCTCAGTGCAACACAATGCAAGGGCGTGGTGAAAAACTCAATATTTTAAGCTAAAATAAGAATTAGATTTTATCTAGTTCTTATTTTTTTACCTAGGAATGACAGAATGCTAAGAAAAAACACAAAGAAAGAATTTAAAACATGTGCCTGCAATCTCGATAAATTAGTCGTGCAAAATCACTTACTTAGGAAGATTTATGCAAGAATCGATTTTTCGTTTATCTACGATAAAGTAAAAAAATTGTATTCATCTACTGGAAGACCTTCTATAGATCCAGTAGTTTTAGTAAAGATAATGCTTTTAGCCGCTCTATATAACATAAATTCTGAAAGAAAGTTAAATGTAATTGCTTTAGAAAACTACTAGTTTTTCAAAGCCTAGATTGATTATCTCAAAAATGGGGATTAAATACGAGGTACGTATGGTTTACCGTGTACCAATACAAAGAGCCATTTCAGGAAACTTTTTGAATGTAATATTTACATCGATAATCCTGGGATAACTATAATAAACCACAAACTTATTTCCTTTAAATGTAAATAAATTTGCGGTTTATCTGTTTAGAAATTAATTTTTAAATAACTGTTATTTCATGTTGGTTTTCATTATATTATATAAAGCATGAGCTACCTCTGCTCGGGTTGCGTTTTCTTTTGGATATATTCCGTCTAACCTTTCTTTTACTATTTCACTGTTTATCATCAGTTCTACACTTTTTAGAGCGTAGGATGATATATCATTACTGTCACTAAAGTTCAGATATGATTTATCTGTTGGTTTGATATTAGGATATTCTCCTGATATTTCTATGCATTTTTGTAGTATTACCATCATATCTTGTCTGCTGACAGGTTCTAGTGGCTTAAACATGTTGTTACCACAGCCTTTTACTAAGCCTATTTCTTTTGCTACCATTATTGATTTTGCATAGTATTTACTAGAATCTACATCATCAAATACTGTCTCACTATCACTTGTAAAGTTTTCTGTGCTTTTGCTTTTAAATTCAAAGTGTTTTACCATCAATGTAACCAAATCTGCTCTTGAAATAGCTTTTTCTGGTTTGAATTCATCTTTGCTTACTCCTTTTATGATATCTCTTGCTGTTAGGGCTTCTATGCCTTCTTTTGCCCAGTGATTTTCTATGTCTTTGAAAGTTGGTTCTACATACATTACGCCATAATCACTTAGATGCTTTGTTGTAAAATAGAGTTTACCATTTTGATAGCAGCTTGATTTTAGTATTTGTATATTGCCTTTTCGGTCGTAATATACGGCTACAAATTTATGACCGTCTTTATTTTTTTTGTCATCTAAGTTAATAGTAATAGCTATTTCTTCATCACCTTCCCAGTCTACTTTTTTACCGTTTATTTTTAAGGAAATGTTATAGACTGTCATTTCTCCTATTTCATTCTTTTCTTCTTCGGATAAGCCTAATTCTTCTTTATTTGTTGGCTCCATAATCAACTCTACTTGTTTTTCTTTTTCTGTAAACATTTCATTTAACAAGGTCACTTGTAAATCTTTATTTTTTACTGTTAGCTCCACAGATGCTTTGTTTCCTAGGAAGTTATTTGGTAATCTAAAAGTTGTTTTACCTTTACTGGTTGACTTTGCCTCTACACTTACCCTAATGATTCCTTGCGCATTTGGTTTTGCTTTCTTAATTTCATCATTAGATTTTTCAGTAGGTGTTTTTTGTACTGGGGCATAATTACTACTGCTACCTCTTGAGCTACTTCCTCCACCTGTGCTACCTTTAGCCACATTTATCTCACAGCTTGGTGCTGATATATTATTATTATTATCTACTCCACTTGGGAATGTTCCCCATGTTGCTGTGAAGGTATAGTTACCTGCTACTTTTGCATTATATCCATCTGTATCTATCCAGCTTATTGGTACACTTGCTGTATTTCCATTTTCTAGATTTACTGTTATATCCGATGGTAATGCATATACTACCTCACTTACTGTTTTATACTGTACATTATTATGTGCTACATCTCCTGTTTGAAATAAGGTTACTGGTGCATAACTTGCTATACTGTTGGTGCTTGGTGGAGCTGTTGTGATTGTCACCTGTGATACTTTGCTATCTATCTTCGCTACTTTATTTCCACTTACACGATTATTGGTATTGGTTACTTCACAATAATAATAGCTGATTCCTACATTACTTGTATCTACTGCATAAACTGCTGTGGTTACAGAGAGTGGCTGTGAATTTGATTTGTTTTTATTATCGGTCTTATACCATTTATAGCTGATTGTTCCTCCATCACTTACTGTTGCTGCTGCGTCTAATGTTATACGCTCTCCTATTTGACCTGCTTTGTCTGTTAGATTGTTTGTGATGTTTGGCATTTCTGCATCAGTATATGTCCCTTGTTCCACATTTATCTCACAGATTGGCGCAGATATATTATAATCATTATCTACTCCACTTGGGAATGTTCCCCATGTAGCTGTGAAGGTATAGTTACCTGCTACTTTTGCATTATAACCATCTGTATCTATCCAGCTTATTGGTACACTTGCGGTACTTCCATTTTCTAGATTTACTGTTATATCCGATGGTAATGCATATACTACCTCACTTACTGTTTTATACTGTACATTATTATGTGCCACATCTCCTGTTTGAGATAAGGTTACTGGTGTATAGCTTGCTATGCTGTTGGAGCTTAATGTGGCTTTTGTGATTGTTACCTGTGATACATTACTATCTACCTTTACTACCTTATTTCCCTTAACACTATTGTTTGTATTGGTTACTTCACAGTAATAATAGCTGATTCCTACACTGCTTGTATCTACTGCATAAACTGCTGTGGTTACAGAAAGTGGCTGTGGATTTGATTTGTTTTTATTATCGGTCTTATACCACTTGTAGCTGATTGTTCCTCCATCACTTACTGTTGCTGAGACATCTAACATTATACTCTCTCCTATTTGACCTATTATATTGTTTGTGATTACTGGAGCTTCAGCATTGGTATATGTTCCTTGGGCTACATTTACCTCACAGCTTGGAGCAATTATTGTATCATCATTATCTACTCCACTTGGCAGTGTCCCCCATGTTGCTGTGAAGGTATAGTTACCTGCTACTTTTGCATTATATCCATCTGTATCTGCCCAGCTTACTGGTATATTCTCTGTACTTCCATTTTCTAAGGTTACTATTATATCCGATGGTAATGCAGATATTACCTCACTTGCTGTTTTATACTGTACATTATTATGGGCTACATCTCCTGTTTGGGATAAGGTTACTGGTGTATAGCTTGCTATGCTGCTGGGGGCTATTGATACTGTTACTTCCCAGTCCTGAGTTCCACTTTCTGCTGTTACGGTATAGGTCACTGGACTACTAAAATTTCTAGCTACCCCACTTGCTGGATTAATTGTTGCTTTTGATACTATGCCTATTGTTGGGACTAGATTTGTTACATCTGTTCCATTGGCTACCTCTATATTTACTGTATGATTGCTTGGGTTGATGGTAGCTTTCCCTGTTTGTTCATTTAATGCAAAACTTGTTATATCGTTATCACTAACAACTTCTAAATAACCATTATTCAGATAATACTGTACATTGTTCCTTTCCAAGTAATATTGGAATTCACTACCTGTTCCCACACCAAACCAAGGTTGAATCTTACCCGATCGTACTTCAAATGGTTTTATTACTTTATAAATAAAGTAAGGTTTCGTTTCTTTTGTTCCCGGTGTTAAACTTCGTTCTTTATAAGCAACGCCCTCTTGCCATAAACAGGAGCCACCCGGATAGCCGTACCGATCAATCAATGTATCTACAGGTAGTATGATATAATTTTCAGTGCCTTCTATAAAACCATGATTATCAGGCCATTTATAAGAGAGATAATAGGTTGGTTGTGAAGTATCACCATTTTTTACAGCTTTATCTGCAAAACGATATATCCAACCTCCTTTTGTTGCAAGAAGCAGCCTTACATCTTCTACGGTTTTTCCTCGATCTGGCTGTTGCCATCTTGGCTTTTTATAGGTAATAGACAATAAATCGTATATATTTTCGTCCGTAAGATAGCGAAAATCTGCATTTTCGATGACTTCATACGCATCATAAATTGTATAAGCCTCCTCGAAATCCTTTAACACCCGTTCAAAATTTGAGAGTTCAACAGCTGTCTCCGCGTAGGCAACACTTGTCATCTTCCCATCAGATTGCATCCATCCAAATGAAAGCAATACAATTAAAATAACCATATAGGATATGCTTCTTATTTGATTGTTTTTCTTCATCTTTATATCCATTCCTTTCACTTTGCTCAAGGTACAAAACAAAAATAAACTACTATCCCTTACTTTCAATACTTGGTATTTCACCCATATAAGCAATACAATATTTCATACCTTTCGGTGTATCATCTTTCAAGTTAGGTAAACAAAAATATAGATCTTCACAAGTACCATACTTACTACCTATCATCATATAGAGTTTGGGATACTTGCTTTTTTCTAGCTTTCTCCCATCACACTCAAAGAAACCCATAGGTACATCATCATAGGTAAAGAGTTTTATTTCACCAATATTAACCATTTACACGCTCTCCTTTATCTTTTTTTATCATTATAGCTAAATATTTTTTCGATTTCCTCTACCGAAAGTTATATTTTGAAAAAAAAAAAATAAAAAAATATCCCTTTTTTCAAAGGGATTGTGATTGTCTGTTATGAATCAATTAAAGGTTATTCTGCAATTATCTTACTTAAATGATATGCTGGTCTTTTGCCATAATGATTGCTTTTCTTCTGTTATTTACGCCAAGCTTTGTATAGATACTATTCAGGTGAGATTTTACTGTTCCTACGGATATGAATTCTATCTCACTTATTTTTTGGTTAGAATCTCCCTTTGATAAATGTTTTAGGATTTCTATTTCTCTAGGGGTTAGTACATTGTTATAGTTGTCTGAGTTTTTATCAGTATTTAAGTTACTTATACCATCAAGTTTATATATTAGATATGGTAAGACTAGATGAATTAAATCTATTATTTTATCTTTATTATGGCTAATTGCTTCTATATAAAATATACCTATTTCTATTCCAAATACCTGTATCGGTAAGATGATAATAAGTTTTTCTTTATCGCTGTTCTTATTTTTTATAATCGTATCTGAAAGCCTTTTTGACATGATTAGTAATTCCTTGTCAATAGATGAGTTATCTTTTATAGCCCTATATGGAAAATAATGTATTGCTGGCATATTTTCTTTTTTTTCATAGGCTAATTTATAGGTATTATTTTCATTAAGTAATACACAAGCATAGTTACATAAGCTACTTTCAACAATACTATTAAGAAAATATTTAAAGGCTTCATTTTCATCCATGTTTTGCATAGCTTGTAATATTAAATAGCCACTTGTATTTTCTTCAGCTTCACTGTTTTGAAATTTTTCATTTTCATCATCATTTGAAATATACTTTTGAAGAGCTTTTGTCCCCTCTGATGAATAAAAGCTTTTTAATTCAGGTATACTGTTACATATTTCTGCTAATCTGTTTCCTATGACTAAAAGCAGATGATTGGATTTCTTCTTTGCTATTGATATACCTTTGTTGATATAACCTATTGATAATTCTTTATCGCCAAATACTTTTTCATACATGCCTTTAACAAAGTAGTATCTGGCTAAATGATTTTTTTCGTAATGACTTATTGTATTTTCTAAAAATATTCTATTTTCATCAATAATAGCTTTATCTATTGCTTGTTGACCCTTATCTAAGTTTTTATGATATTCGAGCATAATCAGTGTTGTAATAAAAATCATTTGGATATAGGCTATATGTCCTTTTACTTCTACAAAATGATTTTGCAATAACTTAATCGCCCTATACACTTTTTCTATATGGTTATTTATGTAACTGGCTAAAATACTAAACCAGATGCCTACCATAGCTTCAATTTTTATTTGCTCTGATGATAACGTTATTGCTTTTTTGATTTTTAATTCTTTAGCATAATTATCAAATATTGAATTTACATAGGTATTGATAAAATGTGTTCCTTCTACTGAGGTTATATCAAGCATTTCTATCCTCTGCCTTATGGCAAGTGATGCCTCGGAGACATTTTTGCCTGTTATACAATAAGCAAACATAAGAGATGCTAGGCTATATTCAAAATGAGTAATAATGCCTTTTTCTAAGCAAGTTAGATTATTTTTTTCTAAAAGTTGTATGGTTTGGTAAATATCGTTCGACCAATGATGTACAAATGTTAAATAGAAAGCTATGGTTTCTTGAACAAACTCTTCTTCACTGTTAAAATCTATATTGTTCATAACAATATCTGAAAGTTGTTTTCCCATTTTATAATTATGAAGTAAATTGAACATTATAAAAGAACAGGATGTCAATGCAAACAACTTGTATTTGCTCTTTGTTTTTTTGAGGGCTAGGTTTGAGATTAATAGCAAACTATATTGAAAGTGTGATTGACATAATATTTTTGTAGATGGTATCATTCTGTATAGTATATATTGTTCGTCTATAACATTTTCAGCTTCATCTTTACAAACCCATGTATCTAAGTTATCCAAAGTATTGAAGTCATTAAAGCTTGCTATCAAAGCTTCCTTGTTGTTTATGTTATATTCAAAACCAAGGATTTCTAGCATTTTAATACCTGTGTTCATAGCTTCTTTGTGATTTCCTGTATAAGCAAACATATTCATTTGTTCATCTTCTATTTTAAGTAAGTGATTTTTATCACTTGACCTTTCTTTCATCTGATCGTATATGCTTTTGGCACTCTCCAAATCACCTAGTAAGTAGTGACACTTTGCCAGTTTAAATAAAATTTCGTTGTTGTGTAAATTCGTGTTTTTGTCCATTATTTCTTTACAAGTAATTAGAATCTCTCGTATTTTTTTGTAGTTCACATTATGCTGGCAAGCTTCACTTAAGATATAAAACCATTCTTTTGTTCTTTTCTTGCTCCACTTTATATTTCTACTATTCATAATTGCTGTCACCAATAGTGACCATAAGTTTTTATCTGTTTTATAAAATTCTGTTAGATCTTTTGCTATGGCATAATAGATATGCTCTCTTTGTTTGCTATCTATGTTTTTATAGATATATTCAAAGATAATATCATGGGTAAAGCTGTATCTTTCGTCTGTGATGAATATAAAAGATTTTTCTATAAGACTTTTTATAATTGTATCTGATTTTTGGCTAAATATTTTTTCAAAGTATCTCCTAGAAATATCACCACCAAAGCATGATAAATATTCTAAGAATAATTTTTCATTATTATTTAGCTCTAAAACTCTTGATAGCATAACTTCATTTACATTTTCGGAAATATTTGATTTTGTTAGCTTATCTATATGTACTATATATCTATCATCATGACTATGTTCAATAATTTGCTTCGATCTAAATTCATCTATGACTTTTGTAATATAAAATGGATTTCCAAGAGTAATACTGTAAATGTATCTTGCTAAGTAATCAGAGTGTATAATATCTTTACTTGTTCGTTCTGTTATTATCTTCTTAACTTCTGTTTCTTTTAATGGGCATAGCTCTACTACGCCATATGATTTTTCTTCTTTTGATAATTGAGTAAATTCGTCTCTATAGGATAGTATAAAGGTTGCGTTAATTGACTTATCCTTTATTAGTGCTTTTATCATATCGAGAGAATTCTCATCAGCCCATTGTATATCGTCTAAATGAATGCATATATTGCCTAATGTATTTACTATAAGCTTTACAAAGTTGTTGACAGCTTTTCTAATCTTATATTTTTGACGAGTGTAATCTTTTATTTGCTTGATTTTTGTGTCTTTAAAGATTTTTGAAACAGTATCTGCAAAATATGCAATATATTCAAGTTCTGTATGGAGAGTGTTTTTTATTTGATAGATTAATGGATTAAATTTCTTTGTAGGTAGGACGAGTATTTGCTCCATAATTTTATCTATTAAGTTTTTGATTAGCGTAAATTCCATTATATACTGGTGGTTTTGCTTGCATGTAATGACCTTTACGTTAGGGTAGGTCTTTAATATATTCCTAATGGCAAAAGTTTTTCCTATTCCTGATGAACCTTTTACTAATAGTACATTTTTATTGATATTTTTGTATAATTGATTTATCTGATTTTTTAGTTCTTCTCTTCCTATTACTGTATCAATATGATTCATCGTTTACACCTTCGTTCATTAAGATTTTATAGTTTTTCAATAAGTATATAGTATTCTTTTAGCAATTAAATGATGCTTTAATTTTATCATATTCCTATTTTACGCTCTACTTTTTGTAGGTTTTCTTTTAATCACTAATTGCAATAAACCGCAAACTCATTTCCTTTAAATGTAAATAAGTTTACGGTTTATCGGTTTAGAAATTAATTTTTAATTCATTTTCACTTTAATCCTTGATACATACTCATCTAAATCATCCATCGTTTTTATTCTTAACACATTTTTTATAGATGCATAATAATCTTTCATAGATTCTTTAGTAATAACATTCATGCACCTTTCATCTTCGCTACAATCCCCTCTAACATTTTTCCATGGATCTTATTCATATCGTAAAGCATCAATAATATTTAAATTTGCAGCTTTATTAGCTGGGTACAGTCCAAAGAATATGCCAATAGCAGAAGAAAATGCAAATGCCATAAATATAACACTTAAAGTTATACTTGGTGTTATTTTAATAAATTTTCCAATGGTATACGCTAATCCAGAACCTAATGTAATCCCTATTAGCCCTCCCATTCCTGAAACAATAACAGATTCAACTAAAAATTGAATTAATACAACTTTTTTATTGGCTCCTATCGCTTTTCTTATTCCAATCTCACGGGTTCTTTCTGTAACAGATACCATCATAATATTCATAATCCCGATTCCACCAACTAAAAGGGAAATAGCAGCAATAGCACTTACAAATGCAGTCATTTTTCCTGTAATATTATTGACCATTTTCATCATACCTTCAGAAGTAGAAATCATGTATTTCTTTTTTCCTACGATATCATGTCTTCTTTCTACTAAATTTACAACACTCTTTACCGTCTCTTTTACATTTTGTCCGCTCTTTACGTTCATTTCTATGGCACCATAAGTTGTTTCCCCTGTAATTTGTTCTAAATTCGTATAAGGTGCATATAGACTAAATGTTTGTTTTCCTCCACCCATACTCATAAAACTCTTTGGTTTTTCAAATACGCCAACAACAACATATGAAAGGGTTTGTCCATCCACATCAAAAGTTATTCTTTTCCCTAAAGGATTTGTATCTTTAAAAAACTTTTCTGCCATCTTTGATTCTATGACTGCCGAATATCTTTGACTTGAAATATCATTCGGTACTAAAAATCGTCCTTTCTTTATGGTCATTTTTTCAATTTTATTATAATCTGACGCAACACCACTTAAATTTATATGATAAGTTTTTCTTCCTAAAGTCAGAGAACCAGATAATCCTTGGCTAAAAGATATTGCTTCCAGTTTACTCCCATAAATTCTTTTGATAGCTTTTAAATCACTATGATCCATATTCATTTCTTCACTGGTTACTTCCTCTTCGTTCATATATATGATAGCTTTATTGGCACCCCCATCTTTAAATTCTTTTGTCATGGAATTCTGACTGCCTTTTCCAAGAGCTACCAATGTAATAACGGAAGAAATTCCAATGATAATCCCTAACATGGTCAACAATGTTCTTAACTTATTTGCACGAACGGAAATGATGGCCATTTTTACACTTTCTAATATATTCATAGAATCACCTCTTCTCTATTCATAATTGTATATATCTCTAACGATAAAACCATCCTTCACCGTAATCACTCTTTTCGCTTGAGCTGCAATCTCTGGTTCATGGGTAACGATTACAATCGTATTTCCTTTTTGATTTAATTCTTTAAAAAGATTCATAATCTCATCTGTTGTTTTAGAATCTAGGTTCCCTGTAGGTTCATCTGCAAGGATTACAGATGGCTCTGTTACAAGGGCTCTCGCAACAGCGATTCTTTGTCTTTGCCCTCCAGATAATTCGTTGGGTTTGTGCTCTTTTCTTTCTAGTAATCCTACACTCTCTAAAGATTTTTCTGCTCTTAAAGTTCTTTCTTTCAGTGGTACTCCTAAATATATTAAAGGTAACTCCACATTTTGAAGAGAGGATAATTTAGGCAATAAGTTAAAGGACTGAAATACAAATCCGATTTCTCGGTTTCTGATTTTTGCCAATTCTTCATCATTCATTACGCAAACATCATTATTATTTAATATATACTTACCATCAGAAGAAGCATCCAGGCATCCTAAAATATTCATCAAAGTAGATTTACCAGAGCCTGATGGTCCAATGATGGCTACAAACTCTCCACTTTTTATATGCAGATTGATTCCTTTTAAAGCTTCAAATTCAAGACTTCCTGTTTTATATACTTTTTTCAAATCTGTAATCTTAATCATATGAACCGCCTCCTCTTTTATCCCTAAAATGTTTCTTCTTGAATTTTTGTATAATCTTCATTCATCAATAACTGATCTCCTACCTTTACTACATCACTAATAATTTCTACATAAACATCTCCTTCTACACCAATCTCCACAGGTACTTTTCTTACACTTTGATCTTTATTCATTACATTTACAAATTTATTTCCTCCAATGTCTGAACTAATTGCTTCGAATTTTACAGCTTTTACATTTTTCTTACTCGCTGTATTTAATACTAAGTTTACTGAGAATCCTGTTCTTAGGTCAGGAATATATTCGTCTAGAGCAATTCGAATCTCCACATATGCTTGTTTTTTACCAGCAATATTTTTCGTCCCTGGAGCAATTCTTATAACTTTACCAAATAAGGTTTTTCCTGTAATTGAATTTCCTGTAATTTTTACCTTTTGCTCTACCTTTACCTTATTAATATCCGCTTCTGAAATATTTGCAACGATTTCATTTTTCTTGAAGTTCTGTACATAAAACATATAATCTTCCCTTTTAAAAGCTACCCCTTCTTTTAAGTTTATTTGTGTTACTGTTCCATCTATACTACTTTTAATCGTTGTTTTTCCTAGGTCTTTTTCTAATTGCTTCAACTCTAAGTTGGCAGTTTCTATCGTTTTTCTTTGAATGGCTATATTCGATTGATTACTTGAATTTTTCAGTTTGAAATCAGCTTCATTAAAATTGTTCTGAGCTTGCTCAAAAGCTGTTTTAAATTTTTCAAATTCTGTATTGCTAATGGCTCTAGCTTCCCATAAAGCTTTGTTTGATTCATAATTTCTTTTTGCTTCTTCCATTTGAAGTTTTGCATTTTCAAGAGCAATACTTAGAGATTGATCTCCTTCTTTAACCATTTGATCTAATTTAGATTTTTCAATTTCAATTTGAATCTTTTTCAATTGAATATTATTTTCTAATTGATCAGATTTTAATTTCGCAAGAACTTGGCCTTTTTTTACGATTTCTCCTTCTTTTACAAATACCTTTTCTACAACACCTGTTCCATCGTAATTAATCTTTCTTGCTTCATCTGTAGTAACTGTTCCGTTTGTATATATATTACTTTCTAAGTCCATTTTTTCTACTGTTAATGTTTGTTGTGTGTTTTCTTCTTTCCCTTTTGCTCCTGCAGTTTTAACTCCAAAAGCAAGAGCTGCCAACATAACTACTACAAGTGCACCTATCACACCTATTATTATTTTTTTGTTCATCCTATTTCCCTCCCAGTGATCTTTCTTATATTTATAATACGCTCCCTAGCTTATAGAACCGTTATGAAACCCTTAAGAAACTATTAAGTATTTTTCATTCAATCTTACAAAATACCATTTGATTTGATATGATATGATATGACATAAGGAGGTCGGTAAAATGAGAGATGAAAAAATCTTAGTAGTAGATGATGAAATTGAAATTGGTGAAATTATAAAGGATTTTCTAGAAATAGAGGGATATAAAGTGTTTTTAGCCTTTGATGGTGAAGAGGCTCTAAAATCTTTCAACGAGCACAGCCCGCAATTAGTTATTTTGGATCTTATGCTCCCTAAAATAGATGGTATGGAAGTATGTAGAACCATTCGTACTCACTCTACTGTTCCTATCATCATGCTCAGTGCAAAAAGAGAAGATACAGATAAAATCTTAGGACTTGGTTTTGGTGCAGATGATTATATGACAAAACCTTTTAGTTCAGGAGAGTTAGTTGCAAGAGTTAAATCTCACTTAAGAAGATACACCACATTTTCAAAATCTATATCCAATGAAAATGAAGATACTTATACCTTTGATCATATTCAAATTTCTTTTAAATCGCATTCCATTTTTGTCCATGGCGAAAATATTCCTTTTGCAGCAAAGGAATTTCAACTCCTTAAATATTTGATATTAAATGAAAATCGAGTACTCACAAAGGAACAAATTTTCAATCACGTATGGGGATATAATGATTATGGAGATATCAATACCGTTACGGTTCATATCAGAAAAATTCGAGAAAAAATAGAAAAAGATCCTTCTTCTCCTAAATATATCCAAACCGTTTGGAGAGTAGGCTATAAATTTTCGAGGAGTTAACTATGAAAAAGAAAATACTCTTAAGCTTTACCTTATCCTTAATCATCCCTATCCTTATTATGATTGGATTATTCTTTGTTATACAGAATTCAACTATAGTGAAAAATTATTTAACCTCTGACATAAAGTTAAATAATCAAAAAATAGATAATATAGACCATATCATGTATTCTATAGATAAACTTCGCTTGAAAATTGAAGACAATTATTCTATGATTAAAGATTATGAAACCTTTTATCAAAAAGTATTCTCTACAAATCAAAAATACGTATCTAATCTTCAAATAGTAGATCCAAAAGGAAAGCTCTTATTTGATGCTCTAGACAAAGAAGCACTTTCTAAAAATATGATGGTTGATAAAAAAACGATTCAATCCTTTAAGGAAGATTCTAATTACAAAACCTCTGAAGAAATATATATCAATGACCAACTAGTAGGTACGGCTCTTATTACGATGAAGGTAGATGTAGACTCTTATTTTAAAAAATACTTTTATATTACATTATCCATATTAATTTTGTCTTTTTTAATTTTAATAGGGTTAATATTGTTTTTCTCTATCAAAATATCTAAAAGTATCTCTGAACCTATAAAAGCTTTAAATTTATCTGCAGAAGGTATTTCAAAAGGAGTATTTGATATAAAAGTAGATTATGATGAAAAGAATGAAATCAGTAATTTCTGTAAAATTTTTGATAATATGAGAATCCAGCTAAAAGATTCTTCTGAAGAAAAAGTAAAATATGAGCAATCAAGAAAAGAGTTGTTTGCTTGCATTTCTCACGATTTACGAACTCCAATTACTTCTATTAAAAGCTATGTAGAAGCATTAGAAAAAGGACTTGCTACAAGTAAAGAAAAACAAGATCGCTATCTATCTGTTATCAAAAATAAGACAGATGAATTAGATCAAAGAATACAAGATTTATTTTGCCTCTCTCAACTTGAAATCGGTAAATTTCCAATGGATTTTGTTGTAGCAGATAGTAAAATCATCTTTAAAGAAATATTAGCTTCTTTTGAAATGGAATTTAAAGATCTTCCCATTACTTTTAGAGTAAATCACCCTATTCCATCTGTTCAAGTAAAATGTGATAAAAAAAGAATTGCACAAGTTCTATTAAATATCATTGAAAATGCTAAAAAATATGTTCCTGATAAAGGATTGATTCAAGTGTCTACGATCGCTGAAAATAATTCTTTTATTGTTGCTATAAAAGACAACGGCAGTGGCATTCCATCAGAGCATATTCCTTATGTTTTTGATCATTTTTTTACAGGAGAAAAGTCTAGAACAAAAAAACATGGGGGTACCGGATTAGGATTAGCTATTTGCAAACAGATTATATTAGCTCATGGTGGAGAGATATGGGTAGAGAGTACAGTAGATGTAGGAACTACTTTTTATTTTTCTTTACCTTTTTAAAACTTTATATAAAAAAGCACTAGGAATACTAAAATTCATAGTGCTTTTTGCTAATTTTCACATAAGAGGTTCACAAAATGAATATCTGCTGGAGCTAATTCATATTGGTTTAAATCTTCTTTTTTTACCCATTTATATTCTGAATGATCCGTCAGTATAATTTTTCCTTTAACAATCTCACAAGTATAGGCTATCAACTTTATCATTCCTCTTTGGTATTCATAAACATTTTCTCCAAAATAATTTTTAATCTTTATTTCTATATGCATTTCTTCTTTCAGTTCTCTGATTAAGCTTTGTTCTGGTGTTTCTCCAGCTTCTATCTTTCCTCCTGGAAACTCCCAATATCCACCTAAATGCTTTTCTTCTTTCCGCTTAGCAATCAATATTTCTTCTTTTTCATTTATGAGAATCCCTGCTACTACATGAATCATTTTTTTCACCCTTTTATCAAATACTTTTATTTACAACCTCAATAAAACTAGCTAATATTTATAATATCCTTTGTATCTTCATCAATCAATAGTTTCTAACAAGTTCCTCTACTATTTATTTTTATCCTTTTAAAAACATTTATTCTCACAGCTTTCACATAAATCCCTATTATGCGCTTTCCTACCTAGTCCAAAAATAACCCCTACCGTTTTAATAGGAAAAAACTGATACTCTTCATTGATACAAATATGCATATTCTCATCTTTCAATAAATCAAATATAATTCTTTGATTAAAAATAGAGAAGTCCTTTTCACCAGGATATATTTCTGAAGATATTTTTAGAGGAGCTACTTCCTTTAAAAGCTTTAACTTTATTCCCTCTTTTATATCATCTAATGCTACAACACCTATTTTATCTAAGATCATCCCTCTCATCATTTCGTTGTTATTTGCATAATATTTTATTTTATGATCCATCTCTTTTCCTATAGTATAAAGTGCTACACATACACGCTCACATATTTTTAATTGATTAAAAGCATATTCTCCTTTTAATACATAATTGTTTTCAAGGGTTATTTGATGATTATCTTTATGAATAATCTTAAAAATTTTTGTGTGTATTTGTGGTTTTATGAAGGGATATACCCCCTCACATTCTTCATTAAGTTTTTTTTGTATAATTTGAGGAGGTTTTCTTTGTCCATATCCTAAAAACTTTAATACTTTATCTTTATCTATATGAATTTTTCCTATGTTCTTCATGATTTAATCCCATCTAGCTCTTCATAAGACATTCTTCCTGTTTTGATTGCCATCTGTAGATTTTCTACAGGAGTATCATTTAAGCAATTGCATCCAAAAGCACATAAGTAATTATCATTTTCTCTCATAGCCTTCATAAGCTTGACGGTTTCTTTTTTTATATCCTCTGGTTTTCCATTTCCTAAAAGGTCTATAGGGTCAAGATTCCCGATCAATACAATCTCTTTAGGAATTCTATCCTTTATTTTTTCATAATCCATGATCTGATCTAAACTTACAGCATCTAAACTACAGCTTAACATATTGTCTAATATTTCAGAAGTATCCCCACAGATATGCATCCCCTTCCAGCAAGTCAAATCCCCATAGATTTTTTCTACGTTTTGTACAACATATTTGTTAAACCTTTCTGGATTTAAAGTAACTGCTCCAGGTTCTGATATAGATATATATTTTGCACCTGCTTTATTTACGGCTACACTATATCTTCTTACGGTTTCTGTAGTAAAAGCTAATAATTTCTCTACAAATTCAGGGTTTGTAATGATACTCCTTAAAAGCTGTGTAGCTCCTGCAAGCTGTACTGCTAGTGTAAAGGGCCCTTGTATAGAAACATAAAGAGGTTTGTCTATGTTTTTTGCTATTAGTGATAAGCTCTCAAGATTTACAGGCATCCTCCCACTTGTATATGGATCTGGGATTTCATATTTTTTTAACGCTTCACTATCTACCATTGGATGATTTAATACACTTGGAAAATCATCCTCTGGTTTTAATATTTCAAGTCCTAAGGTCTCACAAAATATAATCCCATCACAAAAGGAATAAATAAAATCCGATGGAAAGGTTTCATCCATCACCTTTGCTAATTGTAATTGCTTTTGAGGATTTTCATATACCTCATAGGCTTTATAACGTGTTAAAAATAGTCCATTTGTTCCCATGTCAGGAAGGAAAAATCCTCTTTTTTCACTATTAATATACTCTAATAAAGTCATTATTTTCCCTCCCTCATTAATCGTTCTACTAGTTTTACTGCCTTTGGTGCATTTTCTGAATAGCCATCTGCACCTATTTGGGTAGCATAATTTTGAGTAATACAACCTCCACCAATGATAACATACGGTCTTTTTTCTATTTTCATATCGTCTAATACTTCGATTAATTTTTTCATCTGTGGTCTAGTAGTGGTCATCATAGATGAAAGTGCAATAACAGGTGCCTTTTCTTTTAAAGCAATGTCTAAAATATCCTTATGCTCTCTATTTACCCCAAGATCAATGACTTCATATCCACCTGCTTCAAGCATGATCTTTACAATGTTTTTCCCTATTTCGTGAGTATCTCCTTTAACGACAGCAAAAACTATTTTTCCTTTACTTTTTTGATTGATTTTTCCATAAGTTTTCAATACTTCAAGTCCTTTATTTAAAGTATCTGCACAAACAATCACTTCTGGTAGATGATATTTTTTATTTTCAAATAACTCTAATGCTCTATTCATACCATCATTTAGTCCACTCTTATAAATATTTTCTATATCTAATTCATCAGAATTTACAGCTTTTATAATCAAATTTTCTATTTGATCTTCCTCCATATGGACAATACAATCTGAAATCTGCTTTAGTAAACCCTTCACCTGATTTCTCCTTTCCTATAAAAATTTAGGTAACATACCCACCCGGTCAAATCTTTATCTTTAATTGTATTCATCTAATTTACTGATAGTTAAGATTTGCTGGCCATATAAAAGGCAGAGGAAATACACTTCTTATAAAGTTTTCTATATTCGTTTTTCCCTCTAATTCCTTCTCATCTACAAGCCCTGCAAAAAATAATTGATTTAGTTTTTCTACATCCTTTATAAAAAACGCTTCATTTTTATATTTCATCAAATATCCTACATCTAAATCTTTAAATTCCATATGATCTAAAAGTTCTTGCTCTACATATTGAACAAAATAATCATATAAGCTTTTGCATAATTTTTCATAATGAATAATTTTTATAGTTCCATGTAAATCATCTATATTAACTTCATCATAATTTTCTAAATGGTTTTGAGTATCTTTTACATGTACCCAATAATCCACATCATTTAAATCATATTGGTATGCTATATGGGCTATAATATCTCTTACATAATGATTGGGTATGTTTAACTCAATGATCTCTCCCCGTCTTTTTTCTTCATCAATAAGTCTTATAACCATATAACCTATTAATTTATCTTCTTTTTTTATGACTAATTTTTTATAGGTATAAGTTCCCCAAGGAATGGTTCCTGCCTTTAGTAGCATCTTAAATTGTTCTTTTGTCCTAACATATCTTGTACTGCTTTGATGATACCTATTGATCATTTGGTTTAAATATTTTTCATCATACTCTTCTATACATAGATCTAAGATAATATCTTCAGGTTTAATCGTATATTTATAAAAATTCTTTACTCGACTACACATTCTTCTGGTGTATAAGGTTCTATTTCCCGATATTAATAAAACCTCTACCCCCTCCTCATAAAGCTTTTTTTCTACATAATCTAAAATCTTAGATGCATATCCTTTCCTTTCATGTTTTGGGTCTGTACAAACCCCTCCTATGGAAGCTACTTTTACTTTTGTTCCTTGCACCAATACATCTTGAATCAAGTAGTTTACATCGGATACGATCTCTTGCTCTTTTTCTACAATCACCATATTCTCTACATTATTTTTATTAATGAGTAATGGAAACTCTTGCTGCATAGTAGGTTCATGTCCTCTTGTTGTTCTAAATACTTTATTAATCAGTTCTACGACCTTTTCAAATTCTTCAATCCTTGCACTTCTAGCCTTTATCATGTTTATCATCCTCTTTAAAGTAAATGTTTTTGGATTAAATCATTTCTCAAATCATCATATTTTTCAGATTCTAGGGAATACTCCATTTTTACGCTTCTTTCTGGTACAAACACCATTTCTTTTTTCTTTCCTAAGAGCTTTTCCATTTGATTAAAGACTTCTTGCATCTTTCCACTTTCCTCTATTTCCTTAAATAGATTAAAATCTTGGATACCAAATAAGAAGTTTTTAAGTCTTACAGATTGCATAGGTTTTAAATCTTTTCCTGGATATACAAAAAACATATCTCCTGCTTTCCATTTAGAGGACTTATACCTTGCATCCTCAAAAACATTTCCAGGCCATATGCCATAGGCCCACCTTAAAAATCCATCCATTTCAAAGTAGTAAGTAAACCATCCCTTCAGGCGACTTTCTAACAGGGGAGAGTTTAAAAATATATTTAGCTTTTCTGGAAAACAACAAGAATACCAAGTTAGAAAACCATCTCTTTTTTTCACTTCTTCTTTAAGTGTTTTTATATTGCTTATATTGTTCACAAGTTCACAAGTATTTAAAGAAAGAGACTCAATATTTTCTCCATATCTTTCAAAAAACTCTTGATGATGAAGTGCACATTTATATTTTAATCTGTACGCAGGAATGGCTGATTGTAAAAAGTCCCCACACTCTTTGAATATTTCTATATTATTAGGTTCATCACTTATGATTTTAACCTTATCCCATAACCCCTTATGGATGAGATGTCTAAACAATAAGGATAAATATGTTCTTAATTCTTCTTTGCTTTTTATATAATCAAAACAGCTTTCTCTTTCATCATAATAGATAATTCGTATAGCATCCTTATAACCTTTTACGGGATTACCAAATGCAAAAGCATCCCAATTTCCTATAAGTCCGAACAGATTAATTTCTTCTTTGATGCCATGTTTTAAACATATATCTACATATCGATCTAATGAAGAAAAATCACAACAAAGCTTTCCTTCTCTATTTTTAGATACCTTCACAATGTTCATTTCAAATAAATTTGCGTGATTCTTTTGTACTTCATAACATCTTTGTCCTGCCCAAGAATAATCTGTAACAATCAAATCAATAACTCGTTGTCCTAAATGGGATAAATCTTTTATATAATTTTCTATGATCTCAAAATGTTCATCAGAAAAATATGCTACATCATAAGCTCTTGCCCAATTGCATAAATGCTGCCATAAATCTAAGAAAAAAGGTCCCTCTTTTATGGGTTTTAGTACATAATCTATCACTTTTATTGTCAATTCTTTTTCTATCAGAAGTTGTTCTCTTTCATATCCTTTTGTATAAAAAGCCTTCACCTTTACTTGAATACTTTCTTGATCATAATTTTTAGGAATTTTCCCCTCTATCCAAAGCATTTGATGATCTTTTTCTATATACAAGGATTTTTTGTTGAGAATAGGATCTCCCACTAAATTTTCTTCATCATCCTTTACATATCCTAAGAAATTTATTTTAAAATGCTCTCTCAAATTTTCATCTAACTCTATTTCTATACGAATAGACTCTCCTAATCCTTTCCAATGAATATCATTTCTTTTTCCTAGCTTACAAAAAAAGGGATGAGCTCCATTGATAATCAATTGAAATCCAAATTCTTCTTCTTTTAAAACCGTTATCGTTTTATTCATTTCTATTAAATTTTCTTCTTTCCCTTTTACATGCTTTACAGACCCATGAACTAATTTCATATAAAAATCCAAATCCATCACATCCTTTTATCTTTTCACTGCATTATCAATCCCAACAGCCGTAAGTAATACAATCCCTTTTACAACAATTTGATAATACTCTCCAATATTTAATAAGATCATGCCATTAGATAAAATCCCCATAATCAAACTCCCAATAATTACTCCTGCCAATTTCCCTTCTCCACCGTTTACACTAATTCCACCTAAAACTACAGCTGTAACCACATCTAGCTCAAATCCAGTGCCTGCATTAGGAAGGGCGCTATTAATTCTTGATAACATGACTATACTAGCAAGGGCCGTTAAAAAACCAGCCATCACATAAACCATATATTTTACTTTTTTTACATGAATTCCTGAAAGAATAGATGCTTTCTCATTTCCTCCTATGCCATAAATATATCTTCCTAGCTTAGTAAAATATAAGATAAAAAAGCCTGCTATATATACAAGAATAAGTATAATCACAGGAATAGGAACCATCCCTAAATAACCTTGTCCAATAAAGGAAAAGCTTTTAGGAAATCCAAATACAGGAAGCCCCTTAGTAATAATATAAGTAATCCCTCTATAGATCGTCATGGTTCCTAAAGTAGATATTAAAGGAGAAATTTTTATTTTATTGATTAAAAATCCATTGAATAATCCTAAAATCATCCCCACGAGTAAAGTAATCATGATTGCTAAGAATATATTTACCCCTGCTACCATTAGCTTTGCAAGAATTACAGAACAAAGTGCCATCATTGCCCCTACAGAAAGATCAATACCCGCCGTTAAAATAATCATTGTCATCCCTACAGTACAAATCCCTACAATGGAGATTTGTCTTAATACTATAGTAATGTTATCTATTGTTAAAAAATATGGACTAGCTATTGAAAATACAATACATAAAAATATCAAAAATACGAGTATGCCATATTTAAAAAATATAGATTTAATTTTCTTTTCCATCATCCCGCTCCTTTAATAAACTAGAAGAATCTAAAAAGATCTTCTCAGGTGTTCCTTCTCCCTTTTTATATTCTGAAACAATTCTTCCATTGCTCATAACCAACAATCTATCAGACATATTCAAAACTTCATTCATTTCAGAAGAAATCATGATAATGGATTTGCCTGATTGGATCAATTTTTTCATAATTTTATAAACTTCTTCCTTAGCGCCCACATCTATCCCTCTTGTAGGTTCATCAAATATAATCATCTGACTATCTGTTAATAGCCATTTTCCAATGACTACTTTTTGCTGATTTCCTCCACTTAAATTTTTCACCTTTTCCTTTAAAGTAGCATATTTCACCTGTAAGCCTGCTAAAATATTCTTTACTTCTTTTTCTTCCTTTTTTTTATTCAATATTCCTAAGTTACTCCATTTGTTTAAAGAAGCATAGCTCGTATTTTCTTTGATGGACATATCTAATATAAGTCCTAAGCTTTTCCGATCTTCCGTTATAAAAGCCATCCCCTTATCAATAGCATCTTTGGGGCTTTTTAATTTTTCTTTTTTTCCGCAAATCCATATTTCACCTTGTTTGATCTTATCTATCCCAAATATTGCCCTTGCCAACTCAGTTCTTCCAGATGATACTAACCCAGCGATGCCTAATATTTCTCCCTTTTTCAAATAAAAAGAAATATCTTTTACAAATTCAGTAGATAAATTTTTCACCTCTAGTACCTTTGTATCAAAACCCCTATAATCTTCTATATCCAATGGATATTGTTTGCTTACTTTTCTCCCAACCATATATTCAATCAATTGATTTTCTGTTAGTTCCTCTGGTTTTTTAGTAGTGACTAAACACCCATCTCTTAGTACAGAAATTTGATCTGCTATTTTAAAAACTTCTTCTAGTCGATGAGAAATATATATAATACAAACACCTTTTTCCTTTAAATTCTTTATTATTTTAAAAAGATGATTGATTTCTTTTTGTGTGAGGGATGCGGTAGGCTCATCTAATATCAATACTTCCACCTTTTTTACAAGAGATTTTCCTATTTCTATAAGCTGTTGATTGCCAATGCCAATATCTCTAATAAGAGTTTTTGGAGAAATATTTACCCCTAGCTCTTTTAATATTTCTTTTGATGCATCATCCATGGCCTTTTGATCTAGTAAGATTCCTTTTGTGTGTTCATAACCATAAAAAATATTTTCTCTAATAGTAAGGGAATGAATAAGATTAAATTCTTGATAAACTGCATTGATTCCCATTGCTAGACTTAACTTGGGTGAGTTATTTTTTACCTTCTTTCCTTTATAAAAAAGTTCTCCAGAAGTTTGATGGACAGCACCTGTTATGATTTTTATAAAGGTTGATTTTCCTGCACCATTTTCTCCTACAATAGCATGTACCTTTCCTTCTTCAAAATCTAAGCTCACATTTTTTAATGCTACTACTCCTGGATATTTTTTTGTGATATTTTGAAGCTTCATGATTCTATCTTTCAAAACTTTTTCCTCCAAACCTAGATATACAAAGTATCCTCCATTATTCATGGAGGATACTTAATATTATTTAAATTGATCTACATTTTCTGGAGTTACTTTTGTCATAGGGAATTTGATCATTTCATCTATTGGTCCTTCTTCTATTACTTTTTTAGTGGTATCTATGATAATTTTACCACTTTCAAAAGGTGCTATATCTACAGTTCCTCTATAAATACCACCTTCATCTACTTTCTTAATAGCTTCTTCTACTGCATCTAGACCCACTAAAACTACATCGTCCCCATTTCTTCCTGCTGCCATCATAGCTTCATAAGCACCTAATACTGCATCATCATTGATCCCTACTACTACATTTAAATTAGGATTTGCTTGTAATGCAGTTTCTATAGCATTCATACCAAGCTCTCTTGTATAAGCTTCTGTTTCTGCTACGATTTTAGCCTTTGGTGCTAAAGATTGTATCCCTTCCTTTAACCCCTTTACCCTATCTAATACTGCTGGTACTTGAGTAAAAGTAAGTACAGCTACTTCTGCTTCCCCATTTAATTTTTCTTTTATATATTTTCCAGCTAATTCTCCACCCATGAATCCATAATCATATTCAACTAAACTCACATGAGCATCTGCATTTTTCATTTCTACATTAGCAGTGATTACTTTTATTCCAGCTTCTTTCGCTTTATCAATCATAGGCTGCAAAGCTGCTGGATCGTTAGCACTCAACACAATAGCATCTACTTTTTGTGTAATCAATGTTTCCATAGCATCAATTTGCGGCTGTGCTTGATATTTTCCATCATGTATACTAAGCTCTAGATCTAACTCTTTCGCTTTTTCCTTCATACCTTCTATCATTTTTATAAAGTAAGGACTCGTTATATCCATCGTAACGTATCCAACTCTTAATTTTTTATTTTCATCTGCTGGTTTTGAACTACATCCAACAACACCAAATACTAATGCTACACATAATAATAAAGTAAATATTTTTTTCATAGATAGCCTCCTCGTTTTCTGCTTTTTTCGACATTTTTCTCTTCTAAATTGTATCAGTCCTTTTTGTAATATTCAATATTTTTCTTATTGTATTAAATATTTCTATAATAAAGAATTAACTATAATTTTTTTTTATCCTATTGACTTTAAAATAATTATTTTAAATTCATCATCACTTATGGTCATAATTATATTCTTTACATTTAATAGTTTTCCATTCTTTACTAAAATCATAACTAAAAACAAATCCTGCAACAATAGCTGTAATCTTTTTTTATTTCTTCCATAGATGCACAAACATCCATAGCATAAAAATAACCTCTCCCTAAGAAACTTAGTAAGTATTCCTAACAAAAAATTTCAGTATACCGCGCAACATGGTATAATAAATTTATGATTGGAATATTATTCCTTATTTTTCTGTAAAGTAAGAAGCTTATACGCTACAAGAGGAGGTTTATCATGTCCTATTCTATTGAAATTATTAGAAAAAGTGAACAAAAAACAAGTTCCTGGTCTGGTGGTACAACTACCCAACTTGCTATTTATCCAAAGGATGCTTCTTATAATAATCGTAATTTTAAATGGAGAATTAGTTCTGCGAAGGTTGAAACCACTGAATCTATATTCACACCCCTCCCAAGTTTTTGGAGATTGATTATGATCATTGATGGACAAATGCATCTTGAACATAAAGATCATCATTCTATTTCTTTAAATCCTTTTGAACAAGATAGCTTTAGTGGAGAATGGACCACTCATAGTTATGGGAAGGTAACAGATTTTAACCTTATGATGGCTAAAGGCTGTAAAGGAAATCTTGAAGCTATTGAGATTTTAGAAGAAGAAAATATAGAAATAGTAGATATACATGATCTATATACTAATGAATTTACTATATCTACAGAAGGTTTTTACTGCATAAATCATCATGTAAGTATTGTAATTGATCAGAAAGAGGAAATTCTTTTACAAAAGGGAAATTTATTACTGATACATATGAAAAGTCCTTCTCAAAAACTACCTCTTAAGATTCTTAATGAGATACAAAAGACTATACATATCATAAGGGTAAGTGTTGTTTACTGATTAACTTAAAAGCCTTCAATTTTAATAGATATTAAAATTGAAGGCTTTTCTTTTTACCACTAAGAGTGTCTTTTCAACTTTTTACTCAATAAAATGATCAAAAAAGATCCAATAAATATAATAGCTGCTATAAGAAAAGATCCTCGAGGATATATATCTAATAAAGTTCCAGCCAATAAAGATCCCCCCACCATTCCTACAGAGTTAGCAGAGTTTTGAAGCCCCATAATCTTCCCATGCTCATCTTTACTTAAATTAGACACCATTGTCTGTAGCAAGGGCTTAAACATGGAAATAAAAAATATAAATACTAAAAATACAATGATTGAAATAGGAGCTAATAAATTATCCATCATTGCAAGAATCATAAGGGTAATCCCTGTAACGAACAATACATATTTTAGTGATTTCTTATCCCCATATTTTCTTGATACTTTTGGGGTTAAATAAATATTTGCAATCATACCCACAATCCCTGTAAAAGCCATATAATAGCCTATTTGTAATGGATTTAAACTTAGATATTTCTTTAAGTAATAATTGATTCCTGTTGTATAAGCAACAAAAGAAAGGGATGTTAATAATACTACTAAAAGTAACGTACCTAAAGCTGTAGGCATGTA
This sequence comes from Crassaminicella profunda, assembly GCF_019884785.1. GTDB lineage: Bacteria > Bacillota > Clostridia > Peptostreptococcales > Thermotaleaceae > Crassaminicella > Crassaminicella profunda. The sequence continues at coordinate 3,968,309 of NZ_CP082326.1, forward strand.
TTTTTTAAAATCATCTTTTATTTGAAAAATAAAATGTGTAGATGATTCTTTTATACCTTCAATTTTCACATTGCTTTCTGGTAAAAGAAAATATACCATTATAGCATGTATAATCAGTCCCACAGATTGAAAAATAAAAGCATAATGGTAATCACTTGCACCAATATACCCTCCAACTAAATATCCTAAGGACACGCCAAATCCAGTTACAGCTGTATAATAGGCAATTGCTTTACTTCTATTTGTATAATCTGTTTCATCAACAATATAAGCAATGGCATTGGTAAATATGGATGCAGCAAACCCACCACCAAAAACTCTAAATACAAGAATCATTATAGGAGATGTAGAAAAACCAAAGCCTATTTGTGCCAATCCATAACCTATAGAAGGAAGGTATATGAATCGTTTTCTACTTCTATATTTATCTGACAAACTCCCCCAAATAGGTGACATAGTAAAACTAGCTATAGACATAGTAGCAAACATAATTCCATACATGAGTGATGACATATTTAAGCTAACAACCAATTCTGGTGTAACGGGATGTGCCGTATTGGCTAAAATACTCATAAAAAACATAAAAGTAATTAAATAGGTTATTTTCTTATTCAAATTATGCACCTCAATTATTCAAATTTTATTATCACATTGTACCATGTCCCTGTAGCTTAATCAATTGTTTTGAATGGAGATCACAAATATATTATCCCTCTAAATTTTATAAAAATAAAGGTGACACATTTTGCGTCACCTTTATTCTATCTATTCCCCTTTAGGAAAGGTAACCATTACTTTAAACAAATCTCCATCTATCGTAACGATCAAATTTCCATTTTGAAGTTCCATCAAACTTTTAGCAATTGCAAGCCCTAGTCCTGACCCTTCCGTATTTCTAGATTTATCTCCCCTTGTAAAACGTTCTGTAATTTCCTTTGCATCAAAATTCATTTCATAAGCTGAAATATTTTTGAATGTAAAGCTTATTTCTTTATCATCTTCTGAAACATCTATATATACTCTTGAATGAGGCATGGCATATTTTAATATATTGCTCATAATATTTTCAAAGACTCTATAGGTTCTTCTACCATCTAGTTCACATATCACCTTGTTTTCTGGTAAATTCATTTTCATTTGAAGTGTACTTTGATTGATTTTTTCTTCTAATTCTCCTAATGTTTGTCGAAATAAAGCAATCACATCTACCTTTTCTAAATGGAGGTCAATATTTCCACTACTTGCTTTACTTGCTTCAAATAAATCTTCTATCAACACCTTTAACCGCTTAGATTTTCTATCAAGCACGTCGATATATTCCTTTTGAGTTTCATTTTTAATATCTTCTTTTTTCAATAAATCAATATAAGTGATGATAGAGGTAAGAGGTGTTTTCAAATCATGAGAAACATTTGATATGAGCTCTGTTTTCATCTGCTGACTTTTTATTTCTTTATCAATTGCTACTTTAAATCCATCTTTAATATTATTTAAGTTGTCACAGATTGGACTAAAGATTCCCATATCTTCTTCAAAATCTATATCAAAATCCCCTTCAGCAAGCTTTCGGCTCGCATCATTTAAAGCTTTTACTTTAAGAATAAATTTTAGCAAATATTTGAATAAAAATAGGGTATAGACAACTCCTAAAACAAGTCCAAAGGGTCCAAATAATGCAATGCTCCATAGAGCAACTAAATTAATCCCCACTACCATAATAAGCTTTCTATGAATATCTTTTGTTACATCTATTTTCATCATTCCTCGAAATATTTCTCTTACTTTTCTAAGAAGATAAAGACATATTCTTCCTGAAATACTATTTTCAATGAATCCTTTTTTAAACCCTGTATGATAAATATATTTTATATAAACAATACTTAAATAAATAAGTAGATATAATATAAAGGTTATAGGAATTCCTATTATATAAAAATATTCATCCGCATAATAAATCATATGCAAAAAATCAAATGCTTGATTGATTCCATAACTAAATTCTTCAATAAGTGCAGTTCCTCCAATTCCAACAACTCCAATAAATCCGAGCCAAATAAATCCCTTAATCTCTAAAAACATCCTATTAAAAAGATTACAAATAGATATTTCCTTTTGTTTTTCATAAGGTATACAAAAAGCTATAATACTTAAAATCAATATACTGACTACCCCTATTCCTAATATAAGCATTATATAAAATTGTATATGAAATTCTTGTATATCTCTTGTAAAAGCATCCTGATAGTTATGAAAGTTTACTGGAGACTGTAAGTCACTTGGAATCATATACACGATATCTAAGTTAGCATATTCTTCTTTGTTTTGAGTTCTTCTATTTAATGAATCCTTAAATTCGTATTGATTAAATTTTTCGTCTGTTATCTTCTCTATTTGAATATTACCCTGATCATCTGTTTTTATATGCATATAAAACATACTATTATTCATAAGTTTTTCTAATTTACTTTCTGTAGTACCTTTTACATTACTTTTTTCAATTTTACGTTCTCCATTAGATCCTTCTTCTTCATCGCTACCTTGTACTTTATCTATATCTTTTATATTACTTTTACTAATAGTTTTATCCTTATTCCTTATATAATATTGAATACTATCTATATTCGCATAGCTATATGGATCTTCATCATTTCCTTCTATCATGGATCTCTCTAAATACCTTGTTACTCGCGCTAATCTATAACTAAAATCATTACTCTCTATATACGCTTTTGTAAGGTCTTTTTCAAAAAGTAAGAAATTCTTTGCAGGTAAATAACTTCCTACAGAAACGACTGCAAATATAAAAATCATCAATATCGTTATAAAAGCAGATGCCTTGAATTTATTTTGATTCTTTTTGACCTTGCTACTCGTCTTAGGTTCTTTTATATATTGACTCTCATCTTCTTTTTCTTTATCTTGTTCCTTATAGTCTTTTTTCACTACTGTCTTTTCATTAAGTTCTTCTGTATTATTATTTATTCCTTCTAAACTTTCTTCATATTTCTGCTCATTATTCTTATCTTTTTCTATATCTTTCTCTTGATTATTCTCATCTTTTGCATTATTGTTCGAATTTATATCCAATTCCCCACACCACCTTTAAATATTTTGGTTCCTTCGGATTGATTTCAATTTTTTCTCGAATCCTTCTTATATGAACCGTCACTGTATCTGGATTATAGGCTGGTTCTTTCCATACCTTTTCATATATTTCTTCTATAGAAAATACTCGATTAGGGTGGTTCATGAGTAAATAAAGAATCTTATATTCAAGGGGAGTAACCTTCACGCCTTCCCCATCTACTAATACCTCTTTGCTTTCATCATTCAACTCAATCCCACCTATTTTTATCACATTTTCTTTGTCTTCTTTAACATTTGAATAGCTTGTATATCTTCTAAGATTAGAATTAATCCTTGCCAGTAGCTCCATTGGATTAAAGGGCTTTGTAATATAATCATCCGCACCAATGTTTAACCCCCATATTTTATCCATATCCTCTGACTTTGCAGAAAGCATGATAATAGGTACTGTACTTTGCTCTCTTATTTTAATGGTCGCACTTGTACCATCTAGTTTTGGCATCATAATATCCATCAAAATCAAATGAATTTCTTCTTTTTCAAAAATTTCTAATGCTTCTTGTCCATTATATGCCTTAAAAACATGATAATTTTGGTTTTTTAAATAAACCTCTATAGCATCTGTTATTTCTTTTTCATCATCAACCACCAATATATTATACATATGCATATTTCACTCCCATACCTTTTGAGATATCTCATATAGCTATATTAGCACATATTTTCTAAAATTATCCTACTATAATTCTTACAGATTTCTTAAGAAAAAACAAAACAATTATGAACCTCTCTATCTAGAACTAAAAATCCCCTATAGAGTAGACTTTTTTAATTGTCTAATCCATAGGGTTCATTTTAAATTCTTGAATCTTTTATATTATCTATTCTATCTTTTTAACATTTTCTAAATTATAAGCAATTTCAGATTTTATTTCAGAGACTAAATGTCTCTCCTTAATACAATCTGCTACTTTTGCCAATGCAGATTTACACTCCATCAAATCTGGTTTTAAGCTATCTGTTATCTTTGAAAGAGACTCTTGTAACCCTGAATGGTTTTTTACAAAGCTACTAATAGACGATATTTTAGCCATAGATTCTGCTAACGAAGAATTCATATTCCATTCATTTAAAATAACAGGAGATCTTTCTGGCTCTTTTTCTGTTAATTTTACTAAGCTTAAATGAATTTGTTCTTTTTCGTGTTCATCTAATTGTGAAAGATTAATTTTCTCTTGCAATTCCTTTATAACAGTATCTCTTTCTTCTATTGCTTGATCCTTATAATCTAGTTCTTGTTTTAGAACTTTTATAAAGCCACCCATTTCATCAGCACTTCCAGCTAATCCATTAAACATCACCAAATATCCTGCAAGGATTGGATTATCAATATCATATGGATATCTGATTTGGTGATCAATCTCACTCCAGGCTTCTTCAAAAAGAGTTCTTACTTGAATTTCAACAATTTTTGACTCATTTTTTGTAAATGGATGCTTAATCAAATAATGAACAGAACGATAACCATACTTATGCTCTTTGATCTCACAATTATTTTCTTTAAAAACCGTTTCCCTATCCCCTTTTCGAATATTCGCCTGGGGTTTTTCATTAAGATTCCATGTCTTCATTATTTTTTGATGAATAGGTACCCAATCTTCTTTAAACAAATGAAGGATTCTTATCCCAATTAAATCTGTTATGATTTTAGAATAATTATTCACATTAATTTTAAGTCTAGGTTTTTTAATACTCTTTCTTATAATCTTTTCAATCAAATGCTCTGGATCCTTCACTCTTTTTCTTATAGAATGTACTTTATCTACTTCCATTAATAAATTAGTAATATTTGTAGCGATCACTTCTAAATCTTTTATCTTTCCTACATAATCCTCATAAATTTCTTCTATCATTTCCCAACTTAGTGGAATTCCATCAAACTTTTGTTCATCTATACTATCATATTTTCTAAAAAATTCTTCTTTTGCCATGAAACTCATTACTGCTCCCCCTCACAAACTAAACTTATTAAAAACATTTCTTTCTATTTCTTAACGCCATATAAAAATATATACATGTTCTAATTTCACAATTACTTATTACTCTTCAATTCTCATTTATAACCATAAAAATAATTATTTTCTAACTACTCATAATTTTATCACATTCATTCCTTAAAACAAAAATAAAAAATCTCCCTCCTGGCTTTTTCTTGCTTCTACTTGCCAGAAAGGAGATTTTATTTTCACTTATTGATCTTCAGGTAATCTAAATTCTTCAATAATTTCAATTGAATTTTTCTTTGAGTAATCTGCACTCATCCATTTTAACCAGCCATAAAGCATGACAATCATTATAAAAGTAAGTGGCACAGCTGTTGCAACAGCACATGTTTTAATAGTATTTAAGTTTGCTCCAATCATAATCATTGTTAAAGGAACTAATGCAAGCATTACACACCAGAATAGACGATGTATTGGATGAGGTTCTTCATTATTCTTAAGTCCAGGAGTAGCAGTTGATGCCATGGTAAAAGCTGCTCCATCTAATGTTGTAGCTAGGAAAAATACGGTTATAACAGAGAACAAGATTAAAAGTAAATTTCCACCTGGTAGTGATTGTAGCGCCATTACAATTGCTTCTTTATCTAATCCTTTACCAAGCATTTCAACTACAGGTACTATTTTTGAAAGTTCTCTTTCCATTGTAAAGCTTCCTAATATTCCAAAGAAGAAGAAACAACCACAGCTTCCACTTGCAAGGGTGTTAATAATAACTGAACGAATGGTACGACCCTTTGATACCTTCGTGATAAATAATGCAGTGAAAGGTGCATAAGCAGTCCAATATAACCAATAAAACATGGTCCATGATTCAGGGAATCCACTATTATTTACAGGATCAGTAAATAAACTCATACGAACAAAATTTTGTATCATTAGACCAAAAGAATTTACAAAGTTTTTCATAATAAATAACGTTGGACCAATTAATAATACTAATATACAGAAAAGGATTGCAAGTTTTGTATTCCAATCAGCAAGTTTACTCATACCCTTTTGGATTCCAATATATGAACTAAATGAATAGATGATTGAAATAAAAACAATAAGAACAATATTCATTGTAAATGTTGGTTCAATCCCAATAACACTACAAACAACTTGTGTAACTAAAGGAACTGACACCCCTAATGTTATACTTAATCCCCCAAAGCAAGTAAAAATAAAGATTACATCAATGATTCTTCCGATCACGCCATTAGCTTTAATTCCTGTCATAGCGCTTACTACTGAACTAAAGCTAAGTCCACCATTTTTTCTAACATAGAAGTGATATGCTACAGGAATAGCTGCAAGAGCATACAATGTCCATGCACTTACACCCCAATGAAACATACTATAGGTAACACTCATTTCATAAGCAAATGATGATCCAGGTTCTATTCCAATACCAGGAGTACCTATATAATAAGCCCATTCCATAAATGCCCAATAAACAGTAGCAGAACCTAATCCACAACAAATCATCATAGCAACCCATTTAAAAGTTGAATACTCAGGTTTTTCCATACCCAACCTAATACTTCCAAATTTACTAATAGCTATAGACACCAAAAGGACAATTCCTAAGAAAGTAAATAATAATACTCCCGAACCAAATATATCTGTGAACAAGCCAAAAATTTTACTTGCAACATTTTGTGAAGCTTCTGGTTGGAAGAACAAAAATGCTACAACACTCAGGACTAATGCCATACTAATCGTAATCAATAATTTATCATATTTCACTTGTTTTTTTTCTATACTCATTAAAATGCTCCTTTCTATCCCTTAGTTTTTTTTAATATGAACAGTTTTTACTCGAATACTCTATATTTCTCAATAACTTCCTCATTCAATTCGATTCCTAGACCTGGAGCGTTAGGAACTTCTACATAACCATCTTTGAACGCTATTTGATTCTTAACTAAATCTTTAAAAAGTGGACTTGTACTTTGTGAATACTCAATCAAATCAGTTGTTTCACATGCTGCTAAGAAATGTGTCGTAGCAGCTATCAAAATACCTGTACTAAAACCATGAGGTACTAACTTCACACCATATTTTTTAGATAGGTCATATATTTTCATGGCTTCTGTTATACCACCACACCTAGTTACATCTGGCTGCACCAAATCAGGTTTTCCAAATTCAAGAAATTGTATGAATTCATGGGTAGTTGTTAGTGTTTCTCCTCCTGCAATCATGGGTTTGATTGAACTTCCTAAATTTTTATATCCCATTAAATCATCAGAACCAATAGGTTCTTCAATCCAATTTAAATTTAAATCCTTTAATCGGTCTGCCATATATAAGGTGTGTTCTGGTGTTTTCCATTTAGCAGCCAAATCAATTTGAATCTCAAAATCTTCACCAGCTTCTTCACGAACAGCTTTGATGATTTCATAATCCGTATCAGGATCATCTCCTAAAATACCGCCACCAAATTTTAGACTCGTAAATCCTTTATCTTTTAAGTCTTTTACAATTTTTTTATTTTCCTCAGGTGTATCAGCAGGTATAAAAGTACCATATGCTCTGATTTTATCTCTGTGTTTACCACCTAAAAGCTCATGCACAGGAACATTATGATATTTACCAGCAATATCCCAAAGGGCAATATCAATGGCACTCATTGCATGAATTCCTGCCCCTCTTCTCCCCACATAGTTAGATAGCTCATACATTTTATTCCATAATCGTTCAATTTCTAGGGGATTTTCACCTATTAAAATCTCTTTTAAACCAAAACAAGCAAGATTTGAATTTGGCGTTTCAATAATACTTTTTACTACTAAAGGAGATGAATCTGTCTCTCCAACACCTGTGATTCCTTCATCTGTATGGATTTTTACAATTACTGCATCTTCTCCCCATACACATCTTTTATTCACTTCTGGAACTCTTAAACATATAACTTCTACATCTGTTATCTTCATAAACGATTTCCTCCTGTTTCTTCATATGGGCCCTTTTGTCGACATATAAATACAATCGCAAGTATCATGCCAAAATAAAAATGGGTAAATTACTTGTATAGATAGAGTTCATTGACAAAATATGAGTTTATTTGCACTCAAAAACAATTCATTATATTTTGACAGCTTGCTTATTAAAGGTATATAGTAGCATATAAAAAACGAGTTGATTTGAACTCAGTGAGTTCAAATCAACTCGTTTTTTATATATTTTCTATATAATTTAGAAGCTTTTGTTTGACTAACCCCTAATTTTTGTGCAAGCTTTCTTGTAGATTTACATTCTTCATATGCTTTTTTAATAATTTGTTTTTCATACTGCTCCATAATATCAGTTAAAGTTTTTCCCTCCCGCATAGAACTTTCAATGTCTGAATAACTTGGTTTTGCTATTAATTCATATAAATGCTTTGGTAAATGCCAAGGCTTTATAACCACTTCTTTTGTTACTACAACCAGTCTTTCTACTACATGAGAAAGTTCTCTTACATTTCCTTTCCAAGAATAGTTTAAGAAAATTTCTTTTACTTCTTCAGAAAATCTATGGGTTTTATTATATTTTTGACAATATTTATTCAAATAAAAATCAGACATCAATAAAATATCATCTTTTCTCTCTCGAAGAGGTGGAATATCTATTTCAAAAACATTTAATCGATAATATAGATCTTCTCTAAAGGTACCCATTTCAACCATTTTTTTTAGATCTCTATTGGTAGCTACAATGATTCGAACATCAACTTCTATAGGCTTTGTACTTCCTATAGAATAAAACTTTTTTTCCTGAATAAACTGAAGTAATTTTGCTTGCATTTTATATGGAATTTCTGAAATTTCATCTAAAAACAAAGTTCCACCATGTGCCTCAGCAGCAAGTCCTTTTTTTCCAGTTGTAGTTGCACCCGTAAAACTTCCCTTTTCATAACCATATAATTCAGATTCAAATAAGTCCTTGCTAATGGCAGCACAGTTAATATGCACAAAAGAATTTTCTTTTCTAGCGCTATTTTCATGAATATATTTACCTATTAAAGTTTTTCCTACTCCTGATTCCCCAGTTATCAAACAAGGACATTCAAGATCTACAATCTCATTTGCTAATGCAAAAATATTTTTCATTTTATTGCTATTAAAAATTAAGTTTTGGTCAAATTTTTTAATGTTTAGAGGAATAACATCCTCTAATAAGTTGAGATTTTGAGTTGTATTATCTGGTATGTCATCTCTTATACTCATTGCAACATATTGGACTTCATGATTTTCATCAAAAATAGGTATTGCAATGGTTAGTATTTTCGCACCAAGTTTTGTTTCTTGTTTTTGCTGAACGGCCTTCTTGCTTTTATATACATAGGGAAGTACAGAAGTACTCCAATATTCATCTGCAAAATCATAAAAACTACTGCTGATCATCTCTTCTTGAGACATACCATAATGTCTTTCACATGCTTTGTTTATATAAATAATTTTATAGTTATTATCATAAATGAGTACTTCATCATATAGTTCATCGATTATTTTTATAAATTCTTCGTAATTTAAATTATTTTTAAAAACCATAGCAACCTCCTTATCATTCTTCTTGGATATACTATTTTTTTAAGGGCCTTGTTACTTGGAATTTTACACTATTTAGTCTTATTGATAGTTCACTATATCATTTTTTTATATACGGTGACAACAGAAAGAAAAAAATAGTCTCCTTTCTGTTTTTTCTTAATTATTTCCAGAAAGGAGAGTATTTTTCATTTTAGCATAGATTTTTTACGTTATTAAATTATCTTTTACACGGAATATTTAAAAGTTTTTCAACTCGTTGATCTTTTTGATATAGGCTCATTGTTGCTTCCCCATATCCTTCTACATTTGTAAGTGATCCATTCGCAACTTGTACTATTTTTTCAATTATTTTATCTCCTACTGAATTAATTCCCTCAATACCTTTCATTACTCCAGTAGCATCAATATCAATATCGTCATTGATTAGATCTTCATTTCCACTAACTCGAATAACAGGTATAAGTGGATTATTAAATCCAGCTCCTCCCGTTGTCCATACGATTATTTGAGCTCCATAAGATGCATAATTAACTGCTGAGCCCCCACATAGCATAGTTGCTTCTGATAAATAAAATCCTGGCTCTTTTGGTTTATCAATAAAATCCTTGTTTACTTGTAGTACATCTATGATAGGTTTACTTCCCATTTTATGCAATGCCCCCATAGATTTTTCTTCAAGGGTTGTTAAACCCCCTATGCTATTTCCGATACTCATGGTTTCAACTTCAGTACCTTCTACACTCCATCTATTTTCTTCATTTTTTATTAAAGATATAATTTTTTCTGCTACCTCTTTATTTTTCGTACGCTCTATAAGTACTTCTTCACATCCTAAAAGTTCCATTAATTCACCACCAATGGCAGTTCCTCCAAGATCAACGAACTTATCCACCATATTTCCAACACTTGGATTAGAAGCAATTCCAGAACTTGTATCTGAACCACCACATTTCACACCTACAATTAATTTTTCAATTGAAACAGGTTCACGCTCAAATGAATTTGAATATTCAACAAGTTCATTCATCATTTGTTTTCCTAATTCAATTGATTTTTTGGTTCCACCACTCTCGATACAATTCATACATAATACTTTTTTTCCTATTTTGGATATAGGATTAGCAATTTGTTCAGGCAAAATACTACCGCAACCCATTGCAATAACAAGACAAGCTGATACGTTAGGATTTTTTCCTACTTCAATCATTTGATTAAATGTTTCTTCGTTCCCACCCAACATACATGTATAATAATTGGTTAATAAAACAACATCATCAAAATCTTTTGCTATATGGCGAGCTATTCCTTCACAACATTCATCTACAGAAATAATTAATACTTTATTTCTAATTCCCACTGACCCATCTGGTCTTTTATATCCCATAAATTCCATATTTATACCTCCGTATTTATATTCATTTGCTTAATAATTTCTTCTTTAAAAGCTTTAGGTATATCAACTCTTTGACTTTTAACATTATGCACATGTACCAATCTTCCTTTTTCTATATTTTTAATACATTCACCTACAGGAACATTATATTTAATAATTCGCTCCCCTTTTTCAATGTTTCGTAAAGCTATTTTATTTCCAAAAGGTATATCTTCTTTAGCTTCCATTGTATACAGTTCTTGATTATCGCTAGACATGATAGATACAATATCTGCATTTTCTATATCATCTAAAGCAGTGGCAACAATATCCTTATCTCCCATTAGCATCATTTTTTTTCCCATTTTCTCTCCTCCTTTATGAATTAATTTGCTTCTCCTTTACTTTTATTGCAAATGTTATGCCATATCTATTTAGTAAACTCCTTTTGCTGAAGCAAAATATCCAAACTTCAGGTAGATACTCTATTCCCTCTTAAACAAAAAATTTCAATCTCCCACTTATCAGAATAATGGTCTTCTAAATTGATAAAAAAATATGGATTTTGTGCAATTTAGTCAAATTTGAATAATGAATATGTGACTTTTTATGGGATTTTGAATCGAAAATACTTCAATGCTATGAATTGATTTCAATTCAAAACGTGATTCATAGCATCATATAATTTAAACTATATCTACTCTCTTCATAAATATTTTATAATTTGATATAAAAATAAATATAAGCTATAATATGTAAGGATTACGTTGTCCAAATATTTTATAATAATATTTTTCACAATACACTTAGAAATTTACATGGTTTGATGTTAGTATTATTTTGTGAGTGAGGTGTTATAATGTCTGATAACATAAACTATGAGCTAGACAGGAAAACGTTTTTTAATCTAATCAATCACATGTATGATGAAGTTTTTATCTATGATACAAATTATAGAGTTGTGTATGTTAATGAAGCCTGTAAAAGACATTATGGAAGATCTCCTGAAGAATTGATTGGTAAATCATTTTTTGATTTGACGGATGCTGAATGGTGGAATCCTTCTATACTTCCTATTGTATTTGAGACGAAAAAAACTCACGCTATACGTCAAAAAACTTTGGTTGATGCTGAATTATTGACAATTGCCACACCTATTTTTGATGACAAAAATAAAATAAAATACGTAATTATGAACGTTCGTGATCCCATATATGAACGTGATTTATATAATCCTCAATATATAGATCATGACCATGCTAAAAATAACACGAACTTAATCCCTATATATAAAAGTAAAAAAATGCAAAAGGTACTAGATTTAATAAAAAAAGTAAGTACTGTTGATATTACTTGTCTCCTTCAAGGAGAATCAGGAACAGGTAAAAGTTTATTAGCCAAATTTATGCATTCAATCAGTCCAAGACATAATAAACCTTTCATAAATGTTAATTGCGCAACTATTCCTAGTAATTTGATAGAATCTGAACTTTTTGGATATGAAAAAGGAGCATTTACAGGAGCTGTAACCCATGGTAAAAAAGGTCTACTCGAAGCAGCTGAAGGTGGAACCATTTTACTAGATGAAATTTCTGAACTACCTTATAATGCTCAAGCAAAACTACTACACGTCATTCAGAATAAAGAATTTATTCCTATTGGAACATACAAAGCAAAGAAAGTTAATGTTAAAATAATTTCTGCTACCAATAAAGACCTTCGGGCCATGGTTGCTTCAGGACAATTCCGAGAGGATTTGTATTATCGTCTAAACGTAATAGATGTCTATATTCCTCCTCTAAGACAGAGAAAAGAAGATATTGAACCTTTGATTTATTATTTTTTAAATACTTTTTCAAAAAAATATAATACTAGACATGAAATATCACCTGCTGCAATTAATATCCTTCTTAATTGCAAGTGGAAAGGTAATGTAAGAGAACTTCAACATATTATTGAACGTTTAGTTGTTACCATTGATGAGATGATTATTGATGTTAAACATTTACCAAAGCATATTTTTGAAATTGTTGATTCTGCTTATATTCCAACAACTTCAGAAAATATGTCGTTTGATGAGATTATTGGTAATTATGAAAAGCTTCTTGTGTGTGATGCATATAATAAAGGAGCTTCCAGTAGAAGAGTCGCTGAACAGCTTGGTATAAGTCAAACAAGAGCATTAAAACTTATTAATAAATATATAAAAAAATCCCCTAATGGGGACTCTTAATAGAGTGGCAAGCCACTCTATTTCTTTATACTTAGAAATTATTCATTTCTTCAGCTAAAGGACTATACTCATTAAGTAATCTGTCCTATAATATTAAAATCAATCTTATCCTCTTACTCTGCTTGAATACATCTGCCTTTTCTCTTAATGAACATATCTAAATTTGGCATTGCTACGCTAATAACAATAAGAATAGCACCAACTACCGCTTGTACTCCAATCCTTTCAGATAGGAATAACCATCCAAATAAGGCTGCAAAAATAGGTTCTAATGTATAAATAAGTGCCATATTTGTAGCTGGAACATATTTTTGGGTTACATTAACTAATAAATATGCTATTGCCGTACAGACAATACCTAAAAACAACATACTTTTCCAAGCATCTGTTGATAAATGCATTGTTGGCTTTTCTATTATTAAAGAAGCTATCACACTCAGTATTCCAACAGCGCTAATTTGAATAGTGGCAATAACTGTTGCATCATATTTTTTAACATATTCTTCAACCAAAATAACATAATATGCTAAAATAATTGATCCCACTAAGGTCATCCCATCACCAAAATTAATACCCCCTTGATGTCCTTCTAAAGTAACTAATGCAAGACCTAATATAGCTAAACAAGTACCTACCCAAATAAGCATAGGTTGCTTTTGTTTTTTTATATACGTTGCAATAAAAGGCACAAAAATAACACTACTTCCAACAATAAATGCATTTTTAGCAACACTTGTATATTTTAACCCAATAGTATGAAATACAAAAGCTAAGAATAAAACTGCTCCTGTAATCATTCCTCCTATCAATTGTTCACGTTTAACTTTAAGTTTTCCTAAAAAAAGCAGTATGCCAGATAACACACCTCCACCGATTAAGAATCGAAGGGCCATAAAATTAAATACTTCAATATTCTTTAGTATTGGCTTAGTTAAACTAAAGGATAACCCCCACATGGCTACAATTACTATCATAATTATTTCTGCATTTCCTCTTTTCATAAATCGTCCCTCCTTTTTGTGTATATTCCTTATACAAAACTAAATTTTGACTCTTTCATCATTATACAGGATTCCTATAAATACTGGTATTTCATTTCATACAAAAAAAACCTCTTCAATTTGTATAATATACAAATTAAGAGGCTTTCTTACATTTATAACAGCTTTGTATGAATAAGGTGCAAACGAATGGCTATGGCTAATGTCTCATAAGTCATCCCTTTCATCTGAGTGAGCTGTAGTATTTCATTGATTTTTTTAATACGATAACGTATTGTATTGGTATGCTGAAATAACTTTTTAGATGTTTTTTGAATATTTCCTTCACTTTCAATATAAAAAATAGCTGTGTTTAATAGATCCGTTCTTTTCTCTCGATCATAAGCAACAAGTTTATCAATCATTCTTCTGTAAAATGCATATGCCCATGGATCATTCATAATAGGGATCAGCAATTGATAAATACCCATATTTAAAAAGGTAGCCTTTTTCATATCATAAAGAGATGCAAAATCATAGGCATATTTACTTTCATCAATAGCTCTGCCTAAAGCACTCAGATCATTTTTAACTTCACTAATTCCCAATCGATAGGTCCCATCTAATAAACCATATGCATTCAATGCTAATTCAGAAGATTTTTTGATATATTTATGTTCATCATACTCATAGGTTACAATGATTAAATATCCATTTCTATAGGATATAACCAAACAGCTCTCTCCTAAAAACTTTCTAAGGTCATTTGGATTAAATAGCCTTGTAGAATTTCCTTCAGGTACTTCCACTTCTCTTGCAAAATAAACAATACAGTTTTTCTTAAAATTCCTATTGATCCCATAGGCTAATTCCCTTATACGAAATTCACTTAAATTGTTTCCTGAAATTTGATCAATTATTACTCTGATATGTTGTTCATGATTTTGTATATTAATCGCTTTATCAATCTCTAAAATAATGGTCTCCACATAGGTTTCATCAAACAAAAACAAGGGTAATCTATATTTGTGGGCTAATTCTATAGCTTCTTTTGGAATTTCCTTAAAATAAATAGTTTTAATAGCAAAACATGCTGCTTGTGCATCAATTAAATCTTTTACAAAATCAATAATTTTTTCAGGTTGATTTCGAATAGCCAATAAATTGCTAAAAATAAATTCTCCTACTTGAACCGTATCACGAACTTGCTGCCCAACCTCATGGTCTAAGATTCCTGCTCTAGTTATTTTACGATCCAACCCATTCATTCCTGCAATGAGTCTAAATCTTTTTAATGCATCTAGTTTTAATGCTTCATGAACTGTTAATGACATTGTTTTGCTCCTTAAGTGCTAAATTATATATCTTTAACAATATTATACATGATTTATCTTATCCATTTTGTCCTTCTTTTCAAAATAATTATTTAGATATATTTTGTAACTTGATATTTACCCTATTTTCTATAGTTACATATCCTTGTTTTACTTCATATTTAATTCCAAATACATCTAATACATCCTTCATTGATACATACATTATATTGTCAAAAACCATGGTGGAAATATCACTTTTAATAAGGAAAAATTTCTTATCGCCCTTTGAAAATACAATCTCTTTGTCCTTTATTGAAGGATCTGCTTCAATATAAAATTCCTTGAGAGTACTTATCGAAATGTATTCACTTCCATTTTTCATTAAAATCCTATCTTCTTTTTTAAAGGAATCTATAGGTAGTATTTCTTCTTTTTTCAGTTTATCTATATACTGCTGGTCAGTTATACCACTTACTTCTTTTATACTTTTACTTTTGATTGATGGATTTGCTTGTAGCTTAAATTCCTTTATATTTGCATTCACAATTCTAATCCCTTGCAAAGTTATTTTGAAATTACCCGTATCAATAAAGATTCCTTGATCTACATATCTATATTGGTAATGAAATAAATCAAGAACATCCTTCATCATAAAATAAATATTACCATTTATCTTAAATAGGGTATTCTCTATTTTTAAAGAATAATCTTTTCTTAACGTCTTATCTCTAAATGTAACTTTTCCTATATTGTAGTCTATACTATATTCTAAATTCAATTTACTTAGGATTTCTTCATTGATCAACTCATTCCCATTTACTAGAACAACAGGCTTCAGATTATTGATATCACTTATTTCAGTGTATTTTATTTTTTGATTGTTATTTTCTTTCTCTTGTTTGCTAGATTGTGCATTCTTCATAGCAACAACGTCTTTAGGCACAGTAGCATCTGCCTTCCTAATCAATTCCCCTGTACCAAAATACTTTAAAGTGATTTCTTTATCCTCTTTTTTTATGTGGATATTTGAACCTACATAATCATATCTATATCCAAATTGGTCAAATATGCTCTTCATGCTTACAAAATACATGTTTTCCTTAACGATTAAATCCTGATTTACCTTCAGCATAAATATTTCATTTGTAGCCTGATTTTTAACTAAAATTTCTCCTGTCTTAAAGTTAATATTTGTTTCAATATTTAAGGTTTTTAATGCATTCATATTAATAAACTCATTTCCTGTGTGAATGACAAATGTAGCATCCTTTTCTACCTTTGTGTTTGTATCATCATCGTTAGTTTTTTCACTTTTTATGATTTTCATATCATCCTGATTGATTAGTCCAGTATTTACCAGATCTATAACTTTTGAATTTTTCACTTTTTCAAGAGTAGCTGTATTTTTATTGCTTTTATAGATAGACAGTTTTCCTATAGAAACATCTAGTTTACGTGCATCATTTAGTACTTTTTCATCTGCATCTAAATATATATATTTTAAATCCTGTCCTTCTTCTTGTATGGTTGTCTCTATTTGATTTTTTAATTCTTCTACATTTTCTTTTGATTCTTTTTGTGCAGGTGCAACCGCTACCAATACTGAGTCAGAAGATTCATTTAGATAATGTTTATTTTTTGCATTCCATATAATGTCTTTCATTGCTAAAGTAATATATTTTCCTTTAATCAGATCTACGCTTAATAAGTCATTACCCTCATCATTATAAGTTTTCAAATCTACTACTTTAAAATCCTTATTGATTTCTATCTCAACACTTGGATTAATATCTATACTTACCACTGCCACTACATCACTACTTAGAAATAAAATATCTTTTGCATCTTGATTGTATATGAAAGCATTGATCAATATAAGAAGCATGGCTGCAACCAATCCTAAGCTAAAATATTTGGATGTATTTTTATTCTTCATAATATCCTCTTCAAAGAAAAAAATTTCATTTCCTGGTATCACATTATTCTTTTTTATTAGTTTTAAGTATTCCATATCTTTAGATAAAACAAGAATATAATTTTTTTCTATTGAAACAACTTTTCCTTTTAACATAAATCTCCACCACCTATTTCAAGAACATACTCTTTTAGTTCCTCAAGATTGCTATTTAAAATAATAATCGTAGCAATGATGAATACACGATGATTTTTTAAAACTTTATCCGATACACCCAGTTCTTTTTTTATCTCACTTCTTGGTAAATTCCCTGTTTTATATAATTTATCTATCATATTATGCCTATTTGCAATTTTTTTTGCAATTTTAACTGCATTTATTCTACTGTCCTTATGTTTTGGTGCTTTTAGTATCAATTCTTCTATTTTTATTCCAAATTTTTCAAGATTCTTACTAAAATTTTGGATCTCTAACCTCAAATGAACCTGATGGGTAAATTCATTGGATGCCATGTGTTTCTTTTGATGAGTTACAAGCGTTTTCTCTTCCATTTCATCTAATGAAACATTTTTATTATCATAAGTATATTTTTTTCTTGCTCCCTTAACCCGGTTGGTTATGACTATTTTTGCAAAATTTATAAATGAACCTTTACTTTCTTCATATTTATCTATGGCTTCATTAAAAGCTTCCATGGCAATACTCAAATGCTCATCATTTTCTGTTTCCACATACTTATCCAATACCTTTGAAACAGTTTTAACAATAAAAGGCATATATTCATCAATAAATCTATTTCTTAAGGCTACATCCCCATCTCTAATTTTTGTAAGCCTTTTCTCAAAGGTTCTCTTTTTGTAAAAATCAAATATCTTCCCCAATCAATACACATCCTTAATACAAAAAAGGCAATAGTTATTGCCTTTTTTGTGTTACTTGATATAAATCACATCAAATTTTTCCTTTATATTATGATTATTAATTTCTATATCTTGATCATCTATAGAGAATGTTACATCTAATGCTTCAAACAATTCTTTAACTGGTAAGTACTTTCCATTACCTATAACATCATCTTGCATATTCGAAAGCTCTATCCATTTATTATTTTTCTCATTGATTACCTTTATGATTTGGTCTCCATTTTTTTCAATCTTTAATCCTATTTTATCAAAAATATTTGTGTTGATGTATTCATTTCCATTCATTATAGGAACCAGTCCACCTAAATCTTTATTTTTAAAATCTTTTTTATCATCATTAACGTTTTTAATATGATTCATTGTTACTTCTACTTTTTTGTATGAAGCTGGTTTTCTATATGAAAAATCTTTAATACTAATATTTTTATATGCTAAATCTAACTTAGTTTTATCATTTTCTAGCACAATATTGCTGTTCCTATACATATATTTAACGCCAATCTCATCAAAGGTTTCCTTCATAGGAATAAATATTTTTCCATCTTTATTAATAGGATGGATTCCTTTTTCAGAAAAATTAATGACATATTCTTTATTCCCTTTTTTAACTGTAATCTTTTCCTTATTTGTATCTAGCTTTATCCCTAAAGAAAGGTCTTTTAGTACCTCTATATTTATGTATTCAGCACCATTAATCACTACAATAGGCTTATCATAAACAACCTCTATTTTATTTGTTTGTATCACTGTATGTTTTTCAGGAGGTTTCACCTTTCCATCTGGACCTAAATCATTATTTCCAGCATAAACAGGTACTGTTAACATAGCTACCATACTTCCTAATACTAAAAGCTTTGCAATATTCTTCTTCATACGTAATTCTCCCTTCGTTTTGATAAACATTATTTATTCAAGTAGCTACTATTGTTTTTTTCTTTCTCACCTAGGTTTATTATAGTATTCATTTATTAGCAAATTTTTAGGGTCCATGTACAATGATTTTTTTGATAATAAACTTTTTCAGACTGTAAACCCACCTAATTAAAATCCTTCGTAATATAAAAATTCCCTGTTTTCCTATAAATCAAGGGAAACAGGGTTAGTAAACTTTCTTCTTTAGTTTTTGAAATCAATACGAATATACGGCTTTATTTGAATCTCTAAATATTGATCTATCCAATTCTCTAAAAATAGTATAATAGCTTCTGTTTTAATTTCTTCACCATTTTTATCTTCATATTTTTCTATTTTATGTTCGGTATTCCCTACTAAACTATGATTAATTCTAATAATATCTCTACCGTCTTTAAACCAAGTTAAAGAAAACATATTATGTTCATCATAATCTAATATTAATTTATTAGATAAATCAATTGTATTCCACTTATTGATATTTGTTGTATCCACAACTAAATCATTTTCCTTTTCTTCTAATAAATAATGATAAAAACCGTCTTCATCTATTTCACAATTCTTTTTAAATAGCTTTACAAAAAACTCATTTAAACTACCAGCTACTCTTATTTCAAAATCTCTCATGGTTTCAAGTTTTCCTTGATACTCAATTTTTCCACTTTCAATTAATTTTCTAACTCGATAATCAATAAAGGTATCTCCAACAAGTTGATCTGATTTTCCCATCGTAGCACCAATAATTCTTGCAGCTTTTTTAAAGTTAAAAGTACAATTAGACAAGATTTCTTGATCATAGTAGCTTTCATCTACACCAATTATTTCATCTTTTAATATTCTCAAATTTTCTTTAGATTTTCTAAGGTGTTCCCAATCACTTATAAAATCATTCCATTTTTCTTTTTCTAATTTTTTCATTGTTAAAATAAGATGATTAATTTCTTCAGGGGAACACTCCCCAAAAGCTCTCATTTTGTATAAATTGTCATTATAATCTTTTATATAAGAATCAGAAATATTCACTTCATATAATTCCTTATTTTTTAATGCTGTAGCTAAATATCTAATACCTACTTGATCAGAAGTATTTTCTCCATGCCATATGATAATTTTTGCATCTTGATCTATATTCTTTATACTTTCATAAGTATCTATAAATTCTTTCTCTATATCTTCAAAATAATCCTCTATACAAACCTGTTTGAACATTTTTTCAAACCATCTAATTCTTTTTTTAAGTCCTATTTCCGTGTCCATTTCATAAATAGGTCCTATAGAATAATCTTCTCTAAAATTTATAATTTCACCCTTGTATTCAGTTTCATTGTTTTTAAAAAAGTATCTTAATGTTCCAGCAGCCGAATCCCCAAAAACAATATGTATAAATTTATCCAATGTTGATTTCTCCTTTCAAATCCATCACTTATTTTTATATCATCTATTTTATATTATTATCTGAAAAGTTTCAAAATTAAAAAGGTACTATTTTTACTTCTTAATTTTTTCATTATAAATAGGAAATGATACTTCAAAACAAGTTCCTTCTTTATCATCTAAAAGCCTAATCTCTCCCTTTTGTCTTTTCAAAAGCTTATTGACAAGAGAAAGTCCCAATCCTGTTCCTGAAAACTTTTTTGATCTATTTTTATCCACTGTATAAAAAGGTTCAAATATTTTTCTTCTATGTTCAAGGGGGATACCAATGCCTGTGTCTTCAATTTCAATACAGTTTTTATTATCTTTAATATAACTTCTTATATATATTTTTCCCCCATTTACATTATATTTTATCCCATTATCTATAAGATTAATAAATATCTGCATAAAGCTTTCAGCATCTATAAGAACATAAGCTTTTTGAAGATCTTGTACCATCTCTATCCCAAATTTAGAAGCTTTTCCACCCATTCTACGACATATATCCATAAGAAGTTTTTTCGTATCTACTTTTTCTTTTTGCAATTCAAAATCATATTTTTCAAGCCTAGACAAATAAAGAGTGTTTTCAATCATGCTGTCTACTCTTTTCAATTCCTTTTCTGCTATTTCTTTTGATTTACAAACCATATCATCATCATCTTTATAAAGACTCATCAAATCTATTTGTGCTTTTATTACTGTTAAAGGAGTTTTAAATTCATGAGTAATATTTCCTATAAACTCTTTTTGCTGTTTTTCAAGGCTTTGAAGCTTTTCTACAGCAAGCTGGAGTTTTTCTTTTTCTATATTGATTTGCTCAATATTTTCTTTTATTTTGTTGGACATAAAATAGATGCCACGACTTAAATCACCAAACTCATCCTTTTCATCTAAAATCTTTACAGATTCATAATCTCCTTTTTCAATTTCTTTTACTGATTTTTTAAAAGCTAATATATTGTTCACAACTTTTGAAAAATAAAATCGTGCCAATAGATAAGTAATAACGATTGAAGCAATTCCCACTTCAAAAAAGAGCTTTTTGATATCTTCATAAAAATTTCTTTCTTTTTGTGTATAGTATTCAAATCTCAATACACCAATTTGTTTCTCAAAATCATACACAGGGGCTAAGTATATGATCTTTTGTCCATTTTTTTCATATACAATTTTATTATGAATGGCATCAGTCATAATTTTTAGCTTCTTCTTATCTCCTACATCATTATGTACACTACCTATCTGTTTTCCTGCCATATCATAAAAGACAATAGATAAATCTAGTATTCTCCCTAAGTCTAAGACAAGACTTTCTGCATTTTTAACATAAAATTTTTGAAAATCTTTCTCATCACTCGAAAGAAACCTTTCTCTTATATACAAATTTGCCGTTTTACTATTATCTTTTAAAAGTGCTTCATAGGACTGTCTTTGATTTTTCTCTATGCCTCTTAACATAAAAAAACTTATGATTGAAAGATTAAAAATGAGTAATAAAATAATAAATATAGTCCATTTTACTTTTATACTAGTTTTCATAGAATTTCTCCACAGCTTTATATCCAATTTTGGGTACTGTCTTTATGATTTTGCTAGTTTTCCCTAGTTTTTTCCTAATCCTTTGGATATGTATATCAATGGTTCTTGTTCCACCAAAATAATCTTGTTCCCAAATCCTATCCAATATTTCACCTCTCGAAAAAGTTTTTTCCTTATTTTTAATCAAAAATGCTAAAAGATCAAATTCTTTTGGTTTAAAATCTATGATCTGATCTTTTATATATACAACTCTTTCCTTTAAGCATATTTTTATTTCATGTAACTGAATCACCTCATCCTCATGATTTTTTTCTATGCTATTTTGTCCTTTTTTTATTCTTCGACTTAAAGATCTAACCCGTGCAAGAAGCTCTAATAGATCAAATGGTTTGGTTACATAATCATCAGCTCCAAGTTCCAAACCTAATACTTTATCCACTAAATCAGTTTTAGCAGTGAGCATAAGAATGCCCATATTAGTGTTATCTCCTATTCTTTTACACACATCATAGCCACTAAGCTTTGGCATCATTACATCCAAAATTAATATATCTGGATGAAATTTTTGTATTTTATCTATTGCCTGCTCCCCATCATAAGCTGTATATACGGTATATTGTTCGCGCTTTAGGGCATAAGCGATTGCATCTGTAATATTTTCTTCATCATCTGCCACAAGTATTTTTATTTCCATCCGTTTATCTCCTTTTTAATATTCTATACATTACATATATAGGTGTATTTTAACATAATCTTTTGTATCCCTTGATTTTAAAATGCAAAAAAGAGCATACTTGCTCTTTTAAGTATAAAATAAAATCAATTCAATGTGACTACACTTGTTTTATATCTTCTCTTGCCATCTTCTCTACGAGTTGGCGCTCTCATAAGAAACTTTCTTGAAGAGCTATCCCAAACTACACCAGCTATCACTTCCGGGAAAATTTTAACATTTTTTTCCGTTTTAAAATCATAAACAAATAAATTTCTTTCTCTTTTTTCACTCTTATTAGAATCATACATACAATATACACACTTTGTATAGTCCGGTGAAACACTAATACCTCCTCGGAATGCCCCTTTTGCTATAAGTTTTTTATGATTCCCATTTTCATCTAATTCCCAAAGTTCACTAATATATGAATCATTTTCTAATCTAGCTATATTTTGATGATTTGGTTTATGAAAATACACTTCGTCAGCCTCTATCTTTGTTAATTCTCTATAATTATTAATTTTTAAATTATATACAAAAGGTCTTTTATTGTATGTTTCTACATAAAGACTATCACCTTTTTTCTTCGCAACTTTTATACAATTATTTTCTTTTTCATATTCATACCATTCTTTAATTAATTTAAGATCTTCCTCATCAAGTGACTCAGTATCATAGTCATATAATATTTCAACATATTTTTCAAAACTTAATTGGCTAAAATCTTTTATTTTTTTAACAAGTTCTTCTGGAAGCTTAATTTCTTCCTTATTGCCATCAAAATCACACTTATATATTTTCATACCTTTTGCCAAAATGATTTTATTTTTATCTATAAATTTAGATGTATAGCTTACTGCGTCTTCTATTTTCTTTTCTTCTTCAGTTTTTAAATTAATCATGTAGATGGATTTATTATCATACCCATCTTTACTTTTCATTACTTTTTCATACAATACATATTTTTCATCTTCTGTAATATCTTTTATCTTTAAATATACCTTTGTATTATCATCTATATTTCTACTTAAATTTTGAAATGTTTCATTTTTTATATCATAAATACAAATATTAGCACTTTGTTTATCATCTTCATTCTCCCATATTGATAATCCCTTAATTCCTAAAACATTTCCACTATCAAGAAAATACGATCCTCTAAAATTCTCAATGTTATCAATTTTTTTAATAGCTAATACATCTTCAATCTCCTTTTGCTGATTTTCAAGTACCACAACTTCTCTATCATTAACCCCACAAGCAGTTAAACCACATACGGTTATAGACGCTAATAAAGATATACACACTATTTTTTTTCTTAATTTTGACTTCATGTCTTTTCCCCCTACCAATCATTTGATAGTTAAATTATACCTGTTTTTCTTTTCTAAAAAATATATGGAATGTTTCCAAAATGTAAACTTTTATATTTTTATACAAAATATATCTTTTCTCCATAAAAAAATGACCCCTGCTAATACAGAGATCATCTATTGACTCCTTAGTTTCTATTTTTAATTTCCTTATTATAGGGCTCCGTTCACTGTAAACTAAATCGTCTCTTTTTATTTTTTATATCTATGCTATTTCGTTCATCATTCTTTTTAAGAAATAAACGCTACATAACATACTATTTCATATTGATTACCCAATTCCCATTCATTATAAATTCAGGATAGGCTATTTCAACATTTGTGGCATCCATATCTTTATCAAATTCTAAATTAATAATCACTTGATCACCATTAAACTCACCAGCTATTTTTTTCACGTCATGACTATAAAAATCAAAGGATCTTATATGAATATTTTCATTTCCATCTGTATTCAATTCAAATTCTACTTGGGCAGATGTAGGTGATGTTCTTTTAATCTTTTTAAGCACAGCCTTTTGAATGTTGAAGTCTACTTCTTTGTTTAAAGATAATTCCCCTTCCTTAGGAATATTTAGTTCAAAGGAATCCATAGTTTTTTCATAGGCTGCAATAATTGCAGGTAATTTTAATGTTAAGTTTTTATCTTTAGGTGCATTTGTTTCAAATATTGTTATAGGACGACCCTTTGAATCTTTGGGGATTTCAAGTTTATATTTATTATTCATTTCATCAAGTACATAAAGATCCTCTACCCTATTACTTGAACTAGATCCCATGATGCCATCTGACCCTCGGTTTTCTGTTGTAAATGCTGCTTTTACTTCCGTTGGTTTACCAAGTCTATTTAATTTCAAATCGTTATCTTCAAATGAGGTAATGAATTGAACATTTAATTTTTCATTTTTATAGAATCTTTTCGCCCCAATATTTACACCCTTTATATTATTTTCAGCAGTATAGATTTCTTTATTTAACTCTAAGTTTTTAGCCTTTTCTAATGAAATATCATAATTATTTCCTGCAATGATCAATTGAAAGTCCTTGACAGGTTTAATATTGTAATTGTTTTCTGTTTTATTCGCAAAGCTAAAGAAATATTCATTTCCTTCTTCAGAATAACCCCCTGGAACATAAACTGTATGATCATCATTTTTAGGAATAATACTAATCTCTCCTAGTTCATCTTTACTCAGCTTCGAAGTTATTTCCATTTCCAAATTTCCTTCTGAAAACATCAAACTTTTTATTTGAATATCTTTGTTTAAAGGATAATTTTCTTTTAAGTAGTAGGCATCACCATCCACAATAGTTGAATATACAGGTGTTTTATTCATAAATGATTTAATAGCTTGTGAAATATCATCTGCATATACAATGCTCATACTTAATAAACATACGCAAGCAGCAACTACATAGGGAAATCTTTTTTTACGCTTAACCTTTTTATTACTTTTATTTAACTTATCACAAGCTTTTTTCTTTATATGATCCATATCTATTTCAACCCCTTCTAATAATTTATCCACTTCTTTTTCAATCAAATCATCATCTAAATTGCTCAAGAATTCAATCATTTTATCTTCATTCATAATTTAATGCCTCCTTTATAACTTTTCTCCCCCTTAAGAGCCTATTGTCTATGGCGGATCTGGATAAATGAAAAGTATTTGCCAAATCACTTATTTTTTCACCAAAGAAATACCTTCTAAAAAATATTTCTTTGTCTATTTTGTTAAAGGAATTGATAATTTCTATGATTTTTTCTTGATCTTCTCTTAAAAAAAATTGTTTTTCTAGATTATAGCTATCTTTTATTTCAAACTCATCCATCCCAATTACATTACTGACCTTCCTTTTTCGTTTATATGTAAGGGCCTTATATTTTGTCAAAATCAAAAGCCATGTTCTAAAATTTCCTTTTTCTTGATCGAATTCATGAATTTTCATCCAAGCATCTAGAAAGACATCCGATACACATTCCTCAATATCTTCCTTTTTAAGTGATTGACATAAAATATTATAAGCTAGGCAATAAATTATTTTTGTGTATTGATTGATCATATGCTCATAAGCATATACATCTCTATTTTTTATTCCTTCCACAAGTGCACTTTGTGAATACTCCAAACTACTCATCCTCCTTTCATATATTACTACGCCCTAAAGTTTACTTTTCTCTTAAAATTTTATATTAATTTTTTTAGAAAAATAAAATTTGAAAATGAAAAAACATTTAATAAAACATGAAAAAAGTACCTAGCCTTTTACTAGATACTTTTAATCAAGCCAATTACATAGTTCTTCCATTCCATCTCAAATTATTTGCTCGTTTATTGTCTACATTTATTTTTCTAAAATACCTTCAATAATATCAATTGCTTTTGGAGGACATCCCTTTATACATTTAGAAAAACCCTTTGTACACATTCCAATCCCTATGCCTTTTCCTTCTTTTCCTTTAAATCCTTGACCAATATATATTTTTTCTTTTATTTTATTAAGCTGTCCTTTTTCTTCTATTCGATTTAACGCATGAACTAAGCTTCCATAACAGGCAGAACAAGCACTCTCTGCTTGTACATTTTTAGTAAGTCTTTCCACGGTCCCACTATTTGCGGATAAGTCTATACGATTTTTTGCTTGATTTAACTCTTTTATCACGGCATTTTCTACATCACAAGTTCCAACCCCAATATTTTCTGCTTGTGTGATATAAGGAACATCTTCTACTTTGTATCCCATTAACTCACAAATATAACTATCCATTAAAACAGGATCCTTTCCTAATAATATTCGATCCATTTTTACAGGAGTCCCCCCTTCTTCAAAGGTTAGATCTCCATTTAATCCATCCACAATAATCAAATCTTGTTTCAGAATACGATTTAAATAAGCAATCGGTTTATGTAATCCTCTAGAATGAAATTTTCTTTTTTCTGTATCGGGAATACAACCTTTCATATTTTTAAGAGAACAAGTCATCTTTGTCTGGCAATGCCCCTTAAATACAGGTAGATTAATCAAATAATCAACTTCCATTGCCTTTTCACAAACATTAATATTCATGCCCTCTACAGAATAACTATGATAGCTATCCTTTTGTAAATCATATAATGGAACATTATACTTTTTAGAAATTTCATCATATCCACATACTTTAAAAGCTTTACTAGTACGATCTCCTACCCATGAACCTTCTATAATAACAATATTCTTTCTACCATTTTCATGAAGATATTCTATTAAACCCTCTACAATTTCTGGTGTAGTAGTTGCCCCTGAACTAGCTTTTTTCGCAACAACTAGATTAGGTTTTAGCCCAATAAGTGCATTTCTATTAATCTCCTCAACGATATTTGCATCTTTTAATAAATTCTTTACCATTTCTTTAGGATTGTCCCCATAAATAATATGAATATTTTTTCTATCCATAAAAGCACCTCCAATTTCAAACACATTAGGAATTCTACTAATATGATAGCATACTCATTGGTTTTTTTTACATGTTTTTACATATAAAAATTTATCTGCTCTACATTTTATAATAAATCTTTTAGCACCTCCTAAAAACTTCCTACATATAATAAATTGTATTTAAAATCAAAGGAGGTTTTGACATTGTTTCATAGATATAACATGCCACCAAACAATCTTTATAGACCCTATCAAACCATCTCACTCATAGAACCTTATGTGGTTGAAACATTAAAAAGTATTATTGGCAGAAGAGTTATTGTGGATACCATCAGAGGTGTCATACAAGGATATCTTGTAGATGTAAAACCTGATCATATTGTTATAAAGGATCGTAAAGACGATGAGCCAACCTTTGTAAGAATGCAACAAATTGTTTTTATAATGCCAATCAGATAAGATCTCATCATAAAATTTTTCTTTTTATCTTTTTTCTTCTTTGTTTTTTATCTTTTAACAAAGGGCAATTCTTACAGTATTTACCCTTTGTTTTCACTTACCACAACATTTTTTCTTGGATATAGACTTATCCCTTCTCTTTTATAGGATAGATCCATCTATTTAATGTTTATTTATGTCTATACAATATTAATTCTATAGATTCTTCATGGATATTAATTTCTGCTTTATCAATCATCATCCCTACTAATGTAAGCTCCGTATCCACATCGCAATCCCCTGCTAGTTCCCAATAATATTCTTCCATTTCTTCTTGCTTATCACATTTTAAAGATTTAATCAGTTTTTCTATTTTGGCTTGATCCTTTGCTATATAATTGGTGTTTAAGGTTATTTTGTAATGATCTTTTTTCTCTTGTATATTCATATTCATATCTGTAGCTCCCATAGAGAAAAAATAAGTAATCAATTCATCTACTATTTTTGAAATTCTTTTTTTATTATGTTTCATTAATTTTCATCCTTTCTGAACGCTTGAATGATTGGTACTAAAATAGCTGCAACAATCCCTGCTGCAAATCCATTATTATATAAGTTTAATCCACCATGTAATGATCCCACATTTAGGACAACTGATGAATGTATAAAAGCCGCAATCACTCCATATTGCCATCCAAATTCACCAGCTATAGGTGCTAGCGCAGTTCCAAATAAAGCAGCTAACAATATGGCTGGATCATGTATATTCCAAATCTTTGTCAACGCCCCTATAGATACCCCTAAAAAAATAGGGATTATATTTTTAATATGTTTTCCAAATCCTCCAAATCCAGCTACAGTAAATATTCCTCCAATAGTAGGTCCATTTAAATCTCCACCCACCAATACTATATAGCTTGTTGCAATACATCCATTGATTCCTATATTAATTAAAGTGGGAGCAAAACCTTCTAAAATAACAAAATCTGTAACAAGTCTTCCAGGATACTTCATAATATTTTTCACATTTTTCAAAGAACGATCATTTAAATAAAACCCTATAACTATCATTGATAAAAAAGTTCCATAAAGAAAAGTTCCTAAAATCTTATTATTTCCTGTTGTCCAAATCATTCTTGGAGTTGCTAAAAAGCCATAGGATTTAAAAATAGAAACCATTACTGTTCCAAGCATTCCAGCAGCAAAGCCAATATTGTATAAATTAAATCCTTGATGTACTCTCACTAGATAAGAAGATAATGGTGGAAGGATAAAACCAATCCCCACTCCTACTGAAACCCCTAATAATACCCTCATAAAAAGGGGCAATGTTGTACTAAATATGATTTCTGTAACAAATGGTGCCATGGCAGTTCCAAATAAAGCTATATAAATATATTTTGAAAACTTTTCCTTCTGCTGTTTTGAGTATAAATAAACACCTATTACAATAAACCACACATTTAAAAGATTCTTACCAAAAAACGCAAATCCTTCTATTAAAAATAAAGCTGCTATGGTTACACCATTAAAATTGATTTTTAATCTGTTTATAATATAAATAAAAATCAAAGTCAATATTCCTGAATTTACAAAAGCTGCTCCCATTC
Source organism: Crassaminicella profunda (assembly GCF_019884785.1). Taxonomy (GTDB): domain Bacteria; phylum Bacillota; class Clostridia; order Peptostreptococcales; family Thermotaleaceae; genus Crassaminicella; species Crassaminicella profunda. The sequence continues at coordinate 3,998,138 of NZ_CP082326.1, forward strand.
CTCCTACACCTATATAATCTGTTATTAATGTATCTGGTTCTGTAAGGATGGTATACATTCCTTGAAATATTTCTTTTGGTGTATCCACTAAAAATCCAAATAAAACCAAAGTAAAAGCATATAAAGTCATTATCCATAACTTAATATTATTTTCTTTTTTCTTTTCTGTAGCAAGATTTTTAGTTATTTTCATTAACTATTTTTCCTCCTATTTAAGATTTCCTCTTGCTAATTATACCCATTCTATAAACTCCCAATCACTTTTAAATATCTTTCATTTTAATCATAAAAAAGAGACATGTTTCCATGTCTCTCCAAAATGAATCTTAATTATATCCTATTAACACAGCAGTAACAATAAATGCTATAGATCCTATAAAAAGCATTAATTGCATTTTAATTTGAAACTTCAACCATTTTACCCATTCAAGTCTTGCAATAGCAAGTACTCCCATAAGGGTTGCAGCTGTAGGTACTACACAGTTTGTAAAACCATCTCCTAATTGGAATGCAAGTACTGCAACCTGCTTTGTAACCCCTATTAATTGAGCAAGAGGTGCCATCAGTGGCATAGTAAGTGCCGCTTGTCCAGAACCTGATACTACAAAGAAATTCACAATAGATTGGAATATATACATTACACAAGCAGCAATGGTAGGAGATATGCCATTTAGAGCATTCGCCATTCCACTTAAAATTGTATTAAGTACTGTCTCATTCCCTGCACCCGTACCTCCTAAGACAAGGATAATTCCTTTAGCCATACCAACAACCATAGCCGCACCAACTAAATCTTCAGCACCTTTTCTAAAGGAAGATGCGATATCATTCGTTCTCATATTATTTAATTTGAAAATAATTCCTATAATCCCAGAAACCAATCCGATAGTAAAGAAAACCGTTGCAATTTCAGGAAGATAATATTCATGTACATTAACACCCCAAATAATCCACGCCATTCCAAGAGCTAATGTAATAACAACTAACGCATGCCCTATTCCAAAATGAGCTTGCTGATCTTTATCTTTTTCTAAGTCTTTTCTAAAAAATTCATCTGTTTCATAAGCAAGGGAACTTTGAGGATTTTTCTTAATCTTTGTTGCATATACCATTGTATACACTATGCCCAATAGAGTGAACACTATCCACATAATAATTCTAAACATATTTCCTGAACCAACTTGAATACCTGCAACCCCTTGAGCAATAGCAACACTAAATGGATTCATCCATGATGTAGCAAATCCGATTTGGGTTGCTATATAGCTGACCATTACAGCAACAATTGAGTCATAACCTAATGCCACCATAACAGGTGCTAAGATCATTACAAATGGTATGGTTTCTTCTCCCATACCAAAAACAGCTCCTCCTAGAGAAAATAAGAAAAACAGTATAGGAATAATAGCTATTTCATATCCTTTTGTCTTAGATATAATATGCATAATTCCATTTTCAATGGCACCCGTCCTTAACACAATACCAAAGGCACCTCCAACTACAAGAATAAATGCCATTACACCTACAGCTGATCCCCATTTATCTCCTGAACAAAATCCTTCATAGACATAATTTAAGAATCCTAATCCGCCACCTTTTTCAAATAGTTTGATCCTTGTTTTATTTCCTTCTGTAATATAACTTCCATAAATCTGTACTACCTTAAACTTATATGCTTCTCCCTCTGAATACTCAAAGGATTTTGCCTTTGATTTCTTAATAGCACCTATTTCTTCATCACCTTTAAAAACATAGGTCTTATCCCCGGTAGCATCGATGGTATAATCGTCACCATCTATTTGTACCGTTTCTTTTGCATTATCTGCTACCCTAACAATTGCTTCACCATCTTGTCCTATCACATCATAAAATATTTCAAATCTTCCTGTAGGAACAATATACGTTAGTAATGCTGCAAGCACAACAATAAAAAAGATAATTACATACGTATCTGGCATCTGCCATTTGTTCCTCATTTTTGCTTTTGCTTCTGAAGTCATAAGATCCCCCCTTGAATATTTTTTATGTCACTATATACAATTATGCCAAAATTTATAATTTTTGTAAATAAATATCTATACATTAATCTTTATTTTAGTTTTTTAACCGTTATCGGATGAAAATTTTAATGGTTCTATTTTAAAGTTTGCATTGGACAAGATTTCTGGCCAAATCTTAACCATTTGGTGTACCTTGTGTTTCTTATTATCAGGCAATAAATCCCAAGGAACAAGGGCAGGATCTGTTTTTTTCTTCATATCTTTTATATCTCCACAAGTCCAACCATTTTCTTTTCTATGAAGACACCACCGAGTATGTTCGTAGTTAGCTAAAATATCTAGTTCACTTTCTGTAAATAGACTAAATTTAGGCGTTTCTTTAACAGATACCACATCATAATTAATTTTAAGTAACGCTCCAGGAATATGTTTTGCATAATCGAGATTGGAGCTTTTAAGATCTTCACTAAGCTCGTCCCAAGGAGCTATAAAATCCGTATCAATGTTTTTATTATCTTTATTTAATCGAATATATTTTTCATGAATAGCCTTTGCAAGACTTTCAATCTTCTCACTAAAAAATGCATCGTGCATTAAATGGCGTAAAAATTGATCTTCATCTACATGGAGTTTTAGCTGCTCTCTAGAAGGTAAATGGGATTGTTCCCACTTCTTTGCTTGGGTTAACATACTCATCTCAAGGATTGCTTCCATAGATCTTGATTCATGCTTATATCTTGGAATTTTAAGTAGTGCTCTTAATACACCATTATCAATTTGAGCTTCTCCCTTTTCATTGATCAGATGAGGCTCTTTACGCTCTAATAATGAACGCAATAGCATGGCTCTTCGTATAATAAATAATTGGTCTAATTTCCCATTTACTTGATTAGGTCCTAAGATGTTTACATAGCCTCTAAGGCGGCTAATAAAATCAGGTCCCTTAGCACTTTTGAATGATTTTCTAAATTGTTTTTGTTCTTCTTCATCTGTAATATCTTCTCCACAGAATTCTTTAAAAGTACTACTTGTTCCCCCTGCAAATACAAAAATAGCTTTTCCAATAGGATGAATAGCATCCCCTTCTCTAAAAGCTCCATCTTGCATAGGTGCTAAAAAATATTTTAACCATCCAAGATTTCCTTCAAAAGTAGAATCAAACTCATCAAAAAATACTAAAGGTATTTTTCCTTCCAAAGAAAGATCTCTTACTTTATGAAAAGCATTGCTTAATTCTGATAAGGTATGAAACTGAGATAAATTGAAATTTAAAGCTTTAATAAGATTTGGTGCAATACTCGCTGCGATCTCCATAATACCAAAAGATTTCCCTGATCCAGGTGTTCCAAATACAGAAATAGATAGAGGCCGAACTGTATTGCTTGTGGAAATATATTCCCACATCAAATTTTTAATACTTCTATAACTTTCGATTTCTGTTCGGTCTACCGTTTTTAATTTTCCAAACCGTGCGCTCGGAATAAATTTTAATACTTTTCTTTCTCCATTTTTAACAATATCATAAGCAATTTCTGCTAAATTTGCTGTGCTTTTCTCTTCAAGGATATACCAACGAGAATAACCGTTTATATCAGATGAATTAGGGATTTTTACATCCTGTATATACTCTTTGTATATAAAGTCATTTTCCCCTTCAACAAATATAGAATCTTTAGGAAAAGGCACTTCTTCCATGTTTTTGCCAAAACCCTCGATAAAATATTTTTGTGCCGCAACAATCCCTTCTCGAATTCCTTTACCTAACCAATGGGAAAGCTTCTTGTTTTTATGCTTTTTTGAAGCAACAATACTACGTGAAAGTCCTGCAACAAAGCAGGAGGTCAATCCATACATTTTTCCCTGCGTATCTTTCACAAAACCTCCTTCAAATTCATAAGGAAGAAAATATAAACGAGATTCAGGTTCTACCCCATCATTCCTATAATAAATAGCTCCTTCAAGTCCAAAAGGTACTATAAGATGATGACATTTTGCAAGAAAAGCAAGATTTGGATTATTGTTGATTTGCCAAACAAAATCCTGAGAAGTTCTTTCCCAAGAAAGACCTTTACTAATATTCACTCCCTTAGAACGTAAATCATTAGCATTTATAACAATGATTGTGTTCTCCATATGAAATTCTTCTAAATGTTTCCAAAGTTTGCTAGAAGAAATAGGATTATTCATTTTATACAAAATAATAGGTTCTTTTTCACATGATTTTATTGCCAATGGCCAAAACTCTTCATTGGAATTAAAACCATTATTGTCATCATCTATAACAACAATATCTGCATTTTCATTATCTTTCTGAATGGGAAGTAACTTTGGTTTGCCAGATGATGGTCCTGTGAATCCCATAAATTCTTTAATTCTATATACTTTATTTTTATCTTTTTCATTTGCAGAGACAGGGAACAAGTCTAATGTCACATTAGAACGAAGAAATTCCCTTGGTAAATCTGATTCTATATAACTTATTTTAGGAGAGCATACAGGCATATCCGTTGCTAAATTTATAATTTTTGCTAATAATAAAGCCTCTCCAGGTTTTAATAAATTGTGCATATTCATATGGGTTTGCCAATTCAAGCCTTCATTATTTTGAGGGTGTGTGATCCATTGAAGGGAATTTATACATATATCTCCAGATACAACAATTGTTACGTCTTTATGATTCATATCTTACAACCTCCTATTCATTTGTTTTTCATACACAAGTACAAATACGATTCCTACGTTATTCCCAATATCAGTTTATCATCAAATCTTTTATAAGGCTACAAGGAGTAAACTAACATAACATCATGCAAACAAAAACAGTCCCTACCTCCTATGGAAATAGAGACTACTATGGTTTTTTAATACGAAGTATATACGCCTTGTCCTCTTTTCTTTTCTGCATTTTTACTTAAATAAGATCCTTCGATGATCTTTGTGTATCCTTTTTTTAGAATAATACTTTTAATATAATCCACATGAGGACATCTATCATAGTGATGATTATCCGTTACCATACAAGAAGATAAATGAATCACAACCTCATCTTTATTTATATTAGTATCTTTTCTACATCGCTTAGCAAAATGCTCTAATTTTGCTGCTACACCTTTCCCACAACATCCTCCACAGGTAAAAGAAATATACCTTGTATTCTCCTCATAGTTTTCAAACATTCCTTCTTTATTATAAAACGTGTTGGTACAGGCAAATCCACTACATCTTCTATGCGCAATATCACACTGAATAATAACAACATATTTTGTACTCATGCTGATTCCTCCCTTTAATTAGTACACTATAGCCAATATCAAATACTTCTCCTCTAAAAAACCATACCATATAACATTATAAATGTGCACAAATTTTTATAATTTGACTATTTTTCTACTCAAAATAAGAAAGTGGTTTTTTTTTTGAAAAACCCTATTATGGCACTCCTTTTCATCATCTTACTATGCACTGTACTTTTTGGAAAAAAAACAAAAGATTATTTAAAATCAGAACAAGAGTGTGTAGTTACAAAATATAACCCTAATCCTGCTGGCAATTTCACTGTCACGAATAATGCAATCACAATTGGCATAACAAACGTAGAAATCGTCAGTTTTGGAAGAGAAATTAATATTCACTTTTCATCTATATCTATTTATTCTTCTTTGATAGCTCTCTACTTCTTTCTCTTTGTAAGTTTCCAAGCCAGTTTGGCTCTAATTTTAATGCCCTTGCAATAATCCCCCCTTCAGCATCTCTTGAAATTTGAATAGCCATTTGATCTTGCATACTTACCGTTTTATATACTCCTATTTCCCCTTCTTTAAAATAGTCGTCTATAGGAATCTCAAAACTATAGCCTTCATATTCATAACGTGCTAATCCATTTACATCACAAGTAACTTCTTTTATGGATTTAGGTATTTCAATACCATCTGCTACTGCTTTTTTCCAATCAACAAAACTTAAAAATATGGGGCTAACATGCTTTTTCTCCAATTTTACTGCCCTACCAGTAATCACCCCATCAGTATCTCTTAAAAATTGAATAGCCGTTTGATCATATATATTGCGTGTTTTATATACTCCAATCTCTCCTTCTTTAAAAAAATTGTCTGGGCGAAAACCAATTTTTCTCTTTCCATTTGCATGTTCATATTCATAATCTACCAAGCCATCTTGAGCGTGAGTAACTTTTTTTACTGATTCGGGTATTACAACACCTTTTTCTATTTCTTTTTCCCAATCAATATCAATAAGCCTTTCTTTACTGTCAGTAAAACTTTCTTTAATATCTGTAGAATCCTCTTTTGGTTCTTTAAGTAGTTCTGCTAGATATTTTTCAGCTTTCTCATGATCAGCTTTTTTTATATCAAGAGGTAATTTAAAAAGTGCGTTTGCTCCTTTATAATCAACATTAGGGCTAATTTCGCCAGTTTGTTCATTATAATTAAAAGCATTTATGCTATAGGAATCCGTATTACTAATACAAAGATAAAGTCCTCTGTCGGCAAACATTTCAACCCCATCACATTCAATCAACCTGTACATAACCCCCTCAATTACACAATCATTATATCCGCCATTCATAGATGCTATATTTACTTGCCATGGCTTTTGTCCCTTTATTAGCGGAGAGATAAAAAATGGATTTTTGCCATACTCTTCATCGTCTATATCCGGCATTTTACTACCATCTTGCTTTACTATTGAAACTACAGCATATGTTCTATCCGAATGTATATCCTCTATAGAAGCTCTAAAATCACTTAAATTTTCCCCGGATACGATTCCAAGCAAATTAAAATTATATCCCCCTGAAATAATTGATTCATTTATTTTAATTGCATTTTTTTGTTCAAATGCTTGAGCAAGTGTTTCATTTTTAAGATGCTCTGCAACTTGTTTTGGACTAAGAAAATACCAAGCTGCCAATACAGTTATTGACATTGCGATAGTAATTATAGCAACAATCAGTGCAACGGATATGCTTTTCTTATAAACTGGTTTCAAAATATCCTTCTCCTTTAGTTGATTTATAATTTTTTCGTTTAACTCTTCACTAGGCTCAACTGTAGAAGATAGTGCTTGCTTTAACAATCGATTCAATTGGTCAGAATTATTCATATTTACTCCTCCAATTTCAAAATATTTTTCAAAGCTTTTCGAGCCTTATAAAGCCTGCTTTTCACAGTTCCCTGTGGAATCTTCAGTGCTGATGCTATGTCTTGGATAGACATTTCTGCAGTGTAGTACATATACAAAGGTATTCTTAATTTATCGTTCAACGTATCTACTGCAGTCTGTATCCTAACACGGAGTTCATTAGATATAACAATATTCTCTAAAGTTAATTCATCCTTAAATATATAGTCATCGTTGACATCTTCGTTAAGCTCCTGTGTTGGTGCTATTCTTTGACGCCAGGCATATTTCCGACGCTTGTTTTTCCATATTCCTATTGCAATAGAAATAAGAAATGCTTTCGGATTATTATCTTTATCAATCTTACGACACAACTCTATTGCTTTAAGAAATGTTTCTTGATATAGTTCATCTGTATCCGTCTTATCTTTTGTAAGCTTATAGCAAAATCCATAAATGGATTTACCATGCAACTTGATAAGTTCACTTAAATCTGCAATGTCCAAACAACTCATCTCCTTTCATCATAACTAAAACCTCCTTTTTAAATAACTCTTCACCTATATATTGTCATAGGATAATAAAAGGTTCATTTTGGGAATCAAAATAAAAAAAAAACTAAGAAAGTAATATTTTTTCTCATCACTCTCTTAGGCTAAAAATTTAACCATTCAATATTATAAATGGATAGCTACTATTAAAAAAACACCCTTATTTAGGATACGGTTCCCCCCACTTCATTAAGTGAAGGTTTTAATTTTTCTTAATCGAAATGAACTCAAAAAATTCAGGATTACCTGTCTCCTCTTCCACTAGCTTAGTCTGCTCTATATCTTTCATAGGCTGTGCCACAATATAATCCTCCCAGCCATTTTCTCTTTGTCCAAACCAACAAATACTATAACGCCTCTCCACCGTATCCATTACAACAGACTTAATACTTCCAAACCATTGTTTATAATAGTAACTACTCATACCCTCTGGATATTTTTTAAGTAGCATTTCCTTAATCTGTGTTTCTTTTAAGTAGGTGTTTGTTTCCAAAAACTGTATTAACATCTCATAGCGTACAATAGAGTTTCTCATAGCCATAGGCTCATAATGTTGAATCTCTGGAAGTACAATATGATTCGTGCCACATACATATTTTTTAGAAGAATCCTCAGAAATTTGCTGATATGCCTTATGACCATCTATCGTTTCTAGCAAAACAGCATTTCCCCTGTCATCTGCTAGATATAAATTAATATTATAGGCAATCGGCATTTCTAGTGCTAACTTCAAAGCTTCCTCTACATTCTTACAATTGTCTAGTATACTTCGTATAACTGCCCAAAATTGAAGCCCCTTAATTTTAGGCACTTTCATACCTTCTATATTACTTACAGGCAATCCACAAGAAGACATAGATACTGCAAGACCACACTCATTAATGCCTTCCGTTCTTCCAAATCCTACTGCAGTACCTCCAATATGTGTATACTTGCCTTTAGCTTTCGTTTGACATACTGTAAGATCTTCATCATCAATACTAAACTCATAATTTCTAGCTAGTCTCGTATGACCATCTTTCATTTTACTTCCAAGTATAGCAAGCCCCGAACATCTAGGTACTAGATAGGTCATCCATGTAGATGCAATATCCTTAATTTCTAGCTTTGCTTCCTCTGCAAAACCTTCTAATTCTTCTCTTAACCCTGGGCAATACTTATCATAAACCTCCATTGCCTCTGCTACTTCTTTTTCTGTAAAAAAAGCGGGTGCAGGCATATAAAATTTCTTAGCATCTAGTTTTCTAGCAAGTTGTTTTCCTATTTCTTTGTGTGTCCCACTTACTTCATAATACTTTACTTTTTGTTTCATCATAGAATCCTTCAGCCCTTTCCTTTTGGTTGAATTCATTCTACACTTTCCCTTATCATTAATCCTGTCATTTTCTGCACAGATTTGGCAGATTTATTTTTTCTTTACTGGAATCCATATTTCACTTACATAATCTCTATCATGAATATCCCCTTTAGGATACATTTCTATATTATATCCTGCTCCTATTTTATAATCAGAATTACCTGGTAACCATTCATTAAAAATCCTAGTATTCAAAGCCTGTAGAGCTTGTGGCATAGGTCCTATACATCTAAATTTGGCCCAAGTTAAAGCAGGAATAGTTGTAACTTTTAACTCTTCAAGAATAATATCTTCATTTTCTTTATAAATACCTGCTATTAAATAACTAAACATTTTCCCCTTCATCTCTTGATCTATAGATATCCCATACACATCTAAAGAAGACTGTGTTAATATACTGCAATATTTCTTTGCATATTGGCTATTATACGCTTCCCAAAACTTCGGTATATCAACAAAAGCTCTATCATACTGAAAAGTTCTCTCCAAACCAATTACTTTAAAAGCCTCCTCTTCTTCAATTCTATAATCTATCTTATTGCCACCTCTAATAGATATACTTATTTGCAAGGGGTGAAAAACATTTATCTTATCCGGCTTCTCTTTCATTTTCATAGGAGAAATGCCATGAAACCGTGTAAAAGCCTTTGTAAAACTCTCCGGTGTATCATAACCATACTTATACGCTACATCTATAACACGCTCATTTCCCTTATTCACTTCAAGGGCAGCAAGATATAAACGTCTATTCCTTACATATTCTCCTATTGTATAGCCCGTTATCAATTTAAATCCCTTTTGAAAATAGAAAGTTGAAAGATATACCTCCTTAGCAACATTTTCTACTACTGCCCCCTCTAACAAATGTTGTTCTAAAAAATCTATAGATTTCCTCAAAATCTCTATCCATTCCATATGTATCCTCCCAAATGCTTTATTATTATGTTAAAACCTCTCAAAGTTTAACATATCGTCTTACTCCGAGAGGTTATCTGTCAGTATCTTGTTTTTCTATTTGTTGATTCTTTAATCGTTCAATTTCACCTTTTGTCAGTTCTGTCTAATCAAAGCATGGTCATTTTGTAGCCTTATTATATCATAATCTCAAAATAACATCATAAAAGTAGAGAGCTTCTTTAGCTTTCTATCATCATTTACTTTACCCCGCCGTATCATAACCAATTTATCTACAATCTAATATTTCCATGATTCTGTGAGTTATTTGTGGTATGGTTCAGCTCTGATTAGCCTGAATCTCTTTTTTGTCACTAAATTTTTTCACTTTAATTCACTTTTATTGGAATCCCTCACACTTATCAACTCATTCACGACGTCCTTTTGACATCGTAACGACGGCAACTACCCTTTTTTTAGAAACAACTAGCAACCAACTAAAAATCCCCCACAAAACAAAAAACCTCACCTTCCTTAAAACCTAAGGAAAGCAAGGCAATACTTTGGTGCACCCGAGAGGATTCGAACCTCCGACGCACGGTTTAGGAAATTCTCTATCGGTGATTTTTTTCGTCGTCGATGCAGTATTTCTGCCTAGGACGTCCTTCTCCTCCTGCTCTTGCCCATGACGTCGAGTGACTACTTGTACCCATTTTGACGACGGTTTGACGACGTAGTAGGAGAAACTACCGAGAATAACTTAGAACAAATTAAACCCTATGGAAACTCTATTACTAATCTATATTAAATTAAGTAACACGCTCCTATATAAGCATTCCTTTTCTTATGTTTTCTATCTCTGTTTTACTAAGTCCTGTAATTTCAATAATATCTTCTGTAGCAAGTCCTTTTATTATTGACTTTTGAACCACTTTTTCCAAGCTTTTCTTCATACCTTCTTCTTTTCCTTCTTCTCTAAGTCTTTCAGCTAAAGTCATCACTACTTCACTCCCTTCTGGATAGGTCTTTTCAATTGAAAAAACTATTCTCTCATAAGATAACAATACACTTTTTTATATTAATTTTCCATAATAACAATCTTTTTTACATAATAAAAAATAACTTTGCTGCTACTTCTTTCTTACTTCTGTAATTATTATCTCTAACATCGTGGAAGCTTAACTTCTTTAAATTATGTCTTGCAAAAAAGCTTTGAAATTTTTGAATAAATGAATGAGGCTTTATAGGCTCTTCATTATCCTCGTAGAATCTTGCTTTGCAATATGCTATAATGTTTAAGTACAATTCAATATGGTTTTATGTGGGCTACTGGTATCACCCATCCCTTTTTGAAGGGAGGTGATACATATGAGTAACGACGTTTTAATATTACTATTTCAAGCTGGTTTGTTCTTAGTAGCATTATTAACATTGATAGTGTTGCTTATAGAAAAAATCTCAAAAAAATAGTAGCCCCAACCGCAAATGGATAGCTACTATTTTTAAATACTTAAAATTTTAGTGATACCAGTTGCCTAAACAACTAGAATTGTATACTATAGGGTGTTGGTAGCACCCTATTTTTATTTTATGTGATTACTAATTATATTATATCAAAGTTTTTTATAAAATAAACCTTTAATCTGAAATTTTCATCATAATTCTCTGTACTTATTAAACCTCTTATTCCTTTTTCCTTTGAGGTTTCTTCCATCCACATTTCTATGATTTCATCCTTATCAAACAGCTTGTCTATTTCATCTCTATCCTCTAACATTTCATCTAATGCATCCTCTGTAAATCTTTCAAGACTTACTCCTTGTCTGTAGATCAGAATATCTTTAATCCTTACATAGCCTGTAGCTTCAAATTCTTTCTAGTAAGGATTTATCTCTTGAATTTACATTTTTATCACACAATAATTCCCTATTATCAAAAATAAGTAAATAAGTTAAAGAAATAAGTTAATGCCTGGCACCTATGGTTCAAAACAAAAAACCTCCCCTTCCTTAAAACCTAAGGAAAGCAAGGCTATATTCTGGTGCACCCGAGAGGATTCTAACCTCCGACGCACGGTTTACGAAAGCTCATATCATGTAGTTTTTTGTCGGTTGCACTTTTGTTTTTAGCATGGTCTTCCATCAGCTCCTCCTGCACCTGACAACTACATGTTAGTGCTACCCCTTTTGACGACGGTTTGACGACGTAATAGAAGAAACAACCGAAAATGGCTTTGAACAAATTAAGATATCTTGAAAATCTATTACTAATCTATATACGCTATTAATTCTTGTACCAACTTATATACATTATTTCCTGGATTCATTTTTGATTCCGTATTCAGTCCTTCTTCTAAATATATTTTTTCTAATTTTACACTTCTTTCTATTGCCTTTTGCATATCTCCATATTTACATAAAATATCAAAAATATTTTCTAAATTCTTTTCATACCTCCCTTTATTTAGTCCAAATTTCTTAAAATAATGATTTAGCTTATCTATATATTGATAACGATGTATTGCAGTATTTAAAAATTCAAAATGTAAAACAAACCACAATTCAATTGCTTCATTAGACCATCCTACATGAAATCCTTTTGCTTGTGCTTGGTATATTGCATTGTTAAATTGTTCATCTAAAAAGTCATCCTTATCAAAAACTACCCACACATTACCATAGGGTAATTCTCCTTGATTTTTCAACCTCTCTAATTCACCTATCGTAAATTTAACTAAATCTTGTGTATTTCTACCCGTTCCAATAACCTTTATATCATCTATTTTTTCTTTTACTTTTATAGCATCCGTATATTTTTCATTTATTTTATTTTTTATGCCTTCAAAATACTTTGGTTCTGTCTTTTTTCCTTCACATACAATTAAATATCTATATGGAGCAAGTTTTTTGCTATTTTCTTTTCTCTTCTTTCTATTCCCTTTTCTTTTTTTAAATAGATCATCACTTCCCATTTGATCCCTCCATCAACTCAAACTCTTTTAATAGTGGGACTGCTCCATATCGACCTAATAAATAATCTTTATTGTAAGTAGCATCATTTCTAACCTTTTTATCATCATCTAGTCGATATTCAACTAAGGAAAATAAATTAGAAACACCATTATCATCTTTTTCAGCAAACCATATTTGATCTCTTCTAAACGTTTCTTTTGTCAAAGTGTATATATCATGTGTAGTATATATTAATTGTGCATTCTTTTTATTGATGGAAGAATTATGAAACATATTAATAATATATCTTAATAATAATGGATGTATTTTAGCATCTAGTTCATCTATAAATAAGGTATTCCCTTCTTCTAATGTTTCTATTAAAAAATCATATAGGCAAAACATTTTTTGTGTTCCACTCGATTCTTCAGTAAAAGGAATTTCCATAAATTCTTCACTATCTAACTGCTTGTGCCTTGAATATACTTTATAAGAAATTTCTCCTTCCTCATCTCTTACATTTTTAATTTCTTCAATCCTTATACCATCTATCCCCGTATCTATAGCTTTTAAAAACTTTTCACAATTCCTTCTATAAGTTTCATCTTTAAATTTTTCAACAGGTAATAATCTAGAAATAAAACTTTCAAGTAATGCGTTTCCAAAGTCAATAACTTGTGTATCTAAAAACCATTTAAATACATTTTTCGCTTGCTGAATTTTGGCACTAGAAATAAACGATAAAAATAAAGTAGATTCTTCTACTAGGTCTTTAAATTTTTCAGCATCTTTCATTTTATTTCCACAATGAATCTGACTTTCATTTCTTTCAAACAGAGTATCATATTGATTACCTTTTTTGCTAGACTTACTATATAGCCACTCTTGATAAACTTTTGTATGATCCACTACAAATCCATATTGGTACTCTATATCCCCCAATATGAAAAACACTTCAAATTCAGCTGTCCCTTTTTTACTTGTTTTATCAAATAAAAATCTCTTTACTGGTATTCCTTTTCCTTCTCCTACTCGTTTAAAAGATTCTAAAACAAAAAATCTCATAAAGTTGAATGCTTCAATCAATCCAGACTTTCCACTAGCATTGGCACCATATATAGCTGCTACTTTTAAATACTGATCTTTATTATTTATTTCTATTAAATTGTATGGATGTTCTTTAATAGAAGTTGCTGTCATATCTAAACTCGTTTCTTCTTTATATGATTTATGATTCCTAAAATTAAATTGAATTATCATTTTTCTCACCTCTTTATATTATTTTACTATATTTTATTGTATTTTTATATGTTTTTGAGATATTTTCTCATGTTTTATATTATAATTAATTGTATTGTTTTTATACTATAAATGTATGTGTATTAGAGAAAATAACTAATTCAATTTTAATTTTCTAATTTATTATAAAACCCCTTAAGAAAATTTGTTTTTTCTTAAGGGGTTCTCTCAGCACTTTTATAAAGTTGGATGTAAAAACATCACAAATATTCTATATTTCCATATAAATATTTCTTATAAATAAAAATCCTCTAACTCTTCATGCATACTCTTCTTTTCATGATTTATTTTATCTAACAAATCGATAAAATTATCTTTTAAATTTCTTGCATACGTCTTAGCACTAGCAACTCCTGGCTTTCTTTTAGATTCGTAAAAGTTTCCATTCTCTAAATCATTTAGTTTTTGAAATATAAAATCAATTTCCATTTCATATTTTTTTAGTTCCATTTATATCACCCTACTATAGGGTATGTAAATATTAGGTAGTTATTCCTACTATCATTATACGTAAAATAAATATTATAACCCCTGTAAAAGGAATGACGTATTACAAACAACAAATACTTAGCTTTATCTTAAATAAATTGAAAAGAACTGAATAATGCACCTATCCCATTTTCCATGTCTATATTCTTATTTATATCATAGGTTTATAATATTCAGCTTTAATTTTCTCTTCTTCTTTAAGATTTTTATATTCTTCTGCACTGCTCATTCTATTATTTCTTTTTTCATTTATTTCCAAATCATTATAAATTTTCTGCAAAAGTGTATGTACATTATATTCACTTGTTCTATTTAAGTATTCTATCTTTGAAGCCTTTTTTATATTTTCTTCAGCTTTCAATACGCAGTTAATACACTCTGAATTATTTAGCAATTTACTAATTTCATAATAACAATTGCTTATATAAAAATAATCCTCATATTTGATTTCACTTTCTTTAATATATACTTCATAAGCAGCTATAGCATTTTTATATGCTTCTTTTTTAATATCTTGATCCGTTTGCAATTGAGCAATATTATAATACTTTATCGCCATCTCTTTAACTATTTCTTTCGGATTATATTCTCCCTCAATTTCAATTGCTGCTTTCAAATATTCGATCGCTTCACTATAACAAGTAAGTACTTCTAAATCATTATTCCTAACAAATTTCTTTTCTTCATTTTTATCTTGCCCTTCTTTTAAAATCCCTAATTTGTCATATGAATTAGCTAATAACTTATATACTTCTTGTGTTTCAAAAATTTCCAATGCATCCTTACGTATTTTTATAATATCTAATATAGTATTTATTTCTTCATCATTATTAGATATATTTTCTAATTTATCTTCTTTTGTGTTTGCTAATTGCGTTAATCTATCAAATTCTTTTCTCTCATTAGATTCTAAGCATTGTTTATTAGGAACTTTTTTCTTATTGTGAAGTATTTTATATAAAAAATCCATTTTCTTATTCACTTCATTTATTCCTGTATATTGCACACTATCTTCATTATTTGAAATAAGTGTAGATTTTTTATCGTTATTATCTTTATCTTTTTCATTCTTTTTGTCTAAATTCACACTATCTTTTGGATTAATCATTTGTTGATTATCTTCTACAGTTGTTTTAACATTGTCATCAGCTATTACAATTTTCGAAAAAACATTAAAGTTCATCAGAACAGCATTTGCCATTGTTATAACAAGAATTATGGTAGCACAAATTATTAAAGTTGCACCAAATCTTTTTATTATATTTGATATTTTTACTACTATTGCAGACCACAGAATTTCTAACACACAAAAATATGGATAATATTCCTCCCAGTTTTGGTAGTTAATTGGCTGAATAATTTCTCCGTTTCTTTCCTCCTTTGTAGTTGATTTGTTTATATTATCAATAAAATCTTTTTTTCTATGTAACATTTGTGCATAATTAAATTCAATATCATAAAAAGCAAATACATCGTTCAAGCCTAAAGGAATTGATATCCATTTATTATGTGCTCCTACATCAAATTGAATTTTCTTAATCTTTGATGTAATTATTAATGAATTCTTATTATGTAATTTTATTTTTGCCCATTTAGGAATGAATTCGATTGTTTCAGCAAATCTATTACATTTTTCAATTTTTGTATTTAGCAATTTTATATTTTTAATCATTTTTTCATATTTATTCTTTTCAAGTATATCGCCTAAAGCTAATAATGCTGCACCAAAAGTTGCAACAATTGAACCTTGTGAAAATAGGTGATTAACCTCACTCTCTCTTATATTTCCAAAATCACAAACTCCTATAGCTAGTATAGTTGCAAATATCACTGTAACTACTTTGGCTCCATTCCAAAAAAATTTATAGACTTTAAATTTTTTAGTATTTATATCTTCTTCTTTAATTTCAATTTTTATAATCTCTTTGTATATCTTTTTTTCTTCTGCTGACATACCTTTATCCCCACTCACACTGTATTATCTACCCTTATAGTTTTTTGTGATAAGCTTCTACACTCAATCTATTATATGAATATTTTACCATATCAAGCAATATCTCTCTACAAGAACTTTAAATATATATCACATTCATACTTTAATCTATCCTTTATTACTTTTTCTTACCTATAACTATATTAACTCCTATTTCATCACCAACACATTAATCTATAAACCCCTTTCCTTGCAATCCCTAACACACACACAATCCTCTACGACGTCCTTTTGACGTCGAAACGACGACGACAACTAGTATTTTTTAGAAACAACTAGCAACTAACTAAAAATCCCCCACAAAACAAAAAACCTCACCTTCCTTGAAATCTAAGGAAAGTAAGGCTATTTTCTGGTGCACCCGAGAGGATTCGAACCTCCGACGCACGGTTTAGGAAACCGACGCTCTATCCCCTGAGCTACGGGTGCAAATTATCATTAATATGATAATCCTATTTCTTACATTTGTCAAGGCTATAATACACTGATTCCTTGTATTTCTATTTGTTTAATCAATAAATAATTTCTAAGGACGAATCTTAAGGTGTCTTCTACGCGAGCACCCTTATAGACATATACATGAAAACCATCTACTTCAAATGAATCATACTCTTCTAAATTCGTTGGTTTCTTAGCCCTAACATAGGGCATAGGTGTACGAGATCAACATATTGAACTTACTTGAAGTTTTACAGCTAAAGTATCTTGATTCTTTTTCATTAAGTACTCTTTTAATTTTTCTTCTATAATTATCTTCAAGTACCTCATCCTTTCCATATGATCTTACATAATATTAGCAATAAGACTTGAAAAAATGGACCAGAACTTTTTTATAAATACTTTAAAAGGAATCTTTTTCACATCTCGATCACTAATTAAATCCATTGTTATGACTTTATCATTATAGAGTGTAACCTTCACTTCTCCAAGCTTTTGTCCTTTTACAACAGGAAAGGGCATTGTATCTAATAGAGAAATTTCTCTACTCTTTTCTATTGCATTCTTTTGTCCAAAGGCCCAAGCATTTTCCTTAGCCAAAAGCTCAATTGGAAGCTCTTTTGCTCCCCATAATTTTATTTCTTGAATAGGCTCTTCTACGTTTATAATTCTTTTTTTCATAAAATTAGCGACTCCATAATTTAAAAGCCTCTCACTTTCATGAACTCTATTCCAATCACTTTTCGTTCCAAGTACAACAGAAATCAATCTAAAATCTTGTTCATTTTCATCCTTTTTCTTTACATTCATGGTAGAAGTTAAACAAAATCCTGCTTCACTGGTATATCCTGTTTTTAATCCATCTACCTCAGGTATGATCTTTAACAATCCATTGGTACTTTTCTTATAAAAATTTCTCTCTGGGTTTTGATAAAATTCTTGATCTGTAAGAGGTAGGAGTTCTTCTTTATGATGCTGAATGATGTATTTTGCCAATATGCCTATATCCTTGGCCGTCATCATATTACCTTCCCCTTTTTCTGGCATACCATTAGGATTTACAAAGTTTGTATTTACCATTCCTAACTCTTTGGCTTTTGCATTCATCATCTTTACGAAGCTTTCCATGCTGCTACCTACATGCTCTGCAATGGCAAAGGCTGCATCATTTGCAGATACAATCATCATGGCCTCCATAAGCTCACTCAGTTTTATAGTTTCTCCAGCTTTTAATCTATAACTTGCTCCTTTTTCATTTGCTGCTCTATCACTTATAGTTACTAGATCATTCATAGAAACCTTTCCCTTTTCTACAGCTTCTATAGCAACAAGATAAGTCATTAATTTTGTAATACTAGCTGGTGCAAATCTTTCTTCTACATTTTTAGAAAATAATATTTCTCCTGACGTCTCTTCCATAAGTAATGCTGCTCTTGCATTCACTTTAACTTTAGCATCTGCAAAACTAGATGGACTAGCAAGTAGTAAAATACATGTGATTATAATTGCTATATATCTTCTCAAATCGCTTCCCCCTTATTTATATATTAAAGGAAAAGCATGAAGAAAACCACAGGTATTTTTTCCTGTGGTTGTTGATCATTATTGCGCTAATAACCATTTATTAAAGAGTGAATCTAACTTTTTACCTACAACTTCTTCACAAACCTTTTTAAAATCCTCAGTGGTAGCATTTTTAAATCGATAGGTTTCGTAATATTTTTTCATAATATCATAAAATTTGTCTTCCCCATATTTTTCATAGATTGTATTTAAAAACATGGCTCCTTTATTATAAACCAAAATCCCATAGTCATTCCAACCTTCAAATTCATTTAAAGGTCTTAAAATCGTTTCATTTTTTATAGAAGCTACCCCATTTTTATATTGTTCCTCATTTGTATATTTATGATATTCTTTTCCTTTTCTCTCTCCAAAATTTTCTCTCGCATAAACGACCTCTGAATAAGAAGTCAAGCTTTCATCTAACCATGCTTCATCGATTTCATCATTCCCAACAACACCATACCACCACTGATGCCCAGTCTCATGAACAATAACAATTTCTAAATAATTCCCATAATCATTTGAATAATACTCTTCTCCAATAAAAACAATTCCTGGATATTCCATTCCACTTGGAAAATTAGTCTGTACAACAGAATACTGGCCATAAGGATATTTTCCATATGTCTTATTAAAGGTTTT
This sequence comes from Crassaminicella profunda, assembly GCF_019884785.1. GTDB lineage: Bacteria > Bacillota > Clostridia > Peptostreptococcales > Thermotaleaceae > Crassaminicella > Crassaminicella profunda. Next base: position 4,017,457 of record NZ_CP082326.1, read on the forward strand.
TAAAGCATTCTCTGCTGCTTCCGTAGCCTTATCTGCTATTTTTCTCTTAACATTCTTCATAAAATACATCTTCAAAGTAGTTCCTTCTACATCCTTGTCTACCACTTCAAAATCTTTGCTCATTACAAAAGCAAAATCTCTCATTAATTTTGCTTCTATCTCCCACTCTCTTTTATCCTCTACAACTTCATCTTCTAAAATATTCCCTGATGCTGCAACAATAAAATCTTTTGGTGTTTCCATATGAACATGATAATTACTTACATCACTATAAAATGGATCTCCTAGAGGATAATATGGATCTAAATTCCATCCACTTTTATCATAAACAGCTGCAATAGGATACCAATTACCAAGATTGAAAGTATCTCCCCCATAACCAAATCGTTCCTGTGCCGGAGGTATTTTTATGGTATATGCCATCTCTATTGAAATTCTCTCATTAGATTCTAACTCATTAGGTAATAATACTTTCATGATGGTTTGCCCTTCCCCTTTAAATTCATAATCTACAGGCACACCCTCAATAGATACTTTTTCTATATTGATATATCCAGGTTTAAATCCATTAGGATAAGCACGTTCAAAATCATCCATTAAAAATGGAACCGTCTCTTTTTTTCTAAAACTATTTGGATATAGATGAAAATAAACTTCTCCTAAAGAAGTATTCTCTTTATTGATGTAATCTACCTTTTGTGTTCCTTTAATAGTGGCATCCTCTGGTGAAAAGACTACATCAATATTGTATTGATTCATATCTTCAGGGTTAATCCCGTTATAATCCTCTACAATCAATGTAGGCTGTACAATCTTCTCTACTTCTTTCTCCTTACACCCTGTAAATAAAAGCAATAGCCCTAATAATATAATCCCTATTTTTTTCATACTATTCCTCCGCATTCCATATATTTTCAAGCTCAGTTCCTCATCCCTCAATCAACACCCCTGTACAGCCCTTTATATTATTTTCTTTAAATCTGCTCCTTACAGTATATCATAACCAAATATTTCTTTTCATAAAAATAAACCACCTAAAGGGTGGTCTATTTTAAAGTCTCACATATTTTGCACACAACACATTTTCTTTTTGCATCAATTTTTCTAAACTTTCATTAGACACTTCATCATCTATTGTTAAAACCATCAATGCTTTTTTTCCTACAGCATTTCTACCTACCTGCATAGTTCCAACATTAATTTTTTCTTCTCCGAGTCCCATACCAATGTGACCAATTACACCTGGAACGTCCATATTTTGTACAAATAGCATATGCTTTGTTGGGTTTACATCTACTTCATATCCTTCAATCTTTACAATTCTTCCTTCTCTTTTTGAAGATAAATTTCCTGCAATCACAAATGTATCTTCTTTTGTCTTAATCTTCACTTCAATATAATCTGTATATCCATTATAATTTTCTTTTATTTTTCTTTGTTCTATTCCAATGCCTCTTTGTTCTGCTAAAAGTTTTGCATTAATATAATTTACTTTATCTTCTACTACCGGCTGTAAAAGACCCTTTACAAATGCAATGGTACTCATTTCTGTATCTTGCTTTGCAACACTTCCCCAATACTCAATACTCACATGCTCAATTGGATCATGGCGAAGCTGGTAATAGATTTTTCCTAGTTTTTCCATCATTTCAATATATGGTTTCATCACGGCCAATTCATCCCTATGCATTGTAGGAAGGTTTACTGCATTAGGTACAATTTCTCCATTTAATGCATTAATCACCTGCTCTGCTACTGTAACCCCTACATTGATTTGAGCTTCAATCGTACTTGCTCCAATATGTGGTGTTACAATAACATTATCGCATTCAAACAATGGATTGTTAAAGCTAGGTTCTTCTTCATGTACATCTAACCCTGCACTTGCAATTTTGCCACTTTGAATTCCTTTTAGTAATGCTTTTTCGTTAATAATTCCACCTCTAGCATCATTTACAAGTCTTACCCCTGGCTTCATCCACTCAATTTCTTGCTCTCCAATCATCCCATAGGTTTCTTTTGTCTTTGGTGTATGCACTGTAATAAAATCAGATTCCTCTATCAATTCTTTTAAAGTATTTTTCTTCTCTACATTAAATCTTTTAAATCTTTCATCAGAAATATATGGATCATATGCAATTACCTTCATACCAAAAGCATTCATTCTTGTAGCTACCAAAGAACCAATTCTACCAAGTCCAATAATCCCTAATGTTTTAGTATAAAGCTCTACTCCTTTGAATCTATTTCTCTCCCATTTTCCTGATTTAATATAATTATTTGCTCCTACAATATTTCTTGACTGTGCCATCAAAAGTCCTATAGCCAGTTCAGCTGCTGACATAGTATTACTAGCTGGTGTATTGGCTACAATAATTCCTCTTTTGGTTGCTTCTGGTAAATCTATATTATCTGTACCATTTCCTGCTCTTCCTACAACTTTTAAATTTGGTGCCTTTTCCATCAATTCTTCATTGATTTTTGTTGCACTCCTAACAATAATCGCATCATATTGGTGCATTCTTTCTAATAATTCTTCTCTTGTTATATCCAGGCAAACATCTACGTCTAAATGTTTCTCTAGCAATTTGATTGCTTCGTCATCTACTTTTTCAGTGATAATAACTTTTCTTTTATTTTCCATTTCCATCTCTCCTATTCCATATTTAAGCTCTAAAACATTTCAAAATATTCTGTATATTTTTCGTGCACAGTTTGCTTCTATATCTCCATATCCCTGTAAATATGTTTTTATTCCCATCAGGGTAAATAAAAAACCCGTCCTTGAATAAATCAAGGACGGGGATATTTCTCCACGTGGTACCACCTTTTTTTCACTGCATATGCAGCCTCTTTCTCGATAACGGGTTTTCCCGGTATAGGTTTTTACCCCCATACAGCTTCCGGTCGGATTCAATAATCTTCGCTGTCGATTCACACCACCCATCGACTCTCTGAAAGCAAATTATTATTTACTACTACCGTTCACAGCTTTTTCATATAAAACTTTTAACAGAGTAAAGTCTTTTTTGTAATTACGCTTATTATATTATTTATAATCTATAAAATCAATAGTAAATTTGCATTTTTATATAAAAATTTTATTTTTATATAAAAAATAGATCCTCAACACCTGTTATTCATACGCTTTAACCATCTTCATAAGCTATTTTTAAAATTTATAAAAATTTCATTTCAATGTATCTTTATACTACTATACACCTATCAACAATTCATCTTCTACAAAACAGATAAATATGGTACTATATATTTAGGAAGTTTTTCCAAATATTGTGAATTTTTCATTTTGTCCATCCACCATTTACTTGTTTTTTCTTATGCTTCAAAAGGACTTACACTAAAAAATCATTTTCAAAAGGGGGATTTCCACATGCATGAAAAAAGATTACAAAAAATCATCACCAACATGAAAAAGCATCATATGGATCAAATGGTTATCACCTCTCCTGATTCCATTTTCTATTTATTAGATGAATGGATTCATCCAGGAGAGAGAATGTTAGCATTATTCGTAAATACTAATGGTGATACAACACTATTTATCAATGAACTATTTCCGTTACAGAAAGATTTAGGAGTAAAACTTTGCATTTATAATGATACAGAAGATCCTATTGATTATTTAGAAAAATCAGTAAATCTTAATAAAACTATGGGAATCGATAAAGAATGGCCCTCTCATTTTCTGATCAGATTATTAAAGAAAAAACCAGGACTTCAAGTAGAAAATGGTTCTATTGTAGTAGATGAAATTAGAATGGTAAAAGATGAAGATGAAATTAAATTAATGAAAAAAGCATCCGCTATCAACGATCAAGCAATGGGTAAAATTATGGAAGTAATCAAGACAGGTACATATACAGAGCTTGAAATAGGAAAAAAACTCGGAGAGATTTATGCCCAATATGATACAAATGGTTTCTCTTTTGATCCACTAATTTGTTATGGTTCTAATGCTGCCCAGCCGCACCATTCCTCTGACCAAACTCCCCTTAAGATAAATAATAGTATCATCATAGATATAGGATGTATTTCAAATAATTATGCCTCTGATATGACAAGAAGCATGTTCTTTGGAGAACCTGATGAAGAATATAAAAAAATCTATGATTTAGTATTAAAGGCTAATCGTTCTGCCATTAGTACTATAAAACCTGGTGTTAAATTTAGTACCATTGATCAAGCAGCAAGAAGTGTCATAGAGCATGGAGGATATGGAAAGTATTTTACTCATCGCACAGGGCATAATATCGGTCTTTGTGTACATGAATATCCTGATGTAAGCGCAGTTAATGATATGATCGTGAAGGAAGGTATGATTTTTTCAATAGAACCAGGGATCTATCTACAAGGAAAGTATGGCGTAAGAATAGAAGATCTTGTATTAGTGACAAAAGATAGCTGTGAAGTTTTAAATCAATTCCCTAAAAATCTAATTGTATTTGATTCATTAAAATAAAAAACTTTAGTAAAGAACCCCTTCATCTATTGTTCTTTGAAAAAGCTTCATAGATCAAGGGGCTTTATTTTTTATATAGCTCTTATTTTAAATATTCATCAAGAGTCTTATATGTTATTTCTTCTTTATTTTTCTCTATATCAATAGCTACTTTAAAAATTCTTGCTGTATCAATGCTCGTAAATATAGGAAGTCTATGTTCACTCATTTTTCTTCTGATTCTAAATCCTAAGCTATATTTATTATTTCCTCTTGTAGGGGTATTGATCATCATGTTGATGGTTCCATCTGCAATGCGTTTGTCTACCTCAAACAATGGAATTGTTTCACAAGAAACATCATGTTTCTTTAAGAAATTGGCTGTTCCTACAGAACCATATAGCTTAAATCCTAGTTTTTCATAATCTTTTATAACTTTCAATCCTTCTTCTTTATCTACAGCCTTCAGACTCACATAAATAGCTCCTTTTGTAGGAATTTTAATTCCAGAAGCTTTGAATCCTTTGTAGATGGCTTTATTTAAATCCATATCTATTCCTAATACTTCCCCAGTAGATTTCATCTCAGGTCCTAAGGACATGTCTACATCAGCAAGCTTTTCTCCTGAGAAAACTGGAACCTTTACAGCATGCAACTTTTTATTTTCCATGAGTCCTGTTCCATAAGCTGTATCTTTTAGTTTATTTCCAAGCATAGCGTCTACTGCTAATTTTACCATTGGAACTCCTGTCACTTTACTTAGTATTGGAACAGTTCTTGATGCTCTTGGATTTACCTCTATTACATATACCTCTTTTCCATCAAATACATATTGAATATTTACAAGTCCAACTACATTTAATCCTTTTGCAATTTTTCTTGTATAATCTACTAACTTTTGTACTGTCTCTTTATTTAAGGTCATATATGGATATACAGTGATACTGTCTCCAGAGTGTACTCCAGTTCTTTCAACATGTTCCATGATTCCTGGGATTAAGATATCTTCTCCATCCCCTATAGCATCTACTTCTATCTCTGTTCCTTTTACATATTTATCAATGAGTACAGGGTACTTCTTAGATAAATTTACTGCCTCTTGTAAATAATTTTCAAGTCCTGCTTGATCATATACCACCTGCATGGCACGGCCACCTATTACATAAGACGGTCTAACAACTACTGGATATCCTAATTTTCCTACAGTTTCTAATGCCTCTTCTATACTTGTAACAGCTCTTCCCGTAGGACTTGGGATATTTAGTTCTTCTAAGAAACTTCTAAACTTATCTCGATCTTCTGCCATATCCATTGATTGGTAAGAAGTCCCTAGTATGTTTACGCCTCTTTCATAAAGCTTTTCTGCAAGATTTACAGAAGTCTGTCCTCCTAGTTGAAGAATAACTCCTTCTGGTTTTTCGTTATTAATAACATTCATCACATCATCTATATATAAGGATTCAAAGTATAGTTTGTCTGCCGTATCAAAGTCTGTACTTACTGTTTCTGGATTGTTATTAATGATGATGGATTCATATCCTGCTTCTTTAATGGCCCATACTCCATGAACACAACTGTAATCAAATTCTATTCCCTGTCCGATTCGAATAGGTCCTGATCCAAGTACCATTATTTTCTTCTTATCACTAATAATGTTTTCATCTTCCTCTTCATAGCAAGAATAATAGTAAGGAGTTTGTGCATCAAATTCACCACTGCAGGTATCTACCATCTTAAAAATTGGTTTTATATCCTGCTCTTTTCTCATTTCTTCTAAATCATTAGCCTGTATTCCTTTTAAATCACTGATTTCTTTGTCTGTAAAACCCATTGCTTTTGCTTCATATAGTAATTTTTCATCCATATTTTCTTCTTTGATTCTTGTTTCCATCTTAATAATATTTACTAAGCCATTTAAAAACCATGGATCAATCTTTGTTCTATCATGAAGCATGTCTACTGTTATTCCTCTTCTTAAAGCTTCTGCAAGGGCGAAGATTCTTTCATCATCACATAAATCAATTTTTCTAAACAATTCCTCTTGTGTCATTTCCATCATGGAAAACATTCTAAGTCCTGTAAACTTTCCTTCTAAGGAAGTTAAAGATTTAAGGAGTGCACTTTCAAAGCTTCTGCTGATTGCCATTACTTCTCCTGTTGCTTTCATTTGAGTTCCAAGGGTTCTAGATGCCTTGCTAAATTTATCAAAAGGCCATTTGGGGAATTTTACTACGATATAGTCAAGGGCTGGCTCAAAGCATGCACTTGAATTTTTTGTTACATAATTTTTCAATTCATCTAAGCTAAATCCTATACCGATTTTAGCACCAATCTTTGCGATAGGGTATCCTGCTGCCTTTGAAGCTAAAGCACTCGAACGACTCACCCTTGGATTTACTTCTATAACAATATAGTTATTACTTTTTGGGTCTAATGCAAACTGAATATTACATCCACCTTCAATTTTTAAACTTCTAATAATCTTAATAGATGCTTGTCTTAACATCTGATATTCCTTATCTCTTAAGGTTTGTGAAGGGGCAACAACGATACTATCTCCTGTGTGAACCCCTACTGGATCCATATTTTCCATATTACAGATAATAATACAGTTATCCTTTTTATCCCTTATCACTTCATATTCGATTTCCTTCCATCCTGCAACACTTTGCTCTAGAAGAATTTGTCCGATAGGGCTATTCTCTATTCCTCTTTGGCATATTTCAATCAACTCATCATAGTTGCTTGCAATTCCTCCACCTGTTCCACCTAATGTATATGCTGGTCTAATGATTACTGGATACCCATACTTTTCAACAAAATCTTCACATTCTTTTATTTTTGTTGCAATAATACTCATAGGGATGGGTTCATCGATTTCTAGCATAAGTTCTTTGAAAGCTTCTCTATCCTCTGCTTTTTTGATGGTTTCACTATCCGTACCTAATAATCTTACCCCGTATTTATCTAATATTCCCTCTTCTTTTAGCTGCATAGATAAATTAAGTCCTGTTTGTCCTCCAAAGCCTGCTAAAATGCCATCTGGTTTTTCTTGACTGATAATTTTTTCTAAACTTTCTACATTCAATGGTTCTATATATACTCTATCTGCTACATTTGTATCTGTCATGATTGTAGCAGGGTTACTATTTACAAGGATTGTTTCAATTCCTTCTTCTTTTATTGCTTTACAAGCCTGTGTTCCTGAATAATCGAACTCTGCTGCCTGACCAATGATGATAGGGCCTGAACCAATAATCATCACCTTTTTTAAGCTTTTATCTATTGGCATTTTGCATCCTCCTTTAACTGATCGATAAATTTATCAAATAGGTAAGTAGAATCTGTCGGTCCTGGTGCTCCTTCTGGGTGGAATTGTACAGAGAATACAGGAAGCTCCTTGTGCTTCATTCCTTCTACCGTATCATCATTTAGATTAATATGGGTAATCTCCATTCCACTTTGTTCTATGCTTTTTCTCTCTACTGCATAGCCATGGTTTTGAGAAGTAATATAAGCTCGATCTCTTTTTATATCATAAACCCCATGATTCCCTCCTCTGTGTCCAAACTTCATTTTGTAGGTTTGTCCTCCTACTGCTAAGGCCAATATTTGATGTCCCATACAAATTCCAAAGGTAGGTACTTTCTTGATAATTTTCTTTACTGTTTCTACTGCTTCTGTGGCCGCTTCAGGGTTCCCTGGTCCATTACTCAGTAATACCCCTTCAGGATTTATATTCATAATCTCTTCATAGCTTGTACTATAAGGAAATACAGTGATATCACAATTTCTATATTGTAAATTGTTTAAGATATTTTTCTTGATTCCAAAATCCATTACAGCAATCTTTGGACCCGTTCCAGGTATGTGTAAGATTTGTTTAGTTCCTACCTCTTTCATCCAGTCTTCTTTTAGTTTCTCTTGTTTTATAATTTTTTCTAATTCTTCCATAGACAGGTCTTCATTAGATATGACACATTTTAATGCCCCTTGATTTCTTATTCTTTTAGTGATACTTCTTGTATCCACATGACAAACCCCTACAATTCCCATGTTCTCAAGCATTTTTTCTAAACTTTCTTCGCTCATATAGTTTGAAGGATTTTGTTCAATAGATTTTGTTACAAATCCTTTGGCATATATTTTAGAAGATTCATTTTCCACACTATTTACTCCATAGTTTCCTATTAACGGATAGGTCATGGTAATAATTTGCCCTGCATAAGATGGATCTGTTAAAATTTCTTGATATCCTGTAATAGAAGTATTGAACACCAACTCCCCTACAGATGTTCCTTTTTTTCCAAATCCTTTTCCTTTGTATACCGTTCCATCTTCTAGATACAATATTCCATTCATTTTGTATCCCTCCAATTCATTTTATATTTATTCATATATTATTGTTTTTATTCATTAAAATATTATTTATAATTATACATAAAATAATATATTTATTCAATTCGTTTTAAAAAATTTTCTTTTTTTTATTTCATTTTTTATTATAATTGTGCATTTGCAACTAAGCAATCACCTAGCATTCCACGTTTTTTCTAGCATTTCTATTAATTTCCATTCACGAGACGCTTTTGCATTATTATTATCTTGTTTTATAATATTTTCATATTTATGTCTCGTCTACTATTATCATCTACAATGATTGTTTTATACATATGCGTTCTTGTTATGATAAAATAAAAAAGCCTTTTACCAGAGGTAAAAGGCTTATATTTACGTACACAAACAAGATATCACCAAACTTAGGTGCATCTTCTCTATCACATCCTTTTCAGCCTCTCTGGACCGATTTAAAGGTACCTATTTTGTTTTCAACATATAATATCATGTTTCTTGCTTATATGTCAACAACCATTTTTATCAAGTTGTCCTTTTATGATCATTGTATCATCCTATGATCAGCCAAGTAAAAAAAATAAGTTATTGTAAAATATTAGTACTTCTGCTATAATATCACTGTATTCTCAGGGCGGGGTGTAATTCCCCACCGGCGGTATTTTTGCTATTTTGCAAATAAGCCCGCGAGCGCTTGTTCTAATGAATAAGGTCAGCAGACTTGGTGAGAATCCAAGGCCGACGGTAATAGTCCGGATGGGAGAGAACGAAATGTTTTTTACGTGTTTTTTTGTGTATTTTTTGATTTCACAATTTTGAACACATTTCTATCTCTCATCATAATTCCTGATGAAAATTCTATTTTTAGAAAGGGAGTTTTATGATGAACAAATCACTACTATTCCAATTTGGCAAACCTCTTGAACGTGTTGAGCGAGCACTAGAAGATCTTCGTAAAGGAAAAGGAATCCTTCTAGTGGATGATGAAGATCGTGAAAACGAAGGGGATCTAATCTTTCCTGCCGAGACTATTACAATCCCTCAAATGGCTATGTTAATTCGAGAGTGCAGTGGCATTGTATGTCTTTGTCTCACAGATGAAAAAATCCGTCAATTAAATTTACCTCTAATGGTAGCTGAAAATACCAGTAGATATCAAACAGCTTTTACCGTTTCAATTGAAGCTTGTCATGGAGTAACAACAGGTGTTTCTGCCGCTGACAGAGTCACTACCATTCATACAGCAGTAACAGATGGATGTACACCACAAAATATTTGTCGTCCTGGGCATGTTTTTCCACTTTGTGCTCGTCCAGGTGGTGTTTTTACTAGACGTGGTCATACAGAAGGAACAGTTGATCTTATGAGTCTTGCAGGGTATAAACCAGCCGGAATTTTATGTGAATTAACTAACCCAGATGGTACCATGGCAAAATTACCTGAAATCATTAATTTTGCTGAACAACATGATATGGTTGTTGTAACCATTGAAGATATTGTTGAGTATAAAAAACAAGCTCTTGGAAGAGTTGATTCTTGTTCCAATTAAGCTAAAATATTTTTGTAGTATATTTTTAGTTTTAATAATATGTATCTATATATATTTTCATATAAAATTTAAAGGGATTGTCTCAAAATGATTTTCAAATCATTTTAAGACACCCCTTTTCTTATACAAAACCCTCTTAATAGTCTGCTAAAACATTCTCTAATATCTCAAAAGCTTCATCGATTTCTTCCTTTTTTACATTCAGTGGGGGTAATATTCTTACCACATCTTTTCCTGCACCTACTAATAAAAGTCCCTTTTCAAAGCATTTATTTACAATACTCTTAGGTTCTATATTTACCTTTATCCCAAGCATCAATCCCATTCCTTGAATATCTTCAATAACATTATATTTACTTTTTAGGATTTCAAGCTTCTCTACAAAATATCCACTCTTTTCATTCACTTCATCAACAATTCCCTTATCTACTAATTCTTCTAAAACTGCTAAAGATACTGCACAAGCTAGTGGATTTCCTCCAAAGGTACATCCATGATCTCCTGGTGAAAATGCACTTGAAGCTTTTTGATTTGCAAGGGTAGCACCAATTGGAAAACCTCCTCCTAACCCCTTTGCCATACAAATTACATCTGGAATAACCCCAAAGCTTTCATAGGCAAATAGCGTTCCTGTTCTACCTATTCCACACTGAACCTCATCAAATATTAATAATGCATCAAATTGATCACATAACGCTCTTGCTTCCTGTAAGAATCCTTTTTCAGCTTTAATCAATCCCCCTTCTCCTTGAATAGGTTCTATGATTACTCCACAGGTATCCTCATTGATATTTTCCTTTAAATCTTTTATATTATTAAAGGATACAGCTTTTATTCCCTTCATCAAAGGCATAAAATCCTTTTGATATTTCTCTTGCCCTGTTACTGATAATGCTCCTAAGGTTCTTCCATGAAAAGAATTTTTCATATAAATAATTGTATTTTTTGTACTGCTTTGAAGTTTCCCATATTTTCTTGCTAATTTTAATCCAGTCTCTACCGCCTCTGTTCCACTATTACAAAAAAACACCTGATCATGGTCACTATATACTGCTAATTTTTTTGCCAAATTAATTTGGGGTATATTCCAATATAAATTAGAGACATGAATGAGCTTGTTACTCTGTTCATTCAATACCTTATTTATGGATGGATGACTATGACCTAAGCAATTTACTGCAACACCACATACAAAATCAATATATTCTTTTCCTTTTGTATCATAAACTTTACTCCCTAACCCCTTTTCAAAAGTTACATCAAATCTTCCATAAGTATTCATTATATTACTTTTGCTCATTTTTTTCTCCTCCTTTAATCATTGTCCCCATTCCTTTATCTGTAAATATTTCTAAAAGTAAACTGTGCTCCTGTCTTCCATCAATTAAGTGTATATTTTTTGTACCCTTTTCTATAGCTTGTATACAACACTGCATTTTGGGGATCATCCCCCCTAAAATAGCCCCTTCCTCCATATACTCTTTTATTTTTTCTATACGAATACTCGAAATAAAGGTTGAAGGATCATTGATATCCTTATATAGCCCTTCTATATCTGTTAATAATATAAGCTTTTCTGCATTTAACACAGAAGCTACAGCTGCTGCTACATAGTCTGCATTAATATTGTACCCATTTCCTTCCTTATCACATCCAATAGGAGAGATGACAGGAAGGTATCTCGTCTTTAATAAATCATTTAATAATTGATCATTTACAGATACAACATCTCCCACATAGCCTATATCTATTTTTTCATTTTCTTCATATAAATATTTTTTCGTAGCTTCAATAAGATGATTATCTTTTCCACTGATCCCTACAGCATTAATCCCATGACTACATAGCTCACTAGTAATACCTTTATTGATCTGTCCTGAAAGAACCATTTCTACAACTTCCATGGTCTTTTCATCTGTAACTCTTAATCCTTTTACAAAATTTGTATCTATATTTAGTTTACTGAGCCACTTTGAAATATTAGGTCCTCCTCCATGAACAATCACCACATTGATTCCTACCAGCTTTAATAACACCACATCCTCTATGAAAGCTTTTTTGGCTTCAATATTTTTCATAATGCTTCCACCATATTTGATTACAAAAGTTTTTCCACTAAACTTTTTTATATAAGGTAAAGCTTCTATTAAGGTTGCTATTTTTTGATAATCCAAGAACTTCACTCCTTTATTATGATTTTGTTAATAATTATACTTAAAAATAAATAAATATTCAATATTTATTGTATATTTATTTTATTTATTGTATAATTAATTAAATTTTTATTAAAAGGAGGATGCCTTATGTTCAAAATAGGTATACTAGGAGCAACAGGTTATGCTGGTCAGCAGCTGGTTTGGCTCCTTTATAATCATAAAGAAGTAGAAATTGTATTTTTATCTTCTCATAGTTATTCAGGTTATTCCTTTTCTGATGTTTATCCCCAATATGATCAATTTCTGCAAAATTTATGTATAGATATCCATAATGTAGAAAAAAAACTTGTAGATATTGATTTATTATTTATCGCTCTACCTCATGGAAAATCTTTTGAGATTACTAAAAAAGCTTTAGATCTTGGAGTAAAGGTTATTGATTTAGGTGCTGATTTTCGATTAAAAAGTTCAGCTTCTTATGAAAAGTGGTATAATCTACAACATGAATGTATAGATTTATTACCTGATAGTGTATACGGTCTTCCTGAAATTCATAGGGAAAATATAAAAAAAGCTAAGTTAATCGCCAACCCAGGTTGTTATCCTACAGCAAGCATCTTAGCACTGACTCCAATACTCAAGCACCAGTTAATCCATCCAAACTCTATCATCATTGATGCAAAATCTGGTGTATCAGGGGCAGGAAGAAAAGCAAGCATTCCTACTCTTTTTGCAGAGTGTAATGAATCAATCAAAGCATATGGTGTAGCTGGTCATCGTCACACACCAGAGATTGAACAAGAAACATCAAAAATCTATGGACAAAATATTACTTTGTCCTTTACACCTCATTTGATCCCTATGAACAGAGGAATTCTTGCAACATGCTATGGAAATTTAAAAGAAAAATGTTCTCAAGAAAGTTTATATAAAATCTATAAAGATTTTTATGAGAATGAATATTTTATAAGAGTTAGAAAAAATCTTCCTGAAACAAAATGGGTAAAAGGAACGAACCTTTGTGATATAAGCGTATGTGTAGATGAACGAACGGGAAGAGTAATTATATTATCCGCTATTGATAATCTGATAAAAGGTGCTGCAGGACAAGCAGTACAAAATATGAATATCTTATTCGGTCTAAAAGAAACAGAAGGATTAGAAATGCTAGCAATGACCCCATGATAAAAAGAAAGGATGATTCCATTGAAAATTTTAGAGAATAAAACCATCTCAGATGTACCTGGCTTTCAAACTATTGGCATATACAGCGGTGTAAAAAGAAGTGGTAAAAATGATTTATGTGTAATCTACAGTAAAACACCTGCTGTAGCAGCTGCCGTATTTACCAAAAATAAAATAAAGGCAGCTCCTATTTTACTTTGTATGGAACATATAAAATTTGAAAATACACAAGCAATTGTTATAAATAGTGGAAACGCCAATGCTTGTACTGGAAGTGAAGGCTTTGAAGATGCAGTAACAATGGCAAAAACAACAGCAAAGGAGTTGGGGTTAATCCCCCCTCATGTCCTAGTTTCTTCCACAGGTATTATAGGAGTTCCCATGCCTATGAATAAAATTACAAAGGGTATTCAAACAGCTTGCAAAAATCTTGAGAAAAACGATGGTGACTCAGCTGCTAAAGCTATTATGACTACAGATACCTTCACAAAAAAAATAACCGTTACCATCAATATAGAAGACAAACCTATATATATCAGCGGAATTGCAAAAGGCTCTGGTATGATTCATCCAAATATGGGCACTATGCTTAGCTTTATTACTACAAATATTAATATTGAGAAATCATTATTACAGCTTGCTCTAAGAAACAGCGTAAAGGATTCTTACAATATGGTTTCTGTAGATGGAGATACAAGTACCAATGATATGGTTGTTGTCATGGCTAATGGCGTAGCCCAAAATTCATTGATTGATACTACTAATGATTCTTATATAAAATTTAAAGAAGCCCTTGATTTTGTAAACAAAGAACTTGCCAAAATGATTGCAAAGGATGGTGAAGGCGCAACAAAACTAATTGAAACTCATGTAATCAACGCTAAAACAATCCAAGATGCAAAGCTTTGTGCAAAATCTGTGATTTCTTCAAGTCTTGTAAAATCCGCTTTGTTCGGAAGTGATGCTAATTGGGGAAGAATATTATGTGCTATCGGTTATGCAGATGGAAATTTTGCCCCCGAAAAAGTTGATATCTTCTTTAAGAATCATATAGGCTCTATACAAGTAGCACAAAACGGAATGGGCATTCCATTTGATGAAACTACGGCAAAATCCATATTAGAACAAGAATATGTGAATATCCTTATTGATTTAAAAGATGGAGAACAATCTGCTACTGCATGGGGTTGCGATTTAACTTATGATTATGTGAAAATCAATGGTTGTTATAGAACTTAAAATTACATCATAAGAAATCATTTTAAAATATAAATTGTTAATCTCTATTTATTATAGTTAAAGTTTATCAATAAATAAACAGCTTACATTCTGCAAGCTGTTTATTTGTTGATTACTTTTATTTTTTTATAAGTTATCCACACCTATCCACAAGTATTTGTGGATAGATAAAGCTTGTCCACTATATATTGTCTTCATATTTATTTGTTTGTAAAAAATAATCTAAAGTTCCTCTATATAAACCTCTCTCAAAATGGTTATCACTTCTTAAAGTTATGTCATATCCCTTCTTTAAAAGGATATCCACAAAAGGCATTAATTTTTCTTCATAAATCTCCATAGATTTTTTTGGCAGTGTTCCTGGCCACCCGCTACAACTTACTGTTACTCTGCGATATTTCGTACTCACCTGAGATGGAATATCCTCATACGCAGTATCCTCTTTTTCAAAAATATATTTTTTCAAATCACCATGTGGAATTCCTTCTATAGCTTTTATCTGAATAGGCCATATGGATGTATCATAAGGATCCGCTGTTAAATCTAGTATGATACTATCTTCTTTTAAAAATTCAATGTATTCATTTGGTACAATACATTTTGAAAAATCTATTCTCCTCGTTGCATCCACTAATAAATCTGTATCCGAAAA
This sequence comes from Crassaminicella profunda, assembly GCF_019884785.1. GTDB lineage: Bacteria > Bacillota > Clostridia > Peptostreptococcales > Thermotaleaceae > Crassaminicella > Crassaminicella profunda. The sequence goes on from NZ_CP082326.1 coordinate 4,033,050, forward strand.
AATACGAGGCAATAAATTCTTATGTTTTGTAATATGTCTTCCAATATATTGAACCATTACTCCTGGTACATCCTTTTTTCTTATTTCTTCTAATATTTTTTCATCTCCAAAAGACATACAAATTCTTCCCGCTCTCACTCCTAACTGACCCATTCCAATAACGGTTACTTTTATAGGACCTCTTTCCTTTGAAAAAAAATCTTTTCTTCTTTTTTTCATTTCTTTAAAAGCTGCTTTTACCCCACCTAAAGCTGTTAACTCATAAGTTACCACCATACGATGATGATCATCATCCACAATAGAATCCATTGAATAAGAAAGGATTCCTTTTTCTGTTAACTTCTTTACCAGCTTGGGTCTTGAATCATAATGAAGCATAGAAATAAGCATACACTCCCCATGCATCATTTCTATTTCATCATCGTTAGGGGCTTTTAATACAATCACTAAATCCTTTTCATAAACCTTATCATGAGATAAAAATTTTACTTTATCATTTACCTTTAAATAATCTTCCTTTGTAAAGCCCATTTCAATACCATAATTTTCTTCCAAAAATAGTTCTACATCATATTGATTCAACTTTTCAACAAAACTTGGAAGAAAGGCTCGTATTTCTCCTTTTATTCCATGAATTTTGGGCAGTCCTATAGAAATAATCTTTTTCACTCAGATTCACCCTTTCAACCAATTACATATCTTCCTACTGTATCTAATAGTTTATGCAATATTTTCACATTTATTTGAAGGATTCTTTCCAAATGAACGAAAGTTCAATAAAATTAGTAAAAAAAGCCTATTTTTTTTAGGAATTTAGAAGGATTTTTTATAAAAATATAGAATATTACAATTATCTACAAACAACATCGTTTTCTAACAAACAATTACAAAACTCAGCAAAAAAAGACCCATCCTCCAACGTAGGTCTTTTTTTGTGTGAATATATAATTTTTCATCCTATTTTACAAACCTATTCTCGGTTTTATCTTGTTTTCAGATGCTTCTAATAAATTCCTTTTTCATTTAAAGGTACTGAATATTCTTTATCTGTTTTTAGAATATGATTGGCAATCCAGTCAGCAACAAATCCTAATATATCTATCAAAAAATCTCTTTGATTTTCATCAATATCAATAGTTTTTACTTCCATCAATTTCAGCAAAAATGCTTTATGTTGTTCCAAATGTTTTTGAGATAATGGAATCCCATTTTCCTTTGCAATTCTTTCTTCATCATTAAAATGATAGGCTGTATAATTATGTAATTCATATACAAGTTTCATAATATCATCATACTTATCTAACTTATCTGATTTCATAGTTTGAAATATTTCTTCTCCAATTTGAAATAACTTTTTATGTTGATCATCCAATGCTTTCACATTCACTTCAAATTCTTCTTTCCATTCAAACATGGAAAAACCCCCTTTATAAAAAATATTATTACCGATTATATATATTCCCTAAAAATTTTATTTAAAACAAAAAATAAATTTTTTAAAATTTATCCATCATCCTAAAATTTTATCATTCCCTATATAAATAAATAAGGGATGCCGAAGCATCCCTTACTTATTTAGTATTTCCTTTACTTCTTCCTTTGAAACAACTCTTCCAGAAACTTTTACAGCTCCATCTACTACAAGAGCCGGTGTTTTCATTACTCCAAAGGATAAGATATCCTTCATTTCTGTTACCTTTTCAAACGCTGCATCGATTCCTAGCTCTTTTACTGCCTCTACTGCATTTTCATAAAGTGTTTGACAGTTTTTACATCCTCCACCTAAAATTTTAATATTCATGTAAATCCCTCCTAGTTTTTTTATGTTCAAGTAATTTTTATTTCTTAATCCATTCAATAATAATCATTAAAATCCTCTTTTTAACTTAACATCTATAAAATAATATTAAATAAATATCCTACAAGTATAATAGCTGTCCCTGTAATAGCAATAAATATGCCAATAAGCTTTGGTTTCATTACTTGCTTTAAAAGAATCATCTCAGGAAGAGACAAGGCTACCACACTCATCATAAACGAAAGCGCCGTTCCAACTCCTACCCCTTTACCAATCAAAGCCTCTACAATAGGAACTGTTCCTACTGCATTTGAATAAAGAGGAATTCCTAATACAACAGCTACAAAAACTGCAAGTGGATTATTAGGTCCTGCATATTTTACTAAAAAATCTTGTGGTGCATAGCCATGAATCCATGCCCCTATACCAATTCCTAATATAACATAAATCCATACTCTCTTTACAATATCCTTCACTGCATCAAAAGCAAATTTCACTCTTTTTTTATGATCCATCTCTTCAATCACTGCTTCCCCCATATGAATCTCATAAACATAGCTTTCTACCAAATGGGTTAAATGAAGCTTTTCAATAATGATTCCTGCTACAATCCCTATAATCATTCCTGCAGCTGTATAAAGAAATGCTATTTTAAATCCAAAACTAATAAATAAAAAACCTAATGCAATTTCATTAACAATTGGTGATGTCACTAAAAATGTAAATGTAACTCCAAGTGGAATACCCGATTCCACAAAGCCTATAAATATAGGCACTGTGGAACATGATCAGAAGGGTGATAATACCCCTAATATAGCTGCTGCTACATGGGCCCAAACCCCACCAAATTTTGAAAGCATTCCTTTTACTTTCTCTGGTGGAAAATAGCTTCTCACATAAGAAATGGTAAAAATCATAAAACTAAGAAGTAAAATAATTTTTAACGTATCATAGATGAAAAAGTCCACACTATCTCCTAATCTAGAATGTAAATCTAACCCTAATAGTTTTTCTACAACCCAATCAGCAAATCCTTTTAACATTTATTCTCACTCCCTTCTTAATTTTCTTTTTATTATTCACAAGTTATTTTTTCTTAATCCCTAATTGCTCATGTGCTTCTTCCAATTGTTTTGCTAAAATATCTTTTACTAAATCTAAAATCTTATAGATTTCTCTATATCTTACACTATATAAAACTTGTAGTCCTTCTTTTCTACTATTAAGTATTCCTTTATCCTTTAAAATCTTAAGGTGCTGTGATACATTCGATTGCTCTAACTCTAAATCTTCGTAAATATGGCATACACAAAGATTCTCTTCATTTTTTAAACGTTCAAGAATCTGAATACGTGTAGGATGCGCTAAAGCTTTTAACAGAGATGCTGATAATTCATAATACATAGCACTCATCATCCTCCCTCCTTACTATATTATAATATTCTAATGTAATTATATACAATAGGATAGCTTTATGCAATAGTTTTTTATATAATCATAAATATTTTAAATTTTTCCTTTATTCTCCTTATGAAATACTCTAAATAGATAAAATACCCTTATTTATCATTTTTTTATTGACAAATTCAATTTTCATTTCCTTGTTTTTTTCATCTATTGTGGTATACTAGATAAGGAAAATAAGATAATTAGGAGTGTGCTTATGTCAAACAATATTGAAGCTGGAAACATTGTAGTAGGAAAAGTAACTGCTATCAAACCTTTCGGTGCTTTCGTAGCAATCGAAGAGGGAAAAGAAGGATTAGTTCATATTTCACAAATCGCTCATGGATTTGTAAAAGATATCAACGAGCATCTTTCTGTTGGTGATGAAGTAAAAGTAAAAATCTTATCTATGGATCAAGAATCTGGAAAAATTTCTCTTTCTATTCGTGAAACATTACCAGCACCTGCACCTACAGAACGTAAATCTGAACAAAGATCTGAACGTCCTCGTCGCCCAAGACAAAAAAGAGGCGGAATGAACTACCAAGATCCAAAGAACAACGAAAGCTTTAATCCTCTTGGAGATCAATTAAAAGCTTGGTTAGAACAATCTAAAAAGTAATAAAAAGAACCCACTGTTTTCGCTTTTGCATACAGGGGTTCTTTTTAGTTACAAACTTAATAAAATTGTATAAAGAGGAATGAAAAGTAAGCTTGCCATAGTTGTGACACTCACCATAACAGTGGCATATTTATAATCCGCTCCATATGCTTGTGCTACAATTGCACTTTGAGTCATTACTGGCATAGCTGCTTCTATAACAAACACCTTTTCCATTAATAAGGGTACCTCAAAATAATAAAGAGTTGTTAAAACCAATAATGGGCAAAATACAAATCTTCCGATCAAAAGAACTATCATATTCTTGTCAAAATAAATATCTTTTATATGAAGACTATGGATAATAATTCCTATGAAAAACATAGAAATGGCTGTAGTAAGATTTCCTATATATCTACAACTATCCATAATAAATTTTGGTGGATTTATTTTTAATATTATAAAAATAAGTGCTACTAAAAAACCCATCAATGGGGGAGAAAAAATCCGTTTCAATGTATTCATCGTAAAAATTCCTTCTCCATCATCATTCCCACTATCTTTTCGAATATAATATACCCCAATCGTCCAAAAGGTAGTCGTATTAGCAATATAATAAAGGAGTACCATCGGAACACTTTTTTCACCGAATAAAGCTAAGTTTACAGGAAGTCCTATAAAAATTGTATTGGATAAAGCAAACATAGACTGAAACAGACCTTTCCTCTTAGGAGGAATTTTTAAAACCCTTGCTATAAGTATACTGATTCCATAGGATAAAAACATGGTTGAGAAAGCAATACCTATACCAATCTTTGATTCCATTAATATATCCTTATTAAAATTCTTCATTAAATTTGAAAACATCAACGCTGGCAGGGATACTCTAACTACTAGCTTTGAAAACAATTTGGAGATATTCCCATCAAACCATCCTTTATGGGTTAAAATATACCCTACACCAATCATCATCACAATACTAAATACACTTTGTACGGCATCTCCTATGATCATTTCTATATCTCCTTTTTTCTCTAAATTTATCTTATTATATAAGGACTGTCAACTATAGAAAAATCACCTGCTATTTACGAAAACAGCAAGCGATCACTGATTAAATCATCTGATTGATTTTTTTCAAAACAACTTAATAACTTTTGAATCGTTAATTTTTTCTTTTCTTCTCCTTTTATATCTAGTACAATTTTTCCTTTATGCAACATTAATAGCCGATTACCAAGATGGATAGCTTGATTTAGGTTATGGGTAACCATTAGGGTTGTCATTTTTCTCTCTGTAACGATTTTTTCTGTACGCTCAATAATGATCTCAGAAGTTTTTGGATCTAGTGCAGCTGTATGCTCATCTAAAAGAAGAATATGAGGACTCGATAGAGTAGCCATCAAAAGAGATAAGGATTGTCTTTGTCCTCCAGATAATAATCCTACCTTTGTATACAATTGATCTTCAAGTCCTAATGACAACTGAGATAAAAGTTCTTTAAATAGAGGTATATCTTTTTTAGAAACACCCATTGAAAAATTGAATTTTTTTCCTTTATTCATAGCCATAGATAAATTTTCTATGATATTCATAGAGGGGGACGTTCCCATAGTAGGATCTTGAAAGACTCTTCCAATTGCTCTTGTACGCTTATATTCTGGCTTTCCCGATATATCCTGATCCTTTAATAAAATAGCGCCTTCATCTGCTTCAATAGACCCTGATATAATATTTAAAAGGGTTGATTTGCCAGCTCCATTACTCCCAATGATCGTAATAAAGTCTCCATCTTCCACATCTAAAGAAAATCTATTAAAAATTGTTTTTTCATTAACTGTATTTTTATGAAATGTCTTACACAGATTTCGGATTCGTAGCAACAGATTCACCCCCTATAGAGAATAATTTTTTTCCTTTAAAAGGATTTCTCCCTTGATTGATTGCTAAAGCTGTAACAACAATAACCGCAGTAATTAATTTTAAATCCGTTGGTGGAAATCCTAATCTAAGTGCAAAAGCCGTACTCGTTTTATATAAAACAGATCCAAATAAAGCCATTGTCGTAGGAACAATTAAAGGAACTCTTTTAAAAATGGCTTCTCCAAAGATAATAGAAGCAAGACCCATAACAATGATCCCTGTTCCCATACCAACATCTGAAAATCTTTGATATTGGGCAACCAAGGAACCTGATAATGCTACTAATCCATTTGAAATCATAAGTGCAATAATCTTAATCCTTCCTATATCGATTCCTAAAGAAGTAACCAATTGAGGATTATCCCCTGTAGCTTTTATAACAAACCCAAATTTTGTTTTTAAGAAAAGATCTAATACAAACTTTACAAATATAGCAAATATAAGAATAACAAAAATAGGCTTTATACCACTACTGAAAATAGTTTCTTTATTAAAAAGAGGAACATTTGCTTTTCCCATAATTCTTAAATTAATAGAATATAAACCAATCATTACTAAAATTCCTGATAATAAATTCGTAATTTTAAATTTCACATGAAGATATCCTGTAACTCCTCCTGCAATCATCCCTGCTATAAGCGAAACTACAGTTGCTATCAATGGATGAATATCCATGACCAAAAGTGCAGCTGTAACAGCAGCCCCCAGTGGGAAGCTGCCGTCTACTGAAAGATCTGGAAAATCTAATATCTTATAAGTAATATATACACCTAGAACCATTACTCCAAATAATAATCCTTGCTCTAAAATATTTAACCAAAAGCCCATTATTTTTCGCCTCCTAAAAGCTTAGCTTTGTCTTTTAAATCTTGAGGCAATTCAATTTTTAATGCTTTTAAAGTATCTAAGTTAATTACTAACTCAGTTTCCTTTAAAGTCTCTATAGGCATATCTTTTGGATTTTTTCCATTCATCACATCTACTGCTGCAATTCCTGTTTGAAACCCTAATTTGTAGTAATCAATTCCTTCTGTAGCTAAAGCTCCATTTTCTACATGAGCTCTTTCTGCCCCAATGATTGGTATATTTTTCTTCATACATTCTGCTGATACTAAAGGCATAGCTGAAGCAACAAGATTATCTGTAGGAGTATATAAAACATCTATTTGATTAACTAATTCATTTAATGCTTGTGCAGCTTCATTCACATTTGTAATTCCTGTTGTAATGATTTCTAATCCAAATTCAGGTGCTGCTTTTTTTGCACGCTCAATTTGTATTTCAGAATTTGTTTCACTTGTATTATATAAAATACCAACTTTTTTCGCATCTGGAACTAATTTTTTCATCAACTCAAATTGTTTTTTAATAGGTGCCATATCACTGGTTCCAGCAACATTTGTTCCTGACTTTTCCCAAGACTCCACAAGGCCTGCTTTTTGTGGGTCTGTCACCGCTGTAATCATAATTGGAATATCCTTTGTTGCATTAAAAGCTGCTTGAGCGGTTGGTGTTGCAATGGCCAATATAATATCCTTTTTTTGTGATACAAAGTTTTGAGCAATTGTTTGTGCCGTTGGCATATCCCCTTGGGCATTTTGAAAATCAATTTCTACCTTTTCTCCATCTTTAAATCCTTTTTCCTCTAATGCATCAATAAATCCTTTTCTTGCCGCATCTAATGCTGGATGCTCTACAATTTGAGTAATCCCTATTTTTATCTTGCTTTCTTTACTTTCTGCTTCTGTTTTTGTTGAAGTTTCTTGACTGCCACATCCTACTAAACCTACCAATAACAATAATCCTACTAAACCTAATGAAATACTCTTTAAAAATCTTTTTCCTACCATGCTACCATCCTCCTAAATATTTAAAATAAAAAAACTCTCATAGCGAGAGTGTTTTTGCGTATCAAAATAAACCCTTCTAAAAAGGGGATATTTTACCCTATTTCCTACAAAAACTACCCACCTACATATTTTCATAACATTTATAAGCTTCTATCTACTAATCTACCAATCTACTAAATTAAAATTGATTATATAGAAAATTCCTATATTTGTCAACACCAAATACAATATTAAGAATTTTGAAATTATTTCATGTCAGGAATAGATCTATGGGCCAATCCAATGACAACTTCATTTAAATGAAGCAACCCTATACTCATAAAAATGCATACACTTAAATGTTCTCCATATCTTGCAATACCAATTTTGCCTCCAGCATTCAACCCATTTGCCTTTGCTGCTACCTGCATAATCGCTTCTCTTGCTGCTCCTGCAACAGCTCCATCATGAACATGGGACTCGATAATTACACCTGTTCTTCTTGATGAAACAATAGCTCTTTCTATAATTTTGGGAATAGAATCAATTAAATTTCCACCTATATCAACTGCTACTGTCTTAATTCCTATATTTCTAAACTTTTTTATCAGTTCCTCTTCCCCTCTCCTTGAAGAAGAGATAGCAATTTTAACAGCTGATCTTGCAACGTCAAGACTATCATATTTCATTCTTTTTCCTCCTTATGTATTCCTTCTAAGTTTTATATTATTATATCCCTATAAGAAAGTAAAGCTTTCAAATTTACAAATATTAGTGTAATAATTTTACATATATTCTAAAAAATATTATAATGGTTTTAAGCTTTAAAGAAAGGATGATTTATATGAGTAATGTTTTAGAAAATTTAAAACCTGCATCTGTTTTTAAGTATTTTGAAGAAATATCAAACATTCCTAGAGGTTCTGGCAATGAAAAAGAAATCAGTGACTATTTAGTTACTTTTGCAAAAAAACATGATTTAGAAGTTATACAAGATGAAGCACTTAATGTAATTATTAAGAAAAAAGGAACAACTGGATACGAAAATGCCCCTACTGTCATTATTCAAGGTCATATGGATATGGTTTGTGAAAAAAATAGTGATACAATCCATGATTTTGAAAAAGATCCTATTAAACTAAGAATTGAAGAGGATATGATCTATGCTACAGACACTACCCTTGGTGCTGATGATGGTATTGCAGTAGCTTATGGTCTTGCACTTTTAGCATCAGATGATATTCCACATCCTCCTTTGGAAATCCTTATTACAACATCAGAAGAAACAGGTATGGATGGTGCCATCGCTTTGGACCCTAAAAATATAAAAGGAAGACTTTTAATCAATATTGACTCTGAAGAAGAAGGTTTTCTTTTAGTAAGCTGTGCAGGTGGTATGAGAGCAAGACAAATCCTTCCAATTGTTTGGGAAACTACAAATAAAGAGACTCACGCTTATCATATAAGCATTAGAGGTCTTCGTGGTGGTCACTCTGGAGGAGAAATTGATAAAGGTAGAGGAAATTCTAATAAATTAATAGGAAGATTTTTAAATGATTTATTAAATACATTCCCTTATGTTATGAATAAAATCAGTGGTGGATCTAAAAACAATGCTATTCCAAGAGAAGCTGATGCTGTTATTTTAATAGATCCAAATCATACATCAATATTAGAAGAAAAAATTAACGAATGGAATAATATTTTCAAAAATGAACTAAGAATTTCTGATCCAGAAGTATATATTGGTTATGAAAAAGTAGAAAATAATTTTGAAAAAGTATTTTCAAAAGAAACAACTCAAAAAGCAGTTGAATCTCTAGTACTTATTCCAAATGGCATTCAAAGCATGAGTATGGAAATTGAAGGTTTAGTAGAAAGCTCTACAAACTTAGGGGTTGTGACAACAACCAATGAAGAAGTTACATTTGAAAGTGCTATCCGAAGCTCTGTTAAAAGCTTAAAACACAATATATCAAACCAATCAAAATTAGTTGCTGATGTTCTAGGATGTAAGTTTATAGGGGATGCTGATTATCCTGAATGGGCATACAATCCTGATTCTAAACTTCGTCCAACATTTGTAGACGTATACGAAAAGCTTTATGGTAAAAAACCTGAAGTAACAGCTATTCACGCAGGACTTGAATGTGGATTATTTAAAGAAAAAATCAATGATTTAGACATGATTTCCGTAGGTCCAAATATGTTTGATGTACATACACCTGATGAACATTTAAGTATTTCTTCTACAGAAAGAACTTGGGATTATCTTCTTGCTGTATTAAAAGAAATAAAATAAGATTAGGCCTAAGGCCTAATCTTATTTTTTTATAACTTCACAAATCAACTCTCCCACTTGACTAGTCGTACCACTTCCACCTAAATCAGGTGTAAGTTTTTTCCTATCCTTTAAAACTTCTACAATCCCATCCATTATTTTTTCTCCTAAATCTTCATGCTCTAGAAAATCAAGCATCATTTTTACTGTCCAAATCATAGCAATAGGGTTTGCAAGTCCTTTTCCTGCAATCTCTGGTGCAGAACCATGTACCGGCTCAAACATAGATGGATATTCTCTTTCTGGATTGATATTTGCTCCAGCAGCAAACCCAAGACCTCCTTGTAGTGTTGCTCCAAGATCTGTAAGAATATCTCCAAAAAGATTAGATGCTACCACTACATCAAAAGTTTCTGGACGTTGAATCATATACATAGAAGTAGCATCTACATGGAAGGATTCTGTCTTGATTTCCTTATGCTCTTCTGCTTTTTCCTTGAATAATCTATCCCAAAAAACCATGCTGTAATTTAATGCATTTGATTTTGTTACACTAGTAACCTTATTAAATTTATTTCTCTCCTTCGCTAATTTAAAAGCATACTCCATCACCTTTTCTGTATTCTTTCGAGTAAATACACTGGTTTGAATGGCTACTTCATCCTCTGTTCCTTCTCTTTGAATTCCTCCAACCCCTGCATATTCTCCTTCTGTATTTTCTCTAACAAAGACCATATCTATGTCTTCTACACCTTTATTTTTTAAAGGACAGTCCGTATCTGTCAAAAGCTTTATAGGTCTTAAATTAATGTATTGGTTAAATCCTTGTCTTATTTTTAATAATAAATCACGAAGAGATATATGATCGGGTACCCCAGGAAAACCTACTGCACCCAGAAGGATAGCATCATATTTTTTTAATTTTTCAAGTCCATCCTCATCCATCATTTTCCCTGTGGTTAAATAATATTCACATCCCCAATCATACCAATCAAAAGTAAATCCTATATCTTTATTCAATTCCCCTAATGTATTTAATACCTTGATCCCTTCATTCATGACTTCTATACCTATTCCATCTCCAGGAATGACTGCTATCTTATAATTTTTCACTTTTTCTCCTCCTTCGTATATTTATACCTATTTCTGAAACTTTATCATTATCATACTATATCCACATACAAGGTTCAATATAACTTGTCATAAAAAAACAAGACAAACTGTGTCAAACATTCTTCTTTAGAATACTATGTATCAGGACAAGAAAAAACATAAATACTTGTTCAAATCTATTCTAAATAAAAAAAGGAGAGAATATTATGGCTGAATTAATTAAAGTACCAAAGGTTGTTGGTACTGGTTCTACCCAATATCTATCTGTAGTTGAAATTCCTCTATGTGTACCTGCTTTTGAAATTGTAGATATTATTAAGAAGGTAACCATCACAGGCTGTAAAGTTATTAACAATAAAGTAATTATTAATGGTAATTTAAGTAAAAATATTATCTATAAAACATTAGAAGAATCAGAGCCATTTCCTGGTTTTCAAAGAGTCTGTGGCGATGTAGTTCATACCACAGTAAATATTCCTTTTTCAACCTTTATAGATGTAGAAGGTGCTTTAGAAGATGACGAGTGCCATATTGAAGATGCTTTTGTAGAAGGATCAGAAGAAATCGAACAAGATTTTAATGAAGATGGTACCTTCAATTCCCTTGAAGAAAAAACAGTTATTAAAATAGATGTAAAAGTTACAAGATTAGAACAAATATGCGTTGAAACATCAGAGGATTGCTTCCAAATATAATTATTTTAAGGGCTTCTTATAGAAGCCCTTTTATCATCATGACACTTCTTTTGTTTTCTTTTGTGGAAATAAAAAGCTAAGCTTCGTTTCTGCAATAATAATAGCACAAAAGATAAGAATACATCCTAACACCATACGTATATTTAAAAGATCTCCCATAAGCATTACCCCAAAAATCGTTCCAAACACAGACTCTAATGATAGAATAATAGCTGCATGAGTAGATGTGGTATATTTTTGTGCTACATTTTGAATAAAAAACGCTCCCATCGTAGATACAAAAGTCATATAACTCAAGGAGATAATTAAATCAACTGCATTCCCTGTAAACTTTGGTACCGGTTCAAGGATTACTGCACCAATAATACTTAATATCCCTGTTACTGCCATCTGTATAGTGGCAAGATTGATAGGATCCATCCCCTCTGCGAAATGTCCTACAGAAGTAATATGAGCTGCAAAAAATATTGCACAAAGAAGGGTAAGTCCATCTCCTATTCCAATACTTAAACTTCCTTGTAATGTCAAAAGTCCTATTCCTATAGCACATAAAAACGCTCCCATCAATGCGTACCAATCTGGATGTTTTTTTGTAATAATCCATACTAAAAAAGGTACAATAACCACATTTGTTCCTGTTAAAAATGCAGATTTACTAACAGTTGTATATTGCAAGCCTATAGTTTGAGTTATAAATGCTATCCATAAAAATATTCCTACAATGGTCCCATATTTCAAATCCTTTTTTGTGATTTTTATTGTTTTTTTCCAAAATATAATCCCTAATGTAATAGAAGCTACACTAAAACGTAACGCATTCATATAAAAAGGCTTGAGAATATGTAAAGTATCTTTCATTACAATAAAACCACCACCCCAAATCATGGCTACTAAAAGCAACGAAAGATCTGCATATACACTTATTTTTTTGTTTGATGCTTTTTCTAGTCCTGTCATTTCCTTTCCCCCTTGTTTTGTAATATTATGTTATTAAAAGCAATTTATGTATTTATCGTCTCACGAATTAAAATTTCCGTCAAGTTCTATTTTATGCCATAAAAATAAGAGCATCTAGTTTTAGTTGCTCTTTATATTTCATAACATATCCCGTCTATTACTATATTCGTTTCTTTTTTCAAATCACATAAAAAGGGTTCAACAATTCTTTCATCTTGCTTAATCACCTTTACAATAGGTCTTAATATATACAAACTATTTATTTCCTCTACTACAGCTATACTATGATTACTTAAATATACAATCGTTCCAATAGGGTAAGGATTAATTTTTTTACAAAAGGTTTTCACCATATCTATATTAAAATGACTTCCACCTGATCCCATGATATATTCTACTGCTTCATTAGGTGGAACCGCTCTTCTATAAGATCTATCAGAAGTTAACGCATCATACACTTCTGCTACAGCAGTAATCTTTGACAAACTATATATTTGTTCTTCCTTTAATCCAAAAGGATATCCACTACCATCTACTCTTTCATGATGCTGTAAGGAAACAATTCTAATTTTATTCCCCATGTCTGAGTTTTCTCTTAAATGATTATACCCTCTCGTTGTATGCTCTTGCACGATCTTATACTCTTCAGGAGTTAGTTTTCCTTCCTTATTTAGGATATCTTTTGGTATAAACATTTTTCCTACATCATGTAGCATTGCACCCATGGTTAAATCATAAAGATCATTTCTATTAAGTCCATAACCGATTCCTAATGTAAGAGCCAAAATTGCTGAATTTACACTATGGTTGTATGTATAATTGTCTGTGCTTTTAATATCCACAAGATTAATCATAATTTCTTTTTGACTAAATATATCATCTACTATTAACTTTGTAACCTGTTGTAAATCCTCTATTTGTTGTTCTGATTGATCATGAAGTTTTTTCTTTTGGAAAGTATTTAGTCCCTCATTATCCATATCCCCATAGGTATTCAAAGTAGCCCTAATAGTAGCAATGGCCTTTTGTCTTACCTGAGGTTTTATAATATCATCTAATTCTCCTTGACTAAATTCATCAAGGATATAAACAGAATAAAATCCACTTTCTTTGATTTTATCCTTTAATCTTTCACTAATTTTCACGCCTTTTGCCAATAAAATACGACCTTTATCATCATATAGAGCTTGTGCTAGAAATGAGCCTTCTTTTACTGCATTTATCGGAACTAATCGCATATAATCTCCCTTTCATGGAGTATTTAATCCTTTATCAAAATGAGTTTTCTACTATATAAACATTATTTCGGTCATATTTATAAGAAAGTTTATACTTCATAACAGATTCCTTTTATTACAACATTGCTTTCTCTTTTTAAATCACATAAAAAAGGTTCAACAATTTTTCCATCTTGCTTAATTACCCTTACAATAGGCCTTAATATATATTTATTATTTATGTCTTCTACTACAGCTATGCTATTATTGCTCAAATATACAATAGTTCCAACAGGATAAGGATTCACATTCTTTACAAAAGCTTTTACCATATCCATATTAAAATGTCTTCCTCCTGACCCCATGATATACTCCACAGCTTCATTTGGACATAAAGGTCCTCTATAAGGTCTTCCTGATGTAAGAGCATCATATACTTCAGCTACAGCAGCTACTTTTGACAGTTTATAGATTTGTGCATCCTTCAAACCATATGGATAACCACTACCATCTACCTTTTCATGATGCTGCAGTGAAATGATTCTTACCTTTGTACTCATGTTTGTATTTTCCCTTAAATAGTTAAATCCTCGAGTTACGTGTTCTTTTACAATTGCATATTCATCATCGTCTAATTTTCCTTGCTTATTGAGAACCTCTTTAGGGATAAACATTTTTCCAATATCATGAACCATCAACCCCATGGTTAAATCATAAAGATCATTTTTATTAAGTCCATACCCGATCCCTAATACTAATGCCATAATTGCTGAATTTACACTATGATTATAGGTATAATTGTCAACACTTTTAATATCCACAAGATTAATCATAATATCTCTTTGAGTAAAAAGATCATCAACAATTAATTTTGCAAGCTGTTGAATATTCTCTAATTCTTGCTGGGATTGTTTCTCAAATTTTTTTCTTTGGAATTTATTTAGTTTATCATTGTCCAGATTTGCACAAGTATTAAGACTAGATCGAACAGTAGTAATAGCTTTTTGTCTTATTTGAGGCTTTATAATATCATCTAACTCTCCTTGACTATACTCATCAATGATATAGATACAATAAAAGCCATGAGCTTTAATTCTAGCTACTAAACTATTCGTAAGTCTAACGCCTTTTGCTAATAGTACACGCCCCCTATCATCATAGATGGTTTGAGCCAAAAATGTACCTTCTTTTGCTGCATTTATTGGAACTAACCGCATATAGGCTCCCCCTTAGTTGGGAATTTCAATAACTAATAATTAATTTATCAGAATGTGCCAAAAAAATCAAATTGCTAAATTTCCTTTATAAACAATATTCAAGTCCTAAAAAAAAAATAGGCTCATTTTGAGCCTATTCATGCCTATTTTGTAATTTTTTCAATTCCTCCCATATAAGGTCTTAATGCTTCTGGAATCACTACAGAACCATCTTCTTGTTGATAATTTTCAAGTATTGCAGCAACAGTTCTTCCTGCAGCTAATCCTGAACCGTTTAATGTATGAACATAGCTTACTTTTCCTTTTGCTTCTGGTCTAAATCTAATATTTGCACGTCTTGCTTGGAAATCTTCAAAGTTACTACAAGAAGATATTTCCAAATATCGGTCATAGCTTGGCATCCATACTTCTATATCATAAGTACAAGCTGAGCTAAATCCTAAATCTCCTGTACAAAGCTTAACAACTCTATAAGGAATCTTTAATCTTTTTAGTACTTCTTCTGCTGATAAAAGTAATTTTTCTAATTCTTGATCTGACTCTTCTGGTTTTGAAAATTTTACTAATTCTACTTTATTAAATTGATGCTGACGAATAAGCCCTCTAGTGTCTCTTCCAGCAGAACCAGCTTCTTTTCTAAAACATGGCGTGTAAGCTGTATGATAAACAGGAAGTGTTTCTCCTTCTAATATTTCATTCATATACAGGTTTGTTACAGGCACTTCTGCTGTAGGAATCAAGAAAAAGTCCTTGCTTGGAATGTGGAACATATCATCTTCAAATTTTGGAAGTTGTCCTGTTCCTGTCATACTATCTCTATTTACCATAAATGGAGGAAGAATCTCTGTAAATCCATGCTCTGTTGTATGTAAGTCCAACATAAAATTGATCACTGCTCTTTCGAGTCTCGCTCCAAAACCTTTATATACAGTAAATCTTGTTCCTGTAATTTTTCCTGCTCTTTCAAAATCTAAAATTCCTAAGTTCACTCCTACATCCCAATGGGCTTTATATTCAAAATCAAACTTTGTAGGTTCTCCCCATTTTTTTACTTCTTCATTATCTGCATCACTATTTCCAACAGGAACATGATTTTGAGGAGTATTAGGAATTCCTAGAAGAATATTTTTCATTTCCTCTTCAACTTGCTTTACTTCCTCATCCAATTCTTTTATTTTTGAAGATAATTCTTTCATTTCTGCAAGTACACCTGATGCATCTTTTCCTTCTTTTTTAAGCTTTGGAATTTCTTTTGATACAGTATTTTGTTTATTTTTCATCTGTTCTACTTCTTGTAAAATGTTTCTTCTTTTTTCATCTAATGCTACAACTTGATTTAATCCGAAGTCCCCTTTTCCCCTTCTTTCAACTAATGCTTTTACTTCATCGAAATTCGTTCTTATTCTTTTGATATCTAACATTTTTAATCCTCCTCTTTTATTTCAAAAATAAAAAACCCCTCATCCCTACTTAGGGACGAGAAGTCGTTCTCCCGCGTTGCCACCCTTATTGGCTAAAATTTCAGTCCTCTTCATTGCGATATAACGGTCGCTCCCGACAAAACCTACTAAAATTTCAGTTTGCGACTTCAGGATGGATTCAATAATAAACTTCATCGGTTTTCACCAACCACCGACTCTCTAAAGAAATTTCATTATTTACTAATTCCCTTCATGGTCTTTCCTCATTTTTAGGATATTTTAACATATTACACATAGTTTTTCAATGTTTTTATACTTTTATTCATTTCCTTTTTATTAATCAATCAAAAAGAAAGTAAACATACTTTTCCCTATGCATGTTTACTTTCATATAAAAGGACTAAAAGTCCAGGAATCCTCTTATTTTTTAATGAATAATATACTTGGTCAAGACGTAAAAGATATGGAAACTCAATATTAAAAGGCAATAATTCCTGGTGATTTCCAGCTTTTTCATATATCAATAGGTGTAAGTTTTTCTCTATTAACCATAATTCTACATACATATTATGAATAATATTCTCTCTTAGTTTTAATCCTCTATAAGTTTTCCCTTTTATTTTCAACGAATCTGTCTGCTCTCTTAAAACAATCAACTCTAATAATTCATAGATTCTTTCTTTAAAACTTTCTTCCTTTTCCTCTTCATCATAGTATTTTTCAATATATTCTATATGAATGTCCATTGTATGATAATATAATTTTTCAAGTTCCTCATCTTTTTTTAAACAATAAGCTACAAAAGACTTTATAAAATACTTAGTCAGCTTAAAAAAATACCTACAGGGAGTTAATTCATAATGATGTTCCATACCTTATCCTCCTAAGTTATAGGTTTATCCTTATATTATGGATTATATTTGTCCAATGTTCATAATATGCAATCATTTTTTATGTATATTTTGCCTGATCTTAGTTAATACTTATAACTGTAAAAGAAAACTTAAGGGGGTAATACTATGTATGATATTGATTTATATGCACAAATAGGTGATTTAAAAGAAGTTGATTATAGAAATACCTTAGCAATCGCTACACTTATAGAACTTCTTATTTCGAGAGGTTTCATTGATAGAATGGAATTTTCTAAAATGGCAAAAAATTTAGATACCATGTCTATAGAAGAATTGAAACTATTAAGAAATAACTAGCCTTTATTTCTATCCCTTTTTTATAAATTTAAAAATTGTTCCCCAATAACAAAAGGTCTTTATAGAAGGATCTTTTGTTCTATTTTTATATATTTTTTAATACATACAATATAGAAGATTTTATTAAAATTAGGGAACTTTTTTGTATCTTAAAGGTCTAATGAATAATACTTATTTTTTATATGTAGAGGTGATGTATTGTGAAAACTCGTCCATTTATTATAATCTTTCTGTTAATTTTCTTAGTCTTGCTTACTTCCTGTGTAGAACATAAAAATTTAAATCCAAATGAAATTGCTATTGTAAATGGTGATGCCATCACCAGAGAAGATGTAGAAAAAAAGCTTGCAACATTTCAATTAGAAAAAAACTTATATGAATACAATGGTTTTCAAAATAATATCTATAGAAATCTAGAGCTTCTTCATTTAAGACGTGATTTGATTGATGATATTATTCATTTATTAAAAGAAAAAAAACTTGAAGATGCAAAAAATTTTATTTCCTCTTTAAAAAACTATGAAGACCTAGAAGCTTTAAAATATTTTTTACTAAAAGAAATTGATCATTATGAACAAATACTAAATAAACAAGATAATGTTATTACTGCTTTTGAAGAAACTTTAAAAGACCTACTGATACTACAAGAAGCAAAAGCCAACGCTCTTATTCCAACTGAAAGTGAACTACAAAATTCTTACACAGCTTATTTATTGAGTATTCAAGAAAAAATAGATACAAATATATACTATAAATGCTTTCATGCCTTTTGTGAATCAAAAGAAAAAGAGCTTTTTCATTTGGATACAGAAGAAGCCTATAAAGCTTATGAACTTCAAAAAATAAAAAAAGAGCTAATCATGCAAAAGCTAAAAAATGAAATAGGCTCTTATCATCTTGATAGTTATATAACAAACCAATTAAGTAAATCTACTATTATTTTAAATAAAAAATATAATCAATATACATCCTTAAGAAAATAAAATTTCTCAGATGCTCATCTCATAAGTTTCATTACAAAACCACTCTTTTGTAATGAAACTTACTCAAAATAATTCAATATTTTATTTTTCAATCATAAGTTATTTTGAAATTTTAAATCTTATAATTCCCTAAAAAATAAACTACTCATTACTTATTTTTTATTTCAGCACCAATCCATATAGTAATAGGAAAAATTACTTGAAATAAAAAAGCATAGTAATTGTATATATTATGTTTCCAATCAGTCATTTGATTAATACTTTCAAAACTACTAATTGCTATAATAATAACAAAAATAGCAACTGGAGTTACAATAAATCTATAATCATTTAAATCAAATAATTTTGATATTCCTTTACAAGAGGCAAAAAGACATACAATTGATCTTGTATACCCTCCTATCAAAACTGTAGCGGATACTATAATCTGCATTCCTTTAATAACTCCACCAATATTTACCAACGTTATTGCAGCATAGGATGGAAAAAAAGAATTCGCATACAAGTCACTACCTAAAACTAACATTTCTGTTACAACAGTTGACAATATTACAATTCCTCCTAATAATAATCCTAATATATAAACTTTAAAGTAAGATTTTTTGCTTTTTAATGTTTTAAAAACAGCCAAAAATATAACAATTTCTCCAAAAGGAAAAGAAAAAAATGAAAATCCACCCTTTATAACTGCATCTATACCACTATATAAAATAGGTTGCAAATGATCTATATCCATCAGATGTATTCCAAAAGGTACGCTTACATAGACAAAAATAAAAAGTATAATCACAAAAAATGCTGCCCATCTTCCTAAAACTTCTATACCTTCTTTAGTCCCCCAAGAAGTTGTCATCATAGCAGGAATCATCAATGCTATGATAGGTGTTTCAACTAATCCAACAGTAATGATAAAAGTCATAAAGTCTAATAAGTCTATTACAAGTATATAGAAAAAATACCATATATATAGTAAACTAATTCCTTTTCCTATAAAAGTTCCAAAAACTTTCTGTAAAATATCAAATAAATCTTGATGAGGATATAATGTAAGAATTCTATTATAAATGCATACAACTAAGCAAGCACATACTATAGCTAAAATAATTGCAATCCATATACTTTCTTTTGCATCTTTTCCAATTGCAGATATTAAAGAATTACTACATATATACAAAATTATAATAGAAATACATTGTCTATCTGAAATAAACTCTTTATTCACAAATAATTCCTCCAAATGATTAACCTATTTAAACTTTATTGTATCCTTTAATTTAAGCAATAATGTTTTTTTTTATTCAGTTTAAATGAAAATATGAAGAAGGTTTAAAATCCTAGAAATTTCTTACTTGAATTAAGTAACCTATTTTCTAATCCAATCATTTGTTATACAATATAAATAGACTTTTTACAATAAAGGAGGAAATTCATGAATATCGACATAAGAGAAATACTTTTAACACTTCCAGGAATCATTATAGGCCTTTCCTTACATGAATATGCTCATGCTCAGGTAGCTGTTTGGATGGGAGATGATACACCAAGGCTTCAAGGTAGATTATCCTTAAATCCTTCTGCTCATCTTGATCCTATTGGTTTTTTTCTTATCCTAATTGCTGGATTTGGTTGGGCTAAGCCTGTTGAAGTAAATGAGATGAATTTTAAGAGTAGAAAAAGGGATGATATTTTAGTATCAATAGCAGGTCCTATGATGAACCTATTGATTTCTATCTTTTTCCTTATACTCATGAAGATACTTTCTCAAACCCCTATTACATTCTTACCCTATAATCTTTATAATACAATCATGGAAGTATTTGATTATACCGTATGGATTAACATTGTTTTATTTGTATTCAATTTACTACCTATACCACCACTAGATGGTTCACATATTTTCTTTGGACTATTAGGATTAAAGGATAAACCTTTTTATTATGAGATTTATACAAAAGGAAGATTTATTCTTATGTTATTGATTGTTACCCGTTTGACAGGTAAAATCATTGGCCCACCTATTACAATCGTTTATATATCTTTAAGAAATTTTTTAGGCGTTTAAATTTTACTCTCCCTTAATCAACAAAAGGGAATCTCTACGAGATTCCCTTTTATTATTCAACACTTTCTGTTTGATTTAATCTTTGCAATAATATTTTCAATTCATCTAAATACTTTCCATACTCTGCCCAATTTCCATTCTTTTGAGCTTCTTGAGCTTTTATGAATACTTCATTAGCTCTCTTAATCATTCCATTTACACTCATTGGATCTTTAACATCTTCCTCAGGAAGGGTTACTTCTGGTGTTTTTGCTCCTCCAAATAGTTTATCTAATGCTTTTTCTAATGTTTCTTCATAAGCAATTTTATCTCCATAAGCTACAACTACTCTTTTTACTTCTGGCAAACTATTTTCATTGTCTGCCTTTAAATAAATGGTCTCCACATAAAGAAGTGAATTCTCTATTGGTATGGTTAATAAATTCCCTCGAATATAACTAGATCCCTTTTGTCCCCATAAGGAAAATTCTTTAGAAATCGTTGTATCCTGATCAATCTTAGACTCTACCTGCATTGGACCATATACATTCTTTTGTTTTGGCATTTTATAAATAATCAATTTCCCATAGTTTTCTCCATCATTTCTTGCCATGAAAAGAGCCGTCATATTTGGCTTATTCTTTGGCGTATATGGAATAGAAAGTAAGAATTCTTCCTTTTCTTCCTCTGGTAATTTCATAATGAAATAATTTGATTCCATTACTTGTTTTTCTTGTTCATAAATCTCATTAGCAATATCCCATAAATCTTCCTGTTGATAAAATACATCTGTATCTGTCATATGATATACTTTATACACATTTGCCTGTATATCAAATAAAGTCTGTGGATATCTTACATGTTCTTTTATTCCTTCAGGCATTTTATCCATATTTGTGAATAACTGAGGGAAAATTTTTGCCATAGTTTTTATAACAGGATCCTTTTCATCAGCTATATAATAAGTTGTATCTCCATTATAAGCATCCACTACTACCTTTACAGAGTTTCTAATATAATTCGTTCGCCCTTCTCCAAAAGGTCTTGCATAAGGATAATTGTTACTGATTGTATAACCATCTAAAATCCAGTATAATTTTTCATTATCGATTACAAGGTATGGATCATCATCATAATATATAAATGGTGCAATTTTTTGTGCTCTTTCTTTAATATTTCTATAGATTAAAATTTTGCTATCCTTCGTGATATTTCCAGATATTAATATTTTCGAGCTTTTCTCCTTGATGGCATATAAAAGCTTATTCATTCCTCCTAAATGGATTCCAGCACTACCTTCATAAATAGTTTCTTCATTTTGACCACCACTAGGATAGTCAAATTCTTTTTCCTTTGTATTGGTAATAACATAATTATTTGTAAGTTCTCCAAAATAAATTTGTGGATACTTTATTTGGATATCTTCTATATCTGATTTTGGTGGAATATTTTTTATAAGTAAATCAGGTTGTCCCTGACTGGTAATCGCATTTACAGGAGATAATGCAGCACCATATCCATGCGTATATTTTAAATGCTGATTAATCCACTGTTCATTGATCTTTTCTTCATTAATCTCTCTTCCTGATAAAAATACTTGAGTCAACTGCCCATCAATATTATATCTATCTATATCCACATCATGGAATTGATAATACAATCGAATCCCTTGACTCTGATTATAAAATTGCTTTGTAGGACGATAATCGTTGATACGAATATTTTTTATGGTTTCTATATTTTTTTCTAAATCTTCCCTTGTTAAATTTTGTTTTGCAGAAAAATCCTTTTCTTCGATATGATCAAGTCCATAAGCCATTTTTGTATAGTTTATATTATGATCTAAATATATTCTTTCCTTGGAAATCTCATCAGGAGCTACAATAAAATTCTGTACTCCTAAAGCAGCAACATTTCCTAGTATAGATAGTACAATCATGATTACAGGTCCTGTAAGGACTAATCTTAATTGCTTTCTTTTTGCACCTACCATTAATAAAACTGCTGAAATAATAGCTAATACAATCTTAGCCCTGTAAATCCATAAGGTTACATGAATATCTGTAAAACTTGCTCCATAGGCTACTCCACGAGGTGAATACAATAAGTCATATGTTTTAAATACATATCCTAAGCCTAAAATCACAAAAAATGATACTCCTAAAACCGTTAATTGCCCTAATGCTATATTTAATAATTGCTTTCCATTGTTCATATTCACATTCGGATGAATTCTTCTAACATTGTCTTCAGGCTCATGATTCACATCAAAGAGTGTAGGTCTTTTTACACTCATCAAAATCATATAAAAAATAACTGTAACAATAACTAAGAAAACAATAAAACTCATCAATAGATAATAAATCTGCTCTAAGAAAGGAAGCTTTAACATATAAAAAGAAATATCATTTTTAAATATTGGATCAAGAATATTAAACTTTGTTGCATTAAAAAACTTTAATATTTCAAACCAAAGATTACTACATACGGTCATAGTTGCTAAAAAAGAAACAATAGTTGAAATTCCTAATGCAATACGATTAATTCCTTTTTCACTTATTTTCGTATAAGCTGTATCGATTTTTTTATTATAATTCTTCTTAATAGATAATAGATAAAAATGAATAAGTAGTGTAAGTACAATGAAAATAGGTATACCCATTTTAAATTGGGTCATCAATTTTGTTAAAAAAACTTTATCATACCCCACTTCCTTAAACCATTGATAATCTGTTACAAAATTAATAATAGTCGTAAAAGAAGTTAAAAGGAATAGGACTACTACTACACCTATACCCCAAAATGCACCTTTTGCTTTTCTCAAATTCTTCACCCCTGTTCTTGTAGTTATCATTTTAGTATTATATTCCCTTAATAATAATATATCCATCTCGCATTATTTTCTGTCAAAAAAATAAGCTCAATAGCATAGTCTCATTATACTATCGAGCAGAAAATATTTCAAATTATGGAGTTAGTTTCATATCTCCATATTTAATCCATCCTTTTTTTCTCATATATCCAGAAATCATAAGGGTCAAAATAGCTGGCAAAATAAAGTGTAATAATAGAATTTTGCCTATAATTAAAGTCATAGATTGACTATCCCCCATAGCAGCAATAGTTCCAAATTGCCCAACTAAACCACTTGTCCCCATCCCTGCACCAATGCTATTGTTTTCCATTTTCAATACATAGGTTGCAATAGGTCCAAGGAGTGCACTAGCTAAAGTTGGAGGTACCCAAATCAAAGGATTTTTAATAATATTAGGAACCTGTAGCATAGATGTTCCAAGTCCTTGAGCAATAGCTCCTCCCACACCATTTTCCCGATAGCTTGCCATAGCAAAACCAATCATTTGCGTTGCACAACCTACTGCAGAAGCCCCTGCAGCAAGTCCACTAAGACCTAATGATATAGAAAGTGCCGCACTACTTATTGGAAGAGTTAAAATCATTCCCATAAGAGCTGCGATAACAATTCCCATAGGAATAGGCTGAAGCTCTGTTGCTCTATTGATAATACCTCCTAAATTTTTCATGACAGATGCCATAACAGGTCCTATGAAAATTCCAGCAAGACCTCCAATAATAATCGTGCCTGCAGGTACTAAAACAATATCCACCTTTGTTTTTCCTGTGATCATCTTTGAAAATTCTGCACCAATTAAAGAAGCTACAAAAGCTCCTACAGGCTCACCTATTTTTACAATAAAAGCTCCATCAGCTCCTGAGTAAACAGTTCCTGCACCTATAGCTCCTGTAACAATGGACGCAAAAACTCCTAGTGGAGGAGCACCTACACTAAAAGCTACTCCTGCGCCTATAGCTGGTCCCATTACAAACTGAGCGATCTTACCAAACTTCACCAAAGCTTCTATTCCTGCATAATCTCCAATTTGTTTTAATATAAGTCCAATAATCAAAGAAGAAAACAATCCTAAAGCCATTCCATTTAATGCTTTTGTCATATATTCTCTAAAGGAAAATTTATTTTTTTTCATTAGTCCCACCTCTTTTCTTCTAAATCACTACACATTTATATCTTGTCAGAATAAATATCTTTTTCATAAATATTTAGTCTATAATTAGCAAACTAATATCCATTGCTTTTACAGAGTGGGTAAGAGCTCCTACAGAAATTACATCCACACCAATTTTTGCAATATCTTTTATTCTTTCTAAAGTAATATTTCCAGAAGCTTCAAGAATGGCCCTACCTTTTGTACTTTCAACAGCTCTTTTCATGGTTTCTAAATCCATATTATCTAACATAATAATATCAGCCCTTGCCTTTAATGCTTCTTCTAGTTCCTTTAAGGAAGTCACTTCTACTTCGATTTTAGTTGTATGAGGAATATTTTCTCGTATTCTTTCTACTGCTTTCTTTATACTTCCTACTGCCTTTATATGATTATCCTTAATCATCACTGCATCTGATAAATTGAATCGATGATTATAACAACCCCCCACACGAACTGCATATTTTTCTAAAATTCTAAGATTCGGAGTTGTCTTTCTCGTATCTACTACTCTTGTTTGATACTCCTTCACAAGATCTGCATATCTTCTTGACGCAGATGCAATCCCTGACATTCTTTGAAGTAAATTTAAAGCTAATCTTTCACCCTTCAATATATTCTTTGTACTTCCTTTAATTTCAGCTATTTTTTCTCCTTTTTTTACAAGAGTTCCATCTTTTTTTAACACTTTAAATGATATGTTTTCATCTAATAATTTAAAAACACTTTCAGCCACCAAAAGACCTGCTACAACACCTGTTTCCTTTGCAATCATATAGGCTTCAGAGAAAGAAGCATCATCAATCAATAGATCAGTAGTAGTGTCCCCGTAATTCATATCTTCTATTAACGCATTTTTTATGATTTTCTCTACTAAAAATTTATTATACACCCTTGACCCTCCGTATCTACTCTATAATGTGCTCCAAGACTTTTTTCCCTTTTTAGGGCTGCTTTTATAATAAGGATTGCAACCGTACACATATTTCTACATTCATAATACTTTATGCTTTCTTTACATCCTAATAATTGGTTACTTAACTTTTTGATCTCTTTTAATGCAACCTTTAATCCATTCTGACTTCTTACGATAGATATATATTCGTCCATAATATTCTCAATCTTTTCTTTTATATAATCAAAATCTAAATCTTTAGATCCTTTATATTCAATCATTGGCATAACCGGTAAAGCATTTATCCTTTTATTTGAAATATATTGAGTTAAAGACTGCACTACTCGATTTCCAAACACAAGCCCTTCAAGTAGTGAATTGCTCGCAAGTCGATTTGCCCCATGAACCCCTGTGCAAGCACATTCTCCACATGCATAAAGTCCTTCAATATTTGTTTTTCCATCTATATCTGTATAGATTCCTCCCATAATATAATGCTGTACAGGAGATACAGGAATATATTCCTTTGTCATATCTATTCCTTCTTCTAAACATCTTTCATAGATCATAGGAAATCTATTTTTAATAAAGGAAGGAGTTTTATGAGTAATATCTAAATAAACATAAGGAGTATGGTTGATACTTTTTTCTGTAAAAATGCTCCTTGCAACAATATCTCTTGGTGCTAAATCAGCCATTTTATGATATTTTTTCATAAAAGTTTCACCTTTTACATTTCTCAGTACTGCGCCTTCTCCCCTTACAGATTCAGAAATCAAGAATTTTTGTCCATTTTTTTCACTATACATGGCAGTAGGATGAAATTGTATAAATTCCATATCATGAATAGCCCCTCCTGCACGATAAACCATGGCTATTCCATCTCCTGTAGTAACTTCTGGGTTTGTAGTATTTTTATATACTTGTCCCACCCCACCTGTTGCTAAAACAACTGCCTTACTTTGGTAAATTATTCTTTCCCCATGCTCATTTACAGCCAAAACTCCACAAACTTCATTTTTATTGGTTATGAGATCTATAGCAAAAACATCTTCATCCACATGTATATTTTTTCTGCTTTCTATTTCTACTCCTAAAGATCTGATTACTTCTCTTCCTGTAGCATCCTTTGCATGAAGAATCCTCCTTTTACTATGTCCACCTTCTCGGGTTACCCTTAAATTTCCATTCTCATCTTGATCAAAATTTGTACCATACGTTAATAATTTTTTGATATTTTTTGGTGCTTCTTTAATCAATGTTTGAGTAGTCTCTTCTCTATTATAATAAGCTCCCGCTCTTAATGTATCTTCATAATGAGATTTAAAATCATCCTCTTGATTTACACAAGCAGCAATCCCACCTTGAGCTAGATTACTATTGTTATTATTTAGCTTTGTTTTTGAAAGAACAATAACCCGTTCTTTTGAACTTATATTTAAAGCCGTAAAAAGCCCTGCAACCCCTGTACCGATTATCACTACATCACAATCTTTTTTACTATTTACATCATGAAAACCACTTATATATCTGGATTTCATTGTTTTCATCTCCTTAACTAATTTTGAGCATTCTCTCAAGGGAAACTAATGAACGTTGTCTTAAATCTTTCTCTACCTTTATCTCATATTGGTCAAATTTCAAAGCATTATAAATATCTTCAAGAGACGTTTTTTTCATATTATAACAAGTTAAAGCTGGAGAGATTAAATAGAATTTTTTATCAGGGTTATCCTTCCTAAGTTGATGAAGTATTCCCATCTCTGTTCCAATAATAAATGATTTATTCTCTGATTTCTTCGCATAATCAATAATTTGAGCAGTACTTCCTACAAAATCAGCCTTTTCAACTACCGCTTTACTACATTCTGGATGTACTAATACCAATGCATTTGGATGATTGTTCTTTGCAGCATTTACTTCTATGCTTCTTACCCTATGGTGAGTGATACAATATCCTTCCCAGAGAATAATTTCCTTTTCTGGCACTTGTTCTTTGATATAACTTCCTAAATTTTGATCTGGTACAAATAATATTTTATCTTTCTTTATGCTCTTTACAATTTTTAAAGCATTAGAAGAAGTACAACAAATATCACTTTCTGCTTTTACTTCTGCTGAAGAATTTACATAACAGACAATCGGAACATCTGGATACTCTTTTTTGAATATTCTAAGGCTTTCAGCATCTACCATATCTGCCATTGGACAGCCTGCATCATATACAGGTAATAATACCTTTTTATCAGGAGATAATATTTTTGCACTTTCAGCCATAAAACGAACCCCAGCAAAAACAATTACATCTGCATCCGTTTTGGCAGCCTCTTGACTAAGCTTTAATGAATCTCCTACAATATCAGCAATATCTTGCACTTCTGGTATTTGATAGTTATGTGCTAAAATAACAGCATTTTTTTCTTTTTTTAAACATTGTATTTCTTGGATCATCTCTTTTTCATTCATATTTTCAATCCTTTCTTTATGCACCATTTTTATAAAATTTAATTTATTCCAATATACACTAAAATCAACTTACAAGCATTTACGACTTTACACCTGTCTTGTCACCCGTTATAAAAAATATAACAAATCTTTAAGAGGAATACAATACCCTAGATTTGTAAATTTCTTTTATTTATACCATTTATATTGTTTTAAATCCATTATTCTCCCTTTACCAAATATCCTTTTTCTTTTAAAGCTTTTATCATTTTTTCATAAGCTCTATTATTTGGAACCTCTACCGTATGAACATGATCTCCACCTGTCAAAGAAGCTAATGGTGCTGCATCATTTTCCTTTACCTTCTCCATAAACTCTTCTATATCCATTCTTGACGTAATCATCAAAGAACTTCTAATTTCCCCATAAATAGGATGCTCCACAATCACATCTAATACCTTTGCACCCATATCTACCATAATTTTTAACTCTTCTTCCATATGGGCATACCCCTTGTGTCGACATATAATGGTCTTGATGTTTTTATTTTTTCCATCAAATTTTATCATCATATACCCATTAGAAGTAGCTAAAATATTTTCCCCTTGTGCACGCATAACAGCAATATCCTGTACAATTACTTGTCTACTTACTTTAAACTCTTTAGCAAGAGCTGTTCCCGTTATGGGTTCTTCCTGATCTTTTAATATTTTTATTATAGCTTTTCTTCTTTCATCCGTTGTCATAAAAGCTCCTCTCCTTTTTGATCATGCTCATAGTATACCACAATTTTATAAATAAGATTTTTACTCAATCACTTTTATTTTTTCTAAATGGCTATCATCCATACCCATAATACTTAGTCCTCTTTCTTTCAATATCTTTATATAATTAATGATTTCTTTTGTAATTTCTTCTCCTGGGCATAAAACAGGTATCCCAGGGGGATAAGGAATAATATATTCTCCACTAGTTTTACCAACACTTTCTTCAAAGTTAATTTCTTTCTTAATGGAAAAAGTTGCTTGCCTCGGAAGTATATTCATTTTAGGGATACCCTGTAGTAATGAAACCTTTTCTATTTTTCTAACTTCTCTTGTATTTTTTTCTTTTATATGTATTAAAGCTTTTAATAGTTTTTCAAAATCATCCCTATCATTACCAATCGTACATACAGCAACAATATGCTTCATATCACTCATTTCCATTTGT
The DNA here is from genome assembly GCF_019884785.1 of Crassaminicella profunda. Taxonomy (GTDB): domain Bacteria; phylum Bacillota; class Clostridia; order Peptostreptococcales; family Thermotaleaceae; genus Crassaminicella; species Crassaminicella profunda. The sequence continues at coordinate 4,062,357 of NZ_CP082326.1, forward strand.
ATACCATATTTTTCTCTTAATAAAGCATCTAACTGGGTCCCACTGATTCCTAAATCTGTCATATCTATAACTAATCTTGTTTTATCAAAATCTTTCACCCCATATTTTCCTATTAATTTTTCATCAAACACTTTTATACCATTTATTTTTGAAATTTTTTCATGGAATTTATTGATATTTTTCAAAAGATCGTCCATAAGAACTTTTCCATCTCTTTCTGCAATAACCCTTGCTTCATCTAGAGACGCCATCAATAGATAAGATGGACTACTACTTTGATTCATCATTAACATAAATCTTAATCTATCTAGATTTACTCTTTCTGATTTTACATGAAGCATAGAACTTTGAGTAAATCCAGGAAGGGTTTTATGCGTACTTTGAATAACAATGTCAGCCCCTGCATCTATTGCGTCAACTGGCAAATCTTCACTTAAATTTAAATGAGAACCATGAGCCTCATCTACAATGAGAATCTTTTCATATTTATGTACAACCTTTACAATTGCTTCAATATCAGAGCAAATTCCATAATAATTTGGATAAGTTAAGACCACAGCCTTTGCATCCTTATTTTCAAGAATAGCTTTTTCTATTGTCTCAACCTTTATTCCCATAGAAATATTGTGCTCCACACTTACTTCTGGATGAATATATACAGGAATCAATCCTCCTAATATTAATCCATGCATAATAGATTTATGACAATCCCTTGGTACAATGATTTTCTCATTTGGATTTGCCACTGCCATAAGGGCTGAAATATTTCCTGTAGATGTACCATTAATCAAAAAGAAAGTATGCTCTGCGCCAAAAAATTTTGCTGCCTTTTCTTGTGCTTTTTTAATCATCTCTTCTGGGGCATGGAGATTATCTGTTCCAGGAATTTCTGTTACATCCAAAGATAATAATTCATTGTTAAAGGGATGTTCTTTATATTTTTTATAAGCTTTCCCATTTTTATGACCTGGAACATGAAAAGATACAATATTTTCATTTGATAATTCTACTAGTTTTTTTAGGATTATAGATTCTTTCATATTTTATCCTCCCTTTATAAAAAAAAGACTACCATTACAGTAGTCTTAAGCTTTTACATTCTTTTCTACATTTTTTTTTGAATTCTCAACATGGTTTGTAAGAGCCTTTTGTGCAGCCTCTTCATCCTTATTGAGAAAAGCATCTAAAACGAGTTTATGTTCTTTTAGTGAATCCTTAATTCGTCCCTCAACATGTAAAGATTTTCTTCTTGTTTTCTTCATATAATACTGAAAATCCTTAAGTACTTGTTCAAGATGTCTGCTCTTGGTTGCTTTATAAATAATTTCATGAAATTTTGTGTTTAGTTCTGCAAATTTTTCAATATCATTTTTGAAGGTATAGAACTCCATTAATTCATAAGCTTCTTTTAACTCTTCTACTTCTGATTCTGTAATTCTCTCAACAGCCCATCTAGCAGCTATTCCTTCAATAGCAGTTCTTATTGTATATATATCTTCAATATCTTGCTTAGATATGCCTAATACAACAACCCCTCTATTAGGTTTATTCTCCACAATACCATCTAGTTCAAGTTGTTTAAGAGCTTCTCTTACTGGTGTACGGCTAACACCTAATTCTTCTGCTAGTTTTGCTTCTCCTAGCTTTTCTCCTTCAGCATATTTCCCATTCAATATATCTTCTCTTAGTATATTGAATATCTTTGATGTTAGGGACAAACCTGTATTATCTTCATTTAATAAATCCCTTGTCATACTATCCCCCACATTTTTTCATATTTTACCTAATTATGTCACTTGTCGACATGATTGGTAAGTATACTCCTTGCAAGGATATTTTAATACAAATATACGATAATGTCAATGTATACAAGTATTTTCAACTATTTGCAATTAAAAGCTATGTCTATTTCATTTTGCCGTAATATTTTTCCCTTTTTTGTATAAATTTTACCCATGAAAGTTTTCCTATTTCTCAAGGATTTAACTATTTTTAGTATATTACATATATCTACATAAAATACATCATCATACAATACATGGTTTTTTATTTTTTATTTCTTGCATTTGTACAACTATATGAATCATTTTTTTCGAAAATAATCTTATATTTCACAATTTTTACCTAAATCATTTTTTACAAAGTTTTTTAACTATTTAATAAGACTCCCATTTTTGTAAATAGGAGTCTTAATTATTTTACATACTTCTTGCTGCAACAAGGTCTACTCCTGTTCCCAAGAGATCTTTTACTATAATATCTCCTACAGAAACAGGTGCTTTTACTTCTATAGAATCAATGAATTTCATACACTCAAACATTTTCTCCTTTGGAATAGCTTCTTTTGTTTTTACTGAAAGTCTATTAAGAAGTCCTCCCTTTATCTTTACAGTTGTTGTTACAACTCTTGTAGGGTTGGTAAGTTCCTTCATCCCATAAGCTTTTCCTCTAGGACATTTATTTCCTGTTACATTATATTCATCATTTTCTTTTGTCACTTCTAAATGACATCCCATTGGACATACAATACATACTAATTGATGTTTTTCCATTTATGCTCCCTCCTTTTCTAATTGAACAGTAATGACTGCATCTTCTTTGAATCCTAAATCCTCTTTCTTGATTTTTACAGATTCCATTTCTCCAGGAGCTAAATGTTTCTTTTTCATTCTCTTGATTTCTTTTCCATCAATTTTTACGACCATATTCATATCTTTATATACATTGTCTACTCTCATGAATAAATCTAGTGTCCCATCAACATTTTCTGGTCTAACCATATGAGGAACAATATATCGGATTCCTTCACCTGGTTTTGTTTTTGCTGTTTTTGCATCTGCTTTAATCTCTTTTTTAATATATTTTGCAGCATTTTTGCCAGCTCTTTTACTTTCTGCTGTTACAAAATCTACTAAATCATGTACATGTACTACATTTCCACAAGCAAAAACACCTTCTATACTTGTTTCCATAGATTCATTTACAATTGGTCCAGATGTAACTGGATCTAAAGCAATCCCTGCATTTTTAGAGATTTCATTTTCTGGAATAAGTCCTACAGATAATAATAAGGTATCACAATCATAATGTTTTTCTGTTCCTGGAATTGGTTTTCTATTTTTATCTACCTCTGCAATAACTACCCCTTCTACCCTATCTTTTCCTTTTATCTCCATAAGGGTATGGCTTAGGTATAGAGGGATATGATAATCTTCTAGACATTGTACAATATTTCTAGTAAGTCCTCCTGAAAAAGGCATAAGTTCTGCTACTGCAAGTACCTTTGCTCCCTCTAATGTCATTCTTCTTGCCATGATCAGTCCTATGTCTCCTGAACCTAAGATGACTACCCTCTTCCCTACCATATATCCTTCCATATTTACAAATCTTTGTGCTGTTCCTGCTGTAAATACGCCAGCAGGTCTGCTTCCTGGAATACTTATAGCTCCTCTTGTTCTCTCTCTGCATCCCATAGAAAGAATAATAGCACCTGCCTTGATACGCATAAATCCATCTACTGTATTAATAGCATGAATCACTCTTTCTTCTCCGATTTCTAATACCATTGTATCTAGCTTGTACTCTATTCCCATATTTTTTAACTCAGTAATGAATTTTTCTGCATATTCAGGTCCTGTTAGCTCCTCTTTAAAAACATGAAGTCCAAATCCATTATGAATACATTGCTGAAGAATTCCACCTAATTCTCTATCTCTTTCTATCACTAAAATGTTATCTACACCATTTTTCTTGGCTTCAATAGCTGCTGCAAGTCCTGCAGGACCTCCTCCAACTACAACAATATCATATTTCAACATAGTATCACTCCCTTACCTTAAGATATCTTTATCTCTTCTAAAGTTTCTACAACTACTTCTTCTGGTGTATTTTGCTTTGTTTCTTCTGTTAATATATAAGCTTCTTTGCTATCTTTTACTACATCTTTAATATCCATTTTTAATTCTCTCGCTAATATTTCCATAACTCTTGGTCCACAAAATCCTCCTTGGCATCTTCCCATACCAGGTCTTGATCTTCTTTTGATACCATCTACCGTTCTTCCCCCTGCATTTCTATGGATGGCATCTACTATTTCACCTTCTGTAATGTTTTCACATCTACAAATGATTCTTCCGTATCTTGGATCTTTCTTAATTACTTCTGATTTTTCTTCATCACTTAACTCCATAAAACGAATCACAGGTTTTCTTCTTGGATTAAAGTCTTTTCTCTCCTTAAGTTCTCCTGTAATACCTTTTAAAACGTCAATTGCATATTCTGCTATTGCTGGTGCTGCTGATAATCCAGGGGATTCTATTCCTGCCACATTAATAAATCCTTTTGCTTCTTTTGATTCTTCTATGATAAAATCTCCCACATTTGATACTGCTCTTAATCCTGCAAAGCTTGTAATCGTTTTATTAAATGGAACTTTTGTAGTTGTTTTTCTTGATTTTTCTCTGATAAATTCAATTCGATCACTCGTAGTTGATGTATTTTCTTTATCCTCTAGATCCTCTGCATCTGGTCCTACTAATAGATTTCCATGAACTGTAGGAGCAACTAATACCCCTTTTCCAAGTTTCGTTGGTGCTTGGAAGATTACATGATTGATCAGGTCTCCTGTACTTTTATCTAAAATATTGTATTGGCCTCTCCTTGGGTGAATACTAAAACTCCTTGATGCTACCATTTCATTGATTTCTTGTGCGTATACTCCTGCACAGTTAAATACATACTTTGCTTTTACATCTCCATTATTTGTATGAATCACATAACCTTCTTCGTTTTTCTCAATTCCTAAAACTTCCGTTTCAAGCTTAATCTGGGCACCATTGTCTGCTGCATTTTCTGCTAATGCTACAGCTAATTCCCAAGGACTAACGATTCCTGCCGTTGGCGCATATAAAGCACCGATAATTTCTTCATTTAAGTTCGGCTCCATTGCTCTTACTTCTTCTTGAGATAAAATCTTCATATCAGGAATATTATTTTTACGTCCTCTTTCATATAAATCTTTTACACTTTCCATTTCTTCTTCGTTACTAGCAATAACAAATGAACCAATTCTTTTAAAATGTACATCTAATTCTTCACAAACTTTTCCATACATAGCATTTCCTTTTGCATTTAACTTTCCTTTTAATGTACCTGCCTTTGCATCATATCCAGCATGGACAATGGCACTATTTGCCTTTGTTGTTCCATTTGCTATATCATTTTCTTTATCAATCATGACAGTTTTTAAATCAAATTTTGATAATTCTCTTGTTATAAAAGTTCCTATAATACCGGCACCAATTACCGCTACATCATACATGTGATTCCCTCCTTTAAAATTACAAAACAAAAAAGCCGTATAAAGCTAGACCTAAATTTTTAGACTAACTTTAATACGGCTCTCCAATTCTCACGCCTTTAAATATTTATTTTCAATGTTTTTTAATAAAAATTTTCAATATAAAAGCTTTATGTTTTTATGCTTTAGCTAAAGCTTCCTTTTTCTCTTCTTTTGATCTATCATGTGTATTCCAAGTAAGTCCTAAGAATATAACTGCTAGTACACAAGCTCCAATAATTAACTTAAATGCTCCATCCCAACCAGCACTATCAACTACAGCACCGATAATAATGTTTGCAGAAACTGCTCCTCCTACATAGCCAAATAGTCCTGTAAATCCAGCTGCCGTACCAGCTGCTTTTTTAGGTACATAGTCAAGAGCTGCAACACCAATTAGCATAACTGGTCCATAAATTAATGCTCCTACTGAAGCAACAGCTATATTAATAGCCATTACACTATCACTCTTCCAATAAGTAAATACTGCTGCAATTACCCCTAGCATACAGATTACACCCATAGGTGCACGTCTTCCATGGAATATTTTATCACTTAACCATCCAACAATAATTGTTCCTGGAATAGCTGCCCACTCGAATAATGCAAATGCTGCACCTGCTTCTTTAATATTGAATCCTTTTACTTCTTTTAAGTAAACCGGAATCCAGTCCATAATTCCATATCTTACTAAGTATACAAAAATATTTGCAATAGCAATATACCAAATATATTTGTTGCATAAAACATATTTTACTAATATTTCTTTTGCTGATAATTCTCTTTCTCTATCGTCTACTTTTACATCTGGATAATCATCTTTATATTCTTCAATTGGTGGAAGACCAACTGATTGAGGTGTATCCTTCATGAAGATTAAAATACCAATCCCTATAGCAATAGATAATCCTGCTGGGAAGTAGAACATTCCTCTCCAAGTAGAGAACATTGCAAGTCCTGCTAATGCTAATGTTGGAACTAAAGCTCCACCAATATTATGTGCCACATTCCAAATAGACATCTTTACGCCACGTTCTTTATCTGAGAACCAGTGTGTCATTGTTCTTCCACATGGAGGCCATCCCATACCTTGGAACCATCCATTTAAGAACATTAAAACGCATAACATTGTAATAGATGATGCAAAACCAAACATTAAATTCACAATACCTGATAAAATAAGTCCAGCTGCCATAAAATATCTTGGATTACATCGATCTGAAATATTTCCCATAATGAACTTACTGATTCCGTAAGCTAGTCCTAATGCAGAACCTACCGCTCCAACTTGTGCTTTTGTGTATCCGTAGGTATCAATTAAATAAGGTGCAGCCATATTAAAGTTCTTTCTAATGAAATAATAAGCTGCATATCCAATAAAGATACTCATGAATACTTGGAATCGGTATCTTTTGTATGCACCGTCAATTTTGTCGTCTGCCATACGTGCAATGGCCGGTGCAGGTCTGAACATTTCTAACATTTTTTTGCCACCTTTCTTAATATGTATAATTAAATGTTATGTACATTGTACACATTCATTTACTATAGAAAACCTTTTCTTTGTGGAGAATAAAAAAAGCTACACAAAGCTGAACCCATTCTCATAGGTTAACTTGTGCGGCTCTCCATTTCTCCTGCCTTCATTATTCACCTGTATAATTTCGTGTTGATTTTATACTATATTCTACAATATGTCAATATATTTTTATCATGATTAAAAAATTTTTACATATACCAAATCTCTTCCTTACTTGTAGAAATCCCCATAGCTCCTGCTTTGAGACTTTCAATCACATCTTCTTTATCAATAATTAATCCACTACCTATAACAGGTACCTTTGTTTCATGATGAATTTTTTTTATAATTTTAGGCATAACTCCTGGTAAAATCTCTATTGCATCAGGTCTTGTATTATGTATAGCATGAATCCCTCTCTCAAGAGACAAAGAATCTAATATAAAGAATCTTTGTATAGCACATATATTCATACTTCTTGCAGTTTTTACAAGGCTACTTTTTGTAGTAATAATGCCATCTGGTCTCATATTTTCATGAATATATTTTAATGCCATCATATCTTTAGAAAACCCTTCCATCAAATCAAGATGTACATATATATCCATATCTGCATTTTTTACTTTATCAATTATTTTTCTTAAATTAAATATATTTCCCGTCAACAAAAAAACGATTTCACAAGGGGACTGAATAGCTAAATCAAGTTTTTCCATACTATTTACTGCTGCAATAACAGGATTTGCTTCTATTTTCTCATACAATTTATGATTCATATAAATCCCCTCCTATAATAAATTTTATTTAAATCATTCAATATATATTTTTATTTACGCATAAAAAATCGCACAAACTCAAACCCATTTTCACAGGTCTATTTGTACGGCTCTCCAGTTCTCATGCCTTTTTATATTGAATTTATAAGCATTATATCACTTCCTACAAAAATTGTAAATATTTTCTTTGTATAATTTTATATATTTATGTAAATTTATATAAGAATTTATAAAAGATCATATTATTATATATTAAGTAAAAAATAAGTAAAGGAATCCTAACCTTATGGCTTTTCATAGATTAGGATTCTTTTAAATTTATTTTATCTATACTATATAATCTCTATTTTATCTCTTCCATAATAACCCTTTTTATGTTTATTTCCCATAAGATCTTATAACCTCTGCAATAGTTTCTACAGCTTTATCCATATCTTCTACACATATAGTTTCAAATCTACCATGGAAGTTAAACCCACCTGTAAATATATTAGGTGTTGGAAGCCCCATAAAAGAAAGTCTTGCTCCATCTGTTCCTCCTCTTATAGCTTTAACGATAGGTTCTACTCCTACATTTTCCATGGCCTTTACTACTGAATCAACGATATGTATTACTGGTTCTATTTTCTCTTTCATATTAAAATACGAATCCGTAAGTTCAAGTTCTACAGTTCCTTCACCATATTTATCATTGATAAATTGGCAAGATTTTTCAAGGAAAGCTTTTTTACTTAAGAATTTTTCCATATCATGATCACGAATAATATATTCCATCTTCGTAAGCTCAACAGTTCCAGTAAATTCATCTAGAAGGAAAAAACCTTCATATCCTTCTGTATATTGAGGAACTTCAAAATTAGGAAGAAGATTATTCAGTTCCATCCCTATTAGTATTGAATTTTTCATCTTATGTTTTGCTGAACCTGGATGAATATTCACCCCATGAACTTTAATAGAAGCAGAAGCCGCATTGAAGTTTTCATATTCAATTTCTCCAATAAAACTACCGTCTATGGTATACGCAAAGTCAGCCCCAAATTTATCTACATCAAATTTGTCTGCGCCACTTCCAATTTCTTCATCTGGCGTAAAACAGATCTTAATATCCCCATGTTTTGTTTCAGGATGATTGATAAAATATTCTATAACCGTCATAATTTCTGCTATTCCAGCCTTATCATCAGCTCCAAGTAAAGTTGTTCCATCACTAGTAATAAGAGTTTGTCCCTTATAATCTTCTAGATAAGGAAAATCTGATACATGCATAATAATATTTTTTTCTTTATTTAATACAATATCTTTCCCATCATAATTTTTGATTATATTCGGTTTCACATTTTCACCTGAACAGTCAGGACTTGTATCTAAATGAGCAATTAAACCGATCACTGGGGCATTTTCAACATTTCCCTTCAAGGTTCCCATTACATAACAATTTTCATCTACATGAGCATCTTCTATACCAATAGCTTTTAACTCTTCTACTAATACATGAGCTAAATCAAATTGATTCATGGTGCTTGGCATGGTTTCAGAAGCTTCATCTGATTTTGTATTGATGACTACATATCTAAGGAATTTTTCATAAGCTCTTTCCATTTTTATTGCCTCCTTCGCTTTTCAGTTCTTCGTATCACTTTATTATGACTTCAATCCATTATTCATAGAAACATCATTGTCTATATTATAGACAAAAGCTTTCAATCACTTACAAAAATATAAGTAAACTACTTATAAGACATGGTACTTTACTAGATATATTAACTCAACCAAGATTACAACTACCTTCTAAGAAACAATTTTGTTGAAAAACCTATGTAAATCTATAATCATATATAGAATTACATAGGCCTTGATCATCATATTATAAAATGATTTCTACTTATAAAAACTTCATTTTAAATTTTAAACAAAAGCTTGAACTAATAACATAACTGCTGAAAATGCTCCGATAATTCCCATCAGTGGCATAATAAATTTTAACCATTTATCATAGGTTACATCTACCATTGAAAGGGTAACGAGTATTAGTCCTGTCGGTGTAATAAATGCCATTAGCCCTTGTCCATATTGGTAAGCACTAACGATTACATCTCTTGGTAATCCAACTGTATCAGCAAGAGGTGCCATAATAGGCATTGATAATACTGCTAGTCCTGATGAAGATGGAATAAAGAATCCTAATACACAGAATATTAATAACATCAATATAGAGAATATACCAGCATTCATACCAGTAACAATACCTGTTGCTCCATGAAGGATTGTATCAGAAATCAATCCATTATCCATGATGATGTTTACAGCTCTAGCAACACCAATAGTAAGCGCAACCCCTACAAGTTCTGATGAACCTGTAACAAAGTCTCCTACAGCCTTTTTTTCACCCATTCCAGAAATTGCACAAATCAATATTCCTGAAGCTAGGAATAGGGTAGTCATTTCCTCAAACCACCAGTCTAGCGAGGAAACACCATAAATCATCACAATAAAAGTCATTGCAAATATAAAAAGCATTCCTTTACGTCTACCTGTAAACTCTGGAACCTCTTTATCTGCATGGAAAAATCTTTTTTCTATATCAGCTTTTTGATCAAAAATTAATGAAGCTTGAGGATTCTTTTTAATTTTCTCAGCATATCTAACAATATATACAATTGTTATAATTGTAGCAATTAAAAGACCAACTGTTCTCATAGTTAATCCATTTGTAAAGGATATTCCTGCAGCATTAGATGCGATAACAGAAGAAAATGGATTTACTGTTGAAAACATGGTACCAATAGATGATCCCATATATAAAGCTGCTATACAGACAATGGCATCATAGCCTGCAACCATGAACACAGGAACCAAAATTGGATACAATGCTATAGTCTCTTCTGCAAGACCAAAAGTTGTTCCTCCTAAAGATATTAAGAAAGTAACAACTACAATCAATAAGTATTCTCTACCATTTGTCATACGAGAAAGACTTGCAAATCCAGCATCAAAGGCACCACTACTATTAAGAACTCCAATAATTCCACCTATAATAAATACAAACATAATAATATCAGATGTATCATAAAGCCCTTGAATAGGAGATCTTAGAATTTCCTCCATTCCCTGTGGATTGCTTGGTAATTCTTCATAAGTATTAGGAATAGCCACTGCTTTATAAATACTTCCATCTGTAAACTTAGAAACATCTACCTTAACTCCAAGATTATCTAAAGTCTCTTGTGTTCCTGGATATTCCTCTGTTGTTTCCCCATCTGGTGATGTTACTACAAACACACCTGCATCACCATCATATAAAAGCTTTGCATATGAACCTGCTGGAACTGTCCATGTTAAAATGGCTGCAAAAATTAAAACAATAAATAATACCGTATAAGCCGTAGGAAAACTTCGTTTTTTCTTCTCTTTTTTTGTAGTCATATTGTTCCTCCTGTTTAGTGTTAATTTTTAGGATTTTTCTAAAATAGAATAATAATTATATTATCTTACAATATAAAGATGTTGTTGAATTACCATTTGTTTAATTTTTTTGACAATGCCTCCTTTAAAAATAGATTTTCCCTTTAGATAAAATAACTTTTTTATCTAAAGGGTTAAGTTTTTGCTTTAAAATTTTTTATTTTAATAATTTTAATAAAGCACATGCATAAATTTCTATAGCCCTTTTCATTTCGTCTAATTGAATATGTTCATTAGGCTGATGTTCCGTTTCTTCTGTGTATGGAAAAGCTACTCCGAAAGCTACACAATTGTCCATAGCTCTAGCATAGGTTGCTCCCCCAGACGAAATAGGTAAGCTTTTTGAGTCTCCTGTAACTTCTACATACGCATCCATCAAAGTTTTTACAAGTTCAGAATCAAGAGGCGTATAGATAGATCTTAAGTAATCGTTTTCTTCCATACGAAATCCATATTTTGCTATAACTTCATTTAATTTATCTAAAACAAATTCCTTTTCTACAGTTACCGGAATTCTTATATCAATATTTAAAGTCTCATGACTGTCATCTATCTTTATTTTCCCAATATTGAATTTCAAAGGACCTGATGCATCATCTTCGCACTTTCCAAAAACTTTTTTAGCTAATGCATCTTCTAATATATTCTCTACTACAAAATCAATACATTTAGATTTAAGCCCCATTTTATTCATGCCTATGAGTAATCTACATATAGCATTTATACCTTTTTCAGAATCCTTTGCATGAACACTTTTTCCCATAACTATAATGCTATTATTCTCTTTTTTATACTCAAAATTTAATTGATCTAAAATCTTTGCTAATGTATCTGCATCCTTCGTATCATATAAGATTTTTGAGGGAACTGAATTATATGCATCTCCACCTTCTAATCTTATATTGGTTTCATTTTTTGCAACTAAATTTATTTGTAAAAGTCCTTTTTCTGCATAGATTAATGGAAAATCTGCATCTGGAGTAAATCCATAATCAGGCATTTTTTCTTTCTTCTTGTATTGAGCAATCCCTCTCCAAAGAGATTCTTCGTCCGTTCCATATATAAATCTTACTTTTTTGTTAATTTGAACTCCACTATCTATAAGGGCTTTGAAAGCATACATAGCTCCTAATGTAGGTCCTTTATCATCTTGTGTTCCTCTTCCAAATAACTTCCCATCTTTAATAGTAGGATGAAAGGGGGCTGTATCCCATTTTTTTAAATCTCCTGGTGGAACCACATCTAAATGTCCTAAAATACCAATCATTTCATGGCCATTTCCATATTCCGCATACCCATAATACCCTTTAGGATCACAAAAGGTTTTAAATCCTAGCTTTTTGGCTATAGATAACATTTCTTTTAAAGCTGTATCTATATTTTCACCAAAAGGATAAGGACTTTCATCCTCTTCATAAACACTAGGTATTTGAATTAAACCTTTGAGATCTTCAATAAACTCATCAAAATTACTTTCGATTTTTTCTTTTATTATTTTCATGATTCATCCTCTTTTTATTATTTATTTTTTGTCGTTATTGGAATTTTATCTAAAAAAAAAGATTTTTTCTGTAGTCTAGATTACAATTTGTGGTAAATAAAAAAATAATCAGAATATTTTTCTGATTATTCTATAGGGATATTTGTAAGTCCTTTAAGTCCTTCAATATCCTTAATAATTATTTTTCTGTCCTTCATTTCTATCAAGTCTTTCTCCTTAAATAGCTTTATACTATTTGTTACTGTAATTCTATTAAGACCTATTCTATTGGCAATTTCTTCATGGGTCAATACAATGCTTATATTATTCTTTTTATTAATATTTTCTGTATAGTATAGCCTTATAAAAAAATCTGCTAATTTCCCCATAGCATCATTAGATTGAAAATTTGCTAATTCTAGCATAACCATTCTATATTTTGTAATAATACTCATGAGAAAATATTCGTATATTTTAGGATACTTTTTTAGTTTACATTCTACAATATCTCTAGTTACTACAGATATTTTACATTTAGTCACAGCTTTATTGACCACAAAGGTTCTATTTTTATGGAAAAAATCTATTTCTCCAAATATACTCCCCTCTGTTATTCTATAAAAAATAATTTCATCCCCATTTCTAGAATACATTACTTGATTGACTTCGCCCTCAAGAATAATATAAATATGGTTAGGGTGATTGGGATTAATAATTTGTCCCTTTTGAAATATTTCAACTCTACCACATTGAGATAATTCTTCCATAAAAAAAATATCCATCTTTTTTTGGACATCTAGATCAAATATTTTTTCATACATAACTCATTCTCCTTCATTTCATCCAACAAAATTCTTTTATTTTCTTGCTACTATTTTATCATATTAGAAAATAATTCTATAAGCTTATGAAGCTTTTATTTATTTATTTTTTACGCAAAAATCATAAAAGAGAGAGTACATTTTTTGTACACTCTCTTTACATACTTCTTGAAGCCACTAGATCTACTCCTGTTCCCAAAAGATCTTTTACAATAATATCTCCTACAGAAATAGGTGCTTTTACTTCTATAGAATCAATAAATTTCATACACTCAAATATTTTTTCCTTTGGAATAGCTTCTTTTGTTTTTACTGGGAGTCTATTAAGAAGTCCACCTTTAATCTTTACAGTTGTTGTTACAACTCTTGTAGGGTTGGTAAGTTCCTTCATCCCATAAGCTTTTCCTCTAGGACATTTATTTCCTGTTACATTATATTCTTCATTTTCTTTTGTTACTTCTAAATAACATCCCATTGGACATACAATACATACTAATTGATGTTTTTCCATTTATGCTCCCTCCTTTTCTAATTGAACAGTAATGACTGCATCTTCTCCGAATCCTAAATCCTCTTTTTTGATTTTTACAGATTCCATTTCTCCAGGAGCTAAATGTTTCTTTTTCATTCTCTTGATTTCTTTTCCATCCAACTTTACGATCATGTTCATATCTTTATATACATTGTCTACTCTCATGAATAAATCTAGTGTCCCATCAACATTTTCTGGTCTAACCATATGAGGAACAATATATCGGATTCCTTCACCTGGTTTTGTTTTTGCTGTTTTTGCATCTGCTTTAATCTCTTTTTTAATATATCTTGCAGCATTTTTGCCAGCTCTTTTACTTTCTGCTGTTACAAAATCTACTAAATCATGTACATGTACTACATTTCCACAAGCAAAAACTCCTTCTATACTTGTTTCCATAGATTCATTTACAATTGGTCCAGATGTAACTGGATCTAAAGCAATCCCTGCATTTTTAGAGATTTCATTTTCTGGAATAAGTCCTACAGATAATAATAAGGTATCACAATCATAATGTTTTTCTGTTCCTGGAATTGGTTTTCTATTTTTATCTACCTCTGCAATAACTACCCCTTCTACCCTATCTTTTCCTTTTATCTCCATTAGGGTATGGCTTAGGTATAGAGGGATATGATAATCTTCTAGACATTGTACAATATTTCTAGTAAGTCCTCCTGAAAAAGGCATCAACTCAGCTACTGCAAGTACCTTCGCTCCCTCTAATGTCATTCTTCTTGCCATGATCAGTCCAATATCTCCTGAACCTAAGATGACTACCCTCTTCCCTACCATGTATCCTTCCATATTTACAAATCTTTGGGCTGTTCCTGCTGTAAATACACCTGCAGGTCTTGTTCCTGGAATACTTATAGCTCCTCTTGTTCTCTCTCTACATCCCATAGAAAGAATAATAGCACCTGCCTTGATACGCATAAATCCATCTACTGTATTAATAGCATGAATCACTCTTTCTTCTCCGATTTCTAGTGCCATTGTATCTAGCTTGTACTCTATTCCCATATTTTTTAACTCAGTAATGAATTTTTCTGCATATTCAGGTCCTGTTAGCTCCTCTTTAAAAACATGAAGTCCAAATCCATTATGAATACACTGCTGTAATATTCCACCTAGTTCTCTGTCTCTTTCTATCACTAAAATGTTATCTACACCGTTTTTCTTTGCTTCAATAGCTGCCGCAAGTCCTGCAGGACCTCCTCCAACTACAACAATATCGTATTTTAACATATGATCACTCCCCTTCATGTTTTATCTGCTCTCTACCACATCTTGTGATTTATCTTTCTTTGTCTCTTCTGTTAAAATATACGATGCCTTACCATCCTTCACTACCTCTTTAATATCTATTTTTAATTCTCTCGCTAATATTTCCATAACTCTTGGTCCACAAAAGCCTCCTTGACATCTTCCCATACCAGGTCTTACTCTTCTTTTAATAGCATCTACCGTTCTTCCTCCTGCATTTCTATGGATAGAGTCTACGATTTCACCTTCTGTAATGTTTTCACATCTACAAATAATCCTTCCGTATCTTGGATCTTTTTTAATCGCTTCTGCTTTTTCCTCATCACTTAACTCCATAAAACGAATCACAGGTTTCCTTCTTGGATTAAAATCTTTTCTTTCCTTAAGTTCTCCTGTAATACCTTTTAAAATGTCAATTGCATATTCTGCTATTGCTGGTGCTGCTGATAGTCCAGGGGATTCTATTCCTGCCACATTAATAAAGCCTTTTGCTTCTTTTGATTCTTCTATAATAAAATCTCCTGTGCTTGGTACAGCTCTTAAACCTGCAAAGCTTGTAATGGTTCCATTAAAGGGGATCTTCATCGTTGTCTTTCTTGATTTTTCTCTGATAAATGTAAGTCTATCACTCGTAGTTGATGTATTCTCCTTATCCTCTAGATCCTCTGCATCTGGTCCTACCAATAAATTTCCATGAACTGTAGGAGCAACCAATACCCCTTTTCCAAGTTTCGTTGGTGCTTGGAAGATTACATGATTTACAAGATCTCCTGTCCTTTTATCTAAAATATTGTATTGGCCTCTTCTTGGGTGAATGGTAAAACTCCTTGATGCTACCATTTCATTGATTTTGTCAGCATATACTCCTGCACAATTAAATATATATTTTGCTTTGACCTCACCATTATTTGTATAAATTATATATCCTTCTTCATTTTTCTCAATGCTTAAAACTTCCGTTTCAAGCTTAATCTCAGCGCCATTATCTGCTGCGTTTTCAGCTAAAGCTACAGATAACTCCCAAGGACTAACAATCCCTGCCGTTGGGGCACACAAAGCACCGATAATTTCTTCATTTAAGTTCGGTTCCATTGCTCTTACTTCTTCTTGAGATAAAATCTTCATATGGGGAATATTATTTTTACGTCCTCTTTCATATAAATCTTTTACACTTTCCATTTCTTCTTCGTTACTAGCAATAACCAAAGAACCAATTCTTTTAAAATGTACATCTAATTCTTCACAAACTTTTCCATACATAGCATTTCCTTTTGCATTCAACGTTCCTTTTAATGTACTCGGTCTTGCATCATATCCAGCATGGACAATGGCACTATTTGCCTTTGTTGTTCCATTTGCTATATCTGTATCTTTATCAATCATGGCAGTTTTTAAATTAAATTTTGATAATTCTCTTGTTATAAAAGTTCCTATAATACCGGCACCAATTACCGCTACATCATACATGTGATTCCCTCCTTTAAATTGCAAAATAAAAAAGCCGCACAAAGCTATCCCTAGTTATCTAGGAAGCTTTACACGGCTCTCCATTTCTCAACCTTATTCTATTCATTTTTTTTACTTTATCATGTAAGATATTTATTGTAAATATTTCATTATAATTTCTCTTATATGATTTATTCTTCAGACTCCCACTTTAAGGATCTTTCAACAGCTTTTTTCCATCCTTTATATTTTGTTTCTTTCATCTCTTCATCCATTTCTGCCTCAAATGTTCTATCCACATTCCACTTCTTAGCAATTTCCTCTTTGTCTTTCCAAAATCCTACTGCAAGACCCGCTAAATATGCAGCACCTAAAGCAGTAGTTTCTATTACTTCTGGTCTCTGTACTGAAACACCTAAAATATCAGATTGGAATTGCATTAAGAAATTATTTGCAACAGCTCCTCCATCAACCTTTACAGACTTAAGCTCTAAGTTAGAATCTTCCTGCATAGCTTCTAAAACATCTCTTGCTTGATATGCAATAGACTCTAGTGTTGCTCTTATGATATGATTTCTATTTGCTCCTCTAGTTAATCCTACAATCGTACCTCTTGCATACATATCCCAATAAGGTGCACCAAGACCTACAAAAGCAGGTACTACATAAACCCCATTAGTATCTTCTACTTTACTTGCAAAATATTCACTATCTGCAGCATCATTGATTAATTTTAATTCATCTCTAAGCCACTGAATAGATGCTCCTGCTACAAATATACTTCCTTCAAGAGCATATTCTATCTTTCCGTCTACGCCCCAAGCAATAGTTGTTAACAGTCCATTCTTAGAAGGAATCAAATCTTTCCCTGTATTCATCAGCATGAAGCAACCTGTACCATAAGTGTTCTTTGCCATACCAGGATTAAAACAAGCTTGTCCGAATAATGCTGCATGTTGGTCTCCAGCTGCTCCAGAGATAGGAATTTGTGCTCCTCCAAAAGTATTTTCATCTGTATATCCATAAATTTCACTACTTGGTTTAACTTCTGGTAACATAGTAGCAGGAATTCCAAGCTCATTTAATATTTTTTCATCCCATTTAAGTTCTTTGATATTATAAAGCATGGTTCTTGATGCATTTGAGTAATCTGTTACATGTACCTTTCCTCTTGTTAAATTCCAAATTAACCATGTATCCATGGTACCAAATAATAATTCTCCCTTTTCAGCCCTTTCTCTCGCTCCTTCAACTTTATCTAAAATCCACTTTACTTTTGTGCCTGAAAAATATGCATCTACAACAAGTCCTGTATTTTCACGAATATAACCTTCTAATCCTTTTTTCTTCAAATCATCACAAATAGATGCTGTTTGACGTGATTGCCAAACAATTGCATTGTATATAGGTTTTCCTGTAGTTTTATCCCATACTACCGTTGTCTCTCTTTGATTAGTAATCCCAATAGCAGCCACTTCGTCTGGTCTAACGCCTGCAGTTTCTAATACTTGTCTTGCTACGCCACTTTGTGTTCCCCATATTTCCATTGCATCATGCTCAACCCATCCCGCTTTTGGATAAATTTGTGTGAATTCACTTTGTGCAACTTTTACGATTTTTCCATCATGGTCAAATAAGATTGCTCTACAACTAGTTGTTCCTTGGTCTAACGCCATTACATATTTTTTCATTGTTTTTCCCCCTGTCGAATTTTAAATTGTCCTATTTTTAGGACCGTCTATTTTAATAATTTTGATATTATTTTTATTGAATGCATATAGTTTTTCATTTAACAACTACTTAAAAATATTTTAAAAGAATGTTTGAAAGAATACACCACCTAGAACCCCACCGATAATAGGTGCAACTACTGGAATCCAAGCATATCCCCAGTTTGAATCTCCTTTACCTGCTATTGGAAGGATGAAATGTGCAATACGAGGTCCTAAATCACGAGCAGGATTGATTGCATATCCAGTAGTTCCTCCTAGAGAAATACCTATAGCTACAATCAATGCACCTACAATAAATGGATTTAATCCTTGTGCAAATTCATTCTGCCCAATTGCTAATATTCCTAATACTAATACAAAAGTACCGATAATTTCACTCATGATGTTTGCAAATGTATTCTTTATAGCTGGACCTGTTGAAAATACCCCTAATTTGCTTCCTGCATCTTCTGTTTCAGCCCAATGAGGTAAATAATGAAGCCATACAAGTGTTGCTCCTATAATAGCTCCTATCATTTGAGCTATAATATATGCTGGAACATCTGTCCATGGGAACTTTCCAATAGAAGCTAACCCTATCGTTACTGCTGGATTAAGATGTGCACCACTTATACTCCCAACAGCATAAACCGCCATAGCAACACCAAGACCCCATCCTATAGTAATGACAATCCAGCCAGAAGCTTTTGAATAAGATTTATTTAGTGTAACCCCTGCATTCACACCACAACCTAAAATAATTAATATCATTGTACCTATAATTTCACCCATAAATGCTGACATAATATTCCTCCCTTGTATAATTAATTTATATTGACATCCCTATCTTAATCTTATAAAATAATACCTGAGCCTTGTTAATAATTTAACATTTTCTCTATTTTATTGTTTTATCTTTGTAATATTCATTATTACAAAGATTTTTTTATTACATAAAATTTCATTTACTACTTATCTATCCTCCTTTTGTAGTTTAATGGCAAGGAAAACGATTTCTAGTCATTCTAAAAAAAATAACCCTTTTGGTTTTTTGGATAACGTTTTCCTTGTTAATGCAAGTTTTCCCTCCTACTTACAGAAAAATAAGCCATGCAAAACCAACCCAATCTTATAGGGTGATTTGCATGGCTCTCCATTTCTCCGCCTTGAATATTCATATTTAAATATATAATATCATTTCAAAAGCAGTTTGTAAAGATTTTTCTAAAAATTTTGTCGTTTTTATAACATTCTTATTTTTCCACTATATACTAAACCAGTTGTACCATCTACAGTTACTACTTGTCCATCCTTTAATAATTTTGTAGCATCATTTGCTCCAACGATTACTGGCTTTTCTAAATTTAATCCTACAACAGCAGCATGAGAAGTTAGTCCACCTTCTTCTGCAATAACAGCAGAAGCTTTTTCCATATATGGTACCATATCTTTATCTGTTGCTATAGTAACTAAAATATCTCCTTCTTTAAACTTTGTATCTGCTTCTTTTGCATTATTTGCTACACATACATTCCCTACTGCTGATTTTCTTCCAACACCCATTCCTTTAATCAGTACATCGCCTGCTATATGAACTTTAATTGTATTGGTACTACCTGCAACACCTACAGGAACTCCTGCTGTAATGATTACTAAATCTCCACCTTTTATATATCCTGTTTCTAATGCTTTTTTTACTGAAGAATCAAAGATCTCATCTGTTGAATCCCCTTCAGCTGTCATAATAGGATATACATTCCAGTTTAATAACAATCTTCTTACAACCTTTTCATTTGTAGTAGACGCAATAATTGGTGCCTTAGGTCTAAATTTTGATACCATTCTTGCAGTATGTCCTGATGAAGTAGCTGTAATAATTGCTGACGCCCCTAAGTCTTGTGCACTTGTACAAGTTGCATGACTTACTGCATCTGTAATACTTATATTTTTCCCTACACTCTTTTCTCTAAGAATAGCCTTGTAATCTAATGCATCCTCTGTAGTCTTTGCTATGTTTGCCATTGTCTTTACAGCATCAATAGGATATTTTCCAGCAGCAGTCTCTCCAGATAACATAATAGCATCTGTACCATCAAATATAGCATTTGCAACGTCTGTTACTTCCGCTCTAGTAGGTCTTGGATTTCTCATCATAGAATCTAACATTTGCGTAGCTGTAACAACTGGTTTTCCAACGTGATTACATTTTTGAATCATCATTTTCTGGGCAAGTGGAACCTGTTCTGTTGGAATTTCAACACCCAAATCACCTCTAGCAACCATAATTCCATCAGATACTTCAATGATCTTATCTATGTTGTCTACACCTTCTTGGTTTTCAATTTTTGAGATGATTTGAATATCCTCTGCATGGTGTTCTTCTAAAACCTTTCTTATTGCAAGTACATCTTCTGCCTTTCTTACAAATGAAGCAGCAATAAAATCGATTCCATTTTGAATACCAAAAATAATATCATTTTTATCCTTCTCTGTTAATGCAGGAAGATTAATTTTTACTCCTGGTACATTTACTCCTTTATGATTCTTAATCATACCTGAATTCTTGATCTTACATTTTATATCTGTTCCATCACAAATTTCTAAAACTTCTAATCCCACTAATCCATCATCAATAAGAATTGTATCTCCTACCTTTACATCTTTAGGTAGTTCTTTATATGTAATACTTCCAATAGTCACATCTCCAACTAAATCTCTAGTTGTTAATGTGAAAAATTCTCCTTCATTTAGAAAGGCTTCCCCTTCTTTAAAATTTCCTGTTCGAATTTCAGGTCCTTTTGTATCTAACAAAATAGCCACAGGTATACCTAATTCTTCTCTTACTTCTTTTATTGTTTCAATTCTCTTTTGGTGTTCATCATGGTCTCCATGGGAAAAATTTAATCGTGTTACGTTCATTCCATTTTCAATAAGTTCTGTTAAAATCTCTTTTTGCTCACTTGCAGGTCCAATAGTACATACAATCTTTGTTTTTTTCATAAAACAGATCTCCTTTCGTTTTTCATAAGTTTGTGTGTGATAAACTTATTTTTCTACATTATATATTATATAAAAAATATTACGATCCACTAATGTTTCCCAAAGCGGATCGTAAATAATTCTTACATATCCCAAATCTCTTTTCTACTAGTTGATATTCCCATAGCTCCAGCTTTAAGACTCTGTATTACGTCTTCTTTATCATTAATTAATCCACCTGCTATAACAGGTAACTTTGTTTTATCATGTATCTTCTTAATAATTTTAGGCATAATTCCTGGCATAATCTCTATTGCATCAGGTCTTGTAGATTTTACTGAATGAATTCCCGTCTCTAAAGACAAAGAATCTAATATAAAAAGTCTTTGTATAGCACATATATTCATATTTTTTGCCTTTTTAACAAGACTACTCTTTGTAGTAATAATTCCATCAGGCTTCATATTTTCATGGATATACTTTAATGCAACCGTATCCTTTGAAAATCCTTCCATTAAATCAATATGCACATAAATATCCATACCTTTATCTTTTACTTTATCTATAATACTTTTTAGATTGAAAATATTTCCTGTTAGCAAAAATATAATCTCACAAGGTGACTGAATAGCTAAATCCAATTTTTCCATACTATTTACCGCTGCAATAATGGGATTTGCTTCTACTTTTTCATAAAAATTTTTATTCACTAAAACCCCTCCTCAAGTAAATAGATTACCCTAAAAAAATTCAGATTATGTTATACTCATATGCTCAATTAAATTTTAAAAACTCAAGTTTTGAAATTTACATTACTTCAATCTTTCTAAAGAAGTAATTTTTGTAATATTTATTTATATCTTTAACAAGTCATTATCTATCTTATTAAGTCTTGTAAGCTTTATTTCTAAAGAATAGTTGATTTTTTAATATTATACTTTCTTCATAATTAAAAAAAGCGCAAAGCTAATCCTATATTGATAGGTTAACTTGTGCGGCTCTCAAACTCTCATGCCTACAAGTATCTATTTATTATATCACTTAAAAAAAAATGTGTAAACACATAAAAAATCACTACTAACGTTTATTATGTTTTGATAAAAAAACTTTTTCCATAAAAAAATTCTACCAACCTATTTTCCTTATAAAAAAAAAGAATCCAAAACATTTTTTCGTTTTGGATTCTTTTTAACCAGCGACGACCTACTCTCCCAGGCAGTTACCCACCAAGTACCATCAGCGCTGAAGGGCTTAACTTCTGTGTTCGGTATGGGAA
The DNA here is from genome assembly GCF_019884785.1 of Crassaminicella profunda. Lineage (GTDB taxonomy): Bacteria > Bacillota > Clostridia > Peptostreptococcales > Thermotaleaceae > Crassaminicella > Crassaminicella profunda. Next base: position 4,084,961 of record NZ_CP082326.1, read on the forward strand.
CAGGTGTGACCCCTTCGCTGTAGTCACTGGATCTTTGAAAGTTTTATACTCTCAAAACCAAACAATGCATATTTTATTGGTCAAGTCCTCGACCTATTAGTATCGGTCAGCTTAAGACATTACTGCCCTTACACCTCCGACCTATCAACCAGATAGTCTTTCTGGGGTCTTACTAGCTTAACGCTATGGGAAATCTTATCTTAAGGGGGGCTTCGCGCTTAGATGCCTTCAGCGCTTATCCCGTCCATACATAGCTACTCAGCTGTGCCACTGGCGTGACAACTGATGCACCAGAGGTATGTCCATCCCGGTCCTCTCGTACTAAGGACAGCTCCTCTCAAATTTCCTGCGCCCACAGCGGATAGGGACCGAACTGTCTCACGACGTTCTGAACCCAGCTCGCGTGCCTCTTTAATGGGCGAACAGCCCAACCCTTGGGACCTACTACAGCCCCAGGATGAGACGAGCCGACATCGAGGTGCCAAACCTCCCCGTCGATGTGGACTCTTGGGGGAGATAAGCCTGTTATCCCCGGGGTAGCTTTTATCCGTTGAGCGATGGCCCTTCCACTCGGAACCACCGGATCACTAAGCCCGACTTTCGTCCTTGCTCGACCTGTATGTCTCGCAATCAAGCTCCCTTCTGCCTTTGCACTCTTCGCGCGATTTCCGACCGCGCTGAGGGAACCTTTGGGCGCCTCCGTTACTCTTTAGGAGGCGACCGCCCCAGTCAAACTGCCCACCTGACAGTGTCCCAAAGCTGGATTCACAGCTTATGGTTAGAACTTCAGTATTACAAGAGTGGTATCCCAAGGATGACTCCACACACACTGGCGTGCATGCATCGACGTCTCCCACCTATCCTGTACATGTAATACCAAAATCCAGTGTCAGGCTACAGTAAAGCTCCACGGGGTCTTTCCGTCCTGCTGCGGGTAACCGGCATCTTCACCGGTACTACAATTTCACCGAGTCTATTGTCGAGACAGTATCCAAATCGTTACGCCTTTCGTGCGGGTCGGAACTTACCCGACAAGGAATTTCGCTACCTTAGGACCGTTATAGTTACGGCCGCCGTTTACTGGGGCTTAAGTTCGGTGCTTCGATTGCTCTAACACGTCCCCTTAACCTTCCAGCACCGGGCAGGCGTCAGCTCCTATACATCGTCTTTCGACTTAGCAGAAACCTGTGTTTTTGCTAAACAGTCGCTTGGATCTATTCTCTGCGGCCACCTCGGGCTATAAACCCTAACGTGGCACCCCTTCTCCCGAAGTTACGGGGTCATTTTGCCGAGTTCCTTAACAATAGTTCTCTCGCTCGCCTTAGGATTCTCTCCTCACCTACCTGTGTCGGTTTACGGTACGGGCACCTAGATCTAACTAGAGGCTTTTCTTGACAGCGTGGAATCAGTAAGTTCGCTACTTATATTTCGCTCCCCATAACGCCTCAGAATTGTTAAGACGGATTTGCCTATCCTAACTTCCTAAACGCTTAGACGCACACAACCAACGGTGCGCTTAACCTATCCTTCTGTGTCACCCCATCGCTCAAACGATTTTCGGTGGTACAGGAATTTCAACCTGTTGTCCATCGCCTACGACTTTCGTCCTCGGCTTAGGTCCCGACTAACCCTGAGTGGACGAACCTTCCTCAGGAAACCTTAGGTTTTCGGCGGGCAGGATTCTCACCTGCCTCTCGCTACTCATGCCAACATTCTCTCTTGTATATAGTCCACTGCTCCTTACGGTACAGCTTCAACCCATATACAATGCTCCCCTACCCATACCAAACGGTATGCCGTAGCTTCGGTGACAGGTTTGAGCCCCGGTAATTTTCGGCGCGGGATCACTCGACTAGTGAGCTATTACGCACTCTTTGAATGAATGGCTGCTTCTAAGCCAACATCCTAGTTGTCTATGCAATCCCACATCCTTTTCCACTTAACCTGTACTTAGGGACCTTAGCTGACGATCTGGGCTGTTTCCCTTTCGACCATGAATCTTATCACCCATAGTCTGACTCCTAAAGTTATGATTACGGCATTCGGAGTTTGATAGTCTTCGGTAACCGGTGAGGGCCCCTAGGACATTCAGTGCTCTACCTCCGTATCACTACCTTTAAGGCTAGCCCTAAAGCTATTTCGGGGAGAACCAGCTATCTCCGAGTTCGATTGGAATTTCTCCGCTATCCACAAGTCATCCCAGCCTTTTTCAACAGACATGGGTTCGGTCCTCCACGAAATTTTACTTCCGCTTCAACCTGCTCATGGATAGGTCACCCGGTTTCGGGTCTACGGCATACAACTAAAATCGCCCTATTAAGACTCGCTTTCGCTGCGGCTCCGTTACAAAATAACTTAACCTTGCTGCATACCGTAACTCGTTGGCCCGTTCTACAAAAAGTACGTGGTCGTTCATAAAAAGAACTTCCACTGCTTGTAAACATAGGGTTTCAGGTTCTATTTCACTCCCCTCCCGGGGTTCTTTTCACCTTTCCCTCACGGTACTATACGCTATCGGTCACTAGGAAGTATTTAGCCTTGGGGGGTGGTCCCCCCAGCTTCCCACAAGGTTTCACGTGTCTCGTGGTACTCTGGAGTATACTCGAAAGTCTTCTTGTTTCATCTACAGGACTGTTACCTTCTTCGGTGGGTCTTTCCAGACCTCTTCGACTACAATAGCCTCTTTCTTAATGAGTATATCCACAACCCCTAAAGAAAATTCTTTAGGTTTGGGCTCTTCCCCTTTCGCTCGCCGCTACTCAGGGAATCGAGTTTTCTTTCTCTTCCTCAGGGTACTTAGATGTTTCAGTTCCCCTGGTATGTCTCCTATCTACCTATTTATTCAGTAGATGGTACTTAGGTATTACCCTAAGTGGGTTCCCCCATTCGGAAATCCCCGGATTAAAGCTTGCTTGCAGCTACCCGAGGCTTATCGCAGCTTACCACGTCCTTCATCGACTCCTAGTGCCAAGGCATCCGCCCTATGCTCTTTATAACTTGACCATGCTTCAATTACCAAAATTTTATATTTTGTGTAATTGGAGTACTAATAAACTTTACGTTTATTAGTTTCATTGTTCTTGATTTTCTCAGATTAATTGTAGTATTAATCTTTTTATATATGCATTGTTTAGTTTTCAAAGTACAAAGTTGAAAGATCACTTGATCCTTCAAAACTAGACAGTGTAAGAAACAAACCTATTCTCCTTAGAAAGGAGGTGATCCAGCCGCACCTTCCGATACGGCTACCTTGTTACGACTTCACCCTAGTTATTGAATTCACCTTCGGCAGCTTCCTCCAAAAGGTTAGATAGCTGACTTCGGGTGCCCCCAACTTCCATGGTGTGACGGGCGGTGTGTACAAGACCCGGGAACGCATTCACCGCGACATTCTGATTCACGATTACTAGCAACTCCAGCTTCATGTGGGCGAGTTGCAGCCCACAATCCGAACTGAGACTGGCTTTTAAGATTGGCTCCAGATTACTCTTTCGCTTCCCGTTGTACCAGCCATTGTAGCACGTGTGTAGCCCAAAACATAAGGGGCATGATGATTTGACGTCATCCCCACCTTCCTCCGAGTTATCCCCGGCAGTCTCTCTAGAGTGCCCATCCGAAATGCTGGCAACTAAAGACAAGGGTTGCGCTCGTTGCGGGACTTAACCCAACATCTCACGACACGAGCTGACGACAACCATGCACCACCTGTCACTTTGTCCCCGAAGGGATTTCCCCGATTAAGGGTAATGCAAAGGATGTCAAGTTTTGGTAAGGTTCTTCGCGTTGCTTCGAATTAAACCACATGCTCCGCTGCTTGTGCGGGTCCCCGTCAATTCCTTTGAGTTTCAGTCTTGCGACCGTACTCCCCAGGCGGAGTGCTTAATGCGTTAGCTGCGGCACCGAGGTTCGACCCCCGACACCTAGCACTCATCGTTTACGGCGTGGACTACCAGGGTATCTAATCCTGTTCGCTCCCCACGCTTTCGTGCCTCAGCGTCAGTTACAGTCCAGAGAGTCGCCTTCGCCACTGGTGTTCCTCCTAATATCTACGCATTTCACCGCTACACTAGGAATTCCACTCTCCTCTCCTGCACTCAAGCCAATAAGTTTCCAAGGCTTACTACGGTTAAGCCGTAGCCTTTCACCCCAGACTTTATTGGCCGCCTACGCACCCTTTACGCCCAGTGATTCCGGATAACGCTTGCCCCCTACGTATTACCGCGGCTGCTGGCACGTAGTTAGCCGGGGCTTCCTCCTAAGGTACCGTCATTATTCTTCCCTTAGGACAGAGCTTTACGACCCGAAGGCCTTCATCGCTCACGCGGCGTTGCTGCATCAGGCTTTCGCCCATTGTGCAATATTCCCCACTGCTGCCTCCCGTAGGAGTCTGGACCGTGTCTCAGTTCCAGTGTGGCCGATCACCCTCTCAGGTCGGCTACTGATCGTCGCCTTGGTAAGCCATTACCTTACCAACTAGCTAATCAGACGCGGGTCCATCCTATACCACCTGAGTTTTGACTCATGTATGATGCCATACTAGAGTTTTATCAGGTATTAATCCCGGTTTCCCGAGGCTATCCCTGTGTATAGGGCAGGTTACCCACGCGTTACTCACCCGTCCGCCGCTTTCCACTCTTTAAATCACCCGAAGGATCAATAAAGAGCTTCACGCTCGACTTGCATGTGTTAGGCACGCCGCCAGCGTTCATCCTGAGCCAGGATCAAACTCTCAAGTATAAAAGTTTTGAATTGAACGTTTTGGACTTTTATAGTCCATATATCTGGCTTAATTTCTTACACTGTATAGTTTTCAAAGATCAAACTTTTTGAATCAGTCACCATTTGGCAACTTAATCATCTTATCATTTTTGTCTCTTGCTGTCAAGAACTTTTTGTTTTATAAAAAGTTTCTTTCAGCGACGACAAGAACTATCTTACCATGTATCTTGCCTTAAGTCAACTAGAATTTTTTTCTTGTTTTGAATATTTTCTAGTTTTAAAATACCACTTCTTTCGAAACGGTAATTAATACTATATCATATATAACTTTGAATGTCAACTATATTTTAAAAAAATATTTACATTGAATGATATAAGTTGTTAAAATTCTTCCTTATAACCTCTAAATTTAATTCAACCACTTAAATATTTGATCAATTCATATGACTCTAACTTCTATAAATAGAATGTTGCAACTTCAAGTGGAGTAGAATCTCCACCTGAAGTTACAATATTTTACTTTAGTAAAACGAGTTCACTTTGTGTAAGTTTCAAACACTATCATTTCTAATAACGCTGCTCCTATAGCTACTAAGCTTCTTGACAACCACCTAGACTAGACTTTCACCAATAAGAAAATTACATACAGCTTTGCTGGGTACACCCTTATGCACAAAAAAACTCACATCGACACTTATTCGATGTGAGTTTTTTAACCAGCGACGACCTACTCTCCCAGGCAGTTACCCACCAAGTACCATCAGCGCTGAAGGGCTTAACTTCTGTGTTCGGTATGGGAACAGGTGTGACCCCTTCGCTGTAGTCACTGGATCTTTGAAAGTTTTATACTCTCAAAACCAAACAATGCATATTTTATTGGTCAAGTCCTCGACCTATTAGTATCGGTCAGCTTAAGACATTACTGCCCTTACACCTCCGACCTATCAACCAGATAGTCTTTCTGGGGTCTTACTAGCTTAACGCTATGGGAAATCTTATCTTAAGGGGGGCTTCGCGCTTAGATGCCTTCAGCGCTTATCCCGTCCATACATAGCTACTCAGCTGTGCCACTGGCGTGACAACTGATGCACCAGAGGTATGTCCATCCCGGTCCTCTCGTACTAAGGACAGCTCCTCTCAAATTTCCTGCGCCCACAGCGGATAGGGACCGAACTGTCTCACGACGTTCTGAACCCAGCTCGCGTGCCTCTTTAATGGGCGAACAGCCCAACCCTTGGGACCTACTACAGCCCCAGGATGAGACGAGCCGACATCGAGGTGCCAAACCTCCCCGTCGATGTGGACTCTTGGGGGAGATAAGCCTGTTATCCCCGGGGTAGCTTTTATCCGTTGAGCGATGGCCCTTCCACTCGGAACCACCGGATCACTAAGCCCGACTTTCGTCCTTGCTCGACCTGTATGTCTCGCAATCAAGCTCCCTTCTGCCTTTGCACTCTTCGCGCGATTTCCGACCGCGCTGAGGGAACCTTTGGGCGCCTCCGTTACTCTTTAGGAGGCGACCGCCCCAGTCAAACTGCCCACCTGACAGTGTCCCAAAGCTGGATTCACAGCTTATGGTTAGAACTTCAGTATTACAAGAGTGGTATCCCAAGGATGACTCCACACACACTGGCGTGCATGCATCGACGTCTCCCACCTATCCTGTACATGTAATACCAAAATCCAGTGTCAGGCTACAGTAAAGCTCCACGGGGTCTTTCCGTCCTGCTGCGGGTAACCGGCATCTTCACCGGTACTACAATTTCACCGAGTCTATTGTCGAGACAGTATCCAAATCGTTACGCCTTTCGTGCGGGTCGGAACTTACCCGACAAGGAATTTCGCTACCTTAGGACCGTTATAGTTACGGCCGCCGTTTACTGGGGCTTAAGTTCGGTGCTTCGATTGCTCTAACACGTCCCCTTAACCTTCCAGCACCGGGCAGGCGTCAGCTCCTATACATCGTCTTTCGACTTAGCAGAAACCTGTGTTTTTGCTAAACAGTCGCTTGGATCTATTCTCTGCGGCCACCTCGGGCTATAAACCCTAACGTGGCACCCCTTCTCCCGAAGTTACGGGGTCATTTTGCCGAGTTCCTTAACAATAGTTCTCTCGCTCGCCTTAGGATTCTCTCCTCACCTACCTGTGTCGGTTTACGGTACGGGCACCTAGATCTAACTAGAGGCTTTTCTTGACAGCGTGGAATCAGTAAGTTCGCTACTTATATTTCGCTCCCCATAACGCCTCAGAATTGTTAAGACGGATTTGCCTATCCTAACTTCCTAAACGCTTAGACGCACACAACCAACGGTGCGCTTAACCTATCCTTCTGTGTCACCCCATCGCTCAAACGATTTTCGGTGGTACAGGAATTTCAACCTGTTGTCCATCGCCTACGACTTTCGTCCTCGGCTTAGGTCCCGACTAACCCTGAGTGGACGAACCTTCCTCAGGAAACCTTAGGTTTTCGGCGGGCAGGATTCTCACCTGCCTCTCGCTACTCATGCCAACATTCTCTCTTGTATATAGTCCACTGCTCCTTACGGTACAGCTTCAACCCATATACAATGCTCCCCTACCCATACCAAACGGTATGCCGTAGCTTCGGTGACAGGTTTGAGCCCCGGTAATTTTCGGCGCGGGATCACTCGACTAGTGAGCTATTACGCACTCTTTGAATGAATGGCTGCTTCTAAGCCAACATCCTAGTTGTCTATGCAATCCCACATCCTTTTCCACTTAACCTGTACTTAGGGACCTTAGCTGACGATCTGGGCTGTTTCCCTTTCGACCATGAATCTTATCACCCATAGTCTGACTCCTAAAGTTATGATTACGGCATTCGGAGTTTGATAGTCTTCGGTAACCGGTGAGGGCCCCTAGGACATTCAGTGCTCTACCTCCGTATCACTACCTTTAAGGCTAGCCCTAAAGCTATTTCGGGGAGAACCAGCTATCTCCGAGTTCGATTGGAATTTCTCCGCTATCCACAAGTCATCCCAGCCTTTTTCAACAGACATGGGTTCGGTCCTCCACGAAATTTTACTTCCGCTTCAACCTGCTCATGGATAGGTCACCCGGTTTCGGGTCTACGGCATACAACTAAAATCGCCCTATTAAGACTCGCTTTCGCTGCGGCTCCGTTACAAAATAACTTAACCTTGCTGCATACCGTAACTCGTTGGCCCGTTCTACAAAAAGTACGTGGTCGTTCATAAAAAGAACTTCCACTGCTTGTAAACATAGGGTTTCAGGTTCTATTTCACTCCCCTCCCGGGGTTCTTTTCACCTTTCCCTCACGGTACTATACGCTATCGGTCACTAGGAAGTATTTAGCCTTGGGGGGTGGTCCCCCCAGCTTCCCACAAGGTTTCACGTGTCTCGTGGTACTCTGGAGTATACTCGAAAGTCTTCTTGTTTCATCTACAGGACTGTTACCTTCTTCGGTGGGTCTTTCCAGACCTCTTCGACTACAATAGCCTCTTTCTTAATGAGTATATCCACAACCCCTAAAGAAAATTCTTTAGGTTTGGGCTCTTCCCCTTTCGCTCGCCGCTACTCAGGGAATCGAGTTTTCTTTCTCTTCCTCAGGGTACTTAGATGTTTCAGTTCCCCTGGTATGTCTCCTATCTACCTATTTATTCAGTAGATGGTACTTAGGTATTACCCTAAGTGGGTTCCCCCATTCGGAAATCCCCGGATTAAAGCTTGCTTGCAGCTACCCGAGGCTTATCGCAGCTTACCACGTCCTTCATCGACTCCTAGTGCCAAGGCATCCGCCCTATGCTCTTTATAACTTGACCATGCTTCAATTACCAAAATTTTATATTTTGTGTAATTGGAGTACTAATAAACTTTACGTTTATTAGTTTCATTGTTCTTGATTTTCTCAGATTAATTGTAGTATTAATCTTTTTATATATGCATTGTTTAGTTTTCAAAGTACAAAGTTGAAAGATCACTTGATCCTTCAAAACTAGACAGTGTAAGAAACAAACCTATTCTCCTTAGAAAGGAGGTGATCCAGCCGCACCTTCCGATACGGCTACCTTGTTACGACTTCACCCTAGTTATTGAATTCACCTTCGGCAGCTTCCTCCAAAAGGTTAGATAGCTGACTTCGGGTGCCCCCAACTTCCATGGTGTGACGGGCGGTGTGTACAAGACCCGGGAACGCATTCACCGCGACATTCTGATTCACGATTACTAGCAACTCCAGCTTCATGTGGGCGAGTTGCAGCCCACAATCCGAACTGAGACTGGCTTTTAAGATTGGCTCCAGATTACTCTTTCGCTTCCCGTTGTACCAGCCATTGTAGCACGTGTGTAGCCCAAAACATAAGGGGCATGATGATTTGACGTCATCCCCACCTTCCTCCGAGTTATCCCCGGCAGTCTCTCTAGAGTGCCCATCCGAAATGCTGGCAACTAAAGACAAGGGTTGCGCTCGTTGCGGGACTTAACCCAACATCTCACGACACGAGCTGACGACAACCATGCACCACCTGTCACTTTGTCCCCGAAGGGATTTCCCCGATTAAGGGTAATGCAAAGGATGTCAAGTTTTGGTAAGGTTCTTCGCGTTGCTTCGAATTAAACCACATGCTCCGCTGCTTGTGCGGGTCCCCGTCAATTCCTTTGAGTTTCAGTCTTGCGACCGTACTCCCCAGGCGGAGTGCTTAATGCGTTAGCTGCGGCACCGAGGTTCGACCCCCGACACCTAGCACTCATCGTTTACGGCGTGGACTACCAGGGTATCTAATCCTGTTCGCTCCCCACGCTTTCGTGCCTCAGCGTCAGTTACAGTCCAGAGAGTCGCCTTCGCCACTGGTGTTCCTCCTAATATCTACGCATTTCACCGCTACACTAGGAATTCCACTCTCCTCTCCTGCACTCAAGCCAATAAGTTTCCAAGGCTTACTACGGTTAAGCCGTAGCCTTTCACCCCAGACTTTATTGGCCGCCTACGCACCCTTTACGCCCAGTGATTCCGGATAACGCTTGCCCCCTACGTATTACCGCGGCTGCTGGCACGTAGTTAGCCGGGGCTTCCTCCTAAGGTACCGTCATTATTCTTCCCTTAGGACAGAGCTTTACGACCCGAAGGCCTTCATCGCTCACGCGGCGTTGCTGCATCAGGCTTTCGCCCATTGTGCAATATTCCCCACTGCTGCCTCCCGTAGGAGTCTGGACCGTGTCTCAGTTCCAGTGTGGCCGATCACCCTCTCAGGTCGGCTACTGATCGTCGCCTTGGTAAGCCATTACCTTACCAACTAGCTAATCAGACGCGGGTCCATCCTATACCACCTGAGTTTTGACTCATGTATGATGCCATACTAGAGTTTTATCAGGTATTAATCCCGGTTTCCCGAGGCTATCCCTGTGTATAGGGCAGGTTACCCACGCGTTACTCACCCGTCCGCCGCTTTCCACTCTTTAAATCACCCGAAGGATCAATAAAGAGCTTCACGCTCGACTTGCATGTGTTAGGCACGCCGCCAGCGTTCATCCTGAGCCAGGATCAAACTCTCAAGTATAAAAGTTTTGAATTGAACGTTTTGGACTTTTATAGTCCATATATCTGGCTTAATTTCTTACACTGTATAGTTTTCAAAGATCAAACTTTTTGAATCAGTCACCATTTGGCAACTTAATCATCTTATCATTTTTGTCTCTTGCTGTCAAGAACTTTTTGTTTTATAAAAAGTTTCTTTCAGCGACGACAAGAACTATCTTACCATGTATCTTGCCTTAAGTCAACTAGAATTTTTTTCTTGTTTTGAATATTTTCTAGTTTTAAAATACCACTTCTTTCGAAACGGTAATTAATACTATATCATATATAACTTTGAATGTCAACTATATTTTAAAAAAATATTTACATTGAATGATATAAGTTGTTAAAATTCTTCCTTATAACCTCTAAATTTAATTCAACCACTTAAATATTTGATCAATTCATATGACTCTAACTTCTATAAATAGAATGTTGCAACTTCAAGTGGAGTAGAATCTCCACCTGAAGTTACAATATTTTACTTTAGTAAAACGAGTTCACTTTGTGTAAGTTTCAAACACTATCATTTCTAATAACGCTGCTCCTATAGCTACTAAGCTTCTTGACAACCACCTAGACTAGACTTTCACCAATAAGAAAATTACATACAGCTTTGCTGGGTACACCCTTATGCACAAAAAAACTCACATCGACACTTATTCGATGTGAGTTTTTTAACCAGCGACGACCTACTCTCCCAGGCAGTTACCCACCAAGTACCATCAGCGCTGAAGGGCTTAACTTCTGTGTTCGGTATGGGAACAGGTGTGACCCCTTCGCTGTAGTCACTGGATCTTTGAAAGTTTTATACTCTCAAAACCAAACAATGCATATTTTATTGGTCAAGTCCTCGACCTATTAGTATCGGTCAGCTTAAGACATTACTGCCCTTACACCTCCGACCTATCAACCAGATAGTCTTTCTGGGGTCTTACTAGCTTAACGCTATGGGAAATCTTATCTTAAGGGGGGCTTCGCGCTTAGATGCCTTCAGCGCTTATCCCGTCCATACATAGCTACTCAGCTGTGCCACTGGCGTGACAACTGATGCACCAGAGGTATGTCCATCCCGGTCCTCTCGTACTAAGGACAGCTCCTCTCAAATTTCCTGCGCCCACAGCGGATAGGGACCGAACTGTCTCACGACGTTCTGAACCCAGCTCGCGTGCCTCTTTAATGGGCGAACAGCCCAACCCTTGGGACCTACTACAGCCCCAGGATGAGACGAGCCGACATCGAGGTGCCAAACCTCCCCGTCGATGTGGACTCTTGGGGGAGATAAGCCTGTTATCCCCGGGGTAGCTTTTATCCGTTGAGCGATGGCCCTTCCACTCGGAACCACCGGATCACTAAGCCCGACTTTCGTCCTTGCTCGACCTGTATGTCTCGCAATCAAGCTCCCTTCTGCCTTTGCACTCTTCGCGCGATTTCCGACCGCGCTGAGGGAACCTTTGGGCGCCTCCGTTACTCTTTAGGAGGCGACCGCCCCAGTCAAACTGCCCACCTGACAGTGTCCCAAAGCTGGATTCACAGCTTATGGTTAGAACTTCAGTATTACAAGAGTGGTATCCCAAGGATGACTCCACACACACTGGCGTGCATGCATCGACGTCTCCCACCTATCCTGTACATGTAATACCAAAATCCAGTGTCAGGCTACAGTAAAGCTCCACGGGGTCTTTCCGTCCTGCTGCGGGTAACCGGCATCTTCACCGGTACTACAATTTCACCGAGTCTATTGTCGAGACAGTATCCAAATCGTTACGCCTTTCGTGCGGGTCGGAACTTACCCGACAAGGAATTTCGCTACCTTAGGACCGTTATAGTTACGGCCGCCGTTTACTGGGGCTTAAGTTCGGTGCTTCGATTGCTCTAACACGTCCCCTTAACCTTCCAGCACCGGGCAGGCGTCAGCTCCTATACATCGTCTTTCGACTTAGCAGAAACCTGTGTTTTTGCTAAACAGTCGCTTGGATCTATTCTCTGCGGCCACCTCGGGCTATAAACCCTAACGTGGCACCCCTTCTCCCGAAGTTACGGGGTCATTTTGCCGAGTTCCTTAACAATAGTTCTCTCGCTCGCCTTAGGATTCTCTCCTCACCTACCTGTGTCGGTTTACGGTACGGGCACCTAGATCTAACTAGAGGCTTTTCTTGACAGCGTGGAATCAGTAAGTTCGCTACTTATATTTCGCTCCCCATAACGCCTCAGAATTGTTAAGACGGATTTGCCTATCCTAACTTCCTAAACGCTTAGACGCACACAACCAACGGTGCGCTTAACCTATCCTTCTGTGTCACCCCATCGCTCAAACGATTTTCGGTGGTACAGGAATTTCAACCTGTTGTCCATCGCCTACGACTTTCGTCCTCGGCTTAGGTCCCGACTAACCCTGAGTGGACGAACCTTCCTCAGGAAACCTTAGGTTTTCGGCGGGCAGGATTCTCACCTGCCTCTCGCTACTCATGCCAACATTCTCTCTTGTATATAGTCCACTGCTCCTTACGGTACAGCTTCAACCCATATACAATGCTCCCCTACCCATACCAAACGGTATGCCGTAGCTTCGGTGACAGGTTTGAGCCCCGGTAATTTTCGGCGCGGGATCACTCGACTAGTGAGCTATTACGCACTCTTTGAATGAATGGCTGCTTCTAAGCCAACATCCTAGTTGTCTATGCAATCCCACATCCTTTTCCACTTAACCTGTACTTAGGGACCTTAGCTGACGATCTGGGCTGTTTCCCTTTCGACCATGAATCTTATCACCCATAGTCTGACTCCTAAAGTTATGATTACGGCATTCGGAGTTTGATAGTCTTCGGTAACCGGTGAGGGCCCCTAGGACATTCAGTGCTCTACCTCCGTATCACTACCTTTAAGGCTAGCCCTAAAGCTATTTCGGGGAGAACCAGCTATCTCCGAGTTCGATTGGAATTTCTCCGCTATCCACAAGTCATCCCAGCCTTTTTCAACAGACATGGGTTCGGTCCTCCACGAAATTTTACTTCCGCTTCAACCTGCTCATGGATAGGTCACCCGGTTTCGGGTCTACGGCATACAACTAAAATCGCCCTATTAAGACTCGCTTTCGCTGCGGCTCCGTTACAAAATAACTTAACCTTGCTGCATACCGTAACTCGTTGGCCCGTTCTACAAAAAGTACGTGGTCGTTCATAAAAAGAACTTCCACTGCTTGTAAACATAGGGTTTCAGGTTCTATTTCACTCCCCTCCCGGGGTTCTTTTCACCTTTCCCTCACGGTACTATACGCTATCGGTCACTAGGAAGTATTTAGCCTTGGGGGGTGGTCCCCCCAGCTTCCCACAAGGTTTCACGTGTCTCGTGGTACTCTGGAGTATACTCGAAAGTCTTCTTGTTTCATCTACAGGACTGTTACCTTCTTCGGTGGGTCTTTCCAGACCTCTTCGACTACAATAGCCTCTTTCTTAATGAGTATATCCACAACCCCTAAAGAAAATTCTTTAGGTTTGGGCTCTTCCCCTTTCGCTCGCCGCTACTCAGGGAATCGAGTTTTCTTTCTCTTCCTCAGGGTACTTAGATGTTTCAGTTCCCCTGGTATGTCTCCTATCTACCTATTTATTCAGTAGATGGTACTTAGGTATTACCCTAAGTGGGTTCCCCCATTCGGAAATCCCCGGATTAAAGCTTGCTTGCAGCTACCCGAGGCTTATCGCAGCTTACCACGTCCTTCATCGACTCCTAGTGCCAAGGCATCCGCCCTATGCTCTTTATAACTTGACCATGCTTCAATTACCAAAATTTTATATTTTGTGTAATTGGAGTACTAATAAACTTTACGTTTATTAGTTTCATTGTTCTTGATTTTCTCAGATTAATTGTAGTATTAATCTTTTTATATATGCATTGTTTAGTTTTCAAAGTACAAAGTTGAAAGATCATTTGATCCTTCAAAACTAGACAGTGTAAGAAACAAACCTATTCTCCTTAGAAAGGAGGTGATCCAGCCGCACCTTCCGATACGGCTACCTTGTTACGACTTCACCCTAGTTATTGAATTCACCTTCGGCAGCTTCCTCCAAAAGGTTAGATAGCTGACTTCGGGTGCCCCCAACTTCCATGGTGTGACGGGCGGTGTGTACAAGACCCGGGAACGCATTCACCGCGACATTCTGATTCACGATTACTAGCAACTCCAGCTTCATGTGGGCGAGTTGCAGCCCACAATCCGAACTGAGACTGGCTTTTAAGATTGGCTCCAGATTACTCTTTCGCTTCCCGTTGTACCAGCCATTGTAGCACGTGTGTAGCCCAAAACATAAGGGGCATGATGATTTGACGTCATCCCCACCTTCCTCCGAGTTATCCCCGGCAGTCTCTCTAGAGTGCCCATCCGAAATGCTGGCAACTAAAGACAAGGGTTGCGCTCGTTGCGGGACTTAACCCAACATCTCACGACACGAGCTGACGACAACCATGCACCACCTGTCACTTTGTCCCCGAAGGGATTTCCCCGATTAAGGGTAATGCAAAGGATGTCAAGTTTTGGTAAGGTTCTTCGCGTTGCTTCGAATTAAACCACATGCTCCGCTGCTTGTGCGGGTCCCCGTCAATTCCTTTGAGTTTCAGTCTTGCGACCGTACTCCCCAGGCGGAGTGCTTAATGCGTTAGCTGCGGCACCGAGGTTCGACCCCCGACACCTAGCACTCATCGTTTACGGCGTGGACTACCAGGGTATCTAATCCTGTTCGCTCCCCACGCTTTCGTGCCTCAGCGTCAGTTACAGTCCAGAGAGTCGCCTTCGCCACTGGTGTTCCTCCTAATATCTACGCATTTCACCGCTACACTAGGAATTCCACTCTCCTCTCCTGCACTCAAGCCAATAAGTTTCCAAGGCTTACTACGGTTAAGCCGTAGCCTTTCACCCCAGACTTTATTGGCCGCCTACGCACCCTTTACGCCCAGTGATTCCGGATAACGCTTGCCCCCTACGTATTACCGCGGCTGCTGGCACGTAGTTAGCCGGGGCTTCCTCCTAAGGTACCGTCATTATTCTTCCCTTAGGACAGAGCTTTACGACCCGAAGGCCTTCATCGCTCACGCGGCGTTGCTGCATCAGGCTTTCGCCCATTGTGCAATATTCCCCACTGCTGCCTCCCGTAGGAGTCTGGACCGTGTCTCAGTTCCAGTGTGGCCGATCACCCTCTCAGGTCGGCTACTGATCGTCGCCTTGGTAAGCCATTACCTTACCAACTAGCTAATCAGACGCGGGTCCATCCTATACCACCTGAGTTTTGACTCATGTATGATGCCATACTAGAGTTTTATCAGGTATTAATCCCGGTTTCCCGAGGCTATCCCTGTGTATAGGGCAGGTTACCCACGCGTTACTCACCCGTCCGCCGCTTTCCACTCTTTAAATCACCCGAAGGATCAATAAAGAGCTTCACGCTCGACTTGCATGTGTTAGGCACGCCGCCAGCGTTCATCCTGAGCCAGGATCAAACTCTCAAGTATAAAAGTTTTGAATTGAACGTTTTGGACTTTTATAGTCCATATATCTGGCTTAATTTCTTACACTGTATAGTTTTCAAAGATCAAACTTTTTGAATCAGTCACCATTTGGCAACTTAATCATCTTATCATTTTTGTCTCTTGCTGTCAAGAACTTTTTGTTTTATAAAAAGTTTCTTTCAGCGACGACAAGAACTATCTTACCATGTATCTTGCCTTAAGTCAACTAGAATTTTTTTCTTGTTTTGAATATTTTCTAGTTTTAAAATACCACTTCTTTCGAAACGGTAATTAATACTATATCATATATAACTTTGAATGTCAACTATATTTTTAAAAAATACTTACATTAAATGATATAAGTTGTTAAAATTCTTCCTTATAACCTCTACATTTAATTCAACCACTTAAATATTTGATCAATTCACATGACTCTAACTTCTATAAATAGCAAATTACAGCTTTACTGGGTACACCCTCATGCACAAAAAAACTCACATCGACACTTATTCGATGTGAGTTTTTTAACCAGCGACGACTTACTCTCCCAGGCAGTTACCCACCAAGTACCATCAGCGCTGAAGGGCTTAACTTCTGTGTTCGGTATGGGAACAGGTGTGACCCCTTCGCTGTAGTCACTGGATCTTTGAAAGTTTTATACTCTCAAAACCAAACAATGCATATTTTATTGGTCAAGTCCTCGACCTATTAGTATCGGTCAGCTTAAGACATTACTGCCCTTACACCTCCGACCTATCAACCAGATAGTCTTTCTGGGGTCTTACTAGCTTAACGCTATGGGAAATCTTATCTTAAGGGGGGCTTCGCGCTTAGATGCCTTCAGCGCTTATCCCGTCCATACATAGCTACTCAGCTGTGCCACTGGCGTGACAACTGATGCACCAGAGGTATGTCCATCCCGGTCCTCTCGTACTAAGGACAGCTCCTCTCAAATTTCCTGCGCCCACAGCGGATAGGGACCGAACTGTCTCACGACGTTCTGAACCCAGCTCGCGTGCCTCTTTAATGGGCGAACAGCCCAACCCTTGGGACCTACTACAGCCCCAGGATGAGACGAGCCGACATCGAGGTGCCAAACCTCCCCGTCGATGTGGACTCTTGGGGGAGATAAGCCTGTTATCCCCGGGGTAGCTTTTATCCGTTGAGCGATGGCCCTTCCACTCGGAACCACCGGATCACTAAGCCCGACTTTCGTCCTTGCTCGACCTGTATGTCTCGCAATCAAGCTCCCTTCTGCCTTTGCACTCTTCGCGCGATTTCCGACCGCGCTGAGGGAACCTTTGGGCGCCTCCGTTACTCTTTAGGAGGCGACCGCCCCAGTCAAACTGCCCACCTGACAGTGTCCCAAAGCTGGATTCACAGCTTATGGTTAGAACTTCAGTATTACAAGAGTGGTATCCCAAGGATGACTCCACACACACTGGCGTGCATGCATCGACGTCTCCCACCTATCCTGTACATGTAATACCAAAATCCAGTGTCAGGCTACAGTAAAGCTCCACGGGGTCTTTCCGTCCTGCTGCGGGTAACCGGCATCTTCACCGGTACTACAATTTCACCGAGTCTATTGTCGAGACAGTATCCAAATCGTTACGCCTTTCGTGCGGGTCGGAACTTACCCGACAAGGAATTTCGCTACCTTAGGACCGTTATAGTTACGGCCGCCGTTTACTGGGGCTTAAGTTCGGTGCTTCGATTGCTCTAACACGTCCCCTTAACCTTCCAGCACCGGGCAGGCGTCAGCTCCTATACATCGTCTTTCGACTTAGCAGAAACCTGTGTTTTTGCTAAACAGTCGCTTGGATCTATTCTCTGCGGCCACCTCGGGCTATAAACCCTAACGTGGCACCCCTTCTCCCGAAGTTACGGGGTCATTTTGCCGAGTTCCTTAACAATAGTTCTCTCGCTCGCCTTAGGATTCTCTCCTCACCTACCTGTGTCGGTTTACGGTACGGGCACCTAGATCTAACTAGAGGCTTTTCTTGACAGCGTGGAATCAGTAAGTTCGCTACTTATATTTCGCTCCCCATAACGCCTCAGAATTGTTAAGACGGATTTGCCTATCCTAACTTCCTAAACGCTTAGACGCACACAACCAACGGTGCGCTTAACCTATCCTTCTGTGTCACCCCATCGCTCAAACGATTTTCGGTGGTACAGGAATTTCAACCTGTTGTCCATCGCCTACGACTTTCGTCCTCGGCTTAGGTCCCGACTAACCCTGAGTGGACGAACCTTCCTCAGGAAACCTTAGGTTTTCGGCGGGCAGGATTCTCACCTGCCTCTCGCTACTCATGCCAACATTCTCTCTTGTATATAGTCCACTGCTCCTTACGGTACAGCTTCAACCCATATACAATGCTCCCCTACCCATACCAAACGGTATGCCGTAGCTTCGGTGACAGGTTTGAGCCCCGGTAATTTTCGGCGCGGGATCACTCGACTAGTGAGCTATTACGCACTCTTTGAATGAATGGCTGCTTCTAAGCCAACATCCTAGTTGTCTATGCAATCCCACATCCTTTTCCACTTAACCTGTACTTAGGGACCTTAGCTGACGATCTGGGCTGTTTCCCTTTCGACCATGAATCTTATCACCCATAGTCTGACTCCTAAAGTTATGATTACGGCATTCGGAGTTTGATAGTCTTCGGTAACCGGTGAGGGCCCCTAGGACATTCAGTGCTCTACCTCCGTATCACTACCTTTAAGGCTAGCCCTAAAGCTATTTCGGGGAGAACCAGCTATCTCCGAGTTCGATTGGAATTTCTCCGCTATCCACAAGTCATCCCAGCCTTTTTCAACAGACATGGGTTCGGTCCTCCACGAAATTTTACTTCCGCTTCAACCTGCTCATGGATAGGTCACCCGGTTTCGGGTCTACGGCATACAACTAAAATCGCCCTATTAAGACTCGCTTTCGCTGCGGCTCCGTTACAAAATAACTTAACCTTGCTGCATACCGTAACTCGTTGGCCCGTTCTACAAAAAGTACGTGGTCGTTCATAAAAAGAACTTCCACTGCTTGTAAACATAGGGTTTCAGGTTCTATTTCACTCCCCTCCCGGGGTTCTTTTCACCTTTCCCTCACGGTACTATACGCTATCGGTCACTAGGAAGTATTTAGCCTTGGGGGGTGGTCCCCCCAGCTTCCCACAAGGTTTCACGTGTCTCGTGGTACTCTGGAGTATACTCGAAAGTCTTCTTGTTTCATCTACAGGACTGTTACCTTCTTCGGTGGGTCTTTCCAGACCTCTTCGACTACAATAGCCTCTTTCTTAATGAGTATATCCACAACCCCTAAAGAAAATTCTTTAGGTTTGGGCTCTTCCCCTTTCGCTCGCCGCTACTCAGGGAATCGAGTTTTCTTTCTCTTCCTCAGGGTACTTAGATGTTTCAGTTCCCCTGGTATGTCTCCTATCTACCTATTTATTCAGTAGATGGTACTTAGGTATTACCCTAAGTGGGTTCCCCCATTCGGAAATCCCCGGATTAAAGCTTGCTTGCAGCTACCCGAGGCTTATCGCAGCTTACCACGTCCTTCATCGACTCCTAGTGCCAAGGCATCCGCCCTATGCTCTTTATAACTTGACCATGCTTCAATTACCAAAATTTTATATTTTGTGTAATTGGAGTACTAATAAACTTTACGTTTATTAGTTTCATTGTTCTTGATTTTCTCAGATTAATTGTAGTATTAATCTTTTTATATATGCATTGTTTAGTTTTCAAAGTACAAAGTTGAAAGATCACTTGATCCTTCAAAACTAGACAGTGTAAGAAACAAACCTATTCTCCTTAGAAAGGAGGTGATCCAGCCGCACCTTCCGATACGGCTACCTTGTTACGACTTCACCCTAGTTATTGAATTCACCTTCGGCAGCTTCCTCCAAAAGGTTAGATAGCTGACTTCGGGTGCCCCCAACTTCCATGGTGTGACGGGCGGTGTGTACAAGACCCGGGAACGCATTCACCGCGACATTCTGATTCACGATTACTAGCAACTCCAGCTTCATGTGGGCGAGTTGCAGCCCACAATCCGAACTGAGACTGGCTTTTAAGATTGGCTCCAGATTACTCTTTCGCTTCCCGTTGTACCAGCCATTGTAGCACGTGTGTAGCCCAAAACATAAGGGGCATGATGATTTGACGTCATCCCCACCTTCCTCCGAGTTATCCCCGGCAGTCTCTCTAGAGTGCCCATCCGAAATGCTGGCAACTAAAGACAAGGGTTGCGCTCGTTGCGGGACTTAACCCAACATCTCACGACACGAGCTGACGACAACCATGCACCACCTGTCACTTTGTCCCCGAAGGGATTTCCCCGATTAAGGGTAATGCAAAGGATGTCAAGTTTTGGTAAGGTTCTTCGCGTTGCTTCGAATTAAACCACATGCTCCGCTGCTTGTGCGGGTCCCCGTCAATTCCTTTGAGTTTCAGTCTTGCGACCGTACTCCCCAGGCGGAGTGCTTAATGCGTTAGCTGCGGCACCGAGGTTCGACCCCCGACACCTAGCACTCATCGTTTACGGCGTGGACTACCAGGGTATCTAATCCTGTTCGCTCCCCACGCTTTCGTGCCTCAGCGTCAGTTACAGTCCAGAGAGTCGCCTTCGCCACTGGTGTTCCTCCTAATATCTACGCATTTCACCGCTACACTAGGAATTCCACTCTCCTCTCCTGCACTCAAGCCAATAAGTTTCCAAGGCTTACTACGGTTAAGCCGTAGCCTTTCACCCCAGACTTTATTGGCCGCCTACGCACCCTTTACGCCCAGTGATTCCGGATAACGCTTGCCCCCTACGTATTACCGCGGCTGCTGGCACGTAGTTAGCCGGGGCTTCCTCCTAAGGTACCGTCATTATTCTTCCCTTAGGACAGAGCTTTACGACCCGAAGGCCTTCATCGCTCACGCGGCGTTGCTGCATCAGGCTTTCGCCCATTGTGCAATATTCCCCACTGCTGCCTCCCGTAGGAGTCTGGACCGTGTCTCAGTTCCAGTGTGGCCGATCACCCTCTCAGGTCGGCTACTGATCGTCGCCTTGGTAAGCCATTACCTTACCAACTAGCTAATCAGACGCGGGTCCATCCTATACCACCTGAGTTTTGACTCATGTATGATGCCATACTAGAGTTTTATCAGGTATTAATCCCGGTTTCCCGAGGCTATCCCTGTGTATAGGGCAGGTTACCCACGCGTTACTCACCCGTCCGCCGCTTTCCACTCTTTAAATCACCCGAAGGATCAATAAAGAGCTTCACGCTCGACTTGCATGTGTTAGGCACGCCGCCAGCGTTCATCCTGAGCCAGGATCAAACTCTCAAGTATAAAAGTTTTGAATTGAACGTTTTGGACTTTTATAGTCCATATATCTGGCTTAATTTCTTACACTGTATAGTTTTCAAAGATCAAACTTTTTGAATCAGTCACCATTTGGCAACTTAATCATCTTATCATTTTTGTCTCTTGCTGTCAAGAACTTTTTGTTTTATAAAAAGTTTCTTTCAGCGACGACAAGAACTATCTTACCATGTATTTTATCTTAAGTCAACTGTAAATTTTTTCTAATTTTGAATCAACACTTCTTTCAAAGCGATGAGCAATACTCTAGCATATACTATTATAATTGTCAATATTTTTTGTAAAAAACGCTATATATATTGCAATTGAAAATTTCTATTTTAAAATTATGATATTTTACCCTTATTTCAAACAATGCAGTGTACTTATTGCATTCTAATAGATCTATTCAATTATATGTTTTTATATTTTCTTTATTAATTCATAAGACACCCACTTATATAAGTAATTAAAACTTTCTTTTTCAAGTATAGTAGAGTCTTCAACTAAAGTTTCTATAATTTTTATCTAGAAAAACGAATTCACTATTTCTTCTTTATATTATACTTCTTTATAATTGCTACTCACATACCTATAATTGTTTTTTAAAGAAAAAAGCCTTCTATTCTAAAAATAAAAGCAACTGTAAAAAAAGTCTTCTTATTTATATTTTACCATGTACAATTCTAATAGATTTTATTTACTTTGAAAATACTAATAACAAGGAGGGATATTATGTCTAGGAACAAATTAAATAAAAACACAAAACCAATAGAAAATCATAAAACTGCTCCTTGGGCAAATATAGAAGACCTAAAATCGCAATCTCGCGTTCCTATTCCTAATGAATTAGAAGTAGAAAACGCAAAGGAATGGGTAGATGACAACGAAAAATAATTCATTATTAAATATTTGATTTAAAATGAAAAAACAGCTCTTTATAAAGGAGCTGTCTTTTTTATAAGCTTTTGTTTTACTATTATTCATGTTAATATTTAGTCTATGGAATATTATTACAACAACGGAGGTTAGCTATGCAAAACACTTCATCAAATAAAATAAAAGAACCTTTTTTCCGTAAATTTTATAATCGTTTATTAAGATTACATAACTACTTAAAAGAATTGTCTCCAGTAAAATTTGTTTTATTCATGACTTTGTCAACTTATCTTAGCATTGTTGTTTTTTTACCTTTGTTTTTAATATCATGGAAAACAGAAGGCTTTGTAGATGCTGGTCCATTTCAAAGTGAGCATTCTATAATAGTTCTATTTATTTTTGCTATTATTATTGCACCAATACTTGAAACCCTAGTCTATCAATCCTTCATCATTTCACTATGTAAACAATTTAAATTTCTAAATAAAAAAATTATAATCATATTTATTTCAGCCCTTGCATTTTCCCTTTCTCACACCTATAGTCTTTCTTATATTTTTAATACATTATTCATAGGGATGATTCTTGCTTATGCTTATTTAGTTTATGAAGATAAACATCAATCTTCTTATTGGATTGTATGTTCCATTCATGCCCTTAGAAATTCTCTCTCTCTACTACTTAGTATCCTCATACAAAATTAAGAGAGTGCCTATGCACTCTCTCTTTTATTCATATTTCATTTCTGCTAAACGCTTATATCCTTTATATCTTTCTTTTGCATGATTTTCTGCTGCATCAAATAAGCTTTCTGCAAGGTCTGGGAATGTATTTTTAAGCTGAGTATATCGAATCTCACCTTCAATATATTTTTTAAATGGTATCTTTGGTTCTTTAGAATCTAAAGTAAATGGATTCTTTCCTTCTACATTTAAATCAGGATTGTATCTATATAGATGCCAATATCCTGCATCTACTGCTTTTTTCTCCTGTGCTACAGTAGTTCCCATTCCTGTTTTTATTCCATGGTTAATACATGGTGCATAACAAATAATGAGGGATGGTCCTTTATACTTTTCTGCCTCCTGAATTGCTTTGATGGTATGATTCATATTTGCACCCATAGCTACTTGTGCTACATATACATATCCATAGCTCATAGCCATTACTCCTAAATCTTTCTTTCTAATTTTCTTACCAGATGCTGCAAATTTGGCTACTGCTGCTGTTGGTGTAGCCTTCGAAGATTGTCCACCCGTATTAGAGTAAACCTCTGTATCAAATACCAATACATTCACATCATCTCCAGATGCAAGAACATGATCAAGTCCTCCATATCCAATATCATAAGCCCATCCATCTCCACCAACAATCCATACAGATTTCTTAATAAGGAAATCTTTTTTCTCTAATATCTCTGTAACGATTGGATGATCTTTATGATATTCTCCTAAAACAGCAAGTAACTCTTGTACTGCTTTCTTACAAGCTTCTCCATCATTCATAGCTTCTATGTACTCTCTCATTGCAGCTTTACAATCTTCATCTAAATCTGAATTTTGAGCCTCATTCATCAAATCTCTTAATCTTGCTCTTATTTGTTCTACCCCTAAATACATACCATATCCATACTCAGCATTATCTTCAAATAATGAATTTGCCCAAGCAGGCCCTTTTCCTTCACAATTAGTTGTAAATGGAACAGACGGTGCACTTCCTCCCCAAATAGAAGAACAACCTGTTGCATTAGCAATCATCATACGATCTCCATAAAGCTGGGTAACAAGTTTTAAATAAGCAGTCTCTCCACAACCTGCACAAGCTCCTGAAAATTCAAATAAAGGCTGTGCAAACTGACTTCCCTTAACAGTGTATTTATTCATAAATTCATCTTTTATAGAAATATTATTTACTGCATATTCCCAATGATCTTTTTCTTTAGCTGTTTCCTCTTCAGCATTCACCATTACCAATGCTTTTTCAGGTGCCGGGCAAATATCTGCACAGTTTCCACATCCTGTACAATCTAGTGGACTTACTTGAATTCTATATTGCATATTTTCCATGCCTTTTCCTAATGCTTTCTTTGTTTCAAAACCTTCTGGCTTATTCTTTATTTCCTCTTCATCAAGTAAGAATGGTCGAATGGTTGCATGTGGACATACATAAGAACATTGATTACATTGAATACATTTATCTACCTGCCACTGGGGTACCATCACAGCAATTCCTCGTTTTTCATAAGCTGTTGTTCCAAGGGGGAAAGTACCATCCTCAATGCCTTCAAATGCACTTACTGGTAAATCATCTCCTTCATTTTTAGCCATTGGTCTTTGAATATGCTTCACAAAATATGGTTCATCTACCTCTAAAGCTTTCTCATCCATAAGACTTGCCCAAGTACTTGGAACATTTACTTTTACTAATCCTTCTTCCCCTTGATCAATTGCTTGATGATTCATCTTAACGATTTTTTCACCTTTTTTACCATAGGTTTTTACAACTGATTCTTTTAAATATCTTACTGCATCTTCAATTGGAATTACCTTAGCTAACTTGAAAAATGCTGACTGCATAATCATATTTATTCTTCCACCAAGACCAATGTCTTGTGCTATCTTTACTGCATCAATCACATAAAAATTAATATTTTTTTCAGCAATGATTCTTTTAAGAGCTGCTGGTAATTTTTCATCAAGTTCTTCTTCTGTCCAAGGACAGTTTAGTACAAATGTTCCATTTGGTTTGATTCCTTTTAATAAATCATAATGATTCACATAGGATTTATTGTGACAAGCAATGAAATCTGCATAATTAATAAGATAAGTAGATTTTATTGGTTTCTTTCCAAATCTTAAGTGAGATATAGTTGTTCCTCCTGATTTCTTACTATCATAGGAGAAATAAGCTTGGGCATAAAGATCTGTATTATCACCTATAATCTTAATAGCCATTTTATTAGCGCCGACAGTTCCATCAGAACCTAATCCCCAGAATTTACAACTGATCGTTCCCTCTGGTGTGGTCTCAATTTCTTTTTCTTCTTCTAAAGAAGTATGACTTACATCATCTACTATACCAATAGTAAAACTATTCTTTGAACAATCCTTTTTAAGATTGTTGTATACAGCTACAATCTGATCTGGTGTAGTATCCTTTGAGCCAAGGCCATATCTTCCACCTACAATGATTGGTTGATTTTCTTTATCATAGAAAAGACTTCGTACATCTGTATACAAAGGCTCTCCTACTGATCCAGGTTCTTTTGTCCGATCAAGCACTGCAATTTTTTTCACACTCTTAGGTAATACATCAAAGAAGTATTTTTCTGAGAAAGGCCTATATAGTCTTACTTTGATTAACCCTACTTTTTCTCCTTTAGATATCAAATAATCCACTGTCTCTTCAATTGCTTCACAGGCTGAACCCATTGAAACGATTACATATTCAGCATCTTCTGCACCATAATAATCAAATGGATGATACGCTCTTCCTGTAACCTTACTTATTTCCTTCATATAATCGGCTACAATATCTGGCACCTTTTCATAGAATACATTAGATGCTTCTCTTCCTTGGAAATAAATATCTGGATTTTGAGCTGTACCCCTCAAAACTGGTCTTTCTGGATTTAATGAACGATTACGAAATTCTTTTACACCTTCAAAATCTAATAATTTTCTAAAGTTTTCATAATCAATTAATTCTACCTTTTGAATTTCATGAGAAGTTCTAAATCCATCAAAGAAATGTAAAAATGGCACTCTAGACTTTATAGCAGCTAGATGAGCAATTCCACCTAAATCAATAACTTCCTGTACACTACTAGCTGCAAGTAGTGCAAAACCTGTTTGCCTTGCTGCCATAACATCTTGATGATCTCCAAAAATAGATAATGCGTGAGTTGCCAACGCTCTAGCACTCACATGGAATACCCCTGGTAGCAATTCTCCAGCCATTTTGTACATATTAGGAACCATCAAAAGCAATCCTTGAGATGCTGTATATGTAGTAGTCAACGCTCCTCCTTGCAAAGAACCGTGCATTGCTCCTGAAGCTCCTGCCTCAGATTGAAGCTCTGAAACCTTTACCGTTTGTCCAAATAAATTCTTTTTCCCATGAGCAGCCCATTCGTCTACTTTCTCTGCCATAGGAGAAGAAGGGGTAATAGGGAAAATTGCTGCTACTTCTGTAAAAGCATAAGATACATAAGCTGCAGCTTCATTTCCATCCATTGTTTTCATCTTTTGGGTCATATTTATCCTCCTTTTTATCAATATCCTTTTTTATTGTTTTCATCTATATATAAGATTATTTCAGCATCTATTTTTTATTGTTTACTTTTTTTGGGTTATCATACATTAAGTTCTATATTTAAACAAAATTCTTTAACCCTTAAACGAAAGAATCACATAAAAAAACTCATGATCTAATCATTCATGAGTTTAACCATTACCTTAATTATATTTTTGAATAATAATAATCTACTGTTTTTGTGGCATATAGGGTATTTCAAAAGTTTTTTAATTCCTTTGATAAACCTTCTCTGTTACAGTTTTTTCTGATGGTTTTGTATATTTTAGTTCTATTTTTTTGCTACATCTACGGATTTCTATATCATTTCTTTTTTCTATTTCTAGCTCAAAAATATTTTCTTTATGAATATTCCATATTAATCCATACTTAATGTTCAAGATAGATTCTAATTTATCTGGATTTCCGATGCTTTTTATTTCAAAGGGAGGAATCATTTCTTTTTCATTGATCATTAACTTATTTTTATCTGCTAAAAAAGTAATTCCTGTAGTCGAAATAATTCTTTCATCGTTTATACAAATAGCTTCTGCGTCAGATGCATTTAAAATATTTATTATTGCTAATAAATATTCAGGATAATAAGATGACATATCTATATCTCTATATAATTCTGAATTCTTAAATTTTATTATAATTCCAGGTCCTTTCACATTTGTTTGCCCATTGATTAATTTATATTGATCCATATCATTTTTTATTTCTTTTATAAAAATATCTTTTTCAGATTCATAATTTTCATATTGGGCTATTACATGATCTAATGAGTTTAATTGGTTTAATAAATCTTTTCTTTCTCCTTGTAAGTTTTGAAGTTCAAGTTCTAATTTTGTTGCTTCTGTCGCTGAAATTTTGCCTTTTGTTAATTGATTTACAATTTTAAATTGAGCTGAAACAAGTATTCCTAAAAAAATGAAACATATCAATATTGCTAAACTATTTTTTTTCAATATAAATCACCACCTCTTTAATTTCATTATGGTTTATAGAATAGATAATATTGTATAGACCTTAACAAAATTATACAATATTCGAGCTGATATTTTTATAAAAATTATTTTATTAGGAACAAAATTTTAAATTTTTCTTTACAACAAAAACATAAGAAGACAACTCTTTTTCTAACCTTAGTAGAGTTGTCTTTTTTACTCTATATTTAATTGCACATCACTCATACGCTGATAGACTTATGCCTTTCATCTAAATTTTCTTCAGCTATTTTATTCTTAAAGTTCTAAAAGTTTTTAGATTAGATCAATAATCTCATATATGAAGCTATGTATTAGTCTTTTATGATTCTTTCTTTAAAATTCTTTAACTTCTTTAAATCCTCCATATATACTTCCTTCAATTCTCTTCTATAGATTACTGCTGCAGGATGATATAAGGGGAATAAATTATACTCCCTATTTTTTATATTCACTTTATCATTTTTTCCATGAAGATCTCCAATTTTAGCATTTTCATTCCCTATGATAGTCTTTAATGGAACATTTCCAAGAGTAACAATTACTTTAGGTCCTATCATATCAATTTCATCAAAAAGATATTCTTTAAAACTTTCTATTTCCTTTTTAGATGGAGCTCTATTGATTTTTCCTCCTGTTTTACTGCTGATCCTCGTTGGTCTAAACTTCACCGTATTCGTAATATAAAGTTCTTTTCTATCTAATTCTAAAATATTAAGAAACTCTTCAAGATGTTTTCCAGCCTGACCAACAAAGGGCAACTTTGCTTCTACCTCTTTTGCTCCTGGTGCTTCTCCTATAAGGATCATGGTGCTATGAACACTTCCATTTCCTAATACAATTTCTTGATCTTTATTTTCGCCTATTATTTTTTTATTCAGTTCTTCTATTTCCTTTTCCTTCAATACAAACAACCCTTCCTTATATCATTTCTAATCTATTTATTTTCTTCATCCTTTAAACCTTCATATTTTTCTTTCACTTTTTTAAAGTCTTCCCAGAAAGGTCTTTTTTTAAGCACATCGCGAAGTACAGCTGAAGGATGAAAAGTTGGTATCATCCATACATCTTTTTTACAACACCACTTTCCTCTATCCCTTGTAATTCTTAAATTAGCATCAATAATATTATTAGCAGCTATCTTCCCTAAACATACAATAATTTTAGGCTTTATGAGTTTTACCTGCCATCTCAAATAAGGAATACATGCTTTCATTTCATCTATCTCAGGATTTCTATTGTTTGGAGGTCTACATTTTACAATATTTGCAATATATATCTCATCTCGTGTAAATCCTATACCTTCAATAGCTTTGGTAAGGAGCTGTCCTGCTGGGCCTATAAAAGCTACTCCTTCTTGATCCTCGTAGTATCCAGGTCCTTCCCCAATAAACATAATATCTGCATTTTTATTACCTTGTCCAAAAACAACATTTGTTCTTCCTTTATAAAGTTTGCATTTTTTACATCCATAAACAAAAGCCTTCACTTCTTCTAACGTATACATAAAATCCGCCCCTAAAAATAATCTATTATCCTTATAATAGCATGGATTTACATTTATTTGTTTTAAAATAAATCATCTATGTTAAAAATACAAAATATACTTATCAATTTAAAGGTTCCATCAACAAAAACTACTTTTATCAATAAAGGAAGGATCACTATGCATAAATCTATTTATCAAACAAAAACTATTTACAATTTTGTAAAAAAAGTATTCCCACAAGTAAAAAAAGAATTACATTTCTGGAAAAAACAAGCCACTAAAATCCCTAATGAAGTATTATCTTATCAGGCTATTTCCAGTATACAAAAGAAAACTTTTCATGCCCAAGGAGGATGTATTTATAGTTTATACTATGGCCATGTCAATAAAGAACTCCTTAGGTTTATTGTAGCTCTTCAAACAATTAGTGATTATCTTGATAATCTATGTGATCGAGTAGGTGTAGAAAATGAAAAATCCTTTTTACAACTTCATCATGCCATTACAGATAGCTTACAGCCAAATCCTATTTTTCATAATTATTATAAGGATTATCCTTATAAAGATGATGGAAATTATCTCTATCTATTAGTAAAAACATGTAAAGATTATCTCAAAACACTTCCAAATTTTCATTTGGTTCAAAAAGATCTTTTATTTTTAGGAAAATTATATAGTGAAATGCAAAGCTATAAGCATATAGCAAAAAATAAAAGAGAACAGGCAATGGATGACTGGGCAAATAACTATCTTCATTTATATAAAAACCTATCCACATGGGAATTTTCTGCAGCTGCAGGTTCAACCCTAGGAATGTTTCTACTTTGTGCCCTCAGTACAGATAAAAATTCAGATGAAAAAACAGTAAAAAATGTAATGGATGCCTATTTTCCTTATATCTGTGGCCTTCATATTTTACTAGATTATTTTATTGATGAAAGAGAAGATCTAGCTACAGGAGATTTAAATTTTGTATCTTACTATAAAGATGATATAACAAAAGAAAAAAGACTCCTATATTTTTTACAACAATCTCTTAATAAAGCTTTATCTTTGCAAAATCCATTGTTTCACATAACCGTCATAGAGGGTCTTTTGTCCATGTATCTTTCTGACCCAAAAACAAATTTTGAAGCAGAGAGAAATATTTCTAAAAAAATATTGAGAAACACCTCTTTTAATACAAATATTCTACATGCTTCTTGCAAATTATTAAGAAGAAAAAATATATTAGGATAAATATTTCCTTCATCACTAAGTTTAACTAAAAATCTCATTATTTAAAAACTTCAATGCCAATTTTCTAAAGAATTCACTATTACTTAACATCAAAGGATGACTTCCTAAAGATGAAAATACAGTAATACTATTCCTTATTTTTTTTGCAGCATTGCATATTTTTTTATCAATATTTTTAATAATATCATCCTGTAGACTTCCTGTAAGCAATACAGGACTTTTTATATGGTCAAGCTTATAATAAAAATAATTTTCTATATTAGCCGAAAAATCAACAAGCATATGACTATCTGCATCTACAACCTTTTGCCAATCTAAACCATGCATAGCTTCCCAAAAGGTTTTGATCCCTGAGTTTTTACTTATTTTTCTACCTCTCTTTATTTTATAGGCTTCTTCTCTTGTCATACACTCTCCTGCAAAACTATCTGCAATCACTTTATCTACAATTTCAGGAAAATCTATTGCCACATTTAATGCTACAATTGCCCCTCCGCTCGTACCTAATAGATTACTTTTTTCAATATTCAAATATTTACAAAGACCATAAACGATTTTAGCATTATATCTCCAATAATCTGTTGGAAATTGATCTAATCTTTCTGATTTTCCATGTCCTATCAAATCTAATAAAATCACTTTAAAATATTTAGAATAAAATAAAGCCTCTTCTTCTAGCATTTTTGAAGCTCCTGTACTTCCATGAAGCATAATAAGTGGTCGTCCTTCACCTATTACATCAAAAAATATTTTATACCCTTCAAAATCATAATAGGCCATATCTTTTTCCTTCTTTCTATTTCATTGTATTATTTTTATAATTCCATATATTCCTTTATATTCCTTCCATCAGTTAAAAAATAACAGATGTCTCCATCTGTTATTTTTTTCTATACAAATTTTCTTGGAATAAATCCAACCTTTTTATAAACTTTTCTTAATGTTTTTCTAGCAACTCTTTCTGCTTTTTCTGCTCCCTCTGTATAAATACTCTCTAAGTAATCCTTATTTTTTAACAAATCCTCGTACTTTTCTCTTATAGGTCTTAATCCTTCTACAACAACTTCAGCAGTATCCTTTTTAAAATCTCCGTATCCTTTTCCTTCATACATCCTTTCAATCTCTTCAACACTTTTTCCTGAAAGCTTAGAATATATATTCAATAAGTTTTTAACTCCAGGTTGCTCATCTGAACATTTTACAATTCCTAGTGAATCTGTTACAGCTCTTTTTACTTTTTTTGCAATAGAATTTCCATCTTCAACTAATCCTATAAATCCATTTACATTGTCATCGGATTTGGACATTTTCTTTGTTGGTTCTTGAAGACTCATAATTCTAGCCCCTACCTTAGGAATATAAGGATCTGGTACTTTAAAAGTATCACTATATTTTCCATTAAATCTTTGAGCTAAATTTCTAGCTAATTCTAAATGTTGTTTTTGGTCTTCCCCAACAGGTACAAGATCTGCTTGATATAATAAAATATCAGCAGCCATCAATACTGGATAAGTAAACAATGCTCCATTTAGATTTGCTTCATTCTTTTTAGATTTTTCTTTAAATTGAGTCATTCTATTCAACTCACCCATATAAGTAATAGAATTTAATGCCCAATTTAGTTCTGCATGAGCACTTACATGAGATTGAATAAAAATTGTGCTTTTCTCTGGATCTAATCCACATGCTATATATTGAGCCAATGCATCGATAGTGTTCTTTCTTAAATTCTTTGGATCTTGAGGTACTGTGATTGCATGTAAATCCACAATACAGTAATAGCAATTATACTCATCTTGAAGTGCTACCCAGTTTTTTAATGCTCCTAGATAATTTCCAAGGGTTAATTTCCCTGAAGGTTGTGCACCACTAAATATGACTTTTCTCTCATCCATTATTTTTTCCTCCTATTTTTTTCTATATAATTTTTTATAATGTTTAAAATTGTATTCAAAAAACTCGCCTCTATTTTAATAATAGAGACGAGTTAATCCCGCGGTACCACTCTAATTGACAAATGTCCTCTTGATCCCATAACGGTGGATATCCGTTAAATCCTACTAAATTTTCAGATTTACGCTCCGAAGTCCATTCCATATAAATATTGGTCTTGGGCTTGCACCATCCCCAAATCGCTGTAACCTTTTTTATATGTACTACTCTTCGTCATTGCTTTATTGATAAATATTGTTTTTTTCATTATATACTTTTTTATTATGGTATTCAATTCTTTTCTTCTTCTATTAAGTCTATCCCTACTACTCCAATGCATACTTCATCCTTGTATATAGCCTTTGATATTGCAATTATTTTTTTACCTGTTACCTTATTCGAGAATTCATCTATATAGTATTCATCCTCTTTAGCTTTTTCATACCAAGGTCTTTTTCTAGGATCATAATCCTCTGGTAAATCTTCAATGACAGGATATGTATAGAATTTTTTTGAATCTTCTTTTGCAAAATACATATCTTCTATATTTTCTAATGTGTTTTCTTTAAAATCTTTTAAAGCTTTATGAATATTTTCTTCATCAGCATCTATTAATTGATTGCATAAAGAATCAATCTTTTCTTTTACTTGTTCTACTTGTTCATTTTTTTTATTTTCTTGTGTTTCTACCTTCTCTTCATTCTTTATAACTCCTGCTTTTAATGTTCCCTTACAACCTACTAAACTTATTGTTAATGTGCTTATTAATAAAATCATCAAAAGATCTTTAAAATAAACCTTCATTTTATTCATCTCCTTAACTCCTTATTTATAAATATTACTTATTTTTCATTTAATTGTTTTTTAATTTTCTCTAACTCTTTCTCTAAATACTCAATCTTATTTGACATCTTTGATAACTTTTTAGGTAACCTAAAAATCAAATAAAAAATTCCCCATACAAACCCTATTAATAATACAGTATTGAGTAATTGTACGCATGTAGTAAATAAAACAGACCCAATCATTCCCGCTTTCATCACGCTCTCCCATTTCATTTTCATATTTTCCATTTTTTCCTATTATCTCATATAGGCTTAATTTTATCAATTTAATTTAAGTACTACATAAAAAATCCCCTCGACCAAACCAAGGGGTTAATTCTTCCGTGTCAATACCTGATTAGCAATATTTAAGAGCATATCCTTATAAATAGAATCCTCTATACAATCTAATGATTGCTTTGCATTCTCTACACAATTTTTTGCTTCACCAAAAGCTTCCTCTAAAGCATAACTTTCTTTTAAAAGTCTCAAAATTTGATTATAATTTTCTTCTATATCACCTTTTTTAATTATTTTCTTTATCCAATCTTTATATTCTTTATCCTGTATTAATTTTAATATAGGTAAGGTAATATTCCCTTCTTTTAAATCACTTCCCACTGGCTTTCCTAATATTTTTTCATCTCCTTTAAAATCTAAAATGTCATCTATGATTTGATAGGCATATCCTAAATTTTCTCCATAAATTCGAAAAGCTCTTATTTGTTCTTCATCTGCACCTGCTGTAATAGCTCCTACTTGGGTACATGTAGCAATTAATACACCGGTCTTTTGATAGATACGATGATAATAATCTTCACGTGTTTGATCTAGATTAAATAAGTTTTCTGATTGAAAAATTTCTCCATCACACATTTTGCTAATAGCATCAACGATTACTTCCATACTTTTTACAAGTTTATTTTTTGAAAGAATTTCAAAAGCTTTTGCAAATAAATAATCTCCTACTAATACAGCTGTATGATTCCCTTTTTCATCGTTGACTGTAGATGTACCTCGTCTCATAGTAGATTCATCAATAATATCATCATGAACTAAAGATGCCATATGAATACATTCACAAGCTGCTGAAGCCTGTATAGCTTCTTTTGTTACCTTTCCAAAACACCCTGCAGTAGAGAGAACAAGAGCAGGACGTATTCTCTTTCCACCTGAGGTAATCAATCTTTTACAAATATTATAAGTATTTTCATGACTTCCTTGTAATAGTTCATACAATTCTTTCTCCACCAGATTGATCCCTGGTATTTCTTTGATCTTCAAATTTTCTACTGTTTTAATCAAATGATTAACCTACTTTCTATATAATCTTTATAGAAAGTATTTGCAAATTTTAATCCATATAAACATAAAAAAACGAGAATTCTCTTTTATAAAAGAATTCTCAGCTTATTTATTTTGCTTCTCCAAGATAAGCATTCTTCACTTCATCATTATTTAATAATTCTTTCCCAATTCCCTCTAGCACAATAGCTCCTGTTTCTAATACATATCCATAATCTGCAACCTCTAAGGCTGCCTTTGCATTTTGTTCTATAAGAAGGATTGTTACCCCTTGTTTATGAATTTCTCTTACAATATTAAATATTTCCTTTACCAGTAGAGGTGCTAATCCTAGTGATGGTTCATCCATCATCAAAAGCTTTGGCTTAGACATAAGACCTCTTCCTACTGCTAACATCTGCTGCTCTCCACCTGATAATGTACCTGCCTTTTGCCATAGTCTCTCTTTTAACCTTGGAAAAAGCTCATAAATCCATTTCATATCTTTTTTTATACCGTCTTGATCATTTCTACTATACGCACCCAAAATCAAATTTTCTTTTACTGTGAGATTTGGAAATACCCGTCTTCCTTCAGGAACCAATATAATTCCTTTCTCCACAATTTGTTTTGTTTTATATTTAGATAGATCCTCTCCTTTGTAGGTAATAGACCCTTCACTCTTTTTTACGATTCCCATAATACTTTTAAGGGTAGAGCTTTTTCCTGCTCCATTTGCTCCAATTAGTGTAACAATTTTTCCTTCTTCTATATCTATATTAATTCCTCGCAATGCATGAATTCCACCATAATGCACATTTAGGTTTTCGACTTTTAGCATTTAGTCCACCCCCAGATAAGCTTCAATTACTTTATTGTCATTTTGTATTTCTACAGGACTTCCATTTGCTATTGTTATCCCATGGTCTAGTACAAAGATTCTTTCACATACTCCCATAACAACCTGCATATGGTGTTCAATCATAAAAATAGTCAACTTAAATTCGTCTCTAATCCTTTCAACAAACTCCATAAGCTCCAAAGATTCTTGAGGATTCATTCCTGCTGCTGGCTCATCTAGAAGGAGTATCTTTGGATTGGTAGCTAATGCCCTTGCAATTTCAAGTCTTCTTTGCTTTCCATAAGGCAGTGAATAGGCTTTTTCATGCATAACATCGTCTAATCCTACTGTTTTTAATAGATTGATGGATTTTTCTAGTATTTCCTTTTCTTCTTCTATGTAATGAAGCTTTATAGGAAAAACAGAAGAAATAAGTGGTGAAAAAATAGATTGAAATACATTTGATTTTAACCTTAAATGATTTGCAATCATTACATTTTCAAGAACTGATAATTCCTTAAAAAGCCGAATATTTTGAAAGGTTCTTGCAATTCCAAGCTTTGTAATTTGATCAGGTCTTAAATTTGTAATGTTTATTGCTTTATTATTATGTTTAAAGTAAATATGCCCCTCACTAGGTTTATATACGCCTGTAATCATATTAAATGCAGTAGTTTTTCCAGCACCATTAGGGCCAATAAGCCCTACAATTTCACCTTCATTTAATTTCATATCAAATTCTGATACAGCTACTAATCCACCAAATCTCATGGTTATATGATCAGCTCTTAAAATCCCCATTATTTCACCTGCCTTTCTAATGATTTTTGCAGTCTTTTTTTACCTAATATTCTGTTCCAAGTAAGTTCATTCGTTCCCATAAGTCCTTGATTGTAAAATAGAATCACAAGCATCAAAAGTACTGAAAAAACAACCATACGCATACCAGGGATTCCCTCAATATGAAAAGACCCTATATCAATATCTCCATCTAATACTCTGAGTCCTTCCATAGCTACTGTAACAACTACAGCTGAAATTACTGTCCCTGTAATACTTCCAATTCCTCCAAGTACTACAATTAACAATATATTAAATGTCAAAATAAATCTAAACATCATAGGATCTATTGTTCCTAAAAGATTTCCAAGAAGTGCGCCACCTACACCTGCAAAAAATGCTCCCATTACAAAAGACATAACCTTATGCTTAAACAGATTGATTCCCATAGCTTCTGCTGCAATCTCATCTTCTCTTATGGCTTTTAAAGCTCTTCCATAGCTTCCTTTAATTAAAAATACCATAAAAATAATTGTAAAGATTGCTGTTCCAAAGCTCCACCAAACATTTGTATAATTTGGTACACTTTTTAACCCTAAAGCACCATTGGTTAAACTCTGAGTGTTTGTGAAGATTACTCTTAAAATTTCCCCAAACCCAAGTGTTGC
Source organism: Crassaminicella profunda (assembly GCF_019884785.1). Classification (GTDB taxonomy): domain Bacteria; phylum Bacillota; class Clostridia; order Peptostreptococcales; family Thermotaleaceae; genus Crassaminicella; species Crassaminicella profunda. Next base: position 4,121,312 of record NZ_CP082326.1, read on the forward strand.
AATAGCTAAATAGTCATCTCGAAGCTTTAGTATTGGTGCTCCTATTAAAAATCCTACAATCCCTGCCATAACCCCTGCCATGATTAAAGCTGGAAGAAAAGGCCACTCTACATTTGCAAGCCAAGGAACGATTGGTTTTAAGAAAAAATTCATTTCCTTCATTGCAGGAGACATAGTAAGAAGTGCTGATGTATAAGCTCCTACTGCCATAAACCCTGCATGACCTAAGGTGAAAAGTCCTGTAAAACCATTGATTAAGTTCATACTTAGTCCTAAAACAATATAAATAGCACACAAATTCAAAATCCTTATTTTATAGGAATCAAAGGTTTTATTAAAAACAAATAATAATCCAATAAAGATAACAATGGCTAAAATATTTAACTTAGTCTCTTTTTTCATTTTTCTCACCTACACTTTCTCTGTTAGGGTCTCGCCCATTAACCCTGTAGGTTTGATTAATAAAATCACAATCAAAAGAATAAATGCAAAAGCATCTCTATATCCTGTTAAAGCAGGAAGAAAAGCAACAATCATAATCTCACAAAGGCCTAATATAAATCCTCCAAGAACTGCCCCTCTAATATTTCCAATTCCTCCAACAACAGCAGCAATAAAGCATTTTGTTCCTGGCATAAGCCCCATGACAGGCATAAGGGATGGGAATTTTAACCCCCACATGATTCCACCTACAGCTGCAAGTAATGAACCAATTCCAAAGGTTAATGATATGATTTTATCTACATCTATTGCCATGAGTCTTGCAGCTTCATAATCCTTCGATACTGCTCTCATGGCCATTCCTACCTTTGTATGATTAATCACATAAACAAGAGCTATCAATAGACCAATAGTTATAATCGGTATGTAAAATGTAACACTAACAATAGATACCCCACCAATATTGACAATATTGTTAAACATAGGTATACTCGGAAAAGCTTTTGGTCTTCCACCAAATATAACAATTCCTAGATTTTGCAATAGAAAAGATGCTCCGATAGCAGAGATCAAAACGGATATTCTTGGCGAGTTTCTAAGTGGTCTGTATGCGCCTCTCTCTACAAGCATTCCAAATAGACAAGTAGCAATAATAGCAACAATAAAAGCTAAATACCAAGGCAATGCTACTAAAGTAATCAAATAAAAGGCTGCATATGCACCAAGCATAAAAATTTCTCCATGAGCAAAGTTAATCAGCCTTAAAATACCATAAACCATGGTATATCCTATAGCAATAAGTGCATACAAACTGCCTAAAGATATTCCATTGGTTAAGTGCTGCATAAAGATTGGAAAAGTCATACTCATACACATATCCCCCATATTTTTATTTTGTCAAACCCCTTTGAAAATCTATTAACTTTTCAATAAATCCTATCCTCCCCTTTTATTTGATTGAATATTTTAAATTTTTAGATTAGTATTAATTATATTTTAATTTCTTAATCATTTTTTGTCAATATCATCCAATTTCTAAATTGTAAAAAACTAGCTTGTCTATTTATAAAATAATTTCCTTTACTAGCATAAAAAAACCTATATCTAAAATTTTAGATATAGGCTGTTTTATTTAATATACATCCTTTTCATGAAGAAAATCTTCATACTCATGATCTGTTTTTAATATATGATTTTCTATCCAATTTGCAAGAAATTCTATCATATGTAATTCAATGCCTTTTTGTTTTTCATCAATATCCTGATTTTCTAATTGAATGATTTTATTGACAAAAGATTTGTGCTGTCTTTTATGTATTCTAAGCTGTTGGTATCCATATTTTTCTAGTAGCTTTTCTTCATGGGCAAAATGATATTCTGTATATTCTCTTAATTCTCTTAATATTTCTATAATTTCATCATAATGATCGATATCATCCTTTAGCTTTAATAAATCAACAAGTCTTCCCCCGATTTGTAAAAGTTTTTTGTGCTGTTGATCAATTTCAGCAATATGAACTTTATAATCACTTTTCCATTCAAACACCTTTTTTCTTCCCCCTTATGATGTTTCCATTTTATTTAATTCTTTTCTAAACTTTTCAATAATCTTCTTTTCCATCCTAGAAACAGTCATTTGAGATACACTTAATAATTTGGCTGTTTGTGATTGTGTTTTATTTTCAAAAAATCGAAGTTTAATGATTTTTATTTCTGCCTCGTTTAATTTTTTTATATTTTTTCTTAAAAAATCATTATTTTCTATTTCATCAAAGGATTTATCCTCTTCTCCAATCAAATCTTTAAGCTGAACATCCTTATCATCCCCACTAGTATCATAGGTTAAATCTAAAGATTTAGCAGTATATACCTGACTTGCCTCCATGGCCTCTAAAACTTGTTCTTCTGTACATCCTAAATAATCTGCAATATCTATTACTTTTGGAGTTCTTTGCAGATTTTGTGTTAATACAATTTTTGCATTATTTACCTTTTTTGATAACTCCTGTATCCTTCTAGGCACTCTTATGGCCCAGCCTTTATCTCTAAAATACTTCTTTATTTCACCTATGATTGTAGGTGTTGCAAAGCTTGAAAACTCAAATCCTTTACTTAAATCAAAACGTTCAATAGCAAAAATAAGACCAAGGGATGCAATTTGATAAATATCCTCATAGTCTATCCCTTTATTTACAAATTTTTTCGATAAAATCTCCGCTATATATAAATATCGATTGGCCAACTCATTTCGAATTTCTTTGTTATTAGTTTCTTTATATAATTTGAATAATTCTTTTCCATTTAATTGACTTAGGGAATTGGTATCGCTATTTATTTCTATATTTCCTATGTTCTCCATCAAATATCATCCCCTAGATATTTTATCATTTTCATGGTTGTGCCTTTTCCTAAATCTGATAAGATTTCTACTTCATCCATTAAAGATTTAATGATAAATATCCCTAATCCTCCTTCTTTTGGATTTGCTAGATCTGGTTCTTCAACTTCACTACTCTCAAATCCATGTCCTTGATCAATTACATCAATCATTAACTTTTCAGGGTCTACAAAAAAACTTATCTGAAAGTTATTATTATTGTAACATAAACCATGTTCAATTGCATTGGTACAAGCTTCTGCTATGGCAACTTTTATATCTTCAATCTGCTCTATATTAAAACCCATTCTGCTTGCAATAGCTGATGCCGTTAACCGAACAACATTTACATACTCTGGCTTACTTGGGACTGATATTGAAAAATGATCACTCATTTTTTTCTCCACCTTTTCTAAATTATTCATCGTAATCATTATTTTATTCACCTTCTATGATAAATATTTTATTTAATCCAGTGATCCTGAACAACTTTGAAACGTTAGCTTTAGGATTTACAATAATGATATTTTTATCATATTTTTTCAGTCTCTTCAATGCCCCTATTAAAACGCCTAAACCTGTACTATCTATATAGCCTAACTCCGCACAGTCTATTTTTATATTTTCTTTATGTTCATCTAACATGGCCATAAGTGTTTCTTTTAGCTCGCTTGCTGTATAAATATCAATCTCTCCAGTAATACCTAAAACCCATAAATTTTCTTCCTGATGATATCTTTTATCGATTCTAATAGACACATAAAAACCCCTTTCCGTTTATTTTTCTATTTTAATATTACCCCATATTTCTTTATTTAAACAATGTTAAAAATACGCAAAAGTAAATTTACCTTTGCGTATTTTTTATTTTTTTATTCTTCTTCCTCTACATCTTGAACAACTTTAGCAATAGAAACAATATTGCTATCATGGTCTACTCTCATAAGTGTTACCCCTTGTGTATTTCTACCCATTCTAGATATTCCTTCTACTTCTAATCTTATAATGACACCATTTATATTAATAAGCATGACTTCATCATCATCTTTTACAACCTTAGCCCCTACTAATTTACCTGTTTTTTCTTTTGTACTATAAGTGATTAATCCTTTTCCACCTCTAGATTGAATATTATAATTTTCAAGAGAAGTTCTCTTTCCAAATCCATATTCACTAACAACTAGTAAATCAGCATCTTCCTCTACTAATTCCATAGCAACCACATAGTCGCCATCATCTAGATTAATTGCTTTTACACCCATTGCAGCTCTACCCATATCTCTTACATCTGTTTCTTTGAACCTGATAGATTTTCCTTCTTTTGTTACAATGATAACCTCTTTTTCTCCATCTGTAAGTTTTACGCTAATCAATTCATCATCTTCTCTTAAATTGATTGCAATTAAACCTGATTTTCTAGAAGTATCAAATTGTGATAAATCTGTCTTTTTGATAATTCCCTTTTGCGTAGCTGCAACTAAGTAATTACTTGGTTCAAATTCTTTAACAGGAATAACAGCTGTTACTTTTTCATTAGGAAGTAGCTGAAGTAAATTTACAATAGCAGTTCCTTTGGCCTGTCTTTTAGCTTCTGGAATTTCATATGCTTTTAAGCGATATACTCTACCTCTATTTGTAAAGAAAAGAATATAGTTATGGGTTGAAGTAATAAATAAATGTTCTACAAAGTCTGAATCCCTCGTAGTAAGTCCAGCGATCCCTTTTCCACCTCTTTTTTGGCTTTTATAGGTATCTGCAGGCAATCTTTTAATATATCCTAAGTGAGTTAAGGTAATGGCAACCTCTTCTTCGTCTATTAAATCTTCTATATCAATCTCATCTGCTGCAGCTTCAATAGCTGTTCTTCTATCATCATCGTAAGACTCTTTTACTTCTAATATTTCTTCTTTGATGATATTTAAAAGAAGTCTTTCATTTGCTAATACTTCTTTGTAATGATTAATGAGTTTAATTAATTCCTCATATTCTTGTTCAATCTTATCTCTTTCAAGTCCTGTAAGCTTTTGAAGTCTCATATCAAGAATTGCTTGAGCTTGTTTTTCTGATAAGCTGAAAGTTTCCATCAATCCTTGTTTTGCCTCTGCTACATTTTTAGAGCCTCTGATTAACTTGATTACAGCATCTATATGATCAAGTGCTATTTTTAATCCCTCTAATATATGGGCACGATCTTCAGCTTTTCTTAAATCATATTTTGTTCTTCTTGTAACAACATCCTTTTGATGCTCTAAATAATAATATATTAGATCATATAAATTTAGTATTTTAGGTTGTCCCTTCACAAGAGCAATCATAATAATACTAAAAGTATCTTGTAGTTGTGTATGCTTATAAAGCTTATTGAGTACTACATTGGGATTGGCATCTCTTTTTAACTCTATAACAATACGCATACCCTTTCTATCACTTTCATCTCTTAAATCAGATATACCTTCAATCTTCTTATCTCTTACTAAATCAGCTATTTTTTCGATTAATCTTGCTTTATTTACTTGATATGGAATCTCTGTTACGATAATTTGATTTCTACCTTTTGCCGTTTGCTCTATTTCAGCATTTGCTCGAACTACGACTCTTCCTTGTCCTGTTCTATAGGCCTCTTTTATGGCTTCTTTTCCCATAATCGTTGCACCCGTTGGAAAATCTGGCCCCTTTACAATTTGAATAAGGTCTTCTATAGTTGCCTCTCGATCATCAATTAATTTTACCGTTGCATCAATAACTTCACCCAAATTATGGGGAGGAATAGATGTAGCCATTCCTACTGCAATACCATTTGACCCATTTACTAATAGATTTGGAAATCTACTTGGAAGTACAGTTGGTTCTTTTAAAGTTTCATCAAAGTTTGGTGAAAAATCAACAGTTTCTTTTCCAATATCTCGTAGCATCTCTACAGATAATTTTGTAAGCTTTGCTTCTGTATAACGCATGGCAGCTGCACTATCTCCATCGATACTACCAAAGTTTCCATGTCCATTTACTAATAAATGTCTTGTAGAAAAATCTTGTGCCATTCTAACCATTGCATCATAAACAGAGCTATCTCCATGTGGATGATACTTACCTAAAACGTCCCCAACGATACGTGCTGACTTTCTATGTGGTTTTTCTGGTGTTAGCCCTAACTCGTTCATTGCATATAGTATTCTTCTATGAACAGGCTTAAGACCATCCCTTACATCAGGTAAAGCACGACCAACAATTACACTCATGGCATAATCAATATAAGAATTTTTCATTTTTTCTTCTATATCAACTTGAATAATTTTGTTATTTTCTTCTAGCATGGATTTCCCCCCTCACTACACATCTAAATTACTTACATATTTTGCATTTGCCTCAATAAATTCTCTACGAGGCTTTACTTTATCTCCCATAAGCATAGTAAAAACTTCATCTGCTGCTGCTTCATTATCTTCATCTACTTTTACTTGAATAAGTGTTCTTGTTTGAGCATCCATAGTTGTATCCCATAATTGTTCAGGATTCATTTCTCCTAAACCTTTATATCTTTGAAGTGCTATACCATTTCTTCCGATTTCATTTAGTAATTGATCTAACTCTTCATCAGAATAAACATAATGCTCTTGTCTCCCTTTTTTTACTTTATAAAGAGGTGGGCGTGCAATATATACATGTCCCTTATCAACAAGTGGTTTCATATATCTATAAAAGAATGTCAATAGCAATGTACTAATATGAGCTCCATCTACATCTGCATCTGTCATAATGACTATTTTATGATATCTTAGTTTACTAATATCAAATTCATCTCCAATACCACATCCAAAGGCTGTAATCATAGCTCTTATTTCACTAGAATTTAGTATTTTATCTAATCTTGCTTTTTCAACATTTAAAATTTTACCTCTAAGTGGCAAAATAGCTTGGGTTGCTCTATCTCTTCCTTGTTTTGCAGAACCTCCTGCTGAATCACCCTCAACAATGAATATTTCAGAAAGGGTTGGATCTTTTTCAGAGCAATCTGCAAGTTTTCCAGGAAGGGATAACCCATCTAGTGCTCCTTTTCTTCTTGTAAGCTCTCTTGCTTTTCTAGCAGCTTCTCTTGCTCGTGCTGCTTTTAATGATTTTTCTATAATTATTTTTGCCTCTGTTGGGTTTTCTCCTAAGAATATTTGAAGACCTTCACTTGTAATAGTCTCAACGATTCCTCTCATTTCACTATTTCCAAGTTTTGTCTTCGTTTGACCTTCAAATTGAGGTTCCGTAAGCTTTACAGAAATAATACAAGTTAACCCTTCTCTAATATCTTCTCCTGTAAGATTGTCATCCTTTTCTTTTAAGATATTATTTTTTCTAGCATAATCATTCACTACACGAGTTAGGGCTGATTTGAAACCTACAAGATGTGTTCCCCCTTCATGAGTATTGATATTATTGGCAAAAGAAAAAACAGTTTCTGTATATTTATCCGTGTATTGCATAGCTACTTCCACTTCAGCAGTTTCCTTTTTTCTTTCAAAATAAATAATGTTTTTATGAATCGTATCCTTATTTTTATTTAGATGCTTTACAAATTCTTTGATTCCACCCTCATAGTGGAATACTAACTCGCGAGGGTTTTCTTCTCTTTCGTCTGTCAATGTAATACGAATTCCTTTATTTAAAAAGGCCATTTCTCTTAATCTATGCTCTAATACTTCAAACTTAAATACAGTTTCTTCAAATATTTCTTTATCTGGTAAAAATATTGTTTTAGAGCCTGTTTCATGAGACTCTCCTACTACAGTAAGCTCTGTAATAGTTTTTCCTCTTTCATATCGCTGATGATAAATCTTTCCATCTCTTTTTACTTCAACTTCCATCCATTCTGATAGAGCATTTACAACAGAAGCTCCAACACCATGAAGACCTCCTGATACTTTATATCCTCCACCACCAAATTTTCCACCTGCATGAAGTACTGTATGAATGACTTCTACAGCAGGTTTTCCCATTTTAGGATGAAGGTCTACTGGCATCCCTCTACCATCATCTCTTACAGTGATGGAATTATCTTGTCCAATCATAACCTCTATATGATTACAATATCCAGCTAGTGCTTCATCAATACTATTATCTACAATTTCATATACAAGATGATGAAGTCCTTTTGGTCCTGTTGAACCTATATACATTCCTGGTCTTTTTCGAACTGGTTCTAAGCCTTCTAATACTTGTATCTGCTCCGCTCCATATTCATTATTAATTTTTTCTGCCATTTTTCTACCCCCTACTCTTGTAAATCTGTTTTTACATAAAAAAAGCTACGAATCTAGCTTTATTATTATCTTCCCGCTGTTTTGTTTATCTATTTCTAATAGGTGCTTTTACCTATTTCACATAAATTTCATCCGAACTATGAATATCATCTAGAAAATTGGCTCTTTTTTGAAGGGTTGTGGACGATATGGGTGAATAATAAATAACCGTCTTCACAATTTTTTGTGCCCCTTTATCCTTTTTTTGAAGTTCTTCAGTAATGACGCAAGATTTTATTTTTTCATCAGATATCTTTTGTACAAAACCTTCTTCTTCTGAAATTTTGAAAAATGCTTTACTATCCTTTGATTTTTCAATAGAAGCAATATCTATAATGCCTATTATATTTTTTATAGGCACAACCACATCCTTGCCTAAATGAAGGAACATATCAATCTCTCCTTAAAATTACTCCACATTATATTATAACCTTTTATGGAAGGATATAAAAGAAAATTTATATAAATTCATTGTGAACCGTTGCATGATCTACATGAAAAATATATTCTTTGTTTACACGAAGTTCATTTAAATGGTTAATTTCTGTTGTTGTAATAAATATTTGAACATCTCTTAACGCCTTTATTAAAAACTTTTGTCTATTTACATCTAATTCAGACATAACATCATCTAAGAGTAAAATAGGATACTCTCCGGTCTCTCCTTTGATTAATTCAATTTCTGCAAGCTTTAAGGATAAGGCAGAAGTCCGTTGCTGTCCTTGTGATCCAAAACTTCTTATATCAATCCCATTGACAAAAACACCTAAATCGTCTCGATGAGGTCCAAAGGTTGTAGTCCCTCTTTGTAAATCCACATCTAAAGAGCCTTTTAGGGCCTTCCTAAAACTTTCTATTGTCTCTTCAAAAGTATTTTTTAATTCGATACTACTCATATATTTTACTTCAATGTTTTCTTTATTTTCTGTAATCTTTCTATGAATCAGCCTGCTTAATGGACTCATTCTTGTAACAAATTTTGACCTTTCCATCATCAGCTTAGTTCCTAATTCTATCAGTTTTTCATCCCATATATCAAGGGTATCCATATATTTTTTATTATGAACTATTTTCTTTATTAAATGATTTCGCTGAATGAGTACCTTTTGATACTCATTCAAATGATGAAAATAACTTGGTTTCATCTGAGATATTTCATGATCTATAAACTTTCTTCTCTCACTTGGTCCTTCTTTGATTAACTTTAAGTCTTCAGGTGAAAAAACTACTACATAAACATTATTAAGAATTTCTGAATTCTTACTTAAAGTAATTCTATTTAATTTAATTTGCTTTTTCTTACCCTCTTCTAACTTTAATTCTACCATTGTATCTGTATATCTTTTTTTTGCTTCTACTTTGATATACGCTTGATCTTTATCAAATTTAATTAATTCTCGATCTTTAGTGGTTCGAAAAGATTTTGCCGTACTTGTCAAATAGATAGCTTCTAAGATATTTGTCTTCCCTTGAGCATTATCTCCTACAAATACATTAATCTTAGGATGAAATTTTAATGTAAGCTGATTATAATTTCTAAAGTTTATTAATTTTAAACTTTCTAAATACACCTGCTGCACCCCTTGCGCTTTCAACTTAATCCATTGAAAAGCATTTCTTTAGTTTCTTATAATAAATTTTTCTCCTTCTAATTCTACCATATCTCCATCTCTTAATTTTTTTCCCCTTCTCACCTCTACAACGCCATTGATTTTTACTAAACCTTCTTGTATAACTATCTTAGCATGTCCACCCGTTTGTACTAGCGCTGCAAGCTTAAGTGCTTTGTCTAATTGTATGTATTCACCTTCTATTTTTATTTCTAGCATCAATGAATCACTCCTTTTATTTTATAATATCTATTCTATCAATAAACAACATCAAAATTTAATGAAGTTTAGTTTTTAGGTATCTATTATGAACATTCTTTATTATATTACTTTTTCATTTCACCTATTTATAATTATTCACATTTTTATATGATTTTTCATTATTATTCCAAACAAACACTGCCATTATAATTCCAAATATAAAGTTAAATAAAGATCTTGTTAAGAAATCTGTAAAAATTATCCACAGTTTTTTGAATTGATAAGTTTTTAATCGTATAAAAGGAGTTCTCCAAAACCTCAGAGAACTCCTTCCCCTTATCCTACTAATCTAACAGGTAAGATCAGATAAGTATAATTACTATGATCTACTGGTTTTACAATACATGGACTAACACTTGTTGTAAATTCTAAATAAACTTCCTCACTATCTATAATCTTTAATGCATCTAAGAAATATTTTGAATTGAAACCAATATCAATATCTTCTCCTTCTAGCTCTATGGAAACAGATTCAAATACTTTTCCGATTTCTGCATTAGATGTGATATTCATTGTTTCATCCTTTACAGAAAATTTCACTAGATTGTTTTTTCCTTCTTTTGCAAGTAGTGAAGCTCGCTCTATACTATCTAATAGGTTTTTTGTTTTTACTTTTGCTCTTGATTTATATTCTTTTGGAATAATTTGATGATAGTTTATAAATTCTCCTTCTAATAATCTTGATATCACTCTTGTTTGATTCATATTAAATAAAACATGTTTATCTGTAAAAAAGATTTCAACATCTGTATTTTCTTCTTCTGTTAAAATTCTATTGATCTCATGCAATGTTTTAGATGGAATAACAGATTTTTGGTTAAGTGTATTTTTTACATTTGCTTTTCTTAAAGCTAGTCGATAACCATCTAAAGCCACCATATTTATAGATTCTTCTTGTAACTCCATTAAAACACCAGAAAGAATTGGACGGGTTTCATCTACTGATGTAGCAAATACAGTTTGTTTAATCATATTCTTTAAAAGATCCTGAGGCAGTTTATAGGCATCTTCTTCTTCAACTGTTGGCAATTCTGGATATTCAACAGCAGGTTGTCCAATTAGTGTAAACTCAGAATTTTCACATCTAATAATAGCATTATTATTATCATCTACTTCTATTTCAATATCTGCATCTGGAAGTTTTCTAACAATATCACCTAATATTCTTGAAGATAAAACAACTGCTCCAGAAGATATTATTTCGCCTTCTATATAATTTTCTATCCCTATTTCTAAATCTGAACCAACTAATTTTAATTGATTTCCACAAGTTTCTAATAAAATACCTTTGAGTATTGGTAAGGTAGTTTTAGATGATACTGCTTTTTGAACAGTATTTATGCTTGAGGATAACTTTCGTTGGTTACAAATGATCTTCATTGTGGATAACCTCCTTTTGATAAAAACATATATATATAATATAAATTTTTAGTAGTAGTAGTAGTAGGCGCTGTGAATTTGTTGATAAGTGTCATAAATGTTGAAAAATAAATCATTACAAGAAATGATAAAATGTGAGTAATTAGCATATATTTATCCACATATTCATAGAATGATTTAGAGGATTATAATTATAAACACTTTATTAAGATACTAACCACAGCCTACTGTGAATTATTTACCTTTTATATCTTTAATAATATTATCTATTTTTATTTTAAAATCAGGATTAGATTCAATTGATTTTGAAATCTTTTCGTGGGCATGGATAACAGTTGTATGATCTCTACCTCCAAATTCATCTCCAATTTTAGGAAGAGATAGATCTGTTAATTCCCTACATAAATACATGGCAATTTGTCTTGGATATGCAATAGATCTTGTTCTTCTTTTAGAATTAAAGTCATCTAATTTTATATTAAAATTTTCAGCTATTACTTCTTTGATAAGTGGCACAGTTATTTGTTTAGGCTTAGTAGAGGCAATAATGTCCTTTAATGCTTCACTTGCAAGCTCTATTGTAACTTCTTTATTTGTAAGAGAAGAATAAGCTACAATTCTTATCAATGCACCTTCTAATTCTCGAATATTTGATTGAATTTTTTTTGCAATGTAGTGCATGACTTCGTTAGGAACATCAATTCCTTCAACGTCCGCTTTTTTACGAAGGATGGCAATTCTTGTTTCAAGATCAGGTGGTTGAATATCTGTAATGAGTCCCCACTCAAATCTAGAACGTAATCGATCTTCTAGGGTTGGAATCTCTTTTGGAGGTCTATCACTAGAGATGATAATTTGCTTATTTGCTTCATGAAGTGCATTAAAGGTATGGAAAAACTCTTCTTGCGTTCTTTCCTTACCAGCGATAAATTGAATATCATCTACTAGCAAAACATCAACGTGTCTGTATTTGTTACGAAATTCTTCATTTTTATCATCTCTTATAGAGTTGATTAATTCATTTGTAAATTTCTCTGAAGAAACATATACAACCTTTGCATTTGGATTTTGACCTAATATAAAATGACCAATTGCATGCATTAAGTGGGTTTTTCCAAGTCCTACGCCTCCATATATAAATAGAGGGTTATATGCTTTTGCTGGTGCCTCTGCAACGGCAAGAGATGCTGCATGGGCGAAACGATTACTATTGCCAATTACAAAGGTACTAAAAACATATTTGGGATTTAGGTTAAGGGTTTCAAATGAATCTTTGCTATTTTGATTACTTGGTTGAGTTTGAGATGCTTTTAAATAAGTTTCACTTCCTGGAACGGTAAAAACTAGATGATATTCTTCAGAAGTGATTTGTTTGATTGCATTGATAATAAGTGTTGCATATCTGGCTTCGAGTATTCCTTTTGAAAAATCATTTGCCACAGCTAAAACAATATTTTTTCCGTTCATTGTTAAGGGCTCTATAGGTTTAAGCCATGTATTATAGCTGACTTCTGTGAGTTCTGTTTTGATTAAATTCAATGCTTGCTGCCATACTTGAGACAGTTGGGTGCTCATAAGACGACCTCCTTACAAAATGAAATTTTATAGCCATATAGAAATGAAAGTTTTTGGATGAAAAAAAATTTTTTTGCTGTAAAAAAACAAATATCCACAAAATATCCACAAAAATTGTGGATGATTTATGAAAAAAATCAATTTCTTTTGTATAAATTTTATAAACTGGGAAATTAATAATCCTGTGGATAATATATTAATAAAAAATATATAAGGGCAACAAAAAATAATTGTACACAAATTTATAGGAATTAAAAAAGAAATATTCACAAGCAAAAAAACACAGAAAAAAAGAAAACACCCATAAGACATATAAGTTATACACAAAATTATCCACACCTTGTGTATAAAAGTGAATAGTTTTGATAATTTCTTCACATATCAACAAGTTTATTTAATAATATCAAATAAAAAATAGGATTTCAATGATATGGCGAAAATTATCCACAACAAAAATATTTGGTGATAAATTTATCCACAAAAAGCCATTTTAATAATATTCTTGACATATTTTCTACACAAAGTTATAATTATTTAGTAAATGCTCATTTTAGATAGAAATATGATCATTTTAATATATACGTTACATTTTGAAGGAGGTGTTCGGAATGAAAATGACTTATCAGCCAAAGAAAAGACAAAGAAAGAAAGAGCATGGATTTAGAAAAAGAATGAGTACAAAAGCAGGAAGAAATATTCTAAAAAAACGTAGATTAAAAGGCAGAAAAAGTTTGACTGCATAAGAGGCCGCATAAAGTGGCCTTTTTCTATAAGTGGCTACTTTATGCGAATAAAGAGTAAGAGAAAAGGCAATTTTTACATTTTGAAAGAAGGAAAAAAACATGAAGCAACCGTTGCGATTAAAAGAAGATAGTGCTTTCAAAAAGATCTATTCTAGAGGAAATTCATTAGCGAATCGATATTTAGTATTGTTCTATTTAAAGAAAAATCAAGAATACAATCGAGTAGGTTTTATTGCTAGTAAAAAAGTTGGAAATAGTGTTATTAGAAATAGAGCAAGAAGATTAATGAAAGAATCTTTTCGTTTATATAGTCCAAAGATTCAAAGTGGGTATGATCTTATTTTTATTGCGAGAGCAAATATAAAAGACGCAGCGTATAAAGATGTAGAAAAGGCCATGGTGCATATTTTAAAAAAATCAAAATTATTGAAATAGGTGAAAAATCTTGAAGGAAATACTAATAGTTATGGTGAAATTATATAGAAATTATATTTCGCCTTTAAAACCTCAAACTTGTAGATTTTATCCGACCTGTTCCCAATATGCATTAGAAGCTTTAGAAAAATATGGTGCAATTAAAGGCACTTTTATGAGTATAAAAAGAATTTTAAAATGTCATCCCTTTCACTCAGGAGGATATGACCCTTTAAAATAATAGAATAGGGGGTAATAATTTTAATGCGTTTTTTAGCTAAACCAATGGGATACCTTTTATTATATCTATATAATTTTATAGGAAATTATGGGATATCCATTATCGTATTTACAATAGTTGTAAAATTGTTTCTATTACCATTGACTATGAAGCAATTAAAGAGTACAAGAGAAATGACAAAGATACAACCAAAGCTCAAAGAGCTTCAGGAAAAATATAAAAATGATAAGGAAAAGCTTAACATTAAAACAATGGAGCTGTATAAAGAGCATAAAATCAATCCGATGGGTGGATGTTTACCATTACTTGTTCAAATCCCAATTATATTTGGATTGTTTTCTGTATTAAGAACTCCAGCACAATATATTGCGGATCCAACATTTCTTACAGCCATAAGCGAATCTTTTTTATGGATACCAAATTTAAGTAATCCAGATCCATGGATATTGCCTCTATTAGCAGGTATTACAACGTATTTTTCAATGAGTACTGCAAATACGGGAGCAGCTGGTCAAAATCAAATGATGAAAACGATGAATATGATGATGCCTATTATGATTATTTGGTGGGGAAGAAGTTTTCCAGCAGGGTTAACATTATATTGGGTTATAAGTAATGGATTCCAAATGGCTCAGCAATATTTTATGCCAAAAGGTACAGCGTCTAAGGAGGAGTTAAGTTAATATGAAATTCACAGAAAAAACAGGAAAAACTGTAGAAGAAGCTGTGAAAAGTGCTCTTGAAGAATTAAATGTTACAAGAGAGCAGGTAGATGTTGAGGTAATAGAAGAGCCAAGTAAAGGTTTTCTAGGTTTTATTGGTACAAGACTCGCAAAGATTAGAGTTATAGTGATTGATCGTCCAGAAGAGACAGCAGTGGAGTTTCTAAGTAGTGTATTTAAGGATATGAAGATTGAAGCGAATTGTAAGACAAAGCTAAAGGAAAATAGCTTATATGTAGAAGTTTTTGGTGAAGACATGGGTGTACTTATTGGAAGAAGAGGCCAAACATTAGATGCAATACAATATCTTGCAAGTTTAGTTGTTAATAGGAATCGCGAAAATTATTTAAGGGTTGTAGTAGATACAGAAAATTATCGTAGAAAAAGAGAACAGACATTAATAAGACTTGCAAATAAGTTAGCTAATCAAGTAAAAATTAAAAGACAAAATATAGTCCTTGAGCCCATGAATCCTTATGAGAGAAGAATTATTCATTCCACACTGCAGAATCATCCATATGTTCAGACAAGAAGTCAAGGAGAAGAACCTTTTAGAAAAGTTGTAATTGCAGCAAAATAATTTTCAAAAACCCAGTAGCGATTACTGGGTTTTGTTATTGTTTACTAAGATTTTGGTATACTAATGATATAAAATAAAAAGAACGTTCATACCAGATAACTTTTGAAAAAACTAAACTTTAGTACATGAAAAAAACTAAACCTTCAAAACTCACATTTGTTCAAACATTGAAGGTTCTTAACGTCTTTTTCATGTAATTTCAGTAAGTTTTTTTACAAAAGTTATCAAAGGTATTCTCTTATCTTTTTATTTTCAGTATTAGAGAGACTAAAGAAGTGATTGAAATGAAGAGGTGAAAATATGAGCGATACAATAGCAGCTATTGCTACAGCACCTGGAGAAGCAGGAATCGGGATTGTAAGGCTAAGTGGAGAAGTATCTTTAGAAATACTTGATAAAATTTTTGTTCCTACAAAAGGAAATAGTATAAAGGAATATAATCCAAGGAGACTTACCCATGGAAAGATTGTAGATCCAAATACGAAAAAAATAGTGGATGAAGTATTAGTTGTATATATGAAGGCTCCCTTTACATATACAGCTGAGGATGTGGCAGAAATAAATTGCCATGGAGGAATTGTTCCTGTACAAAAGATTCTTCAGCTTGTGCTAAGAAACGGAGCCAGAATGGCAGAACGAGGAGAATTCACAAAGAGAGCTTTTTTAAATGGAAGAATTGACCTTTCACAAGCAGAAGCAGTAATGGATTTAATTAGTGCAAAGACAGATAAGAGCTTTGATGTAGCTTTTGGACAATTAGAAGGTTCTTTATCTAAAGAAGTAAAAGGGATTCGACATAATCTTTTAGAGATGATGGCGCATATTACAGTAAATATTGATTTTCCAGATGAGGATATTGAAGAAATTACATATACTGAGCTTTTAGAGAGTTCAAATAAGATTCAAGAAGATATAAAGAGCCTTCTTGAGAGTTCAAATACAGGAAAAATTATTAAAGAAGGACTACATACAGTGATTATTGGAAAGCCTAATGTTGGAAAATCTTCTTTGATGAATGCACTCCTTAAGGAATCAAGAGCTATTGTTACAGAAATACCAGGAACAACAAGAGATATTATTGAAGAATTTGTAAGTATCAGAGGCATTCCTTTAAAAATAGTTGATACAGCTGGGATTCGAGAAACAGAAGATCTTGTTGAAAAAATTGGTGTAGAGAGAAGTAAAGAACTATTTAATAAAGGCGATTTAGTTATTTTTGTATTAAATGCTTCAGAACCTTTAACAGATGAAGATCGAGAAATTATGGAACTTCTTAAAACTAGACAGACCATTATTCTGATGAATAAAACAGATTTACCTATTGCGTTAGAGGAAGAAGAAATCAAAAGATTTCTTCCAGATAAAAAAATTATTAAAGTATCTATGACAGAAGGAACGGGACTGAATGAATTAGAAGAAACAATTGTGGAGATGGTTTACGGAGGAAAAGTAAAACAAGGAGAATCTTCTTTTGTTACTAATGTAAGGCATAAAGATGCTTTAGAAAGAGCACAAAAAAGTATGATAGATGCTATTAATGCTATTAAACAAGATTTACCTTTAGATTTTGTAGAAGTAGATGTGAAAAATTGTTGGGAATACTTAGGAGAGATTACGGGAGATACAGTAGGAGAAAATGTAATCGATCAAATATTTGCTAATTTCTGTTTAGGAAAATAGGAGGGATATGGATGATAGAAAAATTTGAAGCAGGAAATTATGATGTAATTGTTGTTGGAGCCGGACATGCTGGATGTGAAGCAGCATTAGCACCAGCGCGTATGGGACATAGTACATTACTTTTATCCATCAATTTAGATTCTATTGCTATGATGCCTTGTAATCCTTCTATAGGAGGAACAGGAAAAGGACATCTTGTAAGAGAAATCGATGCATTAGGTGGAGAAATGGGACTAAATATAGATAAGACTTTTATACAAAGTCGTATGCTTAATACGGCAAAAGGTCCTGCTGTTCATTCATTAAGAGCACAAGCTGATAAGCAGCTTTATCATATAGAAATGAAAAAAGTATTGGAAAATCAAGAAAATTTGGATGTAAAGCAAGGAGAAGTTATTGAAATTCTTGTAGAAGAAAATCATGTAAAAGGTGTAGTATTGAGCACGGGTTCTGTGTATACTGCAAAAGCTGTTATATTAGCTACAGGAACTTATTTAGGTGGAAAAATATTTATTGGTCGTACAAGCTATGAAAGTGGACCAAATGGATTAGCTGCTTCTAAACAGTTAACCGGAAGTTTAAAAGAAATAGGTCTAAAGATGGCAAGATTTAAAACAGGGACACCAGCAAGGGTAGATCAATCTACTTTGGATTTTTCTAAAATGCAAGAGCAACCAGGAGATGAGAAAATTGTTCCTTTTTCCTTTATGAATGAACATTTAGAAAAAGAACAGGTTCCTTGTTGGTTGACTTATACCAATGAAAACACCCATGAAATTATAAGGAAAGATATTCATCGCTCTGCTATGTATGGTGGAGAAATAGAAGGGACAGGTCCTAGATATTGTCCTTCTATTGAAGATAAGATTACAAGATTTTCAGATAAGAAAAGACATCAATTATTTATTGAACCAGAAGGATTAAATACTAATGAAATGTATGTACAAGGTATGTCAACAAGCCTTCCAGAAGATGTTCAAGTAAAGTTCTATAGAAGTATACCAGGCCTTGAAAATGTAAAAATCATGCGTCCAGCCTATGCTATTGAATATGATTGTATTGATCCATTACAATTAAAATTAACACTAGAATGTAAAGATATATCTTGTTTATTTTCAGCTGGACAATTTAATGGAAGTTCTGGTTATGAAGAGGCAGCGGCTCAAGGACTCATTGCAGGTATGAATGCAGCTCTTAGAATTCAAGGGAAAGATGGATTTACATTAGATCGTTCAGAAGCATATATAGGAGTACTTATTGATGATTTGGTAACAAAAGGAACTAATGAACCTTATAGAATGATGACATCTCGTGCAGAATATCGATTAGTATTAAGACAGGATAATGCAGATTTAAGGCTTACAGAAAAAGGATACAAAATAGGATTAGTAACAAAAGAAAGATATGAAAGATTTTTAAATAAAAAAGAGCTCATAGAAAAAGAAATGGAGAGATTACAAAAAACAACTGTAACGCCAAGTCAAGCCAATGAGTTTTTAGAGAAAAAGAATACAGCTACTTTAAAAAGTGGTATATCTTTATATGATTTATTAAAGCGTCCTGAAATAAATTATGAAGATTTAAAAGAGCTAGATCAAAATCGTCCAGATATTCCTATGCAAGTAATGGAGCAGTGTGAAGTTCAAATAAAATATCAAGGATATATTGGAAAACAATTAAAACAAATTGAACAGTTTAAAAAGCTTGAAATGAAAAAATTAGATCCAAGTATTGATTATAGTCATATTGATGGATTAAGAATTGAAGCAAGACAAAAGTTAAATAATATAAAACCATTATCTGTAGGACAAGCATCTAGAATTTCTGGCGTATCACCTGCTGATATTTCTGTGCTTTTAATCTATTTAGAGCAGCAGAGAAGAAAAAGAGGTGAGGGGAATGAATAGTACAGACGTTCTTCAACAAGGTTCAAAAGACTTAGGGTTAACTTTAAATCTTGATCAAATGAATCAATTTTTAAAGTATAAAGATTTGTTAATTGAATGGAATGAAAAAATTAATCTTACAGCTATTACAGATGAAAGAGAAGTAATGATTAAGCATTTTTTAGATTCTTTATGTTGTATGACCCTGCCCTATATTAAAGAAAATGCTAAAGTGATAGATGTAGGAACAGGTGCGGGATTCCCAGGTATTCCTATAAATATTTATTATCCTAATGTAGCTTTAACTTTATTAGATTCATTAAATAAGAGAATTAAGTTTCTTCAAGATGTTTGTGAAAATATAGGACTAAAAGATGTAGATTTTCAGCATGGACGTGCTGAAGATTTTGGAAA
Organism: Crassaminicella profunda; assembly: GCF_019884785.1. GTDB lineage: Bacteria > Bacillota > Clostridia > Peptostreptococcales > Thermotaleaceae > Crassaminicella > Crassaminicella profunda. Next base: position 4,140,921 of record NZ_CP082326.1, read on the forward strand.
GAATAAAGATTTTAGAGAAAAATATGATATTGCTGTTGCTAGAGCGGTAGCACAGTTAAATATATTATGTGAATATTGTTTGCCTCTTGTAAAGGTAGGGGGATATTTTATTTGCCAAAAAGGACCTAATATTGATGAAGAAATGAAGACGGCTAAAAAAGCAATAGAACTTTTAGGTGGTAGATTTGTTGAAAAGAAAGATATAAAATTACCATTTTCTGATATTACCCATAATATCGTTGTCATAGAGAAAATAAAAAAAACGCCGACAAAATATCCTAGAAAGGCAGGAACTCCGACTAGAAAGCCTTTAATATAAGGATAGGATAAATATTTTGTAGAACAAAAGTTTTAGAAAATTTTCTAAAAAGGAAGGAAGTTTAAATTCTTTGACGAATAGTTATTTAGAATAGTTATATGTATAAGGGGAAGAGTGATTATGATAAAAGACCTAGGCACAGCAGTTCTGCAGATTCCTGTTAATTCTATTTTACCAAATCCATATCAGCCGAGGAAGGTTTTCAAAAAAGGAAATTTAGAAGAATTAAGTGAATCTATAAAAGTATATGGTGTATTACAGCCTATAAGCGTTAGAAAAATTGGAGAGAATCGTTATGAATTAGTAGCTGGTGAGAGAAGACTAAGAGCTGCAAAGCTTGCAGAGCTTGAAAATATACCTGCAATCGTAACAGAAATGACAGATCAGGATTCAGCGGTTCTTGCACTGATTGAAAATTTACAAAGAGAAGATTTAAATTTTATAGAGGAAGCAGAAGGATATCTTCACTTAATGGAAGATCATCATTTTACCCAGCAGGAAATTGCACAAAAAGTTGGAAAAAATCAATCTACCATTGCAAATAAATTAAGAATTTTAAAGTTACCTAATGAAGTAAAGGATTTATTAATAGAGAATGGGCTAACGGAAAGACACGGAAGAGCTTTATTAAAATTACATGATGAAAAATTACAGCTAATGGTTTTAAAAGAAATTATTGATAAAGATTTGAATGTAAAAAAGACAGAAAAAAGAATCAATGAAATATTAGATGAAATTACTAGACCAGATGAAGAAAATACAAAAAAACGGATAAAAAGTGCTTTTAATTTTAAAATTTATTTAAATACCTTAAAAAATGCATATAATGCCATTAAAGAAACAGGGCTAAAAGCTGAATACAAGCAATCGGATAAGGGCGAATACATAGAAGTCGTTGTAAAAATTCCTAAAGAACAGTAATAAAAGTCGCAGGGCAAGAGTCCTACGACTTTTTCATATTTTACCTAATAAGGTTAATATACCAACAATAATAAAAGCAAAGCCAGCAGCTATTTGTAAATAATTAGGGGGAATAAATTTAGTAATATATGATCCAGCAAAGACACCTAATAAACAGCTTAAAACTAAAGCACAGGATGCGCCAATAAAGACACCTAATATGGATTTTGATTGAGTAGCTAACATCATGGTTTGAAGTTGTGTTTTATCTCCTAATTCAGCAATAAATACAATCCAAAATGCAGTCATAATAATTCTTAACATTCAATTTTGGCCTCCTATAAAACAACTAAGATGTTACAGTATATGTAAGGTTATTTTTATTTATAACTCATAAATCTTTCTTTATAAAAGTGATAGATAGCATTTTATTTTTTATGATGTCAATGGATGAAGTTGAAATAATTTTTAGTATATTTTTAGTTTTCATCATGTTTATCCATATTAATTTTATAACATAAGGATTTTGAGAAGGAATCGTAACTTGTATAACGAAATCTATAAATATTAAAAAACTTGTGAGGTGATTCTGGTGGGAAAGGTAATTGCCATTTTTAATCAAAAAGGTGGTGTGGGCAAGACAACTACAAATGTCAATTTGAGTGCTTGTTTAGCTGAAAAAGGAAAGAAAATACTAGTTGTTGATATTGACCCACAAGGAAATACCACTAGCGGTTTTGGGATAGATAAAGATCGTGTACCGTATACAATGTATGACCTCCTTATAGATAATATAGATGTTCATGAATGTATTATTCATGAACATCGGGAAAATCTTTCTATTATTCCTTCAAGTGTACAATTGGCAGGTGCTGAAATTGAAATGACAGGAATGAAAGATAGAGAAAAAAGGCTGAAAAAAGCAATAGATCAAGTAAAAAATGAATATGATTACGTTTTTGTAGATTGTCCACCATCATTAGGACTCCTAACTATTAATTCATTGACTGCTGTAGATAGTGTGATGATTCCTATTCAATGTGAATATTATGCATTAGAAGGAGTAAGTCAATTAATGAATACTATTGAGCTTATACGAGGAAGTTTAAATCCAAATTTGGAGGTTCAAGGGGTAATACTTAGTATGTTTGATGGAAGAACAAACCTTTCTATACAAGTAGTTGATGAAGTAAAAAAATATTTTAGAGGAAAAGTATATACTACTTTAATTCCTAGAAATGTTCGTTTAGCAGAAGCACCTAGTTATGGACTATCTATTATTGAATATGATCCAAAATCTAAAGGAGCAGAAGCATATTCTGAATTTGCAGATGAATTTTTATATCTAGAAGAAGATAGTGACGAGGATGTGATATAATTGGCAAAAAAAAGAAGTGGCTTAGGAAAAGGGCTTAGTGCTCTTATTCCTGAAAGAAATACAGATATAGAAGAAAAGAAGCTTCCAAAAGGCAATATTGATAAAATTAATATCAATAAAATTAAACCAAATAGAAATCAGCCGAGAAAAAATTTTAATCAGGACAAGCTTGAAACATTAGCAGAATCTATTAAAAATCATGGAGTATTGCAACCTATTGTAGTAAGAACCATTGAAGAAGGATATGAGATTATAGCAGGGGAAAGAAGATGGAAAGCTTGTAGATACGCTGGACTTAAGGAAATACCTTGTATTATAAAAGAGATTGATGAAAAAGAACGTATGGAAATTGCACTCATTGAAAATTTACAAAGAGAAGATCTTAATCCTATAGAGGAAGCTTTAGCATATAAAACCTTAATGGAAGCTTATGAACTAACACAAGAACAAATATCATCAAGTATCGGAAAAAGCAGATCTTATATTGCTAACATTGTAAGACTTCTTAATCTTACAGAAGAAGTTAAGGATATGGTGATGAAAAATTTATTATCAAATGGACATGCTAGAGTATTGTTAAGAATCGAAGATCCCAAATTGCAAAAACAAATAGGTGAAAAGATTTTTGAGAATAATTTATCTGTCAGAGAAACGGAAAGTTTGGTTGCAAAGATTATAGACAATAAAGAAGAGAAACAGAAAAAAGAGAGAGTAAAGGATCATACATTGATATTTATAGAAGATACTTTAAAAACTAGATTAGGAACAAAAGTAAGTATTGTAAAAGGCAAGAAAAAAGGTAAAATAGAAATAGAGTATTATAGTGATGACGAATTAGAGAGATTAGTAGAACTTTTACAAGGAAATTAATGTTTCACGTGAAACTTTTAAAAGATATGAATAAACCGCTGAATATCAGCGGTTTTTTTTAAGAAAAAATCAATGAAAGGAGATGGATAGGATGCCTTTTACATTTTCACATCCAGCAATTGTTATTCCCATAAAAAATAAGTTTGAAAAATACTTTGATTTTACTGCTTTGGTCCTTGGGAGTATGGCACCAGATTTTGAATATTTTATAAGATTTAAACCAATGGGAACGGTGGGGCATACTATAGGTGGATTTTTTTATTTTAATCTACCCTTATGTTTGATTATGGCTTATATATTTCATTATATTATAAAGAAACCTTTTATTTTAAATTTACCAAAGCCTATGGATCAGTGGTTTTATCACATAGCTATGGGTAGATGGTCTATAAAATCTATAAAAGACTTTTTTATTTTTATTTATTCAGCAATTATTGGTATGTTTTCTCATGTGTTGTGGGATAGTTTTACCCATGATGGTGGAATGTTTGTCGAAATAATTCATGGATTAAGAAATCATATTCATTTAATGAATTATCAAATACCTATTTATAAGTTTTTTCAGCATGGAAGTACTTTGTTAGGATTTTTGATTATACTTTTATATCTTTATAAGAATAGAGGTCCATATGAAAGAAATTTTTATCCTATTCCAATAAAAACAAAATTGTTTTATTATGCATCAATTTTAATGATAGCAACAACTATTGTTTTTTACAGGATATTTTTAGTATTAGGAAGATTAGCCTTAGAATTTATCGGAATTTATATTGTTACTTCAATTAATGGAATTATGATTGGTATTACTATTATATCTTTTATTTTCAATAAATGTGTTGATTATAATTAATCGTATGAGTTAAAGTGTACAACAGAATATAGTTTTAAAATCATCATAATTTTTTTATTATAAAGTGGCATTTATAGAAGCAAATATATTTTGTAGGCTTAAGGTAAATAGGAAGAGAAAATTTATTTTTGATTATAAAAGCCTTATATATGGACTTTCAGATCAATTATTATATGTAACACGAACAGATTAATAGACTTGTCATATTATATAGTAAATAAAAATGAAAGAGGGTGAAAATATACCAAACTATAATATTTTTAATGTAAAGGCGGAAAATAATAAAAGTCAGATTTATGCTAGTAATGAAGGCAATATTATTCCTGTTGCTAGTGATATAAACGGAGCAGTACATGTGCAGCTTTTTGATAGTGCTGGGAGAACGGAAAACTTACCATTGACTGCTTTTAAGGATCTAAGAGTAGCCGAACTCCATCCAGTTACTGGATATACTATTAATTACAATATTAATAGTGATTTATTAAAAGTAAGTTGTGATGAGGGGGGAACCGTTTATTGTAATAATAGTAAGGCAGTATTAGAAACAACAGCAGCACTTCCTGAAACTTCTATAACAGCCAAAATGGAAACGGTTAGAGTTTTAAGATATCAATCGGGATTAGGTGCCCAGGCTCGTTTTACAGCAATTTTTACTACGGGGGTTGCGAATAGTACTCAGTTAATTGGGATTGGAGATACAACGGACGGATTTTTCTTTGGATATAATGGAACAACCTTTGGAATATTAAGACTTCAGAATGGGACACCTAACTGGACAGATCAATCAAATTGGAATGGAGACAAGGTGGATAGCACAGGTGATAGTGGTGTTACTTTAGATACTACGAAAGGAAATGTCTATACTATTCAGTATCAGTGGCTTGGATTTGGTGTGATTACTTTTTGGATAGCTAATCCTACTACTGGTGATTTTATATTGGTTCACACTATTAGATATCCCAATAATAATACTACACCCTCTATCTATAACCCAACTTTACCCCTTATGGCAAAGGTTGAAAAAACAAGTGGTAGTTCAAATATTATTTTACAAACATCTAGTGGAATTGGATTAGTTGAAGGTCCTATTGACTATAGTGCTATTGTTACTCGTAATTCAGTGTCAAATAGTGTAGAGAGCATTAATGACACTGAAACAAACATTATAACGATTAAAAATAACAACAATTTTCAAGAAAAAACTAATCGAGTACGAATTAGATTAGATTATTTGTCAGTAAGTACAGATGGAAGTAAACCTGTTACTATAAAGATGATAAAAAATGCTACTGTATCTGGTGATTATACAGATATTAATGAAAATACTAGTGTAGTTTCTTATAATAAAATAGGTACACTGACGGCTACTACGGGTACGAATTTGTTAGTTTTTAAATTAGGAAAAGCTGAATCTAATCAATTATTTGTAGGTTCTTTAGATATTCAGTTAGAACCAGGAAGTACATTTACAGTTTCAGCAGTTTCCTCGTCAGGATCTGGATCTCAGGTAGATGTAGGTTTATCTTGGATAGAACTTTGGTAAAGGCAAAAAATTATTAAAAAGGGTGTTTTATATTTTTGTTTTTTATCATAATATTATTTTATTTACATTGCACAAATAATCATGGAAATATATAATGAATAAGTAAATATTAGCATAAATAGAAATAGGAGAAAAAAATGAGAAATAATTTGATAACTAAAAGATTTTCTATAGTAGAATTCTTTTTTTGGGGGACTTTCGCTGCTTATTATCCATATTTAACTATTTTTCTTGATAGTAAAGGATTAAATAATATTGAAATAGGAGCTATATTAGGGATGAATTCCTTTATATCTGTTTTTGCTCAGCCATTTTGGGGAATGGTTAGTGATAAAACCCAATCTATAAAGAAAATTTTCATTATTTTATTGTCTATTGCAATCATTATGATTAGTTCCCTTTCAATTTATGAAGGGGCTCTTTTATTGGGAATTGTATTTGCTATCATTACTTTTTTTGAAAGTGCATTAACACCTCTTTTAGATAGTTGGGTAATTATGGGGATTCAAGGAGAGAAAAATACATCCTATGGAAATATTCGGTTGTGGGGGTCCATCGGATATGCGGTAATGGTTTATGTTTTTGGACAATTAATAGAAATAAAAGGAGTAGAAAGCTTATATATTTGTTATGCTTTATTTGGAGTCATTACAATATTTTTATGTACGAAAGTCCATATAAATCCTTCTACTTGTAATAATAAAATAAAAGATTTAAAGATTAGCAAGTTATTAAAAAACTACGACTATATTATTTTTTTAACATTTGCTGTAGGAATTTTTATTCCACATAAAGCTGCGTATACGTTTTTACCAAGATTAATGGATGCTGTTGGAGGGAATAAAGTGCATTTAGGAATTGCTTTGTCTGTTATGGCCCTCAGCGAAGTGCCGTTATTTATCCTATCAAATCGATTGATTTCTAAAGTAAAACCTATATATATTATTTTATTTTCAACTATATTTTTTATTTTAAGACAATTCCTTTTTACTATTGCATCTTCACCAATCCATGTTATATTGATCCAAGGTCTTCAAGGGCTTTCTTTTGCATTATTTTTAACGGGGGCAGTCTATTATATTCACTTCTTAGCACCTCAGGAACTTAAGTCTACAGCCCAAACTTTTGGATCAGCTATATTCATGGGAGGGAGTGGAATTGTTGGAAACTATGGGGGTGGATGGGTTATTGAAAAGTTTGGCCTTGTTAATATGTATCATATGGGAACCTATCTTAGTTTTGGAATAACACTTTTTTTTGTGATGGGTATGTATTTTAGGAAATTGAAAGAAGGCAATAAAAATGAACGAAAATAATAATATTACAGAAGGTAGTATATTTAAAGCATTAATAAAATTAGCGATCCCTATTATGGGAACATCCTTCGTCCAAATGGCATATAATATGACGGATATGATTTGGATTGGAAGGGTAGGAAGTAAATCTGTTGCTGCTGTTGGGACAGCAGGTTTTTTTACTTGGCTTGCAATGGCATTTATTCTAATACCCAAAATAGGTGCTGAAATTGGTGTAGCTCAGTCAGTAGGGAAAAAAGATTTAGATGCAGCAAAAGATTATGCACGTCATACCATTCAATTGAATATATTTTTAGCACTCATATATGGAGCATGTCTTCTAATATTTCGTAAAGAACTCATAGGCTTTTTTCATTTAGGAGATCAGGAAGTAATTAATCAGGCTATAAGCTATTTAGTTATTGTAACCTTTGGTATTACTTTTTATTTTATAAATCCTGTACTTACGAGTATTTATAATGGATATGGAGATAGTAAAACACCTTTTATGATGAATACAATAGGACTTTTTACAAATATGATTCTTGATCCTATATTGATTTTTGGAATAGGTCCATTTCCTTCATTAGGGGTTAAAGGAGCAGCATTTGCTACTATTAGTGCACAACTTATTGTAACGATTGTTTTTATCTATCATATGAAAAATAAATTCCCATTGTTTTCAGATTTTCGCTTATGGATACTACCTAAAGGAATATACATAAAAAGAATTGTAAAACTTGGAATACCTGTGGCTTTTAATAGTGGGCTGTTTACTATATTTGCAATGTTCATTGCAAGAATTGTTGCTAGTTGGGGTCCAGTTCCTATAGCTGTACAAAAGGTAGGTTCTCAAATAGAAGCTATTTCATGGATGAGCGCAAGTGGATTTTCAACGGCTATTAGTACCTTTGTAGGACAAAATTATGGGGCCAAAAAAGGAAAACGTATTTTTAAGGGTTATTTTACAGCTATAGGAATTGTAAGCATAATAGGAATAATTGCCACATGTCTTCTCATTTTTGGGGCAAGACCTATATTTTCTATTTTTATTCCTGAAGAAGAAGCCATAAAATATGGGGTAGAATATTTGAAGATTTTAGGACTTTCTCAGCTTTTCATGTGTATAGAAATTACAACAGCAGGAGCATTTAATGGGATGGGAAAAACAATACCTCCAGCTATCATAAGCATTTTATTTACTGGACTTCGTGTGCCAGCAGCAAAAATTCTTTCATCAGAGAACTTGCTTGGATTAGAAGGAATCTGGTGGAGTATTAGTATGAGCAGTATCATAAAAGGAATCTTATTGGCAACAGGTTTTATGATCTTAATGTACAAACATCCTGACATAAGAGGAAAAAAGAAAATAAAGATTGATTTTATAAAATAGAAACATATATAAGTCCTTCTAAGGAGATAATCCTAAGAAGGATTTTTTTATGGTAGGTGGTTTATGTGAAAATAGGAATTATTTCAGATACACATATAGGAAAAAATATGAATAAATTAATACATTTCTTAGATGAGCATTTAAAAGAAGTAGATATGATTATTCATGCAGGAGACTACAAAACAAGTGAGGCTATAAAACTGTTACAGAAATATAAACCCTTTTTAGGGGTATGGGGAAATGTTGATTGCAATAATGTGAAAAAGTTGTTACATGAAAAAGAGATTATAAAAGTAAATAATTATCATATAGGTATTTATCATGGGCATGGTACAAATAAAACGACTATTATGAGAGCTTATGAGGCATTTCAAGGATTTGATGTAGATATTATTGTTTTTGGTCATAGTCATCAGCCAATCATTCAAACAAAAAATAAGGTGTTATTATTAAATCCAGGGTCTCCTATCTATAAAAGAAAAGAAAGATGGTTTTCATATATTATTTTGCAATTAGAAGAAAACAATATTGATGTACAATTAAAATTTTGGAATTAAGGAGAATTTCTAGTCTGTTGTAAGAAAAAAACTAATATTGATATTTACATATAATACCATAAGTAATATAATACCTATATGGAATATTACCGTTAAGGTAATAAAAAATATATAAGGAGAGCTATCAATGACTACAAATTCTCCAAAAAATATAAAAGAAAAAATAGATTCAGAGGATATACAGATTCTAGATGAAATTTATCATAGTATACTGTATTCCCTTCAAAAGAAAAAAACAAAATTATTTTCTGAAAAACTTAAAGATGTTACGACTATAGAAATAAGTATACTAGAAATCATTGAAAAAAAGCCTGATGTTATATTAAAAGAAATTGTTGAAATATTAGGAGTTCCAAGTAGTACTTTAACGAATGCTATTAATCGTTTAGAAAAAAGGAATTATGTAAAAAGAGTAATAAGTAAAAGAGATCGTAGGTCTTATGGATTAGAATTAACAGGAGAAGGAAAGATAGCACAGATAGAACATAAAAGAGGAGAAAAAAATTTATGGGAAGGAATACTTGACCCACTAGATACAAAAGAAGAACGAACTAACTTTTTGAAGTCTTTAAAAAAAATAGCAGATAGCTTGCAATAAATATGGAGAAGGGGTGTTTTTGTGAGTTTTTCTAATCCTACGTTTATGGAAATTTTTATTGAAAAATGGCTTAATAATAAAATTGGTGTTCCAGTTTATAATGGGTATGTAAAAAAATTAAATTTAAGAGGAGATGAGAAAGTTCTCGAATTTGGATGTGGTGGAGGTACTTGTTCAAAGCTTATGGCAAAAAGACTATTAAAAAAAGGATTTCTGACATGTGTTGATACATCGCCATTTTGGATTAAAAAAGCCCAAGAGAGGATGAAAAATTATAAAAATGTAGAATTTTTATTAGGAGATATAGGAACCCTTCACATCAAAGATCATTATTATGATATTGTATCTATTCATTTTGTATTACACGATATTGAAGAATATTTAAGACAAAATATAATTGATGTATTATCTAGTAAATTAAAAAGAAATGGAAAACTCTATATTCGAGAACCGATAAAGAAAAGTCATGGAATGCCTTTTGAAGAAATACGAATGCTAATGAAAAAAAGTGGATTAAGCGAAAATGATTTTAAAATAGATAAAAGAAAATATACAGGTGTATTTATCAAATAGAAGCATAAAAAATTGTAAAGCAATTCTGAAAGGTTGCTTTACAAGTTTTTATTTTTAAGGAAAAGATAATTTAATTAAATTTGTATACGTGTTTTGATAAAAATATAAAATGGCTTATTGATTAAAAAAATGGAAATTTCAAAAGTAAGTTTAAAAATTTTGATGGTCACATGAGCATAAAATATATAGTACAATAAGAAGTTTTACATGAACTATAGAAAAAATCTATAATACTGTTTTACTACATTTGATATAATATAGTTGAATGACAATTATGAAATTTAAAAATGAAAAGTTAGATAGACGCAGAGGGAGGAAAATAATGAACGAAGAACAATATATGAAGTCTATAGTAGATATTCCAAAGGAAGTATATATGGAAAAGTTTACTCCTATGGAAGAAAGGGTGAAAGGAACAGATATAGAAGAAGGATTCAAAAAATTAAAAGAAAAAATTGGAGATAAAGATTTTGAAAAGTATTTTAATGGTTTGATAAAAATAAAAAAACATGAAAAGGATATGATGATTATTACTCCTAGAGAAAGTCATAGATCTATTATTATGAGAGAGTATTTTGACTTATTAAAGGAAATATTTAATGTAACGAATATTATTATGGTGGCTCAAGCAATATAGTTGTTTCACGTGAAACAAGTAGTGCATATAATGGTAAAAAGAATAGAGTGGAGGTGTTTAGAGTGATTTATTTAGATAATGCTGCAACAACTTATCCTAAAGCAGAAAGTGTATATGTAGCTATGGATAAATGTATGAGAGAATATGGGGCAAATCCTGGAAGGTCTGGACATAAATTAGCTTTAGAAGCAGGAAGAGCAATTTATAAGACAAGAGAATTGATTTGTAAATTATTTAACATTGATAATCCAATGCAGATTATTTTTACATGTAATGCTACTGATTCATTAAACTTAGCTCTAAAGGGAATACTAAAATCAGGTGATCATGTGATCACAACAAGTATGGAACATAATTCTATGATTAGACCCATCGTTACCCTTAAAAAATTAGGGATAGAACATACAGTTATTCAATGTGATAAAAAGGGAATAATTGATCCCAAGATAATAGAAAAGGAAATAAAAGAGAATACAAAATTAATTGCTACAACCCATGCATCCAATGTAGCAGGAACACTCATGCCCATAGAGGAAATCGGTAAAATTGCAAAGAAAAATAAAGTATTATATTTAGTAGATGCTGCTCAAACAGCAGGAGTATACAATATAGATGTAGAGAAGATGAATATAGACCTACTTGCAGTTCCAGGACATAAAGGACTTTTAGGACCTCAAGGAACAGGAATTCTTTATATAAGAGAAGGGGTAGATCTTCAGCAAATGAAAGAAGGCGGAACAGGAAGTAAATCGGAGCTTCTCACACAGCCAGAGATCATTCCAGATAGATATGAAAGTGGTACACCAAATACTCCGGGAATTGTAGGATTAGGAGCAGGCATTGAATTTATTTTAAAAGAGGGAATAGAAAAAATTCAAAAACATGAAGAAGAACTAACAGAATATATGCTTTCAGAACTACAAAAACTTGATAAAATACGTATATATGGTCCTGTGAATGCTAAAAAACAAGCAGCCGTAATATCTATCAATATTGGTGAGGAAGATTCATCAGAAGTAAGTTATATATTAGATAAAGTATTTAATATAGCTGTTCGTTCGGGACTTCACTGTGCACCTATGGCTCACAAAACAATGGGAACCTTTGAGCAGGGAACAGTAAGGTTTAGCTTAGGCTATTTTAATACAAAGGAAGAGGTAAAAAAAGCAGTAGAAGCTTTAAAGAAAATCTGTGATGAATTAGAAAATGAATAGATTAAAATAGAAATAGAAAAAAATAGTATGTGCGAAAATTAGACATACTATTTATTTTTTTTTATTTACATGAGATAATATATTGGGAAGGTATTTAGAAAAGGGGGGAAAACCGTGGAGGCTATCTTTAATATTATTAAAGAAAATTTAGAAATTATTATTTTTTATAGTGCTAGTATTAGCCTGTTATTATTAGTGATCATATGTATACAAGGTGCTAGGTTGTCAAAGTTGAAGAAAAAATATGAAACTTTATCAAATAATAGGGAAGGAAAAAATATAGAAGAAATTATTCAAGAATACTATCAAAAAATAGATAACTTAGATATTCGAATGAATCAAATGGATGCTCTTGTAGAGAGAATACAAGAAAAGCTTCTTTATAGTATCCAAAAGGTAGGATTGGTGCAATATAATGCATTTGATGATGTTGGGGGAAGCTTAAGTTTTTCTATTGCATTATTAGATGAACAAAATAATGGATTTATTCTTACAAGTATATATAGTAGAAGTAATAGTGTTATTTATGGAAAAACAATCAAGTCGGGAAAATCAGCACATACCCTTTCAGCAGAAGAAATGCAAGCACTAGATAGAGCAAAAAATAAATCTTTAGATGAATACACAAAAATAGCATTATAGAGGGATGTAAATGGACATATTATTTATTGTAAATCCAGTAGCAGGAAAAGGAAATTGTGATTTTGTTATAGGAAAGATTAAAGAGCAGATGGATTTTTTTCATATACCTTATAAAATTAAATTGACTACTCGAAAGAATGAAGCAGAAGAAATAGCAAAAGATGCAGTCATAAAAGGATATGAAAAAATTGTAGCAGTAGGTGGAGATGGAACCATTTATGAAGTTGTAAATGGCATGATAGGTTCTAGTGCTTCTTTGGGTGTAATACCATCTGGTACAGGAAATGATTTTGTGAGAACCGTAGGGATCCCCAATGATTTAGAGAAAGCTCTAAACGTAATTGCCTATGGGAAAAAAGTACAGATTGATTGTGGAAAGGTCAATGATCGATATTTTGTAAATGTTGCAAGTATAGGACTCGATGCAGAAATTGTAAAAGAAACAGAAAATATTAAAAAGTATCTCTCTGGTTCATGGGCTTATATGGGAGGATTATTAAAGACCCTTTTTTCTTATAAACATAAAAGAGTGAACATGAATATTGATGGGAGCAAGAAAAATAAAAATATTACGCTAGTAGCAGTAGCCAATGGGAAATATTATGGTGGTGGAATGAAAATTGCTCCCATGGCAGATATAAAAGATGGTGATTTTCAAGTTTGTATTGTAGATAAAATTTCAAAGTTCAAGCTTATGAGAGTATTTCCTAAAATATTTTCAGGCGAGCATGTCCACTATGATGAAGTAGATATGCATAAAGGAAAACAGGTAAAAATAAAAAGTGATGAACACTTATCTATTAATTTAGATGGAGATATTATAGGAAAAAGTTTTAATGTGTATTTTCAAATGGTTCCAGAAGGGCTGAAAGTTCTTGTACCACAGGATAATATTATGTAAATTTACCATAAATAGTATAAAACGGACACCTCCTAGTCATAATACAACTAGGAGGTGTTTATATGCCAAAGGTAGTAGCTATACAGGATCATCTAAAGGGGATAGGGAAAGAATTAGAAGCAAGAGGATATGAAGTTGTACATGAAAACTATGATGGATATGTAGATGCTATTCTTTATAATAGTGATGATAGCAAATTAAGTTACTTAGGCAATTTTGATAATGTTATTGATATGGACAAAGGAGCTATGGTAATCAATACAAAAAATAAAAGTATTAATGAAATTATATATGCTATAGAAAAGAGAGCCTATGAATCTTTATTTTAAATAAAGAGGAGCAGTTATGAATTAGTTTAGTTCATACTGCTCCTTTGTGTCTTTTCTTAAAAGCTTCCATATGCTATATTGAATGCCATCGGCAATGGCATCAGCCATTTTCATTACAAGATTTAATCTTGTGTTTTGCAGGATCATATACTCCATAAATCCACCTAAGTTAACAACACCTGTAATATGCATATTTCCTACAGAAGGAAGATCTTTATTTACACCTGCACCAGGCTTTAGAGGCCCATAACCTATTGTAATGTGTCCTACTCTATCAGATTTTCCTAAACATGCATCAATAGCAATGACAAAAGGTTTTTTATAGGTTTTGTAAACAAGATCAATGGAATTACTGAGATTTTTTGCATGAACAGGATTTTCTAGGGTGCCATGGACAAAAATATTTTTATGATTTCTTAAGCTTTTTTTCAGTTTATACCCAATCAAAGGACCTAAAGCATCTCCTGTGGACCGATCTGTACCAATGCACATAACAACTAAATCTTCATATTCATCTGTAAAATAATTGTTTAGACATTCAGTAAATTTGTTATTGAAATCATAGACAGCCATGGGGGAGTTTATATCAATTGAATGTTTAGGCAATGAATTAGTAGTACTCATGAATAGGTGACCCCTCCTTATTATAATATAGTTAAAGTTTGTCCCAAAGGTGTCTATAAAATGCATTAGAAAGAAAATTTCATAAAAAAAGAAGAGTAGATGACCTACTCTCCAAAATCTGATCCGAAATTTTCTTTACCTAAAATTCTTAATAGCTTTGCTAATGGATGAGATGCAGAATATTTTGCTATAATCTTATGATAATTAGATGTATATTCTTTTTCTCTAGCTTTTCTGTTAGTATCTTCTACTAAGGATATTAAGGATTGATAGAAATAAGTTAGGGGATCTTTTTTTGATATTAATATTTCCTTTCCTGCTTCTATATTTCCATCTTTCATTTCTTTATGAAAATCAGCATATGCTGAAGATTTTATATACGCTAAAGAATCTTTAATCGTATCTACATAGTCTATATATTCTGATTGATGGTCATATAATTTTGCAATAGATAATAGCTTTTCATGATTTCCTCTTAACATTTCAATAGTTAGAATGTCATCTATACCATAATCTAATTCTTCTAAGGATGCATAATAATTTTCTAAAGCTTTATCAAAGTCTCCTCTCCATTTATAGATTTTAGCCATAGAGGTGTAAACAGAATAATCTTTGGGCTTTATTTTTTGAAAAAGAGATAATGCTTTATAATATTCTTTATTTTTCATATATAAATCACCAAGTTCTTGAAGTAGCTTTTTATTAGGGTCTACTGCTACTAATTTTTCTGTATAATAGATTGCTTTTTTTACATCCATACCCGATTCTTCCTCTTCATAGAAACCATGAGATGGGCCATATCCTAAGGTATATAATCTTGATAATACTCGAAGTGCATGAGGATTCTTTGGTTTTTGTTTTAGATTGTTTTCATAGCACTTTATGGCTTCATCATAAGATTGTTTCATAAGAAGCTCATCAGCCTTTGTATAGGATGCACCAGAAATAAAAAGAGTGGGATATTTACTATTTGGCCATATGCCAAAGCTATCTCCTATAATACCATTTTTATTAAAGGCAGTAATTTTATAAGTATAATTTCCTTCATGATAGAAGGCACCAAGCACATCATGAGGATTGATCCCTTTATCACCCCAGCTGATACCACCGCTCATTTTTTCCCTGTTTTTATTCACATCTATTGTAATATGATTTTCAGTAAAAATATCAGAATAATAAGTATAGGCTACTTGGTCGAAACCATGATCCTTATAAACTTCTCCCATTTCTAATCGATAATAATCAGCTTCTTTTATTTTATCAAATTCAAAGGTGAGCAAATTATCATCTTGAATCACTTTTTTGATAGGTAATTTTGGGTCAAAAACCATGTTGACATTTTCATGTGTATGATGTTTTAAATCAATAAATCTTGGACCATCCACCCGAAAGTTTTTTTCTTTTACTAAAGGCCATGGAACATAAGTTAATAGGGTATAAACTCCAGAAGGAATATTTGTAAGAGAAAAATCACCATTTTTATCTGTAATACTCATAGCTATATAATCATTAGTCCAAGGGTTGTTAGACCAGCCAGTATCATCATGTTTTTTTAGGATAATGATTTGATAAGGAAATGGGGTATCATCTATGAGCATTTTTCCATAAATAGATCCCTTATAAGAAGGTTCAGATTTATTTCTTTCAATAGCTCTTTCAAACTCTCCTATAGCCATTTCTATATCTAAAAGCTTTGAATAGGCTTTGTATTCTGATGATAATGAAGAATAATTTTTATAATCATATTCTTTTACATATTGCTTAAATTTTTGATGATTATTAAGTAACAAATAATAATAAGCTAACACAGAGGAAGCTTTGTTCTGTAGAGATTCACTAAAGGTATAAATATTTTCTTCATTCACAAAGGATGGTATTTTTTCTAGATCACCAGTCATAAGATACATACAAGATAAATATAGCTTTTGGTAATCTAAAAGCATTTGATCTGTACTTTTACTTTGTGTGTTTAATATTTCAATAGATTTATAGGGCTTTCCCCCAAACCAATTTAATAAAGCAGCATCAAGACAAAGCTTTAAACGTAAATCTTCATCTAAAGAACCGTTGATGACTTTTTCATATTGATCATTAAGCTTTTCTAAATCTGCTTCAGAAAGTTTATGGCCATGCATTCCAGAACTCCCATTACTTAAAGAAACAAAACCTGTTAAAAAGTTAAAGTTTTTACTAGATAATATTTTTAAAAATTTTCGTTCTGTAGTAAAGGCTGCTAATGGACTTTTGGGATTGATTTTTAGAATTTTATCATAATAGGTATTGGCAATATGATGCTTTCCTGCTTTTTCATAGGTTTTTCCAATAGTATAAAATATATCAGGAGAAAAAATATAAAAACTCGAAAAACCAATAACAATAATTAAAATAAAAACAAGTGAATATTTCACCTTTAATGTAATATGTTTCATGTTTACCTCCTACTTTTAAATGAATAGAGAAATGGATACAACAATATATTACCAATAATGTTATAATATTTCAATCGTATTCATTTCCCTGGAAATTTTAGAGGAAAGATAAGCATAATATTTATTCATATACATAAAATCATATTAAAGTATTATAGGAATGGAGGGAAGATATGTTTAAAGTAAAAGGAAAGAAAAATTTATTGGCTTTAATTGTGTGTATATTCATACCAGAGCTTACAGGGATTTTAAGTGGATTTTTAACAAGAGATTCTTATGGAAAATATCAAAACTTGATACAACCTGACTTTGTTCCTCCATCATGGATTTTTCCAATTGCTTGGATCATTCTTTATTTATTAATGGGTATTGCTAGTTATAGAATTTGGATGCTGGGAGCAGAAAAGAGACAGGTGAAAAATGCTTTGTTTTACTATGGGCTACAGCTACTATTTAATTTCTTTTGGTCTATTCTTTTCTTTGGGGTAGGATTAAGAGGACTAGCATTGATTGAGTTATTAGTACTATTGATGCTCATTATTATAACCTTTGTGAAATTCTATAAATTAGATAAGACAGCGGGATATTTAATGATTCCATATATATTGTGGGTAGCTTTTGCAGCTATTTTGAATTTTTCTATTTGGCAGCTGAATAAATAATACAAGTTTAGATGCATACTTTTTTAGCAAGTAAAAAGGGAGTAGTGAAAAATTTTTTTCTCTACTCCCTAAATCAATTTATTGTAATTGATTCATATCTTGAGGATTTTCAGTATTGATTACAGGGAAAGTAACTTCCCCATTAAAGTCATAATATTTATATTTACCAGTAGATGTTGTTTGTGTATGTATTTTCTCCATAGTCATATCTATTGTTTGTGTAATATCCATGAATTCATACATTTTAGTTTCTTTGTTGATATAGTACTTATAAGTAACGTTCATATTCATTTTAGAAAATAATTCTTGCATTTTTTGCTTGAATACTTCCTTATTCATTTCTGGCTTTTCTTCAATTTGTTCTGGTTTTATTTCAGTTGTTTCTATTTTGGCTTCGGCTTGCTTTGGTTTTGTTATTTCAGTTTGTTCTATTATTTTTCCAAGCTGATCAAACATTTGATCTATTAACTTACTATATACTTCTTTTAAAGCAGCACTATCCATATTTACATTGATCACATAATATTCTTTACCATCAATTACTGTATTTTCATCATAAGCAGCATACATACCGAATAGTTCCATTTGTTCTTTGGTCATACCCATATTTGTTCCATCATTACCCATCATTTTTTTCATTTCTTGCATCATAGGATTTATATCAAGTCTTATCCATTTTGCATTTTCTCTTGCTCGCATATACATAACGCCTTGATCCATAAGAACTTCAGAAGACTGAGGTTTTTGTTCTTTAGGCATATTTTTTATAGAAGCGGTAGTCTTTACATATACTTTTTCAGGTTTTTCGAATATTCCTTCTTGGACCATAGTCATGTCTACATTTTGATCTAGCTTTTGTTCTTCTTTAATGAATTGACCTTCATTATTTGGATCAGGCTTTTTAATCATCATAGAACCTGTAGTTTTTGTGTTCATATTCATTGTACCGTTGAATTTAAAAGTTGTATATTGGTTATTGAATGCATCATTTACTGTTAGAAGCATTTCTGATGCAGTTAAACCATCCTTTGTAATTTCTTCTTGCGCCATAGATGTGATTGTCATAGATACTATAAATATGAGTATCATGAGTAAAGCAATCTTTTTGTTTTTCATTCATATCCCTCCAATATATTATTTATTACAAATAACCATTTTTTAATAGTTATCTATAAACTTTAAGGTGAAAAAATTAAAATGATATAAAATATAAAGTTAGATTAAAAAAGCTGATTAGCCTTATTAAAGCATTTTTGATAAATAAAATCAACAAATATTATCCAAATCATATAAAAATTACATAAAAGCATGACTTTTAAATATTCTATTTTAGAAATCCTTATTTTTATAGATCTTAAGAGAAACCAAGAAAGAAAGTATTAATATGAGCATCACTATAAAAATAATTAATAGACTAATTTGCCAAGGTGTTGTATGGTTGATAAAGTTGATCAAATCCATAATAAGAGGCATATCCTTATTTTCAAGTAAAAACTTTAATATTGTGCTAGGAGCAAAGAAAACAAGCATAAAAAAAGCTATATTTACTAATTTTAGATAAGTAGTACCAAACTTGAAATAAAGAGGGTAATAAATAGCCATCAATAGATACATGCTAATAAATATGGCGATGATATCTATAAAATTGATCAATCGTAAACTAGTAAAAATTCCAGTTATATTGAGAATTGCACCTATAGTTCCTGAAATCACGATACTTATGAAACAAAAGACAAATATAGATAAATATTTAGAAATAATAATATGTTGCTTTTTAATAGGTAAACTTAATAAAAATATTTCACTTTTATTTTTTTCATCGTAGGTTACTGCTGTTAAAGCAAATATATATGTAAGGGCTACCCCCATCATAATATATATAGATTCTGAAAAATCAGGGGCACCGAATGCAGAAACAGCAAATATGGGATAAAAAATAGCAAATAAAAAGCTTTTCTTTTGTATACGTATATCTTTCATAATTAAGTGAAACATTATAAATTCCCCCTTATCGTATAAAGCATAATATCTTCTAAAGAAGGTTTTTCAATAACAACTGAATCTTTGAAGATTTGACGTGCTTTTTTTATATCTTTGGTTAAACCTTCAAAGCCAAAATTATTTTGTTTTATGCCAACAAATTCTTTCTTTATAGGGCTATCCATCATTTCTTTAGGGCCCTTAATGATAGCGTATTTTTCAAGTAAATCATCTTTTCCCTTACTAAAAACAATCTCTCCATTGTTAATGAAGGTAATATAGTCTGCAATTTTATCTAGATCTGTTGTAATATGAGTTGAAAAGAGAATCCCCTTATGTTCATCTTGTAAAAGATCGGATAATATTTCTAAAAGTTCACTTCGAAAAATAGGATCAAGACCTGAAGTAGGTTCATCCATAATGATAAATTCTGCATGATGAGACAGAGCAATTGCCAGTGAATACTTCATTTTCATTCCCTTTGAAAGATGTTTGATTTTCTTTTTTAAAGGGAGATTAAAGCGATTTATATAATAGTTGAAAATTTTATCATCCCATTTTGAATAAAAAGGAGCAATGATTTTTTTCATTTCCAATAGATTGATATCATCATAAAAGTAATTTTCATCATAAACAAATCCTATTCTATTTTTTATGCTTTGTTCATTCTTAATATTATCAAGTCCAAAAATTTCTATAGTGCCGCTGTCTCTTTTCATAAGATTCATAATAAGTTTAATGGTAGTAGTTTTTCCAGCGCCATTTGGACCAATGAATCCCATAATATAGCCTTTTTGTAAATGAAAATCAATATTTTTCAAATGAAAATCTTTAAAAGATTTGTTGACATTTTCTAGTGTTAAGATATTTTCCATAATTGAACCTCCCTCAAAAAACTAGGTTTTTATCTAAAAATATTTACTCTTCATATAAAAGGGTAAGCATTTCTTTTAATTCTTCAAGATTAATATTTAATACTTTACTTTCTTCAACAACATCTGTAAGTTTTTCTTCAATAATTCTCAAACGTTGTTCCTTCAAAAGGTCTTTATTCTGATGAGCTACAAAGGAACCTTTACCAGCAACGGTTTCAATAAATCCTTCCTTTTCAAGCTCTTCATAGGCTCTTTTTGAAGTAATGACACTAATTTGTAGTTCTTTTGCCAGGCTTCTTATGGAAGGAAGCATTTTTCCAGGTTCTAGTTCACCTTTTAAAATAAGACTTTTTATTTGTTTTGCAATTTGTTCATAGATTGGATCTTGTGATGCATTGGAAATAATTATATTCATAGAATCCCTCTTCTACTTTAAAATTGTATATACTGTATATATTGTGTATGTACAGTATAACGGTTTGTGATTATATTTGTCAATATGTTTTTATAAAACTTGTGAGGATGATTAAGATGGATAGATTTTGTTGCTAAAAATTAATTGATGCTACAAAAATAATAAACCAGATAGTTTTTTCTATCTGGTTTTAAACAAATAATTAATTTTTTATTTATATTCTAATGTTAATCCTACTCCTACTTCCTTTATATTTGTTTCTTTTGCTAAAGCGATTTTAGCATTTAAATCTGTACAATGACAGGCATGAACCTTTTTTGCATTTATTCTTTTCATATAGTTTACAGTACCTTCTAATTGTTTTTTACTTGCATCAAGTAAATGAAATCCTCCAATGACATCAACAATTCTTTCGTCATTACAAACTTTTTTAGCATATTCAATAATGTTGCAAATACCAGCATGAGAACAGCCTGTAATAATAACGAGTCCTTCCTTAGATTGATAAACTAAAGCAGAATCATCTAAAACATAATCATCTACCATTTTTTCATCAATTGCAATTTTTCCAATAGGCTCTTTATTTTCAAAATCATTTTTTCGTTCAATTTCCCCGAGGAAAACTAAATTTTTTGTTAACCAAATAGGTTCTTTACTTAATTGCATATGAAAATATCTACTTAAATTTTTTTCTGGAAGCATAGAACCTATTTCTTCATCATCAAAGGTTTTTGTTAAAAATGTGAATGGATGAGCAACAAGTGTTGGCTTTTTATAGCTTATATTTTCCATTATCGCTTCATTATAAAAGTTGATTAAATGAAAAAATCCTCCTGTATGATCAATATGACCATGAGAAATAACAACAAAGTCCATATTCTTCATATTTACATTCATTTTTTGTGCATTTTTCATAAAGGCATTTGAATAGCCTACATCAAACAAAATTTGAGTGCCTTCATCCTCTATAAAATAGGATACCCCTGGTTCTCCAATAAAGTAGCGGTCTATGTAGGTATTATTATCTACTAATACTGTTAATTTCATTTAGTTACCTCCTAGTTATTTTTCATTTTTATATTTATCATATTCAAGGAGTGCTTGAGATACTCCTTCTTTAACAGCTGCACGAACGATAAAATAAAGAACACCTGGTAGAGCTAATCCTAATATAATTAAGTTCATAGTTACAGCTCCTTTTGTATTATATATATTTCAATTTTACAAAGATAGGGTATGTTTTTCAAACTTTAATTTAAATATTTCAAAAGATTTCAAATTTTATTCTTTAAAAATGTTTTACTAAAAATAGTATGGGTATATATAAAATAACAAAAGAGAGGAGATGATCTAAACTAGAAGTTTAAAGATAAGAAGAGATAGAAAAATTTAGATAAAAGGGGTGAGTCCACCAAAATATGAATGATTCGCAGGTAAATATAGAATGAAAAAGGCAACTCTATTAAGAAATAAGAGAGTTGTCTTTTTTGTTGTATAAAAAATTTTTTAAAAATAGAACACGTGTTCGATAAATATGGTATAATTTTCTATGTACACTTTGTACAAATCGTAAAATCTCCGGAAAAGTGCCGAAAGGATGCCAATTTTATGAAAAATTATAGCGTATACTCTATACTAACAAAAGATTTTCATGAAATTGAATAAAGTAAGAATCATGCTGTTTAATTTATCTTTGGATTTTTTATATACTTAAAAATTTATGGTGGTGATGAGGAATGTATGCACAAACATTAGAGCAAAACATGAACAATAAACAGGAAAAAAGTTTAAATGTGAAAAGTATTGAAAACATATTAAAGAATCTAAAGCAATATGAAGCCAAAACAAAAGAAATAGAATTGCAAATTGCAGATTTAAAAGATATGCAATATCTAAGCTTAAAAGGAATAGATTATGAAAATTTCATCAAGACAGATGATTTTTTTTCAAAGACAGAGATTCAAGCATTAAAGGATTTTGAAATTCAGCATAAAATTGATTTACTTGAATTCGAAAAAAGACATATAGAGAGATTTTTAAAAAGAATCTATAATGCAATGGAAAGCTTAACAGACATAGAAAAACAAATCATAGAAATGAAATATATTGAAAAGAAGATTTGGCGGTATATTACTTTTGAAATTAACCTAGAAGAAAGACAATGTAGAGAAATAAAAAACAAAGCCATTAGAAAAATAATCAAATTGTTGAAAGATAGTGCCTTTTTAAAGTTTGTAGAAGTAAATATGCCGAAAAAGTGCCGAAACTAAACCGATATCATTAAAAGTTCTATATTATACTTTAAAATAAGAAAACATGCTAGCAAGGGTTCGAAGCCGATCCATTCGTGGCGTTGCACGTTAAAAACGTAATGGAACGAGGAGAGGATACGATGAGACAACTAAAAGAAATATTAGGTCAAAAGTTATATGACCAACTAAAAGAAAAAATAGGAAATAAAAAACTGATAGTAAGTGATCAAAATTTTATTCCACGAAGCCGGCTCAATAAGGTAATAGAAGAGAGAAATACTTACAAGAAAAAGATAGAAAAAATAGAAAAAGAGCTGAAAAAAGCTCAAGAAAGATTATGTTTGGATGAGGAATATTTGATGGATCTTTTAGAGATTCATCATTTATCAGAAAGCCTCATTCAAAGAAAAATGCAGCAAAGACGGATGTCAAAGGAGAGATGAGGATGACATTCATTGAAATTCAGAAATCTGTTATAGAAAAGGTGAAGGAAAAATTTCCTACATACCAATTGATTGAAAGTATGCAGGTTCAAGGATTTGATCGACCTGCATTTTTCATACAAGTTTTACCGATTTCAACGACCATGGAGGATAAATACCATCAAAATAAGCTTGTGAAAATAGATATCCAATATTTTTCAAAGAGTGAAACCATGGGAGAAAATCTAGAAACGTTAGAAAGATTGCAGGAAATTTTCCAGCCATTATTGATTGTAAAGGATAGAAAATTTACCATCCAAGAAAGTAAAGTCAGTATGGTAGACAAGGTATTAGACTTTTCTTTCCAAATACAATTTATGGATACTATTGATGAAACAAAACTATACGATTATCAAAATTATGAAAAGATGCAACAACTAAGTATGAAGGAGGAACTATAATGGGATTACCAAAAATTTCTATAGAATTTAAAACAAAAGGAACAACAGCTATCAAGAGAAGTGCTAGAGGGATTGTAGCATTGATTTTAAAGGATGCTACAAAGAATTTTGACACAATGATATATAAGTCAATCGATGAGTTAAAGGCAGAGGATTGGACCTCTGAGAACAAGGGATATATTGAAAAAACATTTATGGGAAAACCTAGCAAAATCATTGTTGAAAGAATTAATGCAGATGAAGAGTATTCAGTAGCTCTTAAGAGATTAAAAAGCAAAAAGTGGAACTATCTTGCCATTCCAGCTATTGAACAAAAGGATGTACAAAATATTGTTTCATGGATCAAAGAGCAAAGAGACAACAATAAAAAGACATTTAAGGCAGTATTACCAAACATAGAAGCAGATCATGAAGGAATTATCAATTTTGCTACAGAGGGCATCAAGGTAATGGTTGATGAGCATACATCTATTACTTATAGTGCAAGTCAATATACGTGTAGAATCGCAGGAATTCTTGCAGGATTACCATTTACAAGAAGTTCTACTTACTATGCACTCAATGAGGTAGAAAGTATCACAGAATCAGAAAATCCTGATAGTGATATTGATAATGGAAAATTGATTTTAATCAACGATGGAGTAAAAATCAAGATTGGTAGAGGGGTAAACTCTCTTACGACAGCAACTGCTACAAAGGGAGAAGAATTCAAAAAGATCAAGATTGTAGATGCAGTAGATTTAATGAGAGATGATATTCATGATACCTTTGATGGAGCTTATGTTGGAAAAATTATCAACTCATATGATAACAAAGTATTATTCTTAGCAGCAATTAATGCATATTTTGAGGAATTAGAAAGAATAGATGTATTAGATAATGCTTATGAAAATAAGGCAAAGATCGATATGGAGACCCAAAGAATATACCTGATGAAAAAAGGTGTAGCTGTAGAAGAATTAAAAGAACAAGAAATCAAGGAATATAATACAGGCAGTGAAGTCTTTATCAAAGCAAATGTGAAGTTCTTAGATGCTATGGAAGACTTAACAATGGAAATATTCATGTAGGAGGAGATAAATATGGCAAACAAAATACCTGGAAATAGAGTGATCAACGGAATATGGGGAGAAATTTGGTTAGATGGAAATAAAATAAGTGAATTAACTGGACTCGAAGCAAAAGTTACATTAAAAAAAGAAGATGTAAATATGTGCGGAGTCCTTGCTAAAGATACAAAGGTTACAGGATGGGAAGGAAAAGGAACATTAAAGATGCACAAAGTAAACTCAAGAATGGCAATCAAGCTAGGAGATATGATCAAAAAAGGAAAAGATATTAGATTTACAATCGTATCCAAGCTTGCTGATCCAGATACAGTAGATGCTCAATCAGAAAGAGTTGCATTAACAGGAGTGAGCTTTGATGATTTAACATTAATGAATTTTGAAGCAAAAGCACTAGGCAAGGTAGAATGTCCATTTACATTTACAGGCTATGACTTTACAGATGTGATCAATCCAGAATAAGGAGGAACCCTATGAATACATTAGACTTATTACTACAGCTAGATGAAAGCAAACTAAGAAAACCAAGTAAAGCAGTTGAAATGAAAAGATTATCAGAGGTAATAGGAGATAAAGTAATCTTTCGAGTAGAAGCACTAACCCCTGAGAAAATGGAAGAAATCCAAGAGTTAGCTATGGATGAACAACAAGAAAACATCAACATAGGAGAGCTTCAAAGGATGACTGTCATAGAAGGCGTAAAAAGTCCAAGCTTAAAAAGCAAGGAACTCATGGATAAATTCCATGTTTATACACCAAAGGATTTAGTGACAAAGTTTCTTCTTCCTGGAGAAATCTTAACACTATACAACATCATTGGAGAACTAAGCGGGTTTGATGGTGGAGCAGTAGAAGAAATAAAAAACTAATCAACACAGATGGTTTTACACAGATGCTTTACTACTACTGGAAAACAAAAGGCATCAGACCATCTGTGCTCTACAACATGCCAAGGGGAGAGATGATTCTCCTCATGGCTTTTTATGAGAAGGAAATGGAAGAATTAGACAAAATGATGAAAAATCAGTATGAATCATAGGAAGTACCCTTGGTGGGTGCTTTTTATGATTTTATTTTTTAAGAGAAGGTGGTGAGTGGATGAGAAATAAAAGTTTTTATGAAGAAATAACAGATGGTATTACAGAAAAATTAAAATCTAATATTACGGATCAAATCAGTAAACAAATTTCTAATATTAAGATCATAAAAGATCTAAAAAAAGCTAAGTCCAATATGACGAAACAAATTACTAAAC
Source organism: Crassaminicella profunda (assembly GCF_019884785.1). Lineage (GTDB taxonomy): Bacteria > Bacillota > Clostridia > Peptostreptococcales > Thermotaleaceae > Crassaminicella > Crassaminicella profunda. The sequence goes on from NZ_CP082326.1 coordinate 4,167,362, forward strand.
CATTAGAAAAACTATCAAAAAAATATATTGATCCTCAAATGAATAAGATAGAAAAAAAAATTAAGAAGAAGTTTAATATAAGAAAAGATTATAATATGTTTGGACATATGAGAAAAATAGTAGAAAACGAAGATATGAATTCTATAATAAAGGAAAGAATCGATAGTTTGAAAAATCGAACACTTATTAAAGTTGCTAGTCGATATAAAAAACAACTAGGCAATATGTCATATAAACTTGTCAAAGGAATTGGCAAAATTACAAAAAAAGATTTGAAAAAGCAAGCTAAAATTATAGCTAAGATTACAAAAGAAATGACTTTAGGAAAATATACAAAATTAAAAAATGAGGCAGGAAAATTAAGCAAAAAAGTAGTTAGAAAATCAGTAAAGTATATTGGAAAACTTAGAAACAAAGATTATAGCAAACAAGCTAAAACACTTGGCAAAATAGCAAAGGAAATGGTACATGGAAAATACAATACACTAAAGGGGAAGCTTCCAAGTAAATTTCCTAAAGTCACCAAACTTTATAAGAAAATAAAGAAGGCAACACATGGGAAATATACTAAAGTAATATCTAAAGTTTCTACGAAATTTCCTAAATTATTTAAAGGGTCGAAGATGTTAACAAAGGTATTTAAAAAATCATTTATACCTGTATTGGGACATGCAGAAAATTTAAAAACAATAGCTGATCCCAATGGAAGTGAGTTTTTAAAAGCACTAGCAACTACGGATATGGCTCTTGATGCTACACAAGTCATCCCAGGTGTTGGAACGGTGTTATCAACAGTAGGTTCCGCTGCGAACTTTGCAGGAAGTGTTTTTTATGAAACAGCACCAGATTGGTTAAAGAAAAAGTTGGATACAAAAACTAAGGACATAAAAAATAAAGCAATTAATACAGTCAAAAATGTATTTTCACCAGATCAATTCAATAAAGAAACAGCTACTATAAAGAATAGAGGAAAGAAGACTCCAAATATGGCAGGAAGGAGATCCAATATTGGGGTAAAATCTAAAAGTAAAGTACCAACTATGACCTCAAAAAGTAATGTTAAAGGGTTTACGCAAGTATCGGGAACAAATATTATGAACTTATACAATAGAAGTAATGTAAGCATACCCAAGCCTAATCATTCAATGAAGTCTAGTCAAGCTAATTTAGATGGGACGAAAATAATCGGTCCTAAAGTAGACAACTCTATAAAAAATCAAAACAAATACGATATTCATATTAGTGGCGTAAATAAATCTACTACAGAAATCATGAACGAGTTACTCCCAAAACTAAAAGAAGCCATGTCCAACCAACCTACATACGCATAAAGGAGGTGCATTCATGGACGTTTTACTTTCAGTAAACAATAGAGAACAATTTTTTACACTTCCTGTCCTACCAAAGGAATTCAAAATACAATCAGGTATGAAAAATGAAACCGTTGATACCATAAGTCAGGGAGAAATCAAGCTCATAGGCATGAAAAATTTAAGAAGCATTACCCTACAATCATTTTTCCCAAACCATGATTATTCCTTTTTAAGAGATGGGGAGTGTAAAGGACAATACAAAGCATGGGACTATGTAAATATGATTGAAGAATGGAAAAATAGAAGAGTGCCTATTCGAATGATCATTAGTGATATGCCTGATCATTTGGGAAATATGGCTTGTAGCATAGAAAACTTTGAATATGGTCAGCAGGATGGTACAGGGGATATTTACTATACCCTTACCTTGAGTGAATTTAAATTTATACAACTAGAACAAAAGGAGGTGTAGTATGCATCAGCTACTTAATATTAAAGATAACCTACAAATAGACATTACACCTTTAGTAGGAAGTATCAGTTGGAGAAGCAATATCAATGAGTTAGGACAGCAACTAACCTTTGATATTGCTTTTAATGATGATCGATATTTTCCCATGAATCCAGTAGATTTAGGAAGTTTGATTATTCTTAACAATCAAGATGAAATTCTTCGAGCCATTGTAGTATCCGAGCAAAGAAATGGAAGAGGCAGAATTGAATATAGCTGTTTTGATTATGCATTTTACCTCAATAAAAGTAAGGCAGTTTATCAGTTTAACAAAGTTACAGGAAAAAAAGCCATAGAAACTATTCTTAATGATTTTAATGTACCCATTGGAAATATTGTATCTATTCCCACAGTCATCAACAAGATCTATAGGGAGCAAGCTGTTAGTGAAATCATTAAGGATATTTTAGATATTGCAAAGAAAGCCACGGGAATGAAATATAGAATGGAAATGAGACAGGGGAAATTATATATAGAAAAGCAAGAGGATCTAATGATCAAAGGAACCTTTCAACTTGCTTCAAATATACAGCCCTATGATATAACAAACGCTCTTTCAAGTCCTAGTAGAAAACGCTCTATTGAAGAGATGAAAAATAGTGTTCAAGTAGTATTTAATAATCATGTAATCGAAGACAAAAGAAAAGAAGAATTAATCCAACAATATGGCTTACTTCAAGAGGTTACAAGCATAGACAAAAATGATAAAGCAAAGGCAAGAAACCTTGCAGATAAAATATTGAAAGACCTTGGAAAAGTATTTGAAGAAAACAGTGTTGAAATCATGGGAGATGATCAGGTACGTGCAGGAAGAACCATGAAAATCAAAGAGCCTATAACAGGAATGATTGGAAAATACCTCATCAATGATGTAAATCACACAGTAAAAAACGGGATTCACAAAATGCAGCTAGGATTAGGAGTGATATAATGGATGGTATTAGTGAATTAGCTAAACTATTTAAAGAAAGAGACAATCAACCTTATCTAGGACCGCAAACGGGAATTGTACTCAGCCCTCCTCCAAATATTCAAGTAGTCCTTGGAGATAAGATTATCCTAACAAAAGAACATTTAATCATAGCAGCACATGTATTGAAGGATTATCAAAGAGAAATAGAAGTAACAGGAAATATACAAACAAAAGGAGAAGGTGGTTCCATTACCTTAAAGAAAGGTTCATCATCTACAACATACGAAGTAGATGGTGGAAGGGTTGGTGCACAAACTACGAGTACAGGGACTATGAAATATACAGATACCCTTAAAAAAGGAGATGTAGTCATACTGATTCCATCTACTGACGAACAAACCTATTTCCTAATAGATAAGGCGGTGAGATTATAATGTTTCCGCAAGTAACACAATTACAAATAAAGTCAAAAGAAAATGATTCAGGTTTACCCAAAATAGGTAAATCTTTTTTATTTGATTTCAAAAAAGGAGATTTTGACGTAAAAGATGGAAGAGTCGTTGAAGTAACAGAAAAAGCTGCTATAAAGATATGGATTAAAAAGATTTTAAGAACAGAAAAATATAGATACAAAATCTATGAAAGAAAAGATCAAAACGAATATGGTGTAACCATAGAAGATTTAATCATCGGAAACAATTTTCCAAAAGCTTTTGTAGAAGCAGAGCTAAGAAGAGAAATCACAGAAAGCTTAACAAAGCATCCAATGATTGAATCTATTTCCCAATGGCAAATTAAAAAAAATAATCCAAAGCTAATTGTCTCATTTCAAGTAGATTTAGTAGATGGAGATTCCTTGAGCCAGGAGGTGAACTTATAATGATAGACAAACTCATGAATCGTATGTTATCAGGAATTGAGGATACTTATGAAAAATCAGAAGGGAGTTTTTTTTATGATGCACTAAAGCCAATTGCCCTTGAATTGGTAAAAGCTTATGACCGACAAGAAAAAATACTAGATCAAGGATTTGTAGAAACCGCTACAGGTATTTCTTTAGACAAAAAAGTAGCAGAGCAAGGATTAAAAAGAAAAGCACCTACAAAAGCAACTACTACTGTACTCATCAATGGAGAGAAAGGAGCAGAAGTAAAAGTAGGGATGAAGGTATCTAGTGATATTGTAGATTTTATTGTGAAAGAGGATGTCACTATCGGAGAAAGGGGACAGGTAAAGGTATTAGTAGAATGTGAACAGCTAGGAAGCATTGGAAATATAGGAGCAGAGAAGATAAAAAAGTTTCCAACCTCTATGAATGGCTTTAGCAGTGTAACCAATCCAGAACCCATCACCAATGGATATGATGGAGAAAGTGACGAAGCTCTAAGACAAAGGTATTTTGATAAGGTTCGTACGCCTGCTACATCAGGAAATAAGCATCACTATAGAAACTGGGCAAAGGAAGTTTCTAGAGTAGAGGATGCAAGAGTGTTTCCAGCTCAAAGAGTAGTAGAGCAGGATGGATCATGTTTCGTAACCAAAGGAAATGGTCTTGTGGAGGTTGTGATTATTGCTGAGGGGATGAAAGCAGCAGATGAAAGTCTTATCAATGAAGTAGAAGAGCATATTAATGAAAGAAGACCCATAGGCGCTATTGTAAAGGTACAATCAGCTCAAGAAGTAGAAATTTATGTAAAAGTAAATTTAAAAATCAACAAATCAAATTGTAAACAAGAACAAGTGATTACAAATATAGAAGAAAACATCAGAAAATATTTAAAAGCTACAGCTTATCTTGAAGGGTATATAAGCTATGCTCAGATAGGTAGTGCTATTCTTCAAGCAGAAGGTGTATTGGATTATACCAATCTTGAAGTATATGTAGGTAATGAGCTGATAGATTTACAAAAAGGAATTGATGAGATTGGAGAAAAACAGGTAGCAGTACTAAGGAAAGAGGATGGTGTTGTATGGAACAAAAGTTAATGCCACACCTTCCAGGTTATTATAGAAAAAGCAAGGTCATGAAAAATATCATGATTGCTGAGGAAAAAGAATTGGAACAATTGATTCAAAGGATACAAGAAAATATCAATCAATTCTTTATAGACACAGCAGATAAAAACCTTGAAAGATGGGAAAAGGACTTAGGAATTCCTATCAGCAATGAAAAAGATACACGATCTCGAAGAAGTGTCATTAAATCAAAGCTTAGAGGAATAGGAACAGTCACCGTAAAGCTTTTAGAAAATGTTGCTCAAAGCTATGAAAAAGGAAAGATAGAAGTTATCGAAAATGAGGAATGTATTGTAAATAATAAATTCATTATCAAATTTATTGATACACTAGGAGCTCCCCCAAACCTTGAAGATTTAAAAAATGCCATAGAAGAAATAAAACCAGCACACTTAATTGTAGAGTATGAATTTAAGTATCTAATCATCAATCAAGTACAAAAGCTAACTATTAATGAAATACAAAAAAGAAGATTAACAGACTTTTCACCATTTGTACCAATTATTTTAGGAGGTGGATCAATTGGCAACTGAAACAAAAAACTTAAAACTATGTAAAAAGAATCCTGAAACAGATGGCAATGAATATTTTGATATAAAAACCATGTTGAATGATAATTGGGATAAGGTTGATCAAGGAATAGAAGATGATAGAGATAGGATAACACAGATAGAAGAAAAAGCTATGATGCAACAGACTGAAATTACGAAATTAAACAATGAAGTAATTAATAAACTAGAAAGAACAGTAAAGACACTAAATTATCCTTCGATTATTGAACATTTTGAAACGAATGTGGCAGGGAACGTTGATGTGAGTATGGAAGGTAGAATGGTTGTGAATTATTATTGTAATAAAGTAGCTATTAATGATATGTATGCAAGAAATCAAGCAGAACAAGGTAGCACTACAATTTATGCTCCAGATTTAACACAATCAGCTAGTGATATAATACCTGTTATCGCAGGGGAAAAATATACAATTATTTTTCAGTTTTCTTCTGAATGGTTAAGAGGATTGTTTTTAGATTCAGATAAGAAAGTAATAGCAGATGGGGGATACTGGGGTGGTGCTTATAAAAAAGTACTTATTATAGCCCCTCAAGGTGCATCATATTTCATTTTTTCAAATGAAAAAGAAAATATGAAAACAGCTATGTTTTTAAAAGGGGATTACACAAACATAGATGTACCTTATGTGGAATCAGCACAACCCCTTGAACACCCTTATGTGAAGTTGTGTGGGGAGAATTTGTTTGATAAAGATAATTCTTTTGGGTATTTTTATGTAGGTTCTGATGGAAGTTTAGTCGAAAATGCTAATCAAAATGCATTTAGAGTACTTGTAAAAGCTAATACAGATTATTATATAAAAAATTACGGAACATACGGAGGATTAGGGACAAACATAAGATATGAGGATTCTACAGGAAATTTAGTATGTGATGAAAATTGGACTATTTTGAATAAGCATAAATTTACAACGCCTATAGATGCAAAATACATGGTATTTAATATAAATACCGATTCTCTTGTTACAGGGGGTAGAATTTTTCAAATCAACAAAGGCACAACCCTACTACCCTACAACCCTTACAAAGAAGCATTAGCAATTTTACCGACTTACTTAGCCAAGATTCCTAACACCTCTTATAAGGATGTGTGGAAAGGTATTAAAGGAACGAAGGGGATTGTGGATAGAAGAGTTGGGAGAATAAAATTAGATAATACCTTTGATTATGAAGTAAGGTCAAATGAAGAAGGATATAAACGCATAAATGTATTATCATTTATTAAATCTAAAAACATACTTGAATCTAGTCTTAATGGGGTATTTAAAAAATATAATGGTAAGATATTAAAAATTTTTGATTCTGTTTATGAAATTGATACTTATAGTTCAGAACATGACGATAAAACTCTTGTTATTGCTGTTTCCAATACCGACACAGGATGGGGAGATTCATATACACCTACGACTGATGAAATTAAGGCATATATAATGGGATGGAAGATGTATGATGCAGAGGTAGGAAGTTCACAACCATATAATAGAACAGATGGATTGCATAAAGCATGGGTGAGAATTATCAAAAGAGAAAGTAATAATTGGACTAAAACTTGCCCTACTCAATCCTATCCTGAATGGAACGGATATGAACTATTCTATGCATTAGCAGAATCATATGAGGAAGAAATCGAACTTGATATTCCATTTGGCAAAGAAGGACTAACCGCTGTTGAAGGAATGAATACTGTTGAAGTTGGAAGTGGTTTGGCTTATGAAAAAGCTAGGCTAGTACTTAATTCTGTAACGGTTAGTGATTATGTTTGTATAAACCCATATCATCATGTATCCTATCCAGATGATTCACCTCATTTAGAATATAAAGTTAAAACATTCTTAGCAGTATTCAAAGTAAAAAATGGTGAAACAAGTGATGATACTTCCAATTGGGTCAAACATACCAATAAGGCATATGGAAATGAAAGATATGGTAGACATATAGAAAAGCATGATGAACAAGCTGAGTATTATGTACTTTATGAAATGTTAGATGAAGAATATAACAACCAACTTGCAAACGCTCAAGTCAAATATGAAGAAAACATGAGAGAATCCCACAAAAAGCTAGTAGAAGAAGTAGGAGAAGTTGAAGGGGATATTGCAGGGATTAATAAAGAGATTGAGGATACTTTGATTAAAGGAAATGGAGAGAAAATTCAGAAAGGAACTGCACAAGTAACGATTGAAAAAGCCAATCTAGGTAAAGCAATTGATGTAATTTTCAATAAAAGTTTTTCTGAAATTCCAACCATTACCACAAGTATAGCTGTTTCCACTAACAATGGTGGTTATTTAAGTGCTACAGTAGCTCAAGTTACAAGAACAGGTTTTACTATATATGTATGTTCATACATAGCACAAATAATGGATATAGATTGGATAGCAATAGGAAAATAAAGGAGGGATAACATGATAAAAGTACATGAAGTAATCGGAAGTCTTGACACAACTCTACATGACTTCAAAGTAACAACAGAGGGAATGAAACTGAAAGTAAAAGGAACACATTACACAGCAGGAGGACAAGAACTCTTCTCTAACTATGTAGAGGACATAGAGGGAGTAAAAACCCCACTAGAAGGAGTAGAAATCGAAATAACAGCAGGATATGAATATCAAGTATGGTTATGTACGGATGGAATCACCATTCTATCAAAAGAAATTGGAAATACTGAATCACAGTTTGATAAAGTACCAGAGAACATGATTGATAGACTTGCATGGTTTAAAGTACCAGAAGGGATTGCTACCCTTGATGATGTGGAGATTAATGTTATTGAGATAAGGGAGGGATAGGCTTGAAAGTAATAAAGAAAGACCCAATTAATGTTCCAAAACAACAGAGTGAAACAGAAGTATTAGCACAGCAGATTACTGATTTAGAGATTGAAATAGATTTATTAAAAGGGGGAACAGAAAATGCATGATTGGTACAAAATTGCAAAAGAACGTTATCCTAACAATTGGATGACAAAAGAACAACTAGATAAAATATTAAGTTTAGGATGGATTACACGGGATCAGTATGATGAAATAGTTGTACATAGTAAAAATTAATGATTTTTTAATCTATAAATACAATACACAAAAACAATATGATCAATTAATAACATGATTGAATACATTCAAGACACCTGCTATAGAACATATCAATTAGGTGTTATTTTTATGCACTTTTACAAGGAGGTGAAACTCATGCTAGAAAATAAAGAAACCATACAAAATAGAATGCTCAGGAGCATATCAGAGACTTATGATAAATCTGAAGGCTCTTTTTTTTATGACGTATTGAAACCTACTGCTATTGAATTAGAAAGCATAGGCAAAGAAATAAATGTGGTAGAAGGAAAACTGATGATGAAAAACTTAAAAGGTTTAGAGTTAGAACAAAGAGTTTATGAGAGAACAGGGATTAAAAGAAAGGTTGCAACAAAAGCTAGCGGATATGTAACCATTATAGGAAATATAGGAGCACAGGTAAAAGAAAATGATTTAGTTGCAAGTGATACCGTAAACTTTATCATAAAGGAAAATAAAACTATTGATGAGGGGCAAATAGATGTTTTAGTAGAGTGTGAAGAATATGGAACTATAGGAAATGTACCAATAGGAGCAATCAAATCTTTTCCCACTACCCTTATAGGACTTAAAAATGTAACGAATCAAAAAGAGTTTAAAAATGGTTATGAAGCAGAAAGTGATCAAGAACTTTTGCAAAGATATTATGAAAGGATACAAACCCCTTCCACATCAGGAAATAAGTATCATTATCGAAACTGGGCAAAGGAAGTTACAGGTGTAGGAGATGTAAAGGTTATTTCTCTTCCTAATGATCAACCTAATACAGTTAAAGTGATCATTATAGATACGGAGAAAAAACCTAATGTAGATTTAGCAAAAAAAGTTCAACAATATATTGATCCGGAAGGAAGAGGCTTAGGAGAAGGAAAAGCGCCTATAGGTGCCTTTTGTACTGTTGTAAGTGCTACTCCTGTACTTTTAGATATATCTTTTAAGATTACAGAAAAAGACTCTGCTGTGACAGATGCTGCTATTAAAGAAGATGTAAAGAAAAATATTAGTGCGTATTTAAAAGAAATTGCATTTAAAGAAAATAAGGTAAGCTACAATAAAATCACAAGTATTATATTAGACTCTATAGGGATGATTGATTTTTCTGAGTTAAGCATCAATGGACAGCATAAAAATATTTCCATAGGAAATGAACAAGTAGCTGTGTTAGGAGGGGTGAATATTGATTAAAGAAAGAATGTTAAAGTATTTACCTATCTTTGAACAAAAGAGCAAGGTTTTTCAAGAACTTATAGGTGTACAAGGACAAGAGCTTGATAGAAAATCATTAATGATAAAGGATTTAGAGAAACAACTATCCATTGATACGGCTACATGGGCACTAGAGCTTTATGAAAAAGAATTAGGGATCACAATAGACCTGAATAGATCTTATGAGGAACGAAGAAGTACTATCAAATCTAAATGGAGGGGTACTGGAAAGGTAGATAGCAATTTAATCAAACTCGTCGCACATGCATATACAAATGGGGATGTGAAGGTAAGCTTTGATGGAAAAATCCATATTGAGTTTACTAGTGTGTATGGTATCCCTCCAAATATAGAGGACTTAAAGCAGGCTTTAGAAGATATAAAGCCTGCTCATTTAGCAATAGCATATATTTTTAATTATCTTATTTGGAATGAATTTGATGATTATAATAAAACTTGGAATGAGTGGGATCAGTTAAATCTTAGTTGGAATGAATTTGAAATTTATAAGGGGGTGTAAGGATGAATAAACAGGAGTTTATTAATAAATTGAGACCCACTGCAAAAGAAGGTTATGAAAAATATAGTATTTTGCCATCTCTATGCATTGCACAAGCTTGTCTTGAAAGTAGCTTTGGAACGAAGCATATGGGGAGTGCAAATAATTATTTTGGCTTTAAATCAGGAAAGTATTGGAAAGGAAAAAATATTACATTACCTACAAAGGAATGGAATGGAGAAAAGATGATAACCGTACAAGCTGAATTTAGAGCTTATGATAATTTAGAAGAAAGTATAAGAGATTATCAAAGACTCATTGGTACAGTAAGTAGATATAAAAATGTTTGCAAATCAAAAAATTATTTAAAAGCTACCAATGAAGTATACAAAGCAGGATATGCAACAGATCCTCATTATCCTAAAAAACTGCAACAGATTATAGAGGAATTTCATTTAGATCAAGTAGATGAAGAAGTATTAAGTTTTATGAAGGATTGGAGAATAGAAAAAGGATTAGAAGCTATTGAAAGACTAAAAAACAATATTATTTCGAGTCCAGAATATTGGAGAAATGTCATCAAGGAAAATCCTGATTTTGGACCTTTGTTAGTGTTGATTGAAAAAGTAATGAATAGAAAAGAGGTGTCATAAGTGCCCAGTAAAAATAAAACAGAATATTTAGGGCTAAACCAGTGGGAAGGAAATGAATATCCCAAGAGAACAGATTTTGTGGAGGATCATGTTAAGATTGATAATGTTGTAAAGGATTTAGTTGAAGGTACTGTACAAAATGAAAAGCTGAAGACAATCAATAAAACTTATATGGGGGCAATTAATGAATTAAAAGAAAATATTGCAGTTCACTCAGTTAAAATAGCTAAAAAATCAGAAATAAAAGTTACAGAAACAAATGTACCTATAAAAGATAGAAAAGAAGGGTGTTTCTATTTTTTCGTGACGGATCAAGCGCCTACTCAGGTAGCTGAAAATATAAAGGTAAGCCCAACTATGGGAATAAAAATGATTTAGGGAGGAATAGTTATGTCAAAAAGTAAGGTAAGAGTTCAATTATTAGATGAGAACACAGGAGTAGTGTTGGAAGAAGTAGATGTCTTAACATCTGCTGATTGTGTGACTTTCTCAGATGGAGAAACATTTCAACAAAAATTAAATGCTGGAAAACTCACTGGACCAAAAGGAAATCAAGGGTCTAAGGGGGATAAAGGTGATAAGGGAGACCGAGGAATACAAGGGATTCAAGGACCTAAGGGAGATACAGGATTAAGAGGAGCTACTGGTGCACAAGGACCTAAAGGTGACCCTGGGGATAATGTTAGATTTGGTACATATCTAAGTAGTACAAAGAATGTAAAATTATTCTTCAAGAAAATGTAAGGAGGGTAACAAATGTCTGAAAATAAAATAAGAATAGAAGATCATAGTGGTAATATATATTATCCACATACAAAATCTGATGTAGTTTTTATGAAAAATAGAAAATCTGTAGAAGTTGAAATTGTGTCGCATAAGGCTGATATAGTGACGGATTTAAATGGTGTACATGGGCTTAAAATTGAAGAAGGAATATGGTCTCCAGTTTTAAATGCATATGGAACTAACGTACCTAGCACGTACAAAACTCAACAAGGCTATTATTATAAAATAGGGAATCAAGTACATATTGAATTTTATCTGGAAGTCTTGCAAAAAAACGAAAGTTTAGCAGGTACAATATATATAAGTGGACTACCATTCGTTACAAAAAATCCATGGATGCCATCTGTTAATATAACATCCGTAAAAAATATAACAATACCAACAGATAAGCAGTTAAATGCCTTGTGTGCTAATAATGTTATAGAATTTCGTAAAAATGAAGGATTTTTAAACATAGATGTACAAGAAATTGGAAACTTAGTTATTTTTGCATCAGCTGACTATATTACAAATTAGGAGGAGCATAATATGAAAGAAAAAATATTTTTAGATATGCTTACACAAGACAGTGTAAGTATTAGAAAACAACAGTTATTCGTAGACGGTAATATTGAATATTCAGTTGGACAACCATGGAGATGTGCATATAGTAATACTGTACAAGGTAGACAACAAGTAGAAAGTGAAGTTGTAGAACCATATAAAAGTGCAATATTTGCACTTTGGGGAGATACACCAACTTTAGGAAATATTGCACAATAGGAAAAAACTATGCCACAAATAATAACCAAAAAGGAAGATGCCAATGAACCTAAAAATAACACTAAACATGATTCTTGCATCCTTAGGAACTGTAATGAGTACATTGATTGGAGAGTGGAACAACATTATAAATATTTTAGTAGTATTAATGGTAACAGATTATGTAACAGGATTGATGAAAGGCATGAAAAATAAAGAGATATCCAGTGAGATTGGACACAAGGGGCTGCTGAAGAAGGCGGCTATTTTTATTGTGATTATTTTGGCCCATCAGATAGATTTAGCAGCAGGTGGGGACAATCCAGTTTTTAGAGGGATGACTATTTATTTTTACATTGCTAACGAAGGTATATCGATTATGGAAAACTTAGGGGTTTTGGGTGTGCCTTTACCTAGATTTATTGTAAAGGTATTAGAGAAAATGAAAAAGGAGCATAATGAAATAGGCTAGGGATAAACCCTAGCCTAAATTTTTTTTGTGAAAAATAGATACCATCTAGTTGGTGTTGATTAGTCTAAATGACTCTTAATAATCTCATACACTTGATCACTTAAACCACTTTCTTCTTCCTTTGTAAGATGATCTGTATAAATAGGATTAGAAATAATTACTTTCACATTTGCTGGTTTTATATTTAATTTTCCATTGGCTTCCATGATTTTGTAAGAACCGTCAATGGTGATAGGGACAATGGGAAGTTTTGCTTTTGTTGCAAGTCGTAAGCTTCCTTTTTTGAATTCTGCCATTTTATGACCTTTACTTCTTGTTCCTTCTGGAAAGATGATCATAGAATGACCTTCCTTTAAGGTTTTAACACCATTATTGATAGCTCTTAGAGATTGTCTTGGATCATTTCTATCGATAAATATACATCTTTGTCTTGCAATCCATTTACCGAATACAGGGATTTTGGAAAGCTCTATTTTTGCAATAAAGGCTTTGGGCTTGTCAATAAAACCTAATAATATGGGAATGTCAAAATTTCCTTGATGGTTGCTGATAAATACAACAGGTCCTTCTGGGATTTTTTCAAGTCCAGATAGTTGTACCTTTGAACCACTTGCATTGACAATACGTCTACCCCAGGTATATGCAATGGTATGTAATAGTTGATGCATTTCTTTTATTTTTCCTTGTTTTTCTAGTTTATCAATTTTCATGGCTTTAGGAATTAAAAAGATTTGATCTATTATAAAATAGAAAATTATGTATAATGTTCGAAACATTTACGATCACTTCCTTTCATGTTAATATCATACCATAAAATGAGAAAATATAGAAAAAGAAAATAAATACCATCTATTCAAAATATAGGAGTAATTTTTTTATCTTTTAAAAGATAAGATTTATAAGTACATGTAGACTATAAAAATCTCCTTAGCTTTTGCTAAAGAGATTTTTATAATTTAAGAAAAATATGTATTACTCACCTAAATGAGTTCCTTGCATTAAGAAGTTTAAAACAAGTTTTTGCTCCTCCACATCTTCTACTTCCACAATGATATCATCAGGATGTTCTTGTAAAATATACATTGCTCCGATGATAGATTTTGCGTTTACTTTAATCTCTCCAGATTTTAAATAAACCTTTCCTTTTAATGAAGAAACGAACTCTACAAATTTGTTTACATCTTGAATTTTGGAAAATTTTGCTTTCATCAGTCATCCTCCTTCGTTAAATATATTTTTCTCAATATATCATATATATACACTCATTTACAAGGAAATAATAAAGTTTTTTGGGTTAATGTTTTTGATGACTAGGTTTGACCGTAAATAGTGATAATTTATCTTGAACGTATTCACTATTTTGCATGAGCATAATTCCTCCGATGACAAAGAAAATACCTATGATTTGTAAAAAATTAAGTGTTTCTCCATAAAAAAGGTATCCAAGGATTGCTGCTGCAGGAATTTCAGCATTTCCAATAATAGCTGTCTTGATAGCACCAATATATTGAATAGCTGTAAGCATCAAAGTAGTTGGTGGAATTTGACATATGAAAGCAAGTAAAATGATATTCATCCATTGAGAACTACTGATGGTTTGATGCAGTAGATTGGATGGAAAACTAAAAATCAAGAAATTTAAGAATATAGATGTTGAAGTATAGCTTAATAAAACAAAGGGTGGTATTCTACTTTCAAAGGTTTCGAGACACATATTTGCAAGAGCAAGAAATAGTGCACCACCAAGACCTAATAAGATCCCCTTAATAGGAAAAGAGGCATCTGTATGAAATAAATCTAAAATAAGAATACATCCTACAAAAGCAATGGCTACGGATAATATGATAATTTTATTTAATTTTGATTTTCTCAAAATAGGTGAAAGGATGGTAACAATGATAGGATAAGTAAATAATAAAATAGTAGCGATAGATATATCCAAATACTTAAAGGATTCATAATAACATCGACTCACAGAACTTTGAAGAAACATACCTATCAAAAAGAGTTTTAAAAGGTCTTTTTTATCTACTTTTATCTGATTTCTATACTTAAAAAAAGAGATGCTCCATAGGGTTGGAATCATAATAATATATTGAAGGACTAAAATACTGATAGAATCCAATCCGCTACTTTGTGCATTTTTTACGAATAAACCAGAACAGCCAAAAAAAATGGCGGATAATAAACCAGCCAAATAGCCTTTATGTGTATTGTGAAGCTTGGTTTTTTTCATTATATTCTCTCCTTAATCAATCAAGCTAAAATTTTCAATATAAATGAATACATTAAAATTGTACAACAAAAGATAAAGATAGGCAATCTATATAAAATGTACGCTAGTAGGAGGAAAAATATGACATATATGATTTTGATCTTAGGTTTTGCCATGCTCATTAAGGGAGCAGATTATTTTGTTGAAGGATCATCTAATATTGCTAAAATGCTCAAACTTTCTCCAATTCTGATAGGACTTACTCTTGTTGCCTTTGGAACAAGTTCTCCTGAAGCAGCTGTAAGTATTCGTGCAGCCATGAAAGGAAGTAATGGAATTGCTTTAGGAAATGCCATAGGAAGTAATCTATTTAATATATCAGTAGTTGTAGGGATTACAGCTATTGTAAATCCTTTGAGAGTTGAAAGAGAAACCATAAGAAAAGAAATTCCTTTTACTTTATTATCAACTTTTTTGTTATTGATTTTAATAATGGATATTAAATTGCAGTTGTTCCATAAAAATCAGTTAACAAGAGCCGATGGTTTGGTCTTATTATCGTTTTTTACAATATTTATATACTATCTTTTTGAATTGGCAAAGAATAGCAGGGAAAAAAAAGAGGAAGAAGATGTTGTGAATATAAGTACGGGAAAAAACCTTCTTTTTACAATAGGTGGACTTGTAGGGATTATTATTGGAGGAGAGCTTGTAGTAAGAAGCAGCACGCAGATTGCTACTGACTTTGGAATAAGTGAAACTTTGATTGGATTGACTATTGCAGCAATAGGAACATCCCTTCCTGAAATGATTACTTGTATTACAGCAGCAGCAAAAAAGCATAGTGATATTGCTGTGGGAAATATAGTTGGGAGTAATATTTTTAATATTTTGTTTGTATTAGGGACTTCTGCTTGTGTTACTCCTATACAGGTAGAAGAAAAATTGTTTGTAGATGTGTTGTTTATGATGGGATATACAACGATTTTATTGATTTTTTCTAAAACACAGCACAAGATTACGAGGGCGGAAGGAATTCTTTTGTTTTTATCTTATGTATTATATATTGTATATAGTATAGGGCTACGCTCTTAGAGTAGCTGTTTTGTTATAAAATCTTATGATTTTTGATTAGCCGTACTGAATCGTTTTTTTATTTCTGCAAAAATGAGTATAGTAATAGGTAAAATGACTATAAATAAAAAAGCATAGTAGATCCATACATCAAAAATCCATTCGTTAAAGCTCATGATATTTTCAAATTCAAAGTAAGTTAGGTTAAGTATGAGTAATGCAATAGGTGTTACTATGAATTTGTAATTGCTACAGTCAAATATCTTAGCAACTCCTTTGCAAGCAGCAAACAAATAAATACTTACTTTAATAAAACCTCCTAATAAAAATACAAGAGCAGAGATAGCTTCTATTCTTTGTAAAATATCCCCAATATGGACATGTCCAACAGTTGCATATCCTGGAAAGTATAGACTCAATGCGTTATTTATGCCTAAAGTTAAAATAATAGTTAAAGAAGTTAAAAATAAGAATATTCCTCCAAGTAATAAACTATAAAGATAGATGCTATAAATAGATTTTTTTTCTTTAAAAGAAGAAAAAATGGTAGTAAATATTACGATTTCACCAAAAGGATATATGAATACTTCATAGGCGCCTTTCATAACTGGTTTTATGCCATTATATAATAGGGGTCGAATATTATTTAAATTCATATTTGGAATTAAGAATAAGATTACAATGATTAACAAAATCATAGGTAAAATAAAAAAAATTTCGCTAAACTTACCCATAACTTCAATTCCTTCTTTTATGATCCAAATACATAGGAACATAATGCAGATGAGGGACACCATTATAGGTGTTTTAATAAGATTGATTGTATTAACAAATTGACCAAAATCTCTTAAAACTAAAGCAGATAAATCAAGAGCATACCAAGTGTACAATAAAATGATTCCTTTTCCAATGAAATTTCCAAAACAAATTTTAATCACATCAAATAAATCTTTTCCTGGAAAAATAGTAAATAATCTACTATATACAAAAATAAAAGGAAGTATCATGAAGAAAGATAAAAGAATTGACAACCATAAATCTTTTTTTGCAGACAAACCTGGCAAAAGTATGGAAGATTCTCCAATGATAAAGAAAAATATAATAGATATTGCTTGCTTATTTGAAATAGAGGATTCTTTCATACTCATGCCTCCAAATGAATTTAAAAAAAGGATGCTATACCACTGTATTATATGTAGTTTTTTAGAATCCATTCAGATTATAAAAAACTCATAGCTGGTATTACAAAAAAACGCTTCTGAAAAAATCAGAAGCGTTAATTTTTTAATATACATTAAATCTTTTTTTTTGTTGTCTGGTTTTTTCCATTTTGTTTATTGTAGATACGTATCTTACAAATAATACAACTGCTGTCATGGTTATTAACTTTAACAACATCTATATCATCTTCTTTCTAGAAATATATTTTGTTCGCACTTGTTAAAAAATTAACTTTGTTTGATACTATCATACCACATTTTTTTTCAAAAATAAACCACTTTGTTAAAAAAATAATTAATTTTGGAAAACGTATTCAAGTTGAATACTACAAAGGCTTGTCTAAATAATTCACTTTATGTCAGAAAAAGAATTAATTGATAAATATGAATTTATTTACAATTTTGATTCATTTTGGTGTTAAATAATTAACTAACATATGTATCATGAGACAACTTTTTATCAACATAGAATGTATTAGCATAAAGGGGGGATTTTATGGGGAAGAGGAATGTTTTTAAAATTGCTAGTATTTATATAGGAACACTTATTGGTGCTGGATTTGCTTCTGGGCAGGAAACTATGCGTTTTTTTACAAGGTATGGAATAAAGGGGATTTATGGAGTGTTAGTGACAGCTATTTTATTTGGAATGATTGGAAGTATTATTTTAGTAAAGGTATATAACTATAAAATTATTTCTTATCATGATTGGATACTTCCTTTTTTTGGTCCTTATTTAGGAAAAGTAGTAGAGTTTTTTTTAGCTTTTTTATTACTTTCATTTTATTGTGTTATGCTTGCAGGGAGTGGGGCTTTATTTGAGCAGCAGTTTGGTTATGGAAAAGAAATAGGGATGATCTTTATGAGTGTTATTACGTTTATTACCTTCATTTTTAGTATGAGAGGGCTGGCAATTGTAAACAGTATTGTAGTACCTTTGTTAATAGTAGGAATTATAGCTATTGGTGTTTTTGTTATTCCTCAAAATCTACCTTTTGATTGTAATGTAGATGGTAATTTTTATACAATAGGAGATAACTGGATGACTTCTTGTATTCTATATGTGAGTTATAATAGTATATGTGCAGTGATGGTACTAAGCTCACTGTATCCTTTATTAAATAATAAGAGAGATGCGGTTCTGGGTGGTGGTCTTGGTGGAGCTTTATTAGGTGTTATGCTACTTTTTTTGTTTTTATCAACTTTGATCGTGTATAGAGCCATTCAAGATGTTGAAATTCCCATGATAGCTATTGCATCAACTCTTGGAGAAAATATGGGGAATATTTATGGTATTTTATTATGGTTTGCTATGCTGACAACGGCTATTGCCAATGGATTTGTTTTTATACAAAGCATGGAAAAAAGATTAAAAATTAAGCATTTACAGGCTTGTATTTTATTTTTTATTGTAACCATTCCTTTGGCGCAGTTTGGATTTAAAAGGTTGGTGCATGTTCTTTACCCCATGTTTGGATATATTGGGGTTTTATTTATAATCTTGTTAGTATTAAAAAAGGGGAAGAAGTGATGATTGTTAGAGGATTTGAAGAAGTTTAGGAGAATATAGAAAAGCATAGGTTAGAAAGATTTAAAGAAAGATTTTTTGAGAATTTATAGAAATAAAGTAATTAAGATCTTGATATTTTACTCAGGAGGAATGTAGATGGCAAGAAAAAGAAGACCTTTACGATTTAAGATATTTGTTTTTATCTTTATATGTCTTATTATCGTAGGAGGGATGAAGGTTGTAGCATTGGTTCAAAACTTTTTTGGAGATCATGTGCTAGATTTTCAAAAAATGGCTACTATTGATTATGATAAAGATAAAAATTTGATTGTTTATCCTTTTAAAAAAGATATTATTGTCTATAATAAAAATAAATTAAAGGCCTTTAATTTAGAAGGAACTGAAAAATGGCGTATAGAAAAGGAAGTAAAAAATCCTTCTGTTAAAGCTAGTGAAAATTTAATTTATTTAACAGATAAAGAAGCAGGTACTATTACAGCTGTAAATATTCAAGGACGTGTTGTATGGGATATTTCTCTTGAAAAACCAATAAGGGATTTTGTATGCAATAAAGAAGGCATGATTGCTCTTTATAGTGAAGAAAAGGATAAAAGTACGATACATATATTTAATGCAGAAGGAAAAGAAGAAGGAAAGGTGATTGTCAATAAGGGAACGATTATGGATATGGCTCTATCAGATAATAACATGATCGCTGTATCTGTTATGAATATAGATAATAACAAAATAGAAACAAATGTTGCCCTGTACTCTCATGAAGGAAAACTTCTTGGGGGGCATAAGTATGATAAAGAGGAGCAAATTGTAAGTAACTTATTTTTTAGTGAAGATCATCGACTGATGAATGTTGGAGATAGTCAATTGATGGTTTTTAGTAAAGAAGATAGAGTAGTTTGGAATAAAAAAATATCTGATTCTATTAATCGAATCGCTTGGAATGAACAAGGATTTCTTGTTATGTATCTTGTAGATAATAAAAAGTCTATATTGGATACGAAAAATAGAAATTATATATCCATTGTAGATATGGATAAGACTGAAATGGACCCTATTCCTATTCAAGGAGAAGTATTAGGGATTACTAGCAAAGGAAATAGTAGTATTGCCTTTACAGATCGAACTTTATATATGATCTTAGAAAAAGGGAAAAAATTGATGGAAAAGAAAATAAACAATGATATTCAATCTGTATATATTATTTCTGATGACCAATTGGTATTGGTTTTAAAAGATAAATTAGAGATTATACAGGTGAATTACAAAGAGCAGTAGGGGTGATGGGTATATGAGTTGGATGGATGTTTTGATTCTTGTTATATTTACGATCAATGTGATTAAGGGATGGAAAAATGGATTAATCTTATCCTTTTTTAAAATGAGTAGCTTTATTGTTGCAGGGTTTGTAGCAAAAATATATTACCCAAACCTTTCACAATATATAATGGAGAATTCCACAATATTTTTAAGGGCACAAAAGGTAATAGGAGAAAGGGTTCATATAGCTGTTGATGATAGTGTAGCAGCTTCAACTATGACAGGAAATACAAACATTTTTGAAATTTTAAAGTTTCCAAAAGCAATAGAAAATCTTTTTATGAAAAGTGATACAATGAGAGCCTATAGCCATCAAGCAATGGAGGGTGTTTATGGTTATTTATCAGATATTCTTGCACGAATGTTTATAGATTTTATAAGCATTATTATTATTTTTTTTGTTATAAAAATCGTATTATTTATCGTAGGACATTTATTAGATGGTATAGCTACATTGCCAGTACTTAAACAGTTTAATTGTCTTGGTGGAGTCCTTTTCGGATTTTTAAAAGGATTATTAATTGTTTTTATTTTTCTTGCAGTCATTACGCCTTTTACAGCAATGACTCACTCAGGTATATTTATAGAAGGGCTAGAAAAGTCTATTTTGGCAAAAACTTTATATTACAATAATCCAATCATTGGAATACTCCAGGGAGCTATAAGTGGATAGATATTTTCTATACAAAAGGAATAACCTATAGAAAACTTTTATAGAATGAGGACCTCAAATATAGATATAATAAACTTAGAGTGATATAAAAAATCACAAAGGCAAAGAGACGGAGGGGGAAATAGAAATGAATAAAAAAGTAGATGCAAGAGGACTTAGTTGTCCAAAACCAGTAATAGAGACAAAGAAGGTTTTAGATGGATTAAAAGAGGGGAGTATTACGACCATTGTAGATAATGAAGTGGCTATGCAGAATGTATCAAAGCTTGCAAAAAGCTTAAATTATGATGTGGATACAAAAGAAGAAAATGGAGACTATTATGTGTATATTCATAGAGGCGAAGGGAACGAAGAGATTATATGTCAATGTGAAGAAGAACGAGATTTAGTGATTTTATTTGGAAGTGACATGTTAGCAGAAGGTTCCGAGGAATTAGGAAAAATATTGATGAAGGGCTATATTTATACATTGACAGAATATACTCCTTATCCTAAAACTTTATTATTTATGAACAGTGGTGTAAAATTAACAGTAGAAGGATCAGAAGTTTTAGATTATCTAAAACACTTAGAAAGTGAAGGGGTAGAACTTCTTTCTTGTGGGACTTGCCTTGATTATTTCCATTTAAAGGACAAATTAGCTGTAGGAAGCGTAAGTAATATGTATTCAATTGTTGATGCCCTTCATGGTGCAAAAAATAGAGTAACATTATAGAGAGGAATATTTATGTTAGAACAAGAATTTTACGTAATATCTTTTGAATCAACCCATCATGCTATTCAAACAGAGAGTCGATTAAAAAATGAATTTGTTATAGAAACGATTCCCACTCCTAGGGAGATTAGTGCAAGCTGTGGTCTTTCTATAAAATTTTCATTAGAAAAATTTTCAGACATTATGAAAGCATTAGGGCAAGACCAAGAAAAGGTAGATGTATATAAGGTTAAAAAAAGAGGAAAGAATAAATTTGTCAAAAGGATTGTATAGAGGGGGAGGAGGATAGGTTGGAAGGCTTTTATAATAATTTCTTAGAAAAAATCGTAAAATATATTCATGAATGGATCATTGCAAAAAAATTAGGTACGCATATAGGTGATTTTTTTAAAATTATTTTAATATTTATTGCAATGATTTTAGCCGTACGCTTTTCCAACATGGCAGTCAATAAATTTTTCGCTAATAGAGAAAAATTTAAAATTGGAGGGGAAGAGAAAAGAATCAATACCATAAAAGGGATTGTCAATAGTATCGTTAGATATACTATTTATTTTGTTGCTTTCACCCCTATCCTTCAAACTATAGGAATCAATATATCTTCCCTCATTGCAGCAGCTGGAATCGGAGGTTTGGCAATTGGTTTCGGGGCACAAAATTTAGTTCGTGATATCATTTCAGGTTTTTTTATTTTGTTAGAAGATCAATTTCAAGTAGGAGACCATGTAGAAATAGGAAGTAAATCAGGCATTATAGAAGATATGACTTTAAGGGTTACCACCATTCGAGATCTTAATGGGGATTTGCATATTATTCCTAATGGAAGCATTGATATTGTCACCAATAAATGTAGAGGAAATATGAGAGCTTGGGTAGATGTAGGAATAGCTTATGAAGAAAATATAGACAATGCTATTCATGTTTTAAAGGAATTATGTGAAGAAGTGGCTCACGAAAATGAAAAAATTATAGAAGGACCTACTGTTTTAGGAGTTACCAATTTAGGAGAATCGGATGTAGTATTATCCATCATTGCAAAAACAGTGCCTCTAGAGCAGTGGGCAGTAGAAAGAGAACTAAGAAAAAGAATTAAAGAACGATTTGATGAGAAAGAAATAGAAATTCCTTATCCGAGAAGAGTTGTCATAGGAAACGAAAAAAGTTAAAATATTTTTATGAAGACTGCCCGAAACAAAAATGTTTCGGGTAATTATATAGGAAAGGAGAGAATGATTTATGCCTATGGATTTAAAAGTAGGAGATATTATAAAAGTAAAAAAGAGTCATCCTTGTGGAAGTGATGAATTTGAAATTATGAGGACAGGGATGGATTTCAGAATCAGATGCCTTGGATGTGATAAACAAGTATGGATTCCAAGAGTAAAGCTTGAAAAGAGAGTCAAGAAAATAGTAGAGAGAAAAGAAGAATAAGTAGATAGATCAAAATGCATAAATTTTCATCAAAACCACAATATTATACAAAATAAAGAAAAATAACAAAATTTTGTGATATAATAGACGAAATAATCGTATAATTTTGTGGGGGTGTTGTTAGATGAAGTATGCAAATCGTTTGGAAAACATGAAAGCATCTGAAATAAGAGAAATACTAAAGCTTACACAATTACCAGATATTATATCCTTTGCAGGAGGTATGCCAGCACCAGAATTATTTCCTATTGAAGAAATGAAAAATATTACTGTAAAGGTATTAGAAGAAAGTGGACAAAAAGCACTTCAATACAGCACAACAGAGGGTTTTTTGCCACTAAGAGAAAAAATAGCTGATAGAATGAAAAAGTTTGGAATAGAGGCACAGGGAGAAGATATTTTAATTACCAGTGGTTCTCAGCAAGGATTAGATTTTGCAGGGAAAATCTTTTTAAATCCTAAAGATGTGGTAATCTGTGAAAGTCCTAGTTATTTAGGAGCTATTAGTGCATTTAAAGCTTATGAATGTGAATTTTTAGAAGTAGCTACAGATGATGATGGTATGATCATGGAGGATTTAGAGAAAAAATTAAAAGAAAATCCACAAGCTAGGCTTATTTATGTTATACCAGATTTTCAAAATCCAACAGGGAAAACTTGGTCCGTAGAAAGACGTAAAAAGCTATTAGAGCTTGCTAATAAATATGATTTACCAATTATTGAAGATAATCCTTATGGGGAATTAAGATATGATGGAGAAATATTGCCATCCTTAAAAGGGCTAGATACAGAAGGAAGAGTTGTATTTTTAGGATCATTCTCTAAAATATTCTGTCCAGGACTTCGTTTAGGATGGGTATATGCATCTAAGGAAATACTAGAAAAATTCATCCTTTCAAAGCAGCCAGCAGATGCTCATACAAGTACTATGGCACAAATGGAAGTGAATGCATTTATAGAAAATTATGATTTAGATCATCATGTAGAAGAGCTTAAAAGAGTTTATAAGAAGCGTCGAGATTTAATGCTAAATACAATGAAGGAAACATTCCCAAAAGAGATAAAATACACGTATCCAGAGGGCGGATTATTTATTTGGGTAGAACTACCTAGGGGGATGGATGCAAAAGAATTAATGAAAAAAGCATTAGAAAAGAAGGTTGCATTTGTACCAGGAGGCTCATTTTTCCCAAATGGAGGAAATGAGAATACTTTCCGCCTCAATTATTCTAATATGACAGATGAAAGAATCGTAGAGGGAATTAGAAGACTTGGGGAAGTTTTAAAGACAGAAATTTTGAAATAAAGTCGTAGTTTCTACGGCTTTTTTATTTTTATCCTTGCAAATTAATTGTAGAACTGATATAATGCTTAGATGTGAGAATATCACTCTCTGTCCTATTTGTTTAGGGCCGAATTAGTCCATAGGGAGGTGGAAAAGAATGAGAAAATATGAAACTATGTTCATATTAAAGTCAAACCTTGAAGAAGAAAAAAGAAATGCAGTAATCGAAAAATTCAAAGGAATCGTTGAAGCAAACGGTGAAATTGAAAAGGTTGAGGAGTGGGGTAACAAAAAGTTAGCTTATGAAATCAACAAGATGAACGAAGGTTACTATGTTTTAATGAACTTCAAATCAGGTATTGATGTTCCAAAAGAGTTAGACAGAAACTTCAGAATTTCTGATGACGTAATGAGACATCTAACAGTAAACTTAGAAGAAAAGTAAATTTAAGGTGGTGTTTTTATGAATCAAGTTACATTAATCGGGAGATTAACAAGAGATCCTGAACTTAGATTTACAGCAGGAAGCGGAAAAGCAATTGCCACCTTTAGTATAGCAGTAGATAGAGGATATGGCCAAGACAAACAAGCAGATTTTTTCAGAATAGTCGTATGGGACAAACAAGGTGAAAATTGTGCAAATTACTTGGCAAAAGGAAGTCTTGTTGCAATACAAGGAAGACTTCAAAATAATAACTACGAAAAAGATGGTGTAAAACATTACAATATAGATATAGTAGCAAATAGAGTACAATTCTTAGATACAAAAAGAAGTAGAGATGAACAAGGTGGATTTAATCCATCTCCGATAGAACCAGATGGCTTCCAAGCCATAGAAGATGATGACGATATTCCATTCTAAAAAGGAGGGAAATGAAAATGCCAAGACCAAAAAGACGTGGCCGTAAAAAAAGAGTATGTAGCTTTTGTGCAGATAAATCAAGCACTATAGATTATAAAGATGTAAAAAAACTTGGTAAGTACGTTACTGAAAGAGGTAAAATACTTCCAAGAAGAATCAGTGGTACTTGTGCAACACATCAAAGAGCTTTAACTGTAGCAATCAAAAGAGCAAGAATCGTTGCATTATTACCATATACAGCAGAATAAGAATAAGAGAAGTGAGTAAATCACTTCTCTTTTTTAATATTTGAGATTTTGTAAAAAGGGATTATAATAGAGTAAAATAAAAAAATTATAAAATGGCGTATCTATACAATATGGGTGAATCTGCTATAATGTATATAAAGGGGGATAAAAACTATGAATCTAGGGGACCATCATATAGATATAACCAAAAACATAAAGACCATTGAATGGTTGAAAAGTGAATTACTTATGACGATTGCATCACTATATGAAATATTATTAAAAGGTGTAAAAGGATCACAAGATTTATTAATAGATGTTTTAGCAAATATTATTATGGTAACTTATATTCTAGGAAAAAGATTAGGCATTCCTTTTACGAGGATAGATATGCGTATAGAAGATAAGATAAAATTAGGCATTTTGGAGAAACATAAAATAGAAGATTGGCATGGAGATTTGTCAAGTTTGAAGCAGTATTTGGATAAGAATCGTAGCTAGGAGTGATATTGTTTGGATAAACAGAAAAAAACACGGGCGCTAGTTGAAGCTGCATTGATGGCAACTTTAGTGAGTATTTTTACAATTGTATTGATCTATATACCTATATTAACGCCTGTGATCTTTTTAATCCCTGTACCTTTTATAATACTTGGGAAAAGACAAGGAATACATTTTACTATATTGGCAGTTATTGTTTGGGCAATGGTTATTGTAAGTTTGATAGGACCTATACAGACTATGTTTGTTGTTTTATTTATGGGGCTACCGGCTATTGTTATGGGATATATGATGAATAAAAAGTATAAACCTTTTAAAGTATTAGCAGGTGGAGTTATAGCGGCTCTTTTAGGTTTAATTTTGTCTATTAGTTTTGTAAGTGTATTGTCTGGAGTAAATGTTATAGACAAAGTAATGGGACAAATGAAAATAGTTATGGATATGCAAATAAAACAAATGCAGATGTATAAAGATATGGGAATGAAACCTGAACAAATAAAAAATTTGGAAGAAAATATGAAAATTTATATGCAAGCTATGGGGATGACGATTCCTGCTGGTATGATTATAGGTTCAGCATTTTTTTCGTATATCAATCATGCTGTAGCTACACGTATATTAAAGAGAATAGGAAATGAAGTTGAAGGGCTACCTCCTTTAAGATATGTTCGTTTACCAAGAAGCTTTGTTATGGGAACTGTATTCATTGGATTCCTTACAATGATGACCCAATATCTTCAGATTGTAAACTTTCAGACCTTGGTAGTAAATGAAATTTTGATTTTTCAACTTATTTATTTTGTGCAAGGCCTTGGTGTCGTAAGCTATTTTTTACATCATTTTAAGATAAAGAAAGTATTGAGAATTCTTATTTATATGCTGCTATTATTTAGTGGAAATGGTGTTTTTATTATTGCTGTAATGGGAATTATTGATGCACTGATAAATTTAAGGAAACTACAAAGGGATAATGAGAATATTTAGGAGTGCTAGATATGAAAAATATGAGGTTTAGCAAATTGTTAATACCCGATACAAAGATTTATTTATGGATGATGACTTTATTTGTAGGGATTATTGCCTATTATAATACATGGATAGGGAGTATAGGTATTCTAGTACTCATGTATTTTGCCTATTATAATTGGAAAACGCAGCATAACCGACAAGAAATGTGGACCAAGTATATTGAAGACTTATCTTCTAATATAGATTCTGTTACAAGATATGCTGTATTAGATATGCCTATTCCTTTGGTAGTCATTGAATTTGATGGAAGTATTAGCTGGTACAATGCTACATTTTCAGAAATGATTGATACAAAGGATCTTCTTGAAAAAAATATTGAAGATGTAATTGGAGGCTTTAAGATAAACAATATTTTGAAGGAAAAAGAAGATATGGTAGTTGAGGTAACAATTGAAGATAGACACTATAAAGTTTTATATAATATAGTAAAAACATCTACAAATGATGAAAAATACATGATTATGCTATATTGGATAGAGATTACCAATTTTCAAAATTTAAAGGTCAAGTACAATGAAGAAAAGCCTGTGGTGATTCTTATAGAAGTTGATAATTATGATGATGTTTTGAAGAATACAGAAGAAGCAAATAGACCTTTGGTGATTGCTGAAATTGATAGACGAATAAGTCTTTGGGGATCAAGAATGAATGCAGCTATTCAGAAATACCAAAAGGATAAATATATAACATTTGTGGAAAATCAATATGTAGAGCTTTTAGAAACGAAGAAATTTACTATTTTGGATGAAATAAGAGAAATCCAGGTAGGAAATCAAATTCCTATTACCCTAAGTATAGGGGTTGGGGCAAATGGAAAGAGTCCAGCCCAATTAGAAGAATATGCAAGAGCGGCTATGGATCTTGCTTTAGGTAGAGGTGGAGATCAAGCTGTTGTAAAAAAAATTAAGACGTTGAATTTCTATGGAGGAAAAACAAAAGCTGTTGAGAAAAGAACCAAAGTAAAAGCAAGAGTTATTGCTCATGCATTGAGACAATTAATTGATCAGTCAAAAGAAGTGGTTATTATGGGACATAATTTTCCTGATATGGATAGCTTGGGGGCAGCTTTAGGCGTATATAGAGCTGTAAGAAATAGAGAAAGAGAAGCGTATATTGTATTAGATCATGTAAATGAAGCTATAAAGAATTTATATGATCATATAAAAGAGTATGAAGAATACAAGTTTATTAATTGTGAAGACCTTTTAAGTGGCGTGAGTAAAGATACATTGGTTGTAGTGGTAGATACCCATAGACCCAACTTTACCCAATGCCCTAAAGTGCTAGAGATAGCTGAGAGGGTAGTTCTTATAGATCACCATCGAAGAGGAGCAGAATTTATTGATCAGGCAGTTCTTACATATCTAGAGCCGTATGCGTCTTCTACTTGTGAGTTGATTGCTGAAATTCTTCAATACATGGATGATAAGATTAACATTGAAAAAATAGAAGCAGAAGCATTACTTGCGGGTATTACAGTAGATACAAAAAACTTCTCCTTTAAAACAGGGGTGCGTACCTTTGAAGCAGCATCTTGGTTAAGACGTGCAGGAGCAGATACAACCAATGTAAGGCAGCTTTTTCAGGATGATTTAGATACTTTTGTATCTATAGCAGATGTTGTGAAAAATGCAAAGAGTATTGGAAATAATATTGCTTTATCTGTTTGTTCAAAGGATATGGAAAATACATCTTTAGTAGCAGCCCAGGCAGCTGATGAACTCCTTAATATTCGAGGAATTACGGCATCTTTTGTTTTGGGAATTAGAAATAATCAAGAGATTATTATTAGCGGAAGATCCTTAGGGGATATTAATGTACAATTGATTTTAGAAAAACTTGGTGGAGGTGGACATCTGAGTGTGGCAGGTGCTCAACTAAAAGATAAAACCATAGAAGAAGCTAAAGCAGTGCTAGAAAAAGCAATTGAAGAATATTTTGAGGAAGGTGAAGAATCATGAAAGTAATCTTATTAAAAGATGTAAAAGGACTAGGAAAAAAAGGTAATGTGGTGAATGCTAGTGATGGACATGCTAGAAACTTTTTAATTCCAAGGGGACTTGCAAAAGAAGCTACATCTGGAAGTGTAAAGGTTTTAGAAAAACAAAAAGCAGCAGAAAAGAGAAAAAAAGATGAAGAGTTTGCAAAAGCAAAAGCTTTAGCAGATAAAATTTCAAATTTAACGGTTAAATTAGAAGGAAAAGCTGGAGAAGGCGGAAGATTATTTGGATCTATTACTTCAAAGGATATTGCCGAGGGACTTATGAAGCAACATAAGATTAAAATTGATAAGAGAAAGATTCAATTAGATAGTCCAATTAAAACATTAGGAGCAATGTTTGTAGAGATCAAGGTTTATCCAGAAGTAACAGCAAAAATGCAAGTACAGATTTTAGAAGCTTAAAGGTGGAGACCAGCAAAAAAATGATGCTGGTCTTTTTATAAGGTGTAAGCTAAGTTTTGTTTGGGAAGTTTATGAGAAAAACAACGAGTTTAAAAGAGGAAAGGTGATGAAATGGAGCATTTTGGAAGAGTTCCTCCCCATAATATAGATGCAGAACAGTCCGTACTAGGAGCTATGATTCTTGATAAAGAAGCTATTGTTATGTCAACAGAAATGATTCGTGGAGAGGATTTTTATAAGGAAGCACATAAAGAAATTTATGATGCTATTATTGCACTATACACTAGAGATGAGCCAGTAGACCTTGTAACCTTAGCAGAAGAATTGACGCAAAGACAAACTTTAGAGGCCATTGGAGGGATTACTTATTTAACAAGTCTTTCTTCGGCTGTGCCAACAACTACCAATGTTAAGTATTATGCTAAGATTGTTGAAGAAAAATCTATTTTAAGACGATTGATTAAGGCTTCTTCTGAAATATTAGAAAAAGGTTATCAAGCAGAAGAAGAAGTAAACAATATTTTAGATTTAGCAGAAAAAAATATCTTTGATATTTCACAAAAAAAATCTCAAGAAGGATTTACGGGTATTCGCGAAGTATTGTTAGAAGCTTTTGATAAAATTGATGCACTCTATAAAAACAAGGGGGGCATTACAGGTCTTACAACGGGATTTTCTGATATAGATAGGAAAACCAGTGGTCTTCAAAAATCAGACTTGATTTTGGTTGCAGCAAGACCTAGTATGGGAAAGACAGCCTTTTCCATAAATGTTGCTCAAAATGCAGCCATTAAAGCAGATGCATCTGTTGCTATATTTAGTCTTGAGATGTCAAAAGAACAGCTTGTACAGCGTATGTTAAGCTCTGAGTCCCATATAGAGATTCAAAAAATTAGAACAGGTACTCTAACGGAAGATGAGTGGCCAAAGATGGCAAAGGCAATGGGACCTTTAGCACAAGCAAAAATTTTCATTGATGATACACCAGGGATCACGGTTATGGAAATGAAAGCAAAATGTAGAAGACTTAAAATGGAGCAAGGATTAGATTTAGTTTTAATTGATTACTTGCAGTTAATGTCTGGAGACGGTAGAACAGAAAGTAGACAGCAGGAAATTTCTAATATTTCTCGTTCTTTGAAAGGGTTAGCAAGAGAAATGGATTGTCCTGTAATTGCCTTATCACAGCTATCCCGTGCGCCAGAATTACGTGCAGATCACCGTCCTATTTTATCAGACTTAAGAGAATCTGGAGCCATTGAGCAGGATGCAGATATTGTTATGTTTTTATATAGAGATGAATATTATCATGAAGATAGTGAAAAGAAAAATATTGGAGAGCTGATTATTGCAAAGCAGCGTAATGGTTCAACAGGAACAGTAGAACTAGCATGGCTTGGTCAATTTACCAAATTTGCAAACTTAGATAAATATACAGAAGAATAAAGTTTTAAAAAAATGATAATGGGTATGAATGATATGTAAGGGAAGAAAGACATACTATTAGTTGAATAGAGATGATGAAGGGAGATATCAAACATGCCGATTAGTAATTTTAGTGAACTAGAAATATTAAAGATTGCAAAAGGAATTGAAGAAGCAGGATATGATTTTTATAAAAAGGCATCAGAAAAATTTGATGATGAAGATGTAAAAAAAATGTTTGAATATTTAGCTGCAGAAGAAATGGAACACAAAAATACTTTTCAAAATCTATATGATAGAGTTGCTGAAAAGCTAGAAAAACAAGAAGAAGCACAATCTTTATATGATGAGCCTACGACAGAATATTTAAAAGCTATCAGTGAAACAGCAATCTTTAATACGAATGGATTAACCAGCAACAAAGTAGAAAATATCCATAGTGTAAAAGATGCACTTATTATAGGGCTTCAAGCAGAAAAGGATTCCATACTCTTTTATGAAGCTATTGTAAAGAATACAAAATTTGAAATGACTAAACTTGTATTAGAAAGATTAATTAAAGAAGAAGTAAAGCATTTACACAAATTTAAAAGATTAATAGATGGGTTAGAAAAGTAATAAAGACATCAATTTGAGATGTCTTTATTTTTTTATACATTTTTTTATGATGAAAAGCATAAAAATCATTAGAATAATAAGTTATAATAATATAGATAGTTTATGTATATAGGGGTGGCGAATATGAAAATATTAAAGGGGGAAAAAGTTTATATTAGAAAACTACTTCGTGAAGATGTGGACAAAATGCAATGTTGGGCAACTCATGAAGATCCACTATATTTTCATTATAATTTTCCCAAAATGAATAAAGAACAAAGTGATGAATGGTATCGCATAAAAACAAAAAAATTGAAAAGAAAAAGCTTTTCCATAGAAAGTAAGGACGGTGAAGTAATAGGATATCTATCTATTCGAGACATGAAATGGATGAGGCGAGAAAGTGAATTGGGGATTGTTTTTGATGCACAGTATATAAATCAAGGATACGGGAAAGAAGCAATTATACTATTTTTAGATTATTATTTTAACATACTTAAAATGAAAACCCTCATATTAAGAGCTGCAAAGTTTAATAAAAGAGCTATAAAATGTTATACTAGCTGTGGATTTGAAATTGTGAAAGAGAGTATGGATGAATTTGAGGATCAATATGCAGAAATATTTTATAATCCGTTATATAGTCAGTTAAGAAGATTGTTTATCATCTCAGGAGGGAAAAAGAAAACTTGTTATGTGCATATGAAAGTTAGCAAAGAAGAGTTTTATAAGAAAATAAACAGTTTACCCACAAAACCATGTGTATCTGTGGAATAAATCTGTGGATATGTGGATAAAATCT
Source organism: Crassaminicella profunda (assembly GCF_019884785.1). Lineage (GTDB taxonomy): Bacteria > Bacillota > Clostridia > Peptostreptococcales > Thermotaleaceae > Crassaminicella > Crassaminicella profunda. Next base: position 4,199,422 of record NZ_CP082326.1, read on the forward strand.
TAAAAAGGATACGAGGGAAAATTGTCGTTTGTTTTTATCTAAAAAATGGTATAATGTTAAATAGGTTGTTGTAAAATATTAAAAAGGAGGATGAAAATATGGCTAAAATTACAAGAGATATGATTATAGCAGAAGTATTAAAAATGGATAGAGAGTTAGCTCCAATCTTTATGAGACATGGATTAACTTGTTTAGGATGCCCAGCAGCATCAATGGAAAGTATTGCAGATGTATCTGTAGTGCATGGAATAGATCCAGATGCTTTATTAAACGACTTAAATGAATATCTTGAAAGTAAAGAGAAGTAAAGAGAAAGGTGTCTAAATGATTTTAGGCACCTTTTTATAGTTTAATTTGAGGCAGTATAGCTACCGAATGAAAACAAATAAAGAAATATAAATATTCGTATTTTATTGACTAAAAAAGTCTATTCTGATACTATTAAACATGTATGTTCGTGAAAAATATAAAAATATTTTATATAAATAAATGCTCAAAGGTAGGTGGCTTTTATGTCAACAGTTGTAGTTGTTGGTGCTCAATGGGGAGATGAAGGAAAAGGTAAGGTAATTGATTATTTAGCAGGTGAATCAGAAGTAGTTGTAAGAGCTCAAGGAGGAAATAATGCAGGGCATACGGTTGTAGTTGGAGACCAAAAATATGCACTTCGTTTAATCCCTTCAGGAATTCTTTATCCAGAGACCATCAATATTATAGGAAATGGTGTTGTATTTGACCCAGAAGGATTTTTAAAGGAAATAGAAAAATTAGAAGCAAAAGGCGTTAAAACAGACAATATAAAGATTAGTGACAGAACTCATGTAATATTCCCATATCATAAGGTGCTAGATACTTTAGCAGAAGAGGCACGTGGTGGTGAAAAGATTGGTACCACTAAAAATGGAATAGGGCCATGCTATATGGATAAGGTAGAGAGATCTGGCCTAAGAATTTGTGATTTAATGGATAAAGATGTATTCATTGAAAAAGTGTCTCATCAAATAGAAAGAAAAAATACAATCATTGAAAAGATTTATGGTGGAGAAAAGTTAGACGCAAAAGCAATTATTGATCAATACTTAGGATATGCAGAGAAAATAAGAAAATATGTTACAGATACAACTGTTGTATTATATGATGCGATCAAGGCAGATAAAAAAGTGTTATTTGAAGGAGCACAAGGAGCTTTACTTGATATAGATTTAGGAACATATCCGTATGTAACAAGCTCACATCCTACTTCAGGAGGTTTCCCTGTAGGAGCAGGTATAGGACCAAATATGATTCAAGAAGTAGTAGGTGTAGTAAAAGCTTATACCACAAGAGTAGGAAAAGGCCCTTGTGTTACGGAGTTGGATAACGAAATAGGAGACAAAATCAGAGTAGCAGGAAATGAATTTGGAACTGTAACAGGAAGACCAAGAAGATGTGGTTGGTTTGATGGAGTAATGGTAAAATATGCTTCAAGAATCAATGGTGTAACAGCTATATCTATTATGCTACTAGACGTTTTAACAGGTCTTGAGGAGCTTAAAATCTGTACAGGCTATAAATTAGGAGATAAAGTTATAGATCATTTTCCAGCAAGCCTTAAAACTCTAGGAGAATGTGAACCAGTATATGAAACATTACCTGGATGGACAGAAGATATAACAGGTTGTGAAACTTATGAAGAACTTCCAGAAAACGCAAGAAACTATGTAGAAAGAATCGAAGAGCTAGTAGGTGCAAAGGTTAAGATTGTATCTGTTGGACCAAAGAGAAGTCAAACAATTGTAAGAGAGAAAATTTTTAAATAAAAAACAAGGGGTCAGGACTGAATAAAAGTTTATTCAATCCTGACCTATTTTAATATTGAAGGAAGATTTTTTATTTAGATCGATCCATTAACCATTTAGCTAATTTAGGGCTCATTTGTTTTTGAGATTTACTGCTTACGTACATACCAATATGACCTACAGGGAAAGAGCATAGTTCTTTATCTGTACTGGATATATGGTCATTTAAAGGAATCGTTGCTGAAGGAGGTACCAAATGATCGTATTGTGCATAAATATTTAATACAGGCATATTGATATTTTTCAAATCAACTTTTTTATCTCCAATTTCTAAAGTACCTTTTATAAGCTTATTTTCTTGATATAAGTCTTTTACAAACTGACGAAGGGTTTCTCCTGCTTGCCCAGGACTATCGAATATCCATTTTTCCATTCTCATAAAATTTTGAACCAATTCCCGCTGATCCATATTTTCAAAAAGGTTTACGTATTTATCTAACATTAATTGGAAAGGTTTCAATAATAAATAACCAGAATTCATTAAAGCACCAGGTAAAACTCCATAGGTATCTACCATATTATCTATATTAAGGTGTTTTCCCCATTTAAATAACAATCCGTCATCTGTATCAAAGTCAATGGGGGTAACCATTGTAACTAAATTTTTGATTTTTTCTGGATAAATGGATGAATAAATGGCAGAAAAAGTACCACCTTGGCATACGCCTAAAAGATTTAATTGATCAATTTTTTCAGCTTTACGAATATACTCTACAGCATTATTCATGTAGCCATTGATATAATCATCCATTGTAAGATACATATCTTCCTTCGTTGGATATCCCCAGTCCATAATATATACATCTAATCCTAACTCTAGCAAATTCTTTATTACACTACGGTCTTGTTGAATATCCATCATGTATTGACGGTTTACTAATGCATAAACAATTAATGTAGGAACTTTGCATGGATTTTTAACTAAAGGCTTGTAATGATAAAGCTTCATTTTATCTTCTGAGTATACAAGATCTTTTGGTGTTATATCTGAATCAGTCACTTCTACATCTAGAAGATTTTCCATTCCTTTTACAAACTTTTTTTGAAGATCTAATGAATCTTCAATGGATTTTTCTATATCTATTCCAAAAGGTGAATACATATGTCATTCCTCCTATTCCATATCATTAGTATTTTTATTTAAATTGATTATTTGTTTGTTTAAATTTTTGACTTGCTTTTTTAAGTCATAGACTGTTTTATAAAGACTTTTCATATCACTCATCTTGGGAAAGGGTAAAAAATCTAATTGCTCTTCAAAAAATTTATCCATGTTTTGTTTTAAAATAAGTCCTGCATCAACAACTTGACTAAGAAGCTTAGAAAAGTCATCTGTTTTAAAAAGATTAATATAGGCAGCTTCATTTTCTTTCCACCAATATTCATAAAACTCTTTAAAAGTTTTTGGTTGTGTTCCTTTCTTTAACATGTCTTGATATTCTTTCATGATATTTTCCATAGTTTCTGTTCCTACTTTATAAATGGTTGCAAAGAATTCATTGATTGTATTCATATAAGTGATGAAGGCATCTGCACGTTTTAGATCATTTTCAAAAGATTCTTTTCCAAGTCCTAGAGCAGGAATATCAAAAACTCTGCCAAAGGTTTTTTCATAATTTTTTCTCCAAAGCTTTGAATAATTAAGGAAAGCATCTGTATCGCCCATACAACTTTTTCCTAGTAAGGATTGGGATTCGTTAAAGCTATTGATCCATGGGGTATAAAAATTTTTACTCGTATTCAAATATGTTTGATAGAGATCTATAGGATCTTTTAATAAGCTTTGTGCAGAATCAGGTAAAAAGTTCATAAAATGATTGGATATCATTTTTGTATATTCTTTTTGCCAATTACTATAAAACTTTTCTAACTGCTCTTTATCATTTATTGAAGTAAAATTATTCCAAAATTTATATAGATTTTGATATGATTCTAATGCACCTAACATGTTGTTTGGTGCAGCATTTTCTTTCATAAAGTTTATATTCTTTGAAAAAGCATCGTAACTTGTATGCACCCATTGATTAAAAAAGTCTATTGGATTTTGTCCGGTGATAGGATCAGAACTTTTTTCTTTTTTAGTGGGTATAAAACTTTCTTGCCATGTATGAAACATTTTCTTTTGTAATTCAAAATACTGATCCACAAAGTTGTTATCTGATTGTTGTTTGCACATAAAAAATCCCCCTTATATCATTAAGTTTAAGTTAAGCATCCATCTTTTTAACGATGGCTTCACCAATTGAAATTTGTTTTCCTAATTGATTGGTAACAACGGTTTCTAAAACGATGATTTTCTTTGCATCTCTTTTTTCTTTTACTTCTACAGTAGCGGTTAATTCATCACCTATATAGGCTGGTGCTACAAACTTTGAATTTTGAGATAAATAAAGGGTATTCATCCCGGGTAATTTTGTTCCTAAAACAGCAGAAATTAGTGAGTTTGTGAGCATGCCATGGACAATTCTCTTTTTAAATCTAGTTTTAGCAGCAAAATCAGAATCAAGATGGATGGGGTTAAAATCTCCTGTGATATTCGCAAAGCTTGAAATATGATCTTCTTTTATAACCTTAGAAAAACTCGCTTTGTCTCCTATACATATTTCTTCATAAGGCTTATCTTTCATAATTTCGCTCCTCTCTAATAGATGATATTGTTTTTTTGTTTTTTTTATAAACTAATTAAGCTACAAGACCATACTATGAACAAAAGAATATAGATATGCATAAAACTTTGAGAAATTATTATGAAATTTATCTAATATAAGAAAACAGAATCCCTTATTTTAAGAGATTCTGTTTCAAGAAGGATAGAGATAAAATTTTAATTATTTATAAACTTAATAAATGCAATCCTATTTTATAGGACGAAATGAACTGTATAAACTATTGTGTATTAAAGTACAACGCCCCCATCAACACTGAGTACTGTTCCTGTAATAAATCTTGCTTCATCTGATGCAAGAAATAAAAAAGCATTGGCCATATCAATTGGCTGAGCTAATTTTTTTAATGGTGATTTATCGCGGATTTTTGTGAGAACTTTTTCAGGCATTTTTTTGACCATAGCGGTTAAGGTAAAGCCTGGAGCTACTGCATTTACTCTTATGTTATATTTTCCTAACTCCTTGGCCCATGTTTTAGTCATACCAATGACACCCCATTTTGAAGCAGCATAGTTTGTTTGACCAAAATTCCCATAAATCCCTACAACAGAAGAGGTATTTAATAGTACGCCGCCATTTTGCTCTTTCATTATTTTAGCAGCTCCTTGAGCACAATTAAACACTCCTTTAAGATTTACATCTATTACTTGATCCCATTGTTGTTCAGTCATTTTTTCTAATTTAGCGTCTGCTGTAATTCCTGCATTGTTGATGAAAATATCTATTCTTCCATATTTACTCACTATATCACCAATCATTTTATCTACTTGTTGTCTGTTTGTAACGTCTATTTCTTTTCCTATAGCTTCTCCACCAGCTTTTTTTATTTTTTCTACAACTGTGTTAACATCAGAACCATTTTTATCTACTACTACTACTTTAGCTCCTTCTTCTGCAAATCTTAAACAAGTAGCTTCCCCTATACCTCTTCCTCCACCTGTAATAATTGCTATCTTATCTTTTAATCTCATAAAACGGCCCCCTTTGCTTTAAATGATTGTGTTATTATATTTTATTCAATACTAATTTGAAACATCACTTTAATTTATGCGGGAGGGTGGATATGTGTGATAGAATTCTTTTGTATTTGCAAGGAACTTTAATTTTCAAAAAAAATAAAAAACCTTGTTTTGACAAGGTTTTTCTACATTTTGGAGCTAGTGAAGGGAATCGAACCCCCAACCGGCTGATTACGATTCAGATAAATAATAAAAGTGCGAAAAAAGTCATGATTTATTTGAACTGACTATTTTTACAAAAAATTTTAACGGAACGTATATTTGATCAAATATACGTTTTAATAAATTAAGATTTGTTTAATATTTTATATTACGTTAATTATTTTAAAAAATAGATCTGGGCTAATTACTTTAATATTTCAATCTCTGTAGCAAATAAGGAATCTCCAATTTTTACAGGATAAAATCTTACTTTACTTTTATAAGTTTTTTGTTTGCTTTTATCACTATGTACAATATAGCTTTGATCCCAGTAGTATTGATTATTATCTATTCCTGTTATAAATCCACTATTTCTTTCTTTTTTATTTATCCATGTAATTGAGCCATCAATTTTTCCAGGCATACTTGCATGATCTAGTAACTCATCTGACAAAGTTGTAACTCGTTTAATCCAATCACCATTTCTTCTACTTCTATTTTTATCAATTCTTTCACTTTTTTTTACATAATGAGTTGGTAATCCACTATAAATACAATAGGCATAATCGAATGAATAAGTCGTACTTCTTCTACCAGTACCTAATTCCTCTACATTTAATATATTTGCTTCTGCAGATTTATATGTATACTTATATATAACAGGAGCTTTATTAGGAAACCTAAACTTATATGCTTGTCTAGATTTACAAGCGCTTACTAAAGAGGATAAAAAATCTTTATCAAGCCCTTTATATAAATCTTCCATAGATTTTCCATGTTTTATTAATGCATTAATGGCATGTCTATAAGTAATTTTTGTAGCTTTTCCTTCATTTTCAAAAGTACACAACATAGATAAATCTAGTAGTTGTATTAATCTTCTCATATTACCATTAGAGGCATGTATTATTTGTTCCAAGGCATCTGTGCCGATATCTTTAATTTCATCTTCAAACACATCAGTATATGCAACCTTTTCATCGTCATAAACTGATGAAATATATTTTTCAATTAAATGGGTAACGCGTTTTCTAAAAGAACTATATCCTCTTTCATCTATAATATCTTCTTGTAGTTGAAAAACATCTCCATACCTAGTTTCTGTTAAAATATCTGAAAAAGTCTGAGGATAAACAGCTATTTTAGTTCTAATAAATGAAGAAGTCCTTAACTGATTCATTAATATTTCAAAATATGAATTAGTATTAGTCTCTTTAAAAAATTCTTTGGTTATAGATCCAGCTTCATCAATTAATATTAATAACTTACCATCAAAATCTCTTATTAACATATTAAAAATTCTCTCTATATCTGCTATAGATGGATTATTCTTTTGTTTAATCTCTGTATCTATTGTTTTCTTGGTATTAGCTGAGACTTCAGCTAAGTTTGATTTTAAACTTGCTCCAAGAAATTCGTCTGAACTCATTCTTTCAATATATTCTTCGGCGGATAACTTTTTGAGTTCATTATAAGTTTGTTGAATTTTTTTATTATTAATCGTAAATAAAGGTAATGAATTCATTCCTCTGTGAATTTTTGCCATTTTATTTGCATCTAATACATGAAGATATATTTTTGCCATTTCATCTATTATTTTAATAATAATAGAATTATAAATTTCTTTAACACTACTAATATGTTGAAAATCGCTCAATTTAACATATATTGGTAAAATTAAGGGATCGTCATTTATCAGTGAAGGTACAATATTATATAAATGATATGCATGATTAGCTCGTAAGTACATTGTTTTACCTGTTCCCATTTTACCCTTTACAATTATATTTTCATAATCGAAAGGATTATTTAATATTTTTGTTGGATCAACAAATAAATTTAAAACTGTAGATAAATCGTATTCATCAGCATTTCGTACTTTAAATGGCCTTTTAGAAAAAACTAAATCTAACATAATTACCTCCTTAAATTAGTAATAGAAATTTAGTGTTATGTTCCTTTCTTGTGATTTTATTAATGTTTAATCTCATTATGTACATACAAAAAGATAGCTTTTTTATAACTAAGAGGGATACTGAGAGTCTATTTAATGTTTGATATTTATTACATAATATTACAAATGTTTCTTTGGAAATAAGGTGGCGTGTTAATATTTTACAAGAAAATGGGATATTTTACAATTTAAAATAGAAACAGGAAATATATTCCTAGCTAAGATATGCTAAATATAATATAGAATTTTATAAAACATGCAAGCTTCAAACTTGATCAAGATTTGTTTAACTTTGTCTATTGATTTTCACGGGCGTTTGTGGAGTATCAATAGTTATCGAATGATGCATGGTATTAGAACTATTGGGTATTAATGTGACAATATCATCTTTTTTATTGGAATTTTTTCTGTGATATCATAATCATTTACAGTAATAATAACAATGATTTCTCTATTTTCTATTACTGCTTGTAAGATATTTATAGCTTGTTAGAATAAAAAAATATCAAACAAACCGGAAAATGATTAGCTTATTCCTAATTGTTTGAAATAAAAAATCTATTCCATTATAGTAAAAATAATAAGTTGAATTTATACTTTGATTTATTATATAATATAATAAAAATAAACAAACAAACCGGAAAAACATCGAAAAATTCCGGTTTGTTAGATTGTTTTAGGAGTGTTAATTATGAAAGATGATAAATTGAAGATAGGAGAAATCATTGATTATTTTGGATATGAAAAGCCTATTAGTTCGAAAGAATTATATGAATTTTACACACGGTATGAAGAAGGATTAAATAGAGGAACTTTTAGATGGAGAGTTTATGATTTGAAAAACAAAGGAATAATTAGAAGTTTGAAACGAGGAATTTACATTATTGAAACGAGAAGAATATATAAGCCTACTGTTAATTTACCAATGAAAAGGATTTATAATTATGTAAAAAGAAAGTTTCCATATATAGATATTTGCATATGGAATACATCTTGGTTACATGATTTTATGAATCATCAGCCGTTTGTTTCTTTAAGTATTTTAGAAGTAGATAAGGATGTTTTAGAAATAGTTTTTCAATTGTTAAGAGAAAAAAGAAGTGATGTTTATCTAAATCCAAAAGAAGAATCTATTGATCAGTATATTTTGAATGAAAATGTAATCATACTGAAGCCATTGATTAAAGAATCGCCTATCATAGAATATGAAAAAGTGAAAATACCTAAAATAGAAAAAATATTAGTAGATGCTTTTGTTGAAAATAATTTATTGAGAGCATATCAGGGACAAGAATTAATAAATATATTTGAGCGAGTATATGAAGAATATTCTATAAATGTAACAACGCTTCATAGATATGCTAGAAATAGAGGGGCAAAAGAAAAATTATTGGAATTTATTGTTTCAAATACTAGTATTAATGAAAAATATATCTAGGAGTTGAGAATATGATATCGAACAAAACTTTTACTAAAGAATGGATAAATGATAGAAGTAACTATTTTAAAAGAGGAAGAAAACAAGCAGATCCACAGCTGATAGAAAAAGTTATAAATGCTTTATATTTGCTTGAAAATCTTACAAAAACTAAGTTGGAATTTATATTTAAAGGTGGAACATCATTGCTTTTATTACTTAATGTAATACATAGATTTTCAATTGATATAGATATTATTATTGAAGATAAAAATAATATTGATTTAGGAAATTTATGTAACACTATAGTTGAAAATAATCCTGTTTTTTACAGATATGAAGAGATGAAGAGAAATACGTCAAAAAATATACCTAAAGCACATTATAAGTTTTTTTATAAATCAGTGTTAGATGAAAAAGAGAAGTATATTTTATTAGATATATTATATGAAAAAAATCCATATACAGAGTTAGTTGAGAAAGAGATTGACTGTGAATTTTTAATGACAGAACGAGAACCTGCTAGGGTAACAATGCCATCAATTGACTGTATTTTAGGTGATAAAATGACGGCGTTTGCACCCAATACAACAGGAATTCCTTATGGAGTAAAAAAAGAATTAGAAATTATTAAGCAATTATTTGATGTTAGTAATTTGTTTGATGAAGTAAATAATTTACAAGTTGTAAAAGATACTTTTATTAAAATAGCAAATCAAGAATTAGAATATCGTGGATTAACGGATATGTCATTTGACAATGTTTTAGATGATATTATAGAAACTTCAATCATTGTTGCTTTTCGGGGTGGCATTAAAAAAGATAAGTATAGGCAGCTTGAAGAAGGGGTAAAGCGAATTAAGGGATATATATTTACTAAGAATTATATTATAGAAGAAGCTGTTTTGAGCGCAGCAAAAACAGCGTATTTATCTCTGCTGATAAAAAATTCAGTGCTTGGAATGGAATATTTTGATTCTAAGATTGATGTAAAGAGCTTAAATATAGACCAGCCTATATTTAGAAGGAGCTTTAAGGCTATAAAGAAATTTAGTCCAGAAGGATATTATTATTGGTATAAAGCGTTGGAGTTATATGAAAACAAAGAGGTTGCAAGTACTAAAGAATAATGGATATTTTCTTTAGAAAACATACATATTAGAAGAGAGAAACGATGCTTTTAGAAAAATAAATATAAGTTTTAACCTCAAAATAGACTTGTTTTGACTATAAAATTAGGGTAACGATTTATAAAAAGATAAAAAACAAAAACCTTGTGAAACCAAGGCTTTTCAATGTTTTGGAGCTAGTGAAGGGAATCGAACCCCCAACCGGCTGATTACGATTCAGCTGCTCTACCATTGAGCCACACTAGCATAGTTTAATTACTTTATGACCATTTTATACATATTTGTAATAATTTGCTACATTCTTATAGTACAAAAAAATTTTTGAAATGTCAATGGGATGTATTTCAAAAAATAAAAAAGAAGCGTAAGAACTCGTATCTTACACCCCTCTTTTTTAAAGGTAAATGGAGCTGGCGAAGGGAATCGAACCCCCAACCTGCTGATTACAAGTCAGCTGCTCTACCGTTGAGCCACACCAGCGTATGGTGACCCATCCGCGGCTCGAACGCGGGACACCTTGATTAAAAGTCAAGTGCTCTACCAACTGAGCTAATGGGTCATTTTTTGCTACTCACAGTTATATATATTACATGATGAAATTGTAAATGTCAATAAGAAAATTGTAAAATTTTAATGAAAGATGTTACATAATGTAAAATCTGTAGACCATTAGAATGATAGAGCTACAGATTTTATAAGTGTATTGAAGCTTATTATTTTTCCCATCTTAAATCTTTCCCATAAAAGTTTAAACTAGTAAAGGATCCAAATATTCTAGAAAAAACTCTATCACTATAAGTGTTCGCAATTTCTAAAGGCGATAGATTGGTTGAAATAATAATTTTTTTATTTTGAATAAGTCGGCTGTTGATAATATTAAAGATTTCTGTATTAGTAAAGGCATTTGTAAGCTCAGTTCCTAAGTCATCGATGATTAATAAATCACTATCGAACAAAAGCTGGTAGCTTGTTTCTAAAGTTTTGTTTTTTTGCTTTTTGAATTTATGATTTTCTAGTATTTCTAAAATTCTAAAAGCCGTTTGATAGACAACAATCTTTCCTTTATCAAGTAATGCTTTGGCGATACAATTGCATAAAAAAGTTTTTCCAAGCCCTGTTGTTCCATAAAATAATAGATTTTCATTTGATTTTGTGTCAAAGTTAAATACAAATCCTTCACAGACAGCTAAAATATTTTGCATATTTTGTTTAGGTGTCAAATTTTCGTCTTCAAAGGGTTCATCTGAAAAGAGTGCAATATCAAAGGTCTGGAAGTTTTCTTTTTTTAGACCTGCTTCCATATTTGACATGAAATAAGCACGAGTAATTAATTTTTGCTTAAAACAATTACATTTTTTCCCATTTGTTAAAAATCCTGTATCTTTGCAGCTAGAACATTTATAATTGAGGTCTAGATAATTCATAGGAACATTATTTTCTGTAAGCAAAATAGCTTTTTCTTGTTTTAATTGTTCCATTGCTTTATGGATTTTTTCTAGAGATTTTTCATAGTTTGTTGGGTTTTCTAGAATGGCTTTTGAAATGAGTATGCCTGTTTTTCCTATTGTCTCGTCAATTTCTTTTACTTTAGGAATTTTTTCGTAAACTTCCATCTTTCTTTTTTCTAATGCTTTTATTTCAACATCTCTTGTCTTTTCATATTCGAAAAGAATTTCTTTTGTAAATTGATCATACAAGGTTGACACCTACCTTATTCTTTCTTTCTTAATAATTTTTCTAATTCATCTTTAGAGTATTTTGAGGTACGTTGTTCAAAATTATGAAATCGATTTGCAGGAGCTTTCTTTGGTTTTGCCTGTGTAGTTTTTTTTGTAGTTTCATTTTTCTCTATATCTTTTACGGATTGAATATTATTTTCTTTCCAATTTTCTAAAATGGCATTAATATAATTAAAATCAATCTTATTTCTTTTTACAGCTGTTTCACAAGCTTTTAATATAATATCTATAGGAAATTTCCACTGAGTAAGCCATTTATTCATTATTTTTTTAGTAGGTTCAGGGATATCATTCGTATTCATCCCTAAAAATTTATATATTTTTCTATATTGTGCATATCGAGTATCTGTTTTTTCAAGGTGTTTATCGAGTTGGTCCATATTGGTAATACCATTATCGTACCAGGTTGTAATCACTGCTCCTATATATTTTAAGTTTTTAGCATTTTTTTGTTCTACACAATACATGAAAGCCCGTACGACAAGGTCTGTGTCCATATTGTAGTTATAAACCCAATCAAGTACCTTCTTTTTTTCATGAGGGTGTAGCGGTCTTCTATAAATTTGGTCAATATAACGAAACATTTCTTTAAATTCAGGAACTTTATTGGCTTCAACCAAATCAGATGGAGAACAATAGTATGGTTTTGAAGACTCTTCTTCATCATTTTCTGGAACATTTACAGCCTTAAAATTATTATAGATATATAATTGTTTTAAATTTAAGAATTCAACACTATATTTTGTTGGATCTTCTGTATCTTCATGGATCTTTTTAATAATCCCTTTTTGTTCCCAAAAATCCCAGGCATCCAAAACATCAGATAAGGGAATATTAAGATGCTTAGCGATGGTTTTATGATTGATGGAAAGGGATGGATCTTTATCGTTTGCATATTTATATCCTAGTAAATACACCTTTACGTAGGTACCATTGGCCATCGGCATGAAATCGTTGATGAATATATTTTCTATAGATGTATCACCTAAATCAAAATCTGCAGTTTGTTTAATAAAATGCAATCTTTGTCCCTCCCTCTTTTACTTTTATGACTATTATATCATAAGTAATCTTCTAAGTTTAGGAGGGCTTTAAATTATGTACATATTGGAAAATACAGGACATATAGATATATAAGCAGATAAAATCAAGGAAGGAAGGGGTAAGTCTTGACTAGGGGTCGTTATAGAAGAAAGTTATTATTATTGACAATAGTAGGGTGTGTCTTAATGCTAACAATTGTTGGTGCACATTTAAGGGTTATTGAAACTATGACTACGATGATTCATGGAGAGAAAATACCTAAAACAAAGAAAATCAATAATTATACGATTACTGTTGATTTTGATCCTGTAGAAAGAATTTTAACAGGAAATGAATATATAAAATATACAAATGATGAAAATACTTCTTTAAATGCATTATATTTTCATTTGTATCCAAATGCATTTAAGGATGAAAAAACAGCACCTTTTGAAAAAAATGAAATGGATCGTGCTTATCCAAAGGGTTTTGAACCAGGATATATTAAGATTCATTCCATACAAAAAAATGGTGATCCATTAAACTATGTAGTTATGGGAGTGGGAGAAAGTATTTTAAAGGTGCATTTAAAGGAGCCTTTAGAACCAGGAGAAAAAATAGCTCTGAAATTAGATTTTTCTGTAAAAATTCCTCCTTCTTGTGGAAGATTTGGATATGGAGAAAATACAATTAATATTGCAAATTGGTATCCAATTCTGTCTGTATTTGATAAAAAAGGATGGAACTTAGAGCCTTACTTTGCCATTGGAGATCCCTTTTATAGTGATATAGCAAATTATAGAGTAGAAATTTTAATGCCTCAAGAATATATACTAGGTCACACAGGAGAATGCATAAAAAGAGAGAGTATAGATGGAAAGATTAGATGGACATTGGAAGGAAAGAATGTAAGAGATTTTGCTATGATTGCTAGTGAAAAATTTAAAGTAATCGATGATCAAATAGATAAAATAAAAATATATTCTTATTATTTTGATGATCAATTTGGAGATTTAGCATTGGATGTAGCAAAAGATGCAGTAGGAATATTTAGTCAGACTTATGGAGAATATCCTTATAAACAGTTATCTGTAGCTGCATCAGATTTTTTCATTGGTGGAATGGAATACCCGAACATCGTTTTTATTGATGAGTCTTTATATAAAGAAGAGAGCAAAGAAATACTAGAATATATTGTTGCTCATGAAGTTGCCCACCAATGGTGGTATGGGGTTGTAGGAAATGATCAGGTCAATGAAGCTTGGCTTGACGAAGCACTTACAGAATACTCAACTCTTTTATATTATGAAAAAAAATATGGTGTAAAAATGGAGGAGAAAGTTTATAAAAACCTTATTGTAAGATACTATAATGCTTACAAAGATAGTGAAGGAAGTAAGGACCCCTCTGTTTGTAGAAAATTAAATAGATTTAAAAATAGTCAAGAATATCAGGTTTTGGTTTATTATAAAGGAGCTATGTTCATAAAAAATTTAAGAAAAGAATTAGGCGACGAAACTTTTTTTCAAGTGATGAAGGTATATTTTGACAAATACAAGTATAAAAATGCAAGTACAGAAGATTTTATTCATGTGTGTGAAAAGGTTGCAAATAAAAGTTTGAGATCAAATTTCAGAAAATGGTTGAGGTATGATAAGGAATAATATCCAATATTATACATAAACTAATCCTAATTAGAAGAACCTACAAGAGGTTGCTAGATATTGAAAGTATGATATAATATAATGGTTACAGATTTATTACAAAAGTGTTACAAAAAAAATAAACTAGCATAGAATATAACAAAAAAGGATATAAGAAAGATAGAAAAAAGGAAGGGAGCCTCAAAGGATGAAAACAGAGGAATGCTCTCAAGATTTGAGGAATAAGTTCTTTAAATATTACGAAAAATTGAATATAAATGGAAAAGGCAAATTATATATAGGACTTTTGATAGCTGTATTGATAGTAGGAATATTTGCTTATAATTACAATTCGGCATATATTGTGAAAGTAGATGGAAAAGAATTAGGAATTGTAAGAGATAAAAAAGATTTTACAGATACTCTTGATCATATACAAAAGAGATTACATAAGGTTTATGATAAAGATATTATTGTACACGAGCGTATTGTTTATGAAAAAACAAGAGCAGAAGATCAAGAACTGATAAAATCAGCGGAGATAGAAAAAGCTATACAGAAGATGATGCATTTTGATGTGAAAGCTTATGGAATCAAAGCAGCTAATAAAGTAATTGCATCAGTATCTAAAAAGGAAGATGCAGAAAAAGTACTAGACCAAATTAAAAAGACTTATGTAGATGAAGAAAAAAAATATGAGAAAGTATATTTTGTTGAAGGTGTAAAAGTAGATGAAATAGAGGCAGAAGTAACTAGTTTAAAAACAGATGAAGATGCAGTTAAAATAATTTTGCAGGGAACAGAAGAGGAACAAGTCCATGAAGTACAACAAGGAGAAAGTTTTTGGACCATTGCAAAAAAATATAAGTTAAGTGTTGATGATTTAGTTAAAGCGAATCCAGATGTGAATCCGGAAAGATTACAGATTAATCAAAAGATTAGTTTGGTTGTACCAAAGCCTCTTTTGACTGTTGCAACAGTTGAAAAAGTAAAATTAGAGGAAATAATTCCTTATGAAGTAAAATTTGAAGAAACAAGTGTCCTTTATAAAGGAGACAAAAAAATAAAAGTAAAAGGTGAAGATGGAAAAAGAGAAATAGTAGCAGATGTTGTGAGTTATAATGGTGTTGAACATAATAAAAAGGTTTTAGAAGAAAAAATTGTTAAAGAGCCTAAAACTCAAATTGTACTAAAAGGAACTAAAAATCCTCCGCCAAAGAAAGGGACAGGAAAGCTTAGTAATCCAACTAGAGGGGTATTGACTTCTCCATTTGGCTGGAGATGGGGAAGAAAGCACACAGGAATTGATATTGGTTCTCCAACAGGTACTCCTGTAAAAGCAGCAGATGGAGGGGTAGTCATTTATGCTGGTTGGAAGGGGTCATATGGAAAGTGTGTGATTATTGACCATGGAGGAAATACGCAGACTTGGTATGCTCACAATAGTAAGATTCTTGTAAAAAAAGGACAAAAGGTGTTTAAAGGACAAACCATTTCTAAAATAGGAAGTACTGGAAATAGTACAGGACCTCATTTACATTTTGAAGTAAGGAAAAATGGAACGCCTGTAAATCCTTTAAGATATGTAAGATATTAAAACCTAGCTGAATCAGCTAGGTTTTTTATTTTATAGTAGTAACAAAAGAAGAGGTAACAAACTAGGATCTAAAAGATTGCTTAGAAATCCTAAATTAAAACCACCTCCAGATCTCCTGCGGGGATGAAATTCTCTTCCATTATTTTGATGGTTATTAGGATAATCATTATGATGGTCTGGATAAGGATTTTTATGTTGATTAGGTTCTTTAAGTTCTTCTTTATCTAAATCTAGTGCGCCACCTATATTGAGAATTCCAGCACCTTCAGCATAGATACTGTCTCCAATATTAATGGCAGTACCTGTAAGTTTAGATTGAACTTCTGCCGGAGAGATGTTAGGTTCTTTTTGATAAAGTAAAGCTGCTGTTCCTGAAACCATAGGGGTAGCCATAGAAGTACCAGAATGGCTTACATAACTAGAATGACCTTTGTTAGATAAAGACATAATATCTACTCCAGGGGCTACTATATTAGGTTTAGAAACTCCACCAGTAGTAGGACCTCGACTTGAGAAATTAGCTATAAAATCATCTTCATAGGAGGTGGTACGGTTATCATCTACAGCACCTACAGTAATAACAGATGGACTGATGCCAGGACTTGTAATGGTACGAGGATTTGGACCGCTATTTCCAGCGGCAGTAATTACTGTAAGCCCTTGACGAGCAGCTTCTGCAGCACCTTTTGCTAAAGGATCTTCTCGATAGGATTTTTCTGCTGGTGCACCTAGAGACATATTGACAATTTTAATATTGTATTTGTCTTTATTATCAATGACCCATTGGAGTCCTGCTAATATGTCAGAGGTAGATCCACTTCCTGTTTCATCTAAAACTTTTACGCCGATGATATTTGCTTCTGGTGCAATACCCATGTATTTCTTATTAGCATAGCCACTTCCAGCAGCGATTCCTGCAACATGGGTTCCATGTCCATCATCATCATAAGGATAGGATTTATTATTAACAATATCCTTAAAAGCAATGATTCTGTTTGTTGGCTTTACTAAGTCATCGTGGGGATATACCCCTGTATCAAGAACTGCAATGCCTACTCCTTTTCCTGTGTATCCCACATCATGTACTAAATGACCAGCAACGGCTACTGAAGCATTATTCATACATTTAAAAACCTTTGCATCATGGTTTATAAACTGAATCATATGGTGTGCTGCAACATGATCAATTTCTTTTGCGGGTATTTCTGCAACTACAGCGTTAATAAGAGGGATATCATACTTTATTTTTCCACCTGCATCTAATATTAAGTCACGAATATGATCACAGTTTCCTTGACTGTAAACAATCGTTTGAATTTTTTCTTTTGTTCCAGCGGACATTCTTGCTACAACTACGGGATGAACGAATTGGGATCGGACTTTTCTTACATTCATTTTCATCATGCTCACTCCATATTATTTATCTATTTTCAATACCAATGTATGCGAAAGAGTCATGAAGTGTTCGTCATGAGTTTCCTTATTATTTCCAATGAAGTTTACATAATGTTGTGTTATAATATAAACGTGTCTCCTTGTTTACATACTCTAATAATGGGGAGGGGATACTAATGAAAAGAGTATTGAATAAAAAAATGAATTCATTCATTTTTTTTGTATTAGCATTTGTAATCATGATTGGAATATTTAATTATAAAGTTTTAAAAGTTCATGGATATCCTCTTTTTAGGAAGATGCAGCATGAACTTATACTTTATAGAACGAAAGATTACAACATAAGAGAAACAGAACATTTTATCATAAGATATCCTATGGAAGATAAGGAAATCATAGACCTTGTTGCTGAAGCTTCTGAAGAGCATTACAAGGAAGTTTGTGATAGTTTTGATTACTATCCTGAGAATAAAACAACAGTTATTGTTTATGATGATCCTGATGAACTCATGAAGAATGCCTCTCTAAAGCAAGGAAAGCCACCTATGGGGGTATACTTTGCTTCTACTATTCAAATACTATCTCCTAGATTATGGATTCCTGAAAATGAAAAAATAGAAGACGTTTTTATGAATGAAGGACCAATGGTTCATGAATTTACCCATTTGTTAGTAGATGATTTAACGAAAGGAAACTATCCTTTATGGTTTACTGAAGGGGTTGCCCTATATCAGGAATACCTTCAAACAGGTTATAGTTGGGGAGAAGCTTTATCCTATGAAGGAAAACCCTATACAGTAGAAGAACTTACAGATGATTTTAATCAGCTGGATGTGATGCTTGCCTATAAAAGATCTTTTGAGATTGTAAAAGAGATGGTAGAAAGAAAAGGGTTTGATGAGATCAATCAACTTTTAAAAGATTTAGGATATGGAAATGGATTTGAAGCAGTTTTTACAAAATAAATAGAATAATGTTTACAGGAACTGCTCAATGTAGTTCCTGTAAATGTACTTAGGAAGATTATTTTTTTGGGGTATACAAATATTTTTATGATATAATCATAGAAGATATGTGATAAAAAGAATGAAGATAATGATGGGGTGAAAAAATGGGTAGAAAAATATTGGTAGTGGATGATGAGAAAACTATTTCGGAGATATTAAAGTTTAACTTGGAAAAAGAAGGGTATGATGTGAGTGTAGCTTCTGATGGAGAAGAAGCCGTACAAAAGACTTACCAAGTGGAACCAGATCTTATTTTATTAGACGTTATGCTACCCAAAATGGATGGATTTCAAGTATGTAAAAAAGTAAGAGAAAATTTTAATATGCCTATTTTAATGCTTACAGCAAAAGAAGAAGAAGTAGACAAAATATTAGGACTTGAGCTTGGGGCCGATGATTATGTTACAAAGCCTTTTAGCATGAGAGAACTTTTAGCAAGAGTAAAAGCAAATATTAGAAGAATTGAAGCAAGTGGTACAAGTGAAAAGAGTAATATGATTGTTTCTGGGGATTTGAATATAGATCTAAACAAATATGAAGTGAAAAAGAGAGAAGATGTGATAGAACTTACTTTAAGAGAATTTGAACTTTTAAAGTATTTGGCTACACAAGAAAATCAAGTTTTTACAAGAGAGAAATTATTAGAAGAAGTATGGGGATATGAGTATTATGGGGACATCAGAACAGTAGATGTCACTGTAAGAAGATTAAGAGAGAAGATCGAGGATCATTCAAGCAATCCAAAATATATATTAACCAAAAGAGGAGTAGGGTACTACTTCAGGAGGGCATAATATGTTTAAAAGTATAAGGTGGAAATTTATTACCATATACTTCTTGCCTGTCTATATTGCCATGCTTATTGTTGGAGTATTCATTATCCAAGAGTTTCAAGAGTATCATTTAGGTACGGTTAGTGAAAATCTAACAAATTTCGGTAATCGTGAGGGGCTTGTTCAGACCATTTCTCAGTTTGATAGTTTGGATGAGAGCAAAGAAGAGATTCAAAAAAATATAGAACAATGGCCAACAGGTTTAAAAGAAGAAATATTTGTTGTAAATAGAGATTTTAAAATTATTGCTAGAAGTAAAAACAGTGGTACCAATGATAATGCCATAGAAGTATTAGATTATACACTTCTTACAGATGCAAGAAATGGACAAGAAGGGGAAAAAGACATTATTATCAATACAACTACACGTCAGATTACTACAAAGAATATGGCCTTTCCTATACAGAATAAAGATGAGTGTATTAAAGGTATTTTGTATATAAGAGCAGATTTATCTGATATTTATAAAACACTAGATAAATCAAAAATGATTTTAACCCAAGCTACCCTTTTAGCATTAGTGATTACAGTAGTGCTAGGGTTTTGGATTGCTAGAAGTATTACAGAGCCTATTACAGATGTTACAGTGAAGGCTGCTAGGATGGCAAAGGGAGATTTTAATCAGGTTGTTGAAGTAAAATCTGATGATGAGATTGGTCAATTAGCTGAAATGTTTAATTATGCGAGAGAAAAATTAAATATTACTTTGTCAGAGATTTCAAGTGAAAAAAGTAAGCTTGAGACTATTTTAAGTTATATGGCGGATGGACTTATTGCTGTAAATAATGAAGGGAAAATTATTCATGCCAATCCTACGGCTATGAAGATGCTTCATTTATCAGAAAAAGAAATACAAAAAAAATCTTATGATGATCTTATGAAGGTTTATAATGAAAAGCTGATGATTTCTTATATTGAAGAAAATAGTCCTGATGGAGTTGGTAGTGAGATGATTGAATTTAGTCATTCTACATTTCAAGTAAACTATGCCCCTTTTAAAGATGAAAAAGGTGAAAAAACAGGAATTGTTATGGTGTTGCAGGATATTACAGAAAGGCATAAGCTTGACAATATGAGAAAGGAATTTGTTGCTAATGTCTCTCATGAACTAAAAACACCTCTTACAAGTATTAAAAGTTATACAGAAACTCTTTTAGATGGTGCTTTAGACAATCGAGATATTGCAGAACATTTCTTGAATGTGGTAAATAGTGAAGCCGATAGAATGAATAGATTAGTTAGAGATTTACTTCAGCTTTCTAGACTTGATTATAGAAGAGAATCATGGAATAAACAGGAAGTAGATTTAGTAAAATTACTTGAAAATACTGTTTTAAAAATGTACATTAATGCAAAAAATAAACAACAAAACTTAGATTTTAAGACACGGGAACAAAGCGTAATAGGTCTTATGGATCAAGATAAAATAGAGCAGGTAATCATCAATATCATTAGTAATGCCATCAAATATACACCAAAGGACGGAATGATCAATGTAATACTTGAGGAAGAAGAAGATAAAGGGATCATTCGTATTATTGATAATGGTATTGGAATACCGCAAAAAGATATTCCAAGATTATTTGAAAGATTTTATCGTGTGGATAAAGCTAGATCCAGAGAAATGGGAGGTACAGGACTAGGCCTATCTATTGCACACCAGATTATAAAAGCTCATAATGGAGACGTTCATGTAAAAAGTAAAGATGGAGAAGGTACAGAAGTAATCATTACATTACCATTAAAAGGATAGGGCGTGTAATCCTATTTTAAAATGGGCGTAATATATTTGTAATAATAATAGGATATAATGTGGATAATATACAAGGAAAATTAGAGTTATCCACAGTGGGAGGAATCACCATGAAAAAAAATATCATTACTAGCGCGCTGGTTTTAGTAATACTAGGAGCTTCTGCTAGTACCGGGTATGCTACTTATAGACCAGTGCCTGGTTATATATATTCTATTAATGAAAATGAAAAAGCATTAGAAATTATTAGTCCAAAACAAGATATTATTGTACAAGACAGTCTCTTAATATCTGTAAAAGTTCGAAACGATGTATCCGTTTCAATGAGTGTTTATAAAGAAGCAACAAAAGAAAAAGAAGAAGAATTAATAATAGAAGGTGAAAAAATAGATCCAGGAGAAACTCTTGGTATGTATACGAAACAGTTAAAGGATTTGGAACCTGGGAAATACAGAATTGTATTTGATGTTGAAGATGAAGAAGGAAATGCACAAGATTCTATTATTAAAAATTTTACGGTGAAGGATAAAGAAGAAGAGATCAATGAAATTTTAGATCAAATACCAGAAACAAAAGTTACAAATGTACTAGATGATTTAAAAGAATAAATTTTGTATAAATGTACTTAGTGACATCCTAGAACAATAATAAGATTAGGGTGTGTGGTTATGAAAAAATTTGGGAAAGAAAATTTTAAAACAATCCTACTAACAATGCTTTTTATATTAAGTGTTGCCTTGAATCAGCAGTTATGGGAACGTATTTCTCTAACAAAAATTATACCTAGCATAAGGCAGACGGAAACCATAGAGGTGAAAAGCCAAGGGAACATAGATAATATTTCTGATATCCTAAGCCCCCAAAGTTTTTGTATTAACTTTGGGGGTGGTCTTCATACCCTTATTTATGCTGATGGCTATGGAATGTGGAACGGTACCCTTCAAACCCTTAAGGATGAAATCCATAAGGAAGATATTAAAGTAGAGCAAATCAATAAAGACCTATGGGAAGAAGCCAGGAAATTTCGTTCAATTGAAATGAAGTTTGGATATAATATGCCAGTAAATTTATTGAGAGAAATAATAGAAGAGGAAGAGCGGATTGATAAAGTAGAAGCGTTTGATAGTATTTTAATTTCATCAAAGGATGACACTAGCATTTATATGGCAAATCAGGCAGAAGGAAATTATTACATTATAAAAAGTAAACAGACGAATAATCCTGTTTTGAATATTATAAAAAATATTGAAGAGAATGGGTATGATGCTTACTATGCGACTCAAGACATATATCCAGTAGAAAACAAAAACCTGATGCCTATTGAATTAAATGATGATATACATGAAGTAAAAGTTGTTCAAGAAATTGATCCTACAAATGAAGGGCAAGTAGAATCTTTTGCAGGTACATTTTTTGGAGAAAATCTTGATTTTGTAAGAAAAATCAGAGAAACTAGTGGTTCTGTTATTTTTATGTATGGATATGGACAAAAAGAATTAAAAATTGATGACTTAGGAGTTCTTCAGTATATAGAAAAGATAGATCCGGAAAAATCATCAAAAAATATTTCGTCAGAAGATGCATTGAAAATTGCTCTTCGCTTTATCAATGATCATGGAAGCTGGGCAAATACAGATGTTTATTTAAAGAATGTAGAGGTTACCCAAAAGAATAGATATATCTTTTCCTTTGGATACAGAATAAATGGCTTACCTGTTTATTATAAAACGGAGAACAAACAAAAGATGATGGATGAAGCTGTTCAGGTAGAAGTATTAGGAGAGCAGGTCGTTTATTATAAAAGATTCTTAAAAAGAGAGAAAATTGCTATAAAATTATTGGAGAAACAAGAAAATATGACCGTTTTATCAGCGCCACAAATACTAGATATGAACTTTAGTTTTATAAAAGGAGATTTTCTAAGAACGATAGATAAAGATGTGACTATGGATCAAGAAGACATTTCAGAAAAAGTACTATCAAGTATTAGGCAAGTGGAGATTGGATATTATAATCGACTTGCACAAGAGCCAAATAAATTAATTCCTATATGGATAATCAAAACGGATAATATGATTTATTATTTTGATGGGTATAATGGAAGAATGATTAACCGAGTCAAAATATAACGGATGGTGAAGATTGTGGATTGGGGAAAAGCTAAGAATATTTTGATTATTGCTTTTATTATTACGAATGTTTTTTTGATCTATAATATAGAAAAGGACTTATTCATGGAAAGTGCTGCTTCTATGGTAAAAGAAAAAAACATAAAAGATGTGATTACTATTTTAGATGAAAAGAATATAAAAGTAGAGGCAGAAGTACCAAGAACGATTTTGGAATTACCTTTGTTAAATGTAGAATATGAAACCTATGATCAGAAAAAACTAAAGGAAAAATTTTATGTAGAAGATAATCATAAAATTATAAAATACGAAAATTATGATAAAAAACCTTATATGAAAGATTTAAATGAAAAAGAAGCCCTTCGTGAAGCGGAAAATTTCATAACAAAATATGGATTTATGAGAAATGATGCCATATATTGGGAGACAAAGGAAGATGGAGAACAATATCATATCCTTTTTAAGCAAAAATATAAAAAAAGTTTCTTAGAGAATAGCTATATGCGTGTAACTGTAAGTACGTCTGGAGTCAATAAATTTGAAAGAATGTGGTTAAAGCCATTGAACACAGATAAAAATAAAAAAGAAATTATCCCTGCTACAAAAGCACTTCTCAAATCTATGAAGGATATGGAAAATTTACAAGGAGAAATTGTCATTAAAAATATGGACTTAGGTTATTGGTTTGATCCGTCTTACATTAGTTTAACCAATTCTGAAAATATTAAATCAGGGACAGCAGTGCCTGCATGGAGAATACTTTTAAATGATGGACAGACTATATTTATTTCAGCTTATGAAAACTATTAAAAGACGTGTGTATAAAAAATCGGCTCGATCAATTTATTGATTGCGCTTTTTTTATAATGTCTTTTCTTTATTTTACCTATTGAAATTTTTAAGGAGGTAAAATAAACTATGTATGAAAGAAGAAAATTCTAATTTTTCAAAAGAGAGGTATAACTATGGAAGATTATAAATATATTGTAGATGTCATGTTGAAACATCTAGATGAAGGCATTATTGTAGCTGATACAAATGCAAACATAACCTTATATAATGAACCTGCAACAAATATTGCAGGGATTACGCCCCATGAGGCAATTGGGAAAAATGTATTAGATATTTTTAGAGACTTAACGCCAGAAACAAGTACCTTTTATAAGGTTTTAAAAAGTAAGGAGCCTATTGTCAATTATGTACAGACCTATTTAAATTATCAAGGGAAAAAGGTATCTACGTTAACATCTACTATTCCTTTGATAAGAGAGGGAGAAATAGTAGGGGCATTAGAGGTTTATAGAGACTTAACACAGGTAAAAGAGCTATCGGAAAAGATTATCAATTTGCA
Organism: Crassaminicella profunda; assembly: GCF_019884785.1. Lineage (GTDB taxonomy): Bacteria > Bacillota > Clostridia > Peptostreptococcales > Thermotaleaceae > Crassaminicella > Crassaminicella profunda. Next base: position 4,224,057 of record NZ_CP082326.1, read on the forward strand.
ATCACAATTATTTAAAAAAGAGCATAAGAAAAAAGTTTATTGTGGAAATGGCACGACACACACTTTTGAAGACATTATAGGAGAGCATAAAGAAATTTTGAAATTAAAGGAAAAAGGGAAAAAGGTTGCAGATAGTAGTTCTCCTATATTAGTTTATGGAGAAACAGGAACGGGAAAGGAATTAGTAGTGCAAGCAATACACAATTATAGTAAAAGAAAGAATAAACCATTTATAGCACAAAATTGTGCAGCAATTCCTAAGACGTTACTGGAAAGTCTTTTATTTGGAACTTGTTCAGGGAGCTTTACAGGAGCTAAGGATAACCCTGGTCTTTTTGAGCTTGCCCATGGAGGAACACTTTTCCTTGATGAGATTAATTCTATGGATATAGAACTGCAAGGAAAGTTACTTAGGGTATTGCAAGATGGTATGATTCGTAGAATTGGAGGGAGTCAAACTTTTATGGTAGATGTAAGGATCATTGCTTCCACTAATGAAATGCCATCAAATTTAGTAGAACAAAAAAAATTAAGACATGATTTGTATTACCGATTAAATGTAATTCCAATAACGATTCCGTCCCTAATAGATCGAAAAGAAGATGTTCCGTTACTTATCGATCACTTTATAAATGTATATAATAATAAGCTATATAAAAATATACAAGGTTTATCCTCAGAAGCCATGGAGGTATTTTGTCAATATCATTGGCCTGGAAATGTAAGAGAATTGAGATATACATTAGAAGGCATTATGAATTTTGTAGATGGAGAAGTCATTCAAATAGATGATTTACCCATGGATTTATTAAAAAGTAGATCTTTAATAAAGAAAGAAGAATATATTTGCGAAAAAGAAAAACCTCTACCACCATTGGTTGAAGCTATAAAGGATTATGAAAAGAACCTTATACAAAAGGCTATTGAACAGGCAAATGGAAATTGTGCAAAGGCAGCACGAATTTTAGATATTCCAAGACAGACTTTACATAACAAAGTAAAGAAATTAAACATTGAGTGGAAAACAACAACCAAATAAGTGTCATGAAATTGAGACAAGAGAAAAAATATAGTCATTTTGACGTCCCAAAAGAGGGACGTTTTTTATTTTGTAAATATTAAATTGTAGAAAAATCCATCTATACGTAGGGGTAGATAGATTGACTAGGCGTTGGCATGGATATTGCTATAAGTACATGATAAGAATCCTTTAAGTAAATTCAATACAATAAGAATCCATGACAATATTTCAATAGAACTGGATAAGAAGGAGGAAACTATGTCAAATGCATATTTTAAAGTTCCATTGCCTAAGAACGAGCCAGTATTTTCTTATGAACCAGAAAGTGTGGAGAAAGATCAAATTAAGAAAAAATTAAAAGAGTTGAAAGAACAAAAAATTGAAATTCCTCTTATTATAGGAGGCAAGGAAATACGAACAGGAAATATAAGAGAATGTATTATTCCTCATGATAAAGGCCATGTACTTGCTACTTATCATATAGCAGGGGAAAAAGAAATTGAAATGGCTATAGATGCGGCTTTAAAAGCAAAAAGGGAATGGCAAAATATGCCTTGGCCTCATAGAGCAGCTATATTTTTAAAGGCTGCAGAATTATTATCGGGCCCTTGGCGTTATACACTTAATGCAGCAACTATGCTAGGACAAAGTAAGACTGTGTATCAAGCAGAAATAGATTCTGCTTGCGAGCTGATTGATTTTTTAAGATTTAATGTTTATTACATGACACAAATTTATAACGAGCAAGTAGATTCAACAACAGAAGCTTGGAACAGGATGGAATATAGGCCCCTTGATGGATTTGTCTTAGCAGTAACTCCTTTTAACTTTACAGCTATTGGTGCAAATCTACCAACAGCTCCTGTTATGGCAGGGAATGTGGCTTTGTGGAAGCCTGCATCAACAGCTATATATTCTGGGTATTATGTGATGAAGTTACTGCAGGAAGCTGGTTTGCCAGATGGTATTATTAACTTTATTCCTGGAAGTGGAAGTATGGTAGGAGATAAAGTATTTTCTAATGAAGATTTTGCAGGAATTCATTTTACTGGTTCTACAAAAGTATTTAAAGATATATGGAAGATGATTGCAAATAATTTAGAAAAATATAAAGCCTATCCTAGAATAGTTGGAGAAACAGGAGGAAAGGATTTTATATTTGCTCATCATTCAGCTGATATAGATGTACTCGTAACAGCATTAGTTAGAGGTGCTTTTGAATATCAAGGGCAGAAATGTTCAGCAGCTTCTCGTGCATATATTCCTAAAAGTATGTGGAAGCGTGTAAAAGAAAAGCTCATAGAAGAAATCAAAACAATAAAAATGGGAGATGTAGAGGATTTTAGAAACTTTATGAGTGCAGTTATTGATCAAAATGCATTTAATAAAATAAAATCTTACATTGACTATGCTCAAAATTCAAAGGACGCAGAAATTATTTGTGGCGGAAAATGTGATGATGAAAAGGGATTTTTTATCCAACCTACAGTGATACAGAGTAAAGATCCAAACTTTAAAGCCATGACAGAAGAAATTTTTGGACCCGTATTGACCATATATGTATATGAGGATGAAAAAATTGAAGAAACAATAAAATTATGTGATGAATCAACACCATATGCTCTTACAGGAGCTATTATTGCAAATAATAGAGAAGCTATTGTAAAAATGGAAAAACAACTTTCTTGTGCGGCAGGGAATTTCTATATTAATGATAAGCCTACAGGAGCAGTTGTTGGACAGCAACCCTTTGGTGGTGCAAGAGCTTCAGGAACAAATGATAAAGCAGGTAGCAAATTAAATCTCATAAGATGGATGAATCCAAGGGTGATCAAGGAGAATTTTAATCCACCACAAAATTATACTTATTCCTTTATGGAAGAAAAATAATAAATTTATTAATCTTTGAAAAAGACTTAAAGAAAACACGAGATATTCATTATTTAGATGATAGATTTTTAAAGGATGCTAATCTTAGCATCCTTTAAAATGTAAAAATTTTATCGATTATAAAGATACATATTGCCAGGGAAACTCAATGTAAATGAAAAATGTCCCGAAATAGGGACGATGTAAAAAATCATGTCTCTGAAATGTCTTTATTATGGGACGAAAGAGGATAAAAAAGTATGCCATAGAAATCCACATTGTTAAAAAATAAGCAAACATAATACCTATAGGGATCTTTTAATAAATAAAAAATTTATATGTATTTTGGCATGGATATTGCTCTAATATCTATTGAAAAAATTAAATACCAGGATTTATATTATGAAATAAAAAGGTCTAGACAGTATAGGAGGTTACTTATGAGTGAAAATAATCACCAAAGCGAACAATGGGGAAGTAGATTAGGATTTATTTTAGCGGCAATGGGAATGGCCGTAGGTACGGGGAATATTTGGAGATTTCCACGTATTGTAGGAAGTAATCAAGGAGGAACGTTTTTAATTGCTTATACGATCTGCAATCTTTTATGGGTTGTTCCTCTTCTCATGACAGAAATGGGAATGGGTAAATCAACAAGATTAGGAGCTATAGGAGCCTTTAGAGATTTTGCTGGAAAGAAAAAAACTTGGTTTGGTGGTTGGATTACATTGGTATGTACAGCCATTACAGGATATTATGCAGTAGTATTTGCGTATGCTATTCGATATTTTGTGTATGCATTACAAGGAGCTTTAAAACCTGGATTTGATGAGCAAGCCTTATGGAATGGATTTATTGGGAATCCAAAGCAAACGATTTTCTTTCAATGCATTGCTATATTTTTAACAGGGATTGTCATTTATAGAGGGGTAAAAAAAGGGTTAGAAGCAGTAGGGAAGATTGCTATTCCATTGTTATTTATTAGCTTGATTGTAGCAGCAGGATGGTCATTGATGCAGCCAGGTGCTATTGTTGGACTGAAGTTTTTGTTTGTACCAAATTTCAAGGCTTTTGCATCCTCTAAGGTATGGCTAAATGCTTTAACACAATCTGCTTGGTCAGCAGGTGCTGGCTGGGCAATGATGCTTACTTATTCTAATTATTTCAAGAAAAATGAAGATGTTGTAGTCAATAGCTTTATGATTACTTTTGGAGACGCTATGGGAGCAACCGTTGCTGCAATGGCAGTTCTTCCGGCTGTATTTGCTCTTTCTGCTACACAATCAGATGCTATGCAGGCACTAGAAGGAGGAAATGTAGGACTTACTTTTATTTATCTTGCGAAATTATTTTCTGATATTCCAGGAGGACAAATTATCGCTATATTTTTCTTCTTTGCTTTATCTCTTGCAGCATTAACATCTATTATACCGCAGACAGAAGTAATTGTACGTAATCTTGTTAATGCAGGATATGATCGAAAAAAAGCAACCATTATGGTTATGAGTGGCATATTTGTATTAGGCCTTCCTTCGGCGTATAGTGCAGATATTTTAAATAATCAAGATTTTGTTTGGGGAATTGGCTTATTAGTATGTGGGTTATTCTTTGCAATGGCTGTTTATAAATTTGGAGTGAATCGCTTCCGTGTAGAAATTTTGAATCCGGGCAGTGATATGAAAATAGGAAAATACTATAACTTTTGTATTAGATTATTTCCAGTACTCTTTTCATTGGTTGTAGGTTGGTGGTTATGGCAAGCTATCACATGGTATCCAACAGATTGGTGGAATCCATTCTTAGTAGATAGCTTTGGTACAGTTGTTGCTCAAATTTTTATTACATTAGTTGCTTTCTATTTTATGAATGACAAGTTATCTAAGTGGATTACTGCACCATCCTATATGGAGGATGGAAAATTCTTAGCTTCTGCAAAGGAGGAAAGATAGATGGAAATAAGTACCCTGTTTTGGATGATGGCGATGTTAAGTATTATTGTGGGTCCATTTGTTTATTTTGCAAGTATTGCAGCTTTAAAGGAAAAAACAAAGATCAAGGAGTAAATAGACATTCATTTTAATAATAAATGAATGAAGATAGAGTTAACAGGAGGTGGTCAATTTTTAATAATAGCTTTACTTTACAAAGTTTGTATTAAAAAAATATGATGATGGAGGTATGTCTAGTGGAAAAAACAAAGAACAACTTAACAAAAAAAGCTATATCAACGGAAACTTTTGTTTTCCTTGGTGCAGTAGCCCTTTTACTTGGGTATTTAGGAAAAACTATGGGTGTAGGAATTATGTTTAGTATTATGATGAAAACAGGTCACGATCTTTTATTAAATACAGCTCTATTTATTATGGCTGTTGCTGTTTTAGCAGGTGCTGCTGCTGCATTAATGTCTGAATTTGGTGTGATTGCATTAGTAAATAAATTGTTATCCCCTATTATGAAACCTTTATTTGGTTTGCCTGGAGCAGCTTCTCTTGGAGCAGTAACAACTTATATTTCTGATAATCCAGCTATCTTGCCATTGATAGAAGATAAAGGATTTTCTAAGTATTTTAAGAAATATCAGTTGGCGTCCCTTTGTAACTTAGGAACAGTATTTGGAATGGGATTGATTGTTACAAGCTATGTTTTAGGACTCGGTACTGAATTTATTCCAGCTATTATTATTGGTAATATTGGGGCAGTCTTAGGAGGCGTTGTAAGTGTTCGATTAATGCTTCGTGTAGCTAAAAAATTCTATGGAAATGAAGAAATCAATACGGATGGCTTAGAAGATGAACATCTTTTAGATATGAGACCCATTCGTCCTGGAAATACTTTTGAGCGTACTTTAGGAGCTATGCTAGAGGGTGGGAAAAATGGTGTTGATTTAGGACTTAGTGTTATCCCAGGAATCCTTATTGTTTGTACTGCTGTGATGATGTTAACCTTTGGACCAAGTGGAATGGAAGAAGGCGTAGCTGTTTATAAAGGTGCAGCTTATGAAGGTGTTGCACTTCTTCCTAAATTAGGAGATTTATTATCACCTATTATCCAACCACTTTTTGGATTCTCTAGTACAGAAGCTTTAGCATTACCGATTACATCATTAGGTGCTGTTGGTGCTGCTATGGGAATGACAAAAGGGTTACTTGAAAAAGGATTAATGAATGCTCATGATATTGCAGTATGGTCAGCTATGGGAATATGCTGGGCAGGATTTCTTAGTACTCATGTTGGGATGATGGATTCTGTTGGTATGAGCAAATTAACGACAAAAGCAATTATTACCCATCTTATTGGGGGAATCGCTGCAGGAGTTTTTGCAAATTATTTATTCATGTTTTTCGCATAAATAGTAAATTTATTATTGATGAGAGAAAAGGGTTCATATACAATCAAATATATTAAAAGCCATAGATAAAAGGAAATAGAAGGGTTTTAAAAATAAAATTGGGAAGTGATTTGATGAAAACAGGGACTATTATAAATATCCAAAAATATTCTGTTCATGATGGACCAGGGATTCGAACAACTGTATTTCTTAAAGGATGTCCCTTAAATTGTTGGTGGTGTCATAACCCTGAGAGTCAAAATTTCAAACATGAAATCATGTTTTTTAAGGAGCGCTGCAAAGGGTGTGGTACTTGCGTAAAAAGATGTCCACAAGAATGTATAGAATTAAGCAGTGGCTTTCCTGTAATCCATCAAGAAAACTGTACTCTTTGTGGAAACTGTACTGATTTTTGTCCAAATGGGGCACTAGAATATGTTGGAAAAGACTTAACCGTTAGGGAGCTTATGAAGGAAATAAAAAAAGATGAAATATTTTATGAAGAATCAGGTGGGGGCGTTACCTTCTCAGGAGGAGAACCTATGTGTCAAGCTGATTTTCTAAAGGACCTATTAAAAGAATGTAATATGCGAGAAATTCATACAACCATAGATACCAGTGGGTATACAGATTGGGAAAATTTTGAGAAAATAGCTGATCAAGTAGATTTGTTCCTATATGATTTAAAAATAATGAATGATGAGTTGCATAAAAAATATATAGGTGTATCTAATAAAATCATACTAGAAAATTTAAAGAAATTATCAAGTAAGGGCGCCAATATTTATGTGCGCATGCCTATCATTAAAGGAATTAACGATGATGATGAGCACATTAATGAAAGTATAAAGTTTTTATCCAATCTTCATATAACACAAGTAAATCTACTTCCCTTTCATAAGATGGGAATGGATAAATATAAAAGACTAGAGATGGAGTATAAGCTATCTGGTATGGAAAAGCCATCAACTGAAAGAATGGCACAAATACAAGAAAAGTTTAAAGCATCTGGCTTGAAAGTAAAGATAGGGGGTTAATTAATATGATGACAGAAAGAGTAAAAAAGCTTAGAGAACAAAGTGTAAAGGCAGTACCGTATATTTCTATGGAAAGAGCAGCGGCAGTGGATCGTACGTATAAAAAATATGAAGGAAGTGAACCAGTACCAGTACTTCGAGCACTTGCATTAAAGGAATTTATGTCCACAAAAGAGCTTTGTATCAATGATGGAGAGCTTATTGTAGGAGAAAGAGGAGAAAGACCAGCAGCTACACCAACATATCCAGAGTTATGTTGTCATACCATAGAAGATTTTCAGATCATGAATGATCGTGAAAAAATATTTTTTAAAGTAAATGAAGAAGCAAAGAAAATTCAAAGAGAAGAAATTATTCCTTACTGGGAAAATAGATCTATGCGTCACCATATTTTAAGTAATATGACACAGGAATGGAAAGATTGTTACGCAGCAGGAATCTTTACAGAGTTTATGGAGCAAAGAGGACCTGGGCACACTGTTGCAGATGGGAAAATATATAAAAAAGGATTTTTAACATTTAAAGAAGAAATAGAAAAAGCAATAGAGAATCTTGATTTTTATCATGATGATGAAGCACTAGATAAAAAGAATCAATTAAGATCTATGAGCATTGCTTGTGATGCAATCATGACTTTAGGAAAAAGATATGCAGAGTTAGCAAGAAAAATGGCAGATGAAGAAAAAGACCCTGTAAAAAAAGAAGAACTTCTTCATATTGCAGAAAATTGTAGCTGGGTGCCTGCAAATGCACCAAGAACATTCGAAGAAGCCCTTCAAATGTATTGGTTTGTACATTTATGTGTGATTTCAGAATTAAATCCATGGGATGCATTTAACCCAGGAAGATTAGATCAACACTTATATCCATTTTACAAAAAAGAAGTAGAAGAAGGAACTATGACTCGTGAAAAGGCAGAAGAATTATTACAATGTTTTTGGGTAAAATTCAATAACCAACCAGCACCTCCAAAGGTAGGGGTAACATTAAAGGAAAGTGGAACTTATACAGATTTTGCAAATATCAATAGTGGTGGATTAAAGCCAGATGGATCTGATGGTGTAAATGATGTAAGTTATATTGTATTAGATGTTATTGATGAAATGAAACTATTACAACCAAGTTCAAATGTTCAAATCAGTAAGAGAACACCACAAAAGTTCTTAAAAAGAGCATTAAAAATTGTAAGAAAAGGATGGGGGCAACCTTCTATCTTTAATACAGATACAGTTATTCAGGAAATGCTTCGAGCAGGAAAAACGATAGAAGATGCAAGATGTGGTGGTACTAGTGGATGCGTAGAAACTGGAGCATTTGGAAAAGAAGCTTATATTCTTACAGGGTATATGAATTTACCAAAAATTTTAGAAATCACTTTAAACAATGGATTAGATCCAGTAAGTGGTCAAAGATTAGGAATTGAAACAGGAAATCCAGCAGATTTTGAGACTTATGAAGAACTATTCGAAGCGTATAAAAAGCAATTACATCATTTTATAGATATAAAGGTAAAAGGAAATAGAGTGATTGAAAGATTATATGCTACGAAAATGCCTGTACCATTCCTTTCTGTGATTATGGATGATTGTATTTCAAATGGAAAAGATTATAACGCAGGTGGAGCAAGATACAACACAAGTTATATTCAAGGGGTAGGGATTGGAAATATTACAGATATGCTATCATCCCTTAAGTATAATGTGTTTGATCATAAAAAAGTAACTATGACTGAATTGTTAGAAGCTGTGAAAGCTAATTTTGAAGGATATGAAGATATTCAAAACTTAGTGAAAAACAAGACACCTAAATACGGTAATGATGAAGACTATGCAGATGATATTATGAAAGAAGTATTCCATGCATATTATGATGAAGTAACAGGTAGACCAAATGGAAAAGGTGGCGTACACAGAATCAATATGTTACCAACTACTTGCCACGTATACTTTGGTTCAGTAATTGGTGCATCTGTAGATGGAAGAAAAGCTTATGTACCTTTAGCAGATGGCATTTCTCCATCAAAGGGAGCTGATACAAATGGACCTACTGGAGTAATTAAATCAGCAGGAAAAATGGATCATATTATTACTGGTGGAACTCTTTTAAATCAAAAATTCACTCCAAGTATTGTAGATGGAGAAGATGGGTTAGACAATTTAGCACACTTAGTAAGATCTTACTTTAAATTGGATGGACATCATATTCAATTTAACATTGTAAGCAAAGAAACCCTTTTAAAAGCACAAAAGAATCCAGATGAATATAAAGACTTAATTGTTCGTGTTGCTGGATATAGTGATTATTTCTGTAACCTTGACAAAGTGCTACAAAATGAGATTATAGAAAGAACAGAACAAACATTTTAGTTTAGTAAAAAAGTAGAGAAGAATGGGTTCTTCTCTACTTATATTTAAAGGAGGCTATAAAAAATGGCAAAAATATTAGGTTTTATAGGAAGCGGAAACATGGGAAAAGCAATGATGGGAGGAATTATTGCTGCAAAAGTTTTTTCACCAGAAGAAATAATCGTAAGTGATTTAAATGAAAAAAGCTTAGCCGCAGTTAATGAAGAATATGGTGTTCAAACAACTACAGATAATAATGAAGCAGCAAAAAAAGCAGATATTTTAATTCTATCTGTTAAGCCAAATCTATATCCAATAGTCATAGAAGGCATTAAAGATCAAGTAAAGGAAGATGTTATTGTTGTAACCATTGCTGCAGGAAAGGCAATAGAAGGAACAGAAGAAATGTTTGGTAAAAAATTAAAAGTAGTAAGAGTTATGCCAAATACACCAGCCCTTGTAGGAGAAGGAATGTCTGCAGTATGTGCCAATGAAATGGTTACAAAAGAAGAATTAAAAGAAATAGTAGATATATTTGAAAGCTTTGGAAAAGCTGAAGTTGTAAGTGAAAAATTAATGGATGTTGTAACATCTGTAAGTGGTTCATCTCCAGCTTATGTATATATGTTTATTGAAGCTATGGCAGATGCTGCAGTATTAGATGGTATGCCAAGAGCTCAAGCTTATAAATTTGCAGCTCAAGCAGTACTTGGTTCGGCGAAAATGGTACTAGAAACAGGAATGCATCCAGGAGCATTAAAGGATATGGTTTGTTCTCCAGGAGGAACAACTATAGAAGCTGTAGCAGTTCTTGAAGAAAAAGGATTAAGAGATGGTGTAATTTCTGCTATGAGAGCATGTACAGAAAAATCAATTCAATTATCAAAATAAAAATAGAGATCAAGGAGTTGTTCAAATGTTTAAAACAAATGAGTATTTTGAAGGAAAAGTAAAATCTATTGCTTTTGAGACAAATGATGGACCTGCTACCATTGGTGTAATGGCTATAGGAGAATATGAGTTTTCAACTTCTAGTAAAGAGTATATGACTGTTACGAGTGGAAAAATGACAGTAAAGCTTCCAGGAAAAGAACAATGGGAAGAAATTCAAGCAAATCAAACTTTTATTGTAGAGCCGAATGAAAAATTTCAAGTAAAGATCAAAGAAGAGACTTCGTATATTTGTCTTTATAAGTAATAAGTTTATAAAAAAATATGAGAAATGATGCATCTTATGGGATAAAAAGGTGCATCATTTTTTTATAGAACAGAATAAAATCTATAAGATTTATCCATATAAATGTAATTAATTTCTTATAACCAAATACTTATCAAATAATAATAATCATGATATAATGTAATGAGGTTTACATATTAGACGAACGATTGTTTCCATTTCAATGGGAAATTTTAAATAAAATCAGAACGGAAAGATTATTGAAAGGGTTGGAAATACCAAATGAGTAAACTTTTAATAGAAGGTGGACATAAGCTAAAAGGAAAGGTAAATATAAGTGGATTTAAAAATGCTGCAGTTGCTATTATTCCAGCGTCTATTTTAGCAGGAGATTTATGCACTATAGAAAATTTACCCAATATTGAAGATGTACATGTATTAAAAAGAATATTAGGAGAACTAGGTGCAAAAGTAGAATTTGATGAAGAAAAAAGGGTTATGTCTGTGAATACAGGTAGCATAGAAGAGTGTTTTGCATCATATGAACTGGCAAAAGAGCTAAGAGCTTCTTATTATTTGTTAGGGGCTTCCCTTGGGAGATTTAAAAAAGCAAAGGTTGCTTATCCAGGAGGGTGCAATATTGGCTCAAGACCTATTGATCAGCATATAAAAGGATTTGAAGCATTAGGAGCAAAGGTAACTATTGAACATGGTATTATTCATGCTGAAGCAGAAGAACTAAAAGGTGCAGAAATATATCTAGATGTTGTTAGTGTAGGGGCAACCATCAATATTATGATGGCAGCTTGTAGAGCCAAGGGAAAAACAGTTATTGAAAATGCAGCAAAAGAGCCTCATATTGTTGATGTGGCAAACTTTTTGAATGCCATGGGAGCTGACATACGAGGAGCAGGAACAGATGTTATTAAAATTAAAGGTGTAGAAGAAATGAAGGGATGCACGTATAGTGTAATTCCTGATCAAATAGAAGCAGGTACCTTTATGTTGATGGCTGCAGGTACAGGTGGAGATGTGATTATTGATAATATTATTCCAAAACATCTTGATCCCATTACAGCAAAGTTAAGAGAAATGGGATTAGAAGTTGAAGAGTATGGAGAATCTTTAAGAGTTGTAGGCAGAGATCAATTAAAAAATGTGAATATAAAAACATTAGTATATCCAGGATTTCCTACAGATTTACAGCAACCCATGTCAGCCATTTTAACTCAAGCAAAGGGTACAAGTATTGTTACGGAAACTATCTATGAAGGAAGATTTAAACATGTGGATGAATTAAAAAGAATGGGTGCAAAGGTTAAAGTTGAGGGAAATGTAGCTGTTTTTGAGGGTGTTGATAGACTATCTGGTGCAAAGGTAGCTGCAACAGATTTAAGAGCAGGTGCAGCTTTAGTCATTGCAGGGCTTATGGCAGAAGGTGTTACGGAAATAGATAATATTCATTATATTGATAGAGGATATGAGTCCATAGAGAAAAAGCTTTTAAATTTAGGAGCAAAAATTAAAAGAGCCGAATAAACAGGCAGGTGCATGCGCCTGTCTTTTTCTTTAAATATATGAATGAATAAACAGGAGGTAAAGTATGGGGTTAACATTTTGCTCATTGGCTAGTGGCAGCAGTGGAAACTGTCAATATATTGAGAGTTCAGATTCAAGTTTATTAATAGATGCTGGATTATCGGGAAAAAGAATTCAACAGGCTATGGAAAGTATCGGAAAAGATATGGAAAAGGTACAAGGAATACTCATTACTCATGAACATAATGACCATATTAAGGGTGTAGGTATTTTATCTAGACGGTTTAATATTCCAATATATGCAAATAATAATACTTGGAAAGAGATGAAAGATAAACTCGGAAAAGTAGATGAAGAAAACATAAGATATTTTGATACAGGAGAAGAATTTTTTATAGAAGACATTAAAATAAAACCTTATTCTATCTCTCATGATGCTATAGAGCCAGTAGGATTTTCTTTTTATCATGATCATGCAAAAGTGAGTATTGTTACAGATACAGGATATGTACCAGAAACTGTAAAGAAAGAGATACAAGGATCGGATGTATTGCTACTTGAATCTAATCATGATGTAGAGATGCTAAAGATGGGTAGATACCCTTGGTATTTAAAGAAAAGGGTTATGGGAGATGAAGGACATCTTTCTAATGAAACAGCAGGAGAAATTATAGCAGAACTAGTAAAATTAGATATGCCAATAAATAATGTGTTGTTAGGGCATTTAAGTAAGGAAAATAATTTTCCTGAATTAGCCTTTGAAACGGTGAAAAATGTATTATCATCTAAAGATATAAAAATTGGATTAGATATTAATGTAGACTTGACTTATCGGGATCGGGTGAGCAGTGTATATCATATAAAGAAATAATAAGGATCGTTAGGTTAGAAGGCTAAATTTTATTATTAGGTATTTACAAATAAAAAAAGAAGGTGGGCAAATGGATTTTAATCATGATGACTTTCAAAACAAAATTGAAGTTGATGAAGAAAAAGAAAACATTCCTTCTTCAAAATATTATATAGATCCACCAAAACCAACTAGATACAAAGAAAAAAAGAAAATATCTTTTTTTACCATGTGTATTGTGGCTATGATTTCTGCTATGATTGGTGGCATTGTTATGGCTTATATTGCACCTGCATTTCTTTATGGAAAATATATTCCCTATCCAGAGATGTATCAAAGAAATATCAAACCTAATATTGAAATCGTCACTAAAGGGAAAGAAATAGATGTTATACCAGCAGTAGTGAAAAAATCCATGCCTTCAGTAGTGGGAATTACAACTATTACCGTAGAAAAAGATTTTTTCTTTGGAGTACACAGAGGACAAGGTGTTGGAACAGGAGTCATTGTAGATCATAGAGGATACATTCTTACAAATTCTCATGTAGTCAATGATGGGCAAACGGAAGAAGTGAAAGTACTTTTATATGATGGAAGAGATTTAAAAGCAGATGTTTTATGGAATGATCCTACATTAGATTTAGCCATTGTAAAGATTTCAGCAGAGGATTTACCTGTAGCAACATTAGGGAATTCTGAAGATATAGAAGTAGGAGAGCTTAGTATAGCTATTGGAAATCCACTAGGATTAGAATTTGAAAGAACAGTTACCTCAGGAATTATCAGTGGGCTAGAAAGAAGTATTGAGATCAATCAGTTTGAAAGAATAGAAGGTCTTATTCAAACAGATGCATCCATTAATCCTGGAAATAGCGGAGGACCTCTTCTGAATAATAAGGGAGAAGTCATAGGAATCAATACAGCGAAAATTCGAACGGGAGAAGGACTAGGATTTGCTATTCCTATTAATATTGCTAAACCTATTGTAGATGAGTTTATTGAAAAAGGTCAATTTACAAAAGTATATTTAGGGATACGAGGAATTAGTGCAGAAGAATATAAAATGTATTATGGTGGAAACTTAAAAAGTAATAAGGGTGTATTTATTCATGAAGTTTTTCCTAATTCTCCAGTAAGTAAGGCAGGAATGAAACCGAAAGATATTATTGTAGCTATTGACAATAAAGAGATCAATACCATGAGACAGTTAATCAAACAACTTTATGAATATAGACCAGGAAATAAAGTATCTATAAAAGTTTTAAGAAATGATCAAGAGATGAATTTAGAGGTTCTATTAGAAGCAAAACCTAAGATTGAACAATAGATAACATTTATTATGAAATAAAAAATAATGAAAAACTGGTTTGGAGTGAAAAAATATGTATGTAGTTTGTCCGGAGCATCTTCCTCAAGCAATTGATGAATTTGTAGAAGTTTACGAGCAGCCACCAGATATTTATGAACTTGATAAAGTTTCTTTTACAGATTGGAGTAGTCCTAATACCTGCGATTTTTGTAAAAACCCACCTAAATACTTAGTTGTATAGACGAGGAAACCCTCGTCTGTTTTTGTGAGAAGGAGTGATTTTTTGAATATAACAATTATTGGAGTAGGAAAGATCAAAGAAAAATATTTAGTAAGTGCTATTAATGAATATAAAAAAAGGCTTTCTAGATATTGCAAACTAAATATCATTGAAGTATCAGATGAAAAGGCACCAGAAAATTTAAGTGATAAAGAAATGGAACAAATCAAAGATGCAGAAGGAGAAAAAATTCTAAAGCATATAAAGGATGGAATGTATGTAATCCCATTAGACATCAAAGGAAAAATGATCTCATCAGAAGAACTTTCAGACAAACTAGAAAAGCTAGGGGTTGGGGGACATAGCAGTATAGCTTTTATTATTGGGGGATCTTTAGGTTTATCTAAGAAAATATTGAAAAGAGCAGATTACAAGTTGTCTTTTTCTCCTATGACTTTTCCCCATCAATTAATGAGAGTCATATTGCTTGAGCAGGTATATAGAGGGTTTAGGATTATGAAGGGTGAGCCGTACCATAAGTAAGCACAAAGTTAGGGGTATGTAGGGTATCAAAGAACAATTCAATGTCCAAAGTGGGGTATAGTTTATTGCAAAACATATATAGTTTCTTTGTTTGATTAATATATGATAAGTTATTCATTGATGATATAAGTATAAATATGTAATTGAAATAGTAAGAAAGAAGGTTTTAATTTGAATAGATATGTAATACTTGCTAATCCAGGACATAATCGTATTTATTTTGAAACAGCACTTAAAATTGCTGTTTCAGAGCTTGAAGCGATGGCTGGTGCATATGATATGGAGATTAATGACATTGAAGAGGGGAATCTAGGACTTCCAGATTCAATAAGTTTTAGTACAAAAAGAAAGCTTAAAGAGGAAGATTTCAGAGTTTTAGGATTTTCATCTATTTATTATGCTTTGTTTGAAATAGTAGAAGGCGGGCTGTTAAGACCTATTAACGTTCCTGATTTTCATACATTCCCTGAAAGTATGGTTCAAATTTTAAAGTATAATGGTAAGACAAATGAACAATTTACAAGACTTATGGTAAATCTTGCGCTTAGTGCATGTAGCACAGGAAGTGATAAGATTACTTTGTTTGATCCAATGTGTGGTAAAGGAACTACTTTATACGAAGGCCTTATTAGAGGGTTTGATGTTAAGGGTTTAGAAATCAATGGACAATGGACTCAAGAAATTCAAACATATGTTATTAGATTCTTAAAGGAAGGAAGATATAAACATAAGGCTGAAAAGTCAAAGCAGTCGGATTCAAATGGTAAAAAGATAGCAAATATATTTAGTTTAAAAGCAGCAGCAGAGAAAGCTGATTTTAATGCTGGAAATGTTCAAACACTTCAATTGTTTAACGCAGATACAAGAATAGCAAATCTTCTTATTAAGAAAAAATCATGTGATATCATCATATCTGACTTGCCTTATGGCGTTCAACATGGAAGTAAAAGCCATAAGGACTCAAACATGTCAAGAAGTCCACTAGAGCTTTTAAAGACAGCAATACCTGCATGGCATCATGTTTTAAAGACAAAAGGAAGTATTGTTTTATCATATAATGAATTTACAATGAAGTATGATGATGTGGCAGTAGTGCTAGAGGAAAATGGATTTAAAGTACTTGATGAGTCACCTTATAATAATTACTTACATAGAGTGAATCAATCAATTAATAGAAACTTAATAGTAGCTGTTAAGGCATAGCAATTTGAGAATTACGGGTGAATAGTGCCATAAATAATGGGGGTTGAATATCAGGGTAATATTATTATATTGCCCTGATATTTTTAATTATTGAAATAAAAAATTTTAACAATAAAATTTTTTTACTTAAAAAAGTATATAATGATGTTAGTAGTAGAGCTTAATCTACCCAAACTATAGAAAATATAAGGGTGTAACCATAAACTAGAATTATGTACACAAAAATAATAAATTTCTAATGAAAAGGTGATATTTATGAAAACCATACTATGCTATGGAGATTCAAATACTTGGGGATACAATCCAAAAACAAAGACAAGATATGAAAAAAACAAGATATGGACTTCTATTTTGAAAAAAAGGTTAGGAGATGAATATGAAGTCATATGTGAAGGACTGAATGGAAGAACTACAGTGTGGGATGATCCTATTGAAGGAGAGTATAGAAATGGAAAAAAATATCTTTTTCCATGTATTCATAGCCATAAGCCTATTGATTTAGTGGTTTTATTTTTAGGAAGCAATGATTTAAAACATCGATTTTCTTTACAGGCAGTAGATGTGGCAAAAGGGGTTGAAGCTTTAGTTAAGATGATAAAAGGGAGTGATACAGGTCCTAATATGCAGCCTCCAGAAGTATTGGTGATCATCCCGCCACCAATGGAGGAAGGAATAGAAAAGGTTTCGATTATGTGTGGGGGAATAGAGAAGAGTTTAAAATTTTCAGAGGAATTTCAAAATATTCTTCAAGAACAATGTTATTTGATAGATGCTTCTAAGGTTATAAAATCTAGCAAAATTGATGGATTACATTTAGATCCTGAGGCTCATGAAAAATTAGGCGTATTTATTTCAGATTATATAAGGAGTATTTTTTAAAGAAATAGCTGCTCATGAAATAATTATTTTTCTGATATAATAAAATTAAATTGTCAGATGTGAGAAGATATTACTTCTAAGGGGTACAGAAAGGATAAGGTTGTTTACATATGTGGAGGTGTTTATGAAAAAAATTATTATTATCGAGGATACAGAAACTATTAGAGAAGAGCTTAAAATATTTTTATCTAAATATGGTTATGAAATTGATGCTCCAGATCAATTTGAAAATATCATTGAATATATCAATAGAGCAAATGCTGATTTAATATTATTAGATATTAATTTACCTGTATTTGATGGGTATCATATCTGTAGAGAAGTTAGAAAAGATTCAGATATCCCTATTATCATTGTTACAAGTAGAGATAGTGAAGTAGATGAACTTATGAGTATGAATTTTGGTGCAGATGATTTTATTACAAAACCTTATAATACACAAATCCTTTTGGCTCGTATTGCAGCGGTTTTAAAAAGAGCTTCTAAAGATCAATATAGAGATGTACTGATGTATCATGATTTAGAATTAAATTTATCTAATGGTTCGATTAACTATAAAGGAAAAACAGAACAGTTAACGAAGAATGAACTGAAAATTCTTTCTTGTTTAATCAAAAATAAGGGGAGTATTGTATCTAGGGATGTGCTTATGGAATATTTATGGAATTCAAATGTTTTTATTGATGATAATACCTTATCTGTAAATGTAACAAGATTAAGAAGAAAACTTGAAGAAATAGGTATAAAAGATGTAATAGAGACAAGACGTGGCTTAGGATATATGATGCCATGAAGTTAAAAGATTATTTGAAAGAAAGATTTTCATGCTTATTAATCAATTTTATAGGATTTTTTAGTTTGGTTTGTATTCTTTTGCTATTAGATATAAAAGGGAATGTGATATTTTCAATTCTGATCTTATGGTTCTTTCCTTTAATGAGCTATATACTGATAGAATATATGAAGGCTAAAAAACATTATAATCACATGGAGGGTCTTCTAGAAAGCCTTGATGAAAAATACTTACTATCAGAGATTATGCAAAAACCAACTTGTTTAGAGGAAAAGCTTTTTTATGAAATATTAAGAATATGCAATAAATCTATGCATGAGCATGTAAATGAGTATAAAAATCTTCAATTAGAATATAGAGAATATATAGAAACTTGGGTTCATGAAATAAAAACACCTATTGCATCAAGTATGTTAATTATAGAAAATAATAAAAGTGAGGGAATGGATAATATAGGTCAAGAAATAAAGAAAATAGACGGATTTGTAGAACAGGCGTTGTATTATGCAAGAAGCAGTCATGTGAGTCAGGATTATTTGATAAAAAAATTTGACTTAGTTAAAGTGATCAATCATACTATTAGGAGAAATGCTAAGGATTTTATTCATAAAAAAATAGACTTACAATTAGATGAAATCAATGAAGAGGTATATAGTGATATAAAGTGGGTACAATTTATACTTCATCAGATTATAAGTAATGCTATTAAGTATATGAAAGAGCAAGATGGGAAGATAAAAATATATGCTAAAAAGAATAAAAATAATGTGATTTTGATAATTGAAGACAATGGCATAGGTATTTCAGAAAAGGATCTCCATAAAGTTTTTGAAAAGGGATATACAGGAGAGCACGGAAGAAAGTATACGGCTTCTACAGGGATGGGGCTTTATCTTTGTAAAAAGCTTTGTCAAAAGCTAGGATTAGCAATAAGTATTACGTCTCAATTAGGGGTGGGAACAAAAGTGAATATAACTTTTCCGTTAAGTAAGTTTCATTTAGAGAGTTAAAAAATAGTAAAAAGTCCTATCTAGAGAATGATCTCATAGATAGGATTTTATTCATATATGAGTTATATTTGACGGATACATTTATTTAACGAATACAAGTGATAGCCATGGTACATAGGTTATTAAGGCGAGTCCAATTAAGCCTACTATAAACAATGGCACAATATGGGCAAACATATTTTCCATTTTTATCTTAGCAACAGCTGCACCTACAAATAGATTACATCCGTAAGGAGGTGTACATAAACCTAATGCTAAGTTTACAGCCATAAGTACTCCAAAGTGTACAGGATTAATACCTAATGCTTTAACTGTTGGCATTAACATTGGCGCCATAACAATAATAGCTGGAACTGTATCGAGAAATAAACCTACAGCTAATAGTATTAAGTTAACAAATAGCAATACAATTAAAGGATTGGATGATACACCTGTTAAAAACTCTGTAATCATCCTTGGAATTCTCTCATAAGTCATAAATGTAGAAAACACAGTAGAATATCCTAATAAAAATGAGGTTATTCCGTTTAATACTGCTGTTTCTAAAAACACGTCCTTTAACCCATCCCATGTTAAATCCTTATATACATATAAACTTATTATAATTGAGTATACAACAGATATACAAGCTGCTTCAGTAGGTGTGAAAACTCCTGAATAAATACCTCCTAGAATAATAACTGGAGATAATAGTGCCCAAAAACCTTCTTTTACACTTTTAAGAATTTCTGAACTTCTATATTTCATAGCTTCGCTAATTGGGACTTTTTCATCTGCCTCATTTACTCTTTTTTGCTTTAAATCAACTCCGTTTTTAGTACATATAATAATATTTGCGATTAAAAATAAAATACCTATCAGTACTCCTGGTAATACTCCTGCTAGAAATAATTGTGAAATAGATACTCCTGTTGAAGCTCCATATAATACAAAGGATAAACTTGGAGGAATAATTGGTCCAATAATACCGCCAAAGCAAACTATTGTAGCTGCATAAGCTGGATCATACCCCTTTTTCTTCATCTCAGGAATCATCATTCCACCGATGGCTGATGTTGTCGCCATACCAGATCCTGATAAAGCACCGAAAAACATACATGCAATGATTGTTACACAACCAATAGCACCATTTACAAAACTTATTAATGCAGATGCAAAATTAACAATTCTTCTAGCTATACCTCCTGTTGACATGATAAGCCCCGCCAACATAAAAAAAGGTATGGCCATTACAGTAAATGAAAATATACCACTATAGCAATATTGCGCATTAATAGCCATGTTCAAGTCAGAGTAGAGAAACATTGATAACATAGTAGCTCCACCTATTGCAAATCCAACAGGAACACCTAATAATAACATTACAAATAATGCAATAAACAATGCAGGTACTGCCATTATTGTTCCCCCCTTATGAAATTATCTCATTTTTCATCATATTTTTGACTGCCTCTATAAAGTATGCTATTGCTCTAATTATAAATATTCCACATCCAAGCACAAGAGACAGATAACCCCAAGCTGTACTGATTTTAATTCCTGCATAAGGGACATTTATTTGTATATTAATCATATTAAATCCGTAATACATTGTAATACCACAAATAAAAATTAATATTAATTCTGTTAGTGCTTCTGCTAAGTGCTTTAATTTATTTGGTAATTTGTCAACTAGTAACGTAATTCTTATATGTTCTTTTTTTCTATGTCCTATACTTATTCCTAACCATGAAAGCCACACAAATAAAAATTTCCCTAGTTCTTCTGACCAAGATAGGGAATTGTTAAAAATGTATCTCATAATAACTTGGAAAAAGATGATTCCCACCATGGCCATAAACATAACTATCAGGACAGTATCTTCGATTTTATCTAAAGTTACCAAGATTTTTTTTCTCATATTATACTATTACTCTTAGTAAAAGAGTAATATCCTGACCTCCTTTTATACTGCTAAAATGACTTATTTGCTAAGTGGATTATTGTCCTCAGCAATCAAGTTTGTTTATGAGCTATTAAGACTGTTAACAAAGCCAAACATTTTGTTGACTTTGTCAACAATCTAATTTATTAATCATTTATTATTTTTTTTAAGGGCGTGTCTTTAACCATTTCTCAATCATTTCATCTCCAACTAATTTACGTTGATAGTCATACACTGGTTCTACAGCTTTTTCGAAGGCCTTTATTTCATCAGCTGATAATTCATATACTTCTGCACCTTCATCTTTAAATCTCTTGATGTATTCTTTCTCTTTAGCATATTCCTCTGCTCTTTGTTTCTTAGCAACCTCTTTAACACCAGCTTCTAATACTTCTCTATCTGCTGGATCTAAAGATTCGATCCAATCTCTTGAACAGATAATTGGGAATGGAGAACTAGCATGATTTGTTAACGTTACATGTGGTGCGATTTCATGTAGATTAAAATCATTAAATACACCTAAAGAATGGTCTAATGCATTAATCTGTCCTTGAGATAATGATGTTACAACTTCTCCCCAAGCCATAGGTGTTGGATTAGCTCCCATAGCTTTCCAAATCTCAATATTTAAGTCATTTTGTGCAATACGAACTTTTTGTCCTTTTAAATCACTTTGTGTTTTATAAATTTTATCTCTACTTATAATTTGTCTCATTCCGTTATAGTACATATCTATACAATAATATCCTGAATCTTTCAACGTTTCATTGAATAATTCTAATCCACCATTTTCAAAAGTACCCTTTTCCCAAGCTTCAAATGAAGGATATAAATAAGGTAAATCTATACAAGTTGAAGCTGGTCCTGATGCTGATGTTATTGCAGATGATAAGTCAAACATCATTGTAACTGTTCCAATTTTGATACCTGATACTAAATCAGGGGTATCCCCTAATTGTCCATCTGAATAAACTTCTACTTTAAATTTACCAGGTGCCTCTTTTTCTAAATACTCTCCTAAAGCCTCACTCCATTTATGAGTAGATCTTTGAGATGAGTCAGTATGTCCAATTCTAATAACAATTGGACCATCCTTTGATTCTGATACAGCTTTCTCATTATTACCGCATCCTACCATACAGCTCATTACTAATGTTACTACTAATGCAAGTACTAACCATTTTGATTTTTTCATTTTTTTCATTCCTTTCTTATCATTTTGATGAAATTTATATAATCATTCTTCTAATATAGCAAATATCATACCAGTTTTTATAAGTCTATTAATTATCTTTAACACTAGTCTAATGCTAGTTTTAAAATAATTGATATTTAGAGGACAAAAAAAGCGTGAACTATATTTCACACTTCCTTACTTAATAGTGAAAAATTGTTCACACCTTTTTTAACTCTAGATTATATTTGTTAATCTTATTCCATAGTTGTCTTTTACTTATTTCTAATTCATCTGCTGTTCTTGTAACATTCCAATTATTATTTTTTAAAGCCTCTAATATAAAAATCTTTTCAAAATCTGAACGAGCATTCTGTAATGTCTTTTTACAATGATTATTTTTGACCTTTTTTTCATTACCACAACCTATTGGCATTAATATTTCATTAACTGTAACAATACCATCTTTACTTAATGCAATCATTCTTTCAACTATATTCTTAAGTTCTCTGATATTTCCGGGATAATCATATTGCAATAAAAAATCCATTACCTCATGGTCAACATGTTTTATTTTTTTCTTTTGATCTCTCTCAATCTTTTTAATAAAAAAATGAATAAGCGCTAGTAGATCTTCTCTTCTTTCTCTTAATGGAGGTATATGCAGTGTTAAAGTATTTATTCTGTAGAGCAAATCCTCTCTAAAATCTCCTTCAAGTATTTGCTTGGAAAGGTCTTTATTTGTAGCTGAAATAAATCTTACATCTAAATCTATTGATTTATTACTGCCAAGTCGCTCTATTCTTCTGCTTTCTATAGCTCTTAGTAATTTTCCTTGTGTCGCAATTGGTAAATCCCCAATTTCATCTAAGAATAAAGTCCCAAGGTTGGCTTGTTCAAATTTTCCCACTCTAGTATCAATAGCCCCTGTAAAGGAGCCTTTTTCATGGCCAAATAGTTCAGATTCTATAACCCCTTCGGGAAAAACTTGACAATTAACAGGAACAAAGGGTTCTTGTCTTCTTTTACTTAATTGATGAATATAATTGGCAATGACTTCCTTACCTACTCCAGATTCTCCTAGTAGTAGTATATTAATACCTGTATCAGCGGCTCGTTTACACATTTCCAAAAGTTTTGAGTATTCTTCATTTCTAGACTCGATAAATAAGTCCGTTTTGTTCTGATTCTCAAGTAAAAAGGAACTTTTCTGCTCTAATCTACATATTTTAGCTAACCGATCAACTTTCATAACCAATTCTTGCATATCACCGCTCTTAACAAAATAATCTATAGCACCATATTTTATTGAATCAACTGCACTCTCAATACTCCCAAAGGCTGTCATAACAATTATATCTAAATCATTGTATTTTTCTTTTATTCTCTTTATCAATTCAACGCCATCCATAACAGGCATTTTTAAATCAGTGAGTACAAGATGTACTATATTATTATCAATATGCTCAAGGGCTTCGATTCCATTAGAACAAGTTGCAACATCATATCCAACATCTGAAAGGATAAAAGATAAAACTTTTTGATACTCTATTTCATCATCTACAATTAATATTTTATATCCCTTTTTTTCAACCATTTACATTACTCCTTTATTTCCTTTATTGGTAGAATTATATCAAACTTTGTACCTTCTCCTAAATTACTTTCTACCGATATCCGTCCATCATTATTGGATATTTCTGTACTGATAATATAGAGGCCTAAACCTGTTCCATTTTCTTTGGTAGAATAAAATGGATTAAATATATTTTCAAGCTTTTTCTTTTCAATCCCACAGCCGTTATCCATAACTTCTATCCTTAAATAGTCCTCTTCAATATTCATTCTTATGTCTATTTTCTTTTCTTCTCGAGCAACACCTTTAAACGAATCAATACTATTATTGATTAGATTCAAAAGTAGCATTCTTAATACATCTTCATTAATAAAGACTTGTTTAGAAGACTTACCTGTAAAGCTAGTAATAATTTTTATTCCATTTTGTTCAATATTCTTTTCTTCTAATTCTAGTATCAAATTTAATAGATTTTCAATATTCACTGATTTAGTTTCATCATTTGAAAGCTTTGAAAATCTCAATAAATTTTCAACAAGTTTATTAATTCTTGCAACCGAGTCATTTATAACCACTATGGCATGATCACAAAGTTCATTAATACTATGTTTTTCAATAATATAACTGTAGCTTTTTATTAATCCTAATGGATTCCTTATCTCATGAGCAAGACCAGCTGATAGTTGCCCAACAGCTATCATCTTAGATTCCTGTCTTGCCCTCTTTTCATTAAAATATTTTTTTGTATAGTCCTCAATTATAATCATACTTTTATTACTTGCAATTTTTTGACTAGTAACATAATAATAAGAATTTCCCACATTAAACAACTTATTCATATTATCTATGTTAACAAAAGGATACAAAGCTTTGAACTCCTTATAATTAGATCCTATTAAATCTTCTCTAGGGATATTTGTTATACCAGTGATTGCATCGTTACATTCTACAATAATAGAGTCCCCTTCTATAACCATAATACCATTTTTCATTGTATCAATAATAAGACGTAATTCTTCTTTACTTTCAGATAATTCTCTAGTCTTCGTGTTAACTCTTTGAGTGATTAGATAATTCCAACTAGAAAAGATTACTATAATCGATATGCCTGCAAGTAATACTTTATAAGCTAATTCAATACTACTTAAGTCAATAACATCTGTATCAAAATTTCCAAGCCATTTATATTGAGTCTGTGCTATCAAATTTTTTTTCTTTAGTTGGAGTATACCTTTGTTTAATATATCAAGTAAATATCCATTTTCTTTCTTTACAGCCAAGCACATCTCTTTCTCATAAAGAGTAGGTTCTAAAACTCTAAAGTTTGTACCTCTATTTGTCACATTAAGAAAATGTGCAATTTCCATATCATCTCCCACAAATCCGTCTACTGTATGCGTTTTTATTAAAGCAAAACACTGATAGATATTGTCTACTTCAAAGATTTTAACATTGATTTTATCTTTAAAATATTTATTTATACGTCCATCTTCATTATCCCTCTCTAATACCACTAAAGTCCTATCCTTTATATCTTCAATATCTTTAATATTGGAGTTATTTTTTACGAATATTTTTCCCTTAACAACACATAAAGACTGACTTATGTCAAACTCTTTTTTATTTTCATCTGTATTTTCCATAACCATGATATCCACTTCATCATTTTTCATTGCTTTCATTAGATAATCCTGTGATCCTACTTTCAGATGAATATTACTACTTAATTCAATAGCTAACTGAGATAAATAATCCACCATAATCCCAGCATTATAATTATTAAATTTATTGATAAATGCCAAAGGGGGATCATTATAAACACCTACAAGAAAATGTTTTTCTTGTAACAAATCCTTTTCCTTTTCTGTTAATGTAGTATTATATTTATAGTAATCACACATCCCCATATTATATCTTAAATTTATATCTAACTTTCTCATTCCAATACTACCAATAAGTAGAAATGTTATTAAAATTAGTATCTTTCCCTTTTTCATAAAGCCTCCATAATTGAGCATACAATAATTTTATCTGTAGAACTTTATTTGCACTTAATTTATTCTAACATCATGTTATTTTTTTTACAATTATTTTGAATAATCAATGAAATACTAATCAAAAGTAATACCTACAAAGTCAATATTCCACTTTTTATACTTTCAAAACTGCTTATTGAGCAAGTTCATTCTGTTTTTGAAATAACTTTGAGGATCTCTTTAATTATTTACTGCATATTACTCTCTAGTAATTTTACATAAATTTATTCCCTTGATAGTCATGGGGGAGGAACAAAAGTTATCTTACGAAAATGTAACTTTAATGAAAGAGAATTCAATAGGTGAATTTTACATTGTTGACTATAATAAGTGTATAAGAAAATTTGGAGGAGAAGAATATGCAAAATATTTTAAGGGTAGAAAAAATAGAAAAATATTATGGAAAAAAAGGAAACATTACAAAGGCATTAAATCAAGTAAGCTTTCAAGTGGATAAAGGTGAATTTGTAGGGATTATGGGCCCATCTGGAAGTGGTAAAACTACATTGCTTAATTGTATCTCAACTATTGATCATGTAACAACAGGGCAGATTATGATTAATGATCAAAATATTACGAAATTAAAATCAAAAAAATTAGATCAATTCAGAAGAGATGAGCTAGGGTTTATTTTTCAAGACTTTAATTTATTAGATACCTTAACAGGTTATGAAAATATTGCTTTGGCGTTAACCATACAAGGAAAAAATCCAAATGAAATAGATGGTTTGATTAAAAAAATATCAAAAACTCTTGAAATTATAGATGTTTTAAATAAATATCCTTATGAAATGTCAGGGGGACAAAAGCAAAGAGTAGCTTGTGCTAGGGCAATGGTCATCGATCCTTCTTTAATATTAGCAGATGAGCCTACAGGTGCATTAGATTCTAAATCTTCAAGAGTATTACTAGAGAGTTTTGAAAGATTAAATAAAGGATTAGAGGCTACTATATTATTAGTAACTCATGATGCTTTTACTGCAAGCTATGCAGATCGAATATTATTTTTAAAAGATGGTAAGATTTTTAACGAAATTGTTAGAGGGAAGGATTCTAGAAAAGAATTTTTCAATAAGATTATAGGTGTAGTGACTCTTTTAGGAGGGGATGTAGATCATGTACTTTAAGATGGCTAAAAACAATATAAAAAAAAGTTTTAAGGATTATACGATTTATTTTATGACTCTTATGTTAGCTGTATGTATTTTTTATAATTTTAATGCTATAGAAAGTCAAACAGCCATGAAGGAAATCTACAAAATACAAGAATTATTAAAAGTACTATCCTACATCTCTGTATTGATTGCTATTATTTTTAGTGGATTAATGCTATATGCCAACAATGCTGTAGTAAAAAAACGAAAAAAAGAGTTAGGACTTTATGCTACTTTAGGCATGTCAAAGAGAAAGATTTCTCAAATACTGATGCTTGAAACGTTTATGGTAGGGAGCATGGCACTATTAGTAGGATTAGTTGTGGGAATCATTTTATCCCAAGGCATCTCAGTACTTACAGGAAAATTGTTTGCATTTGATATGGAAGAATATAAATTTAGTCTATCTATGAGTGCTGTTTATAAAACATTTATATATTTTGGAATTATGTTTATCCTTGTAATGATATTTAATACATTGGTTGTATCAAAGAATAAGTTGATTGATATGATTTATGCTTCTAAGAAAAATGAAGAAATAAAATTTAAAAATACCAAGATAGCAGTAAGTCTATTTTTATTAGGAATCATTTTATTAGGACGAGGTTATTATTTAGGATGGACATATACGATGGGGGCTATAAGTGGAAAATCTCTATTAGCCATATTATTGGGGAGTGTAGGAACATTATTGTTTTTCGCTGGATTATCTGGGTTTTTATTTACAATCCTTAAAAAAAGAAAAAGAATATATTTTAAAAAGTTAAATATATTTGTGATGAAGCAGTTTCAGCATAAGATCAATACAAATTTTATAGCTATGACCATCATTTGTTGTATGCTGTTTGTGACTATAGGCATGTTATCAGCTAGTTTTAGTGTAAAGTATGAAGTAGAGAAAAAAATAAAAGAGTACATGCCCTTTGATGCAAAAATCACATTAACCATTGATGACAATCAGAAAGTACAAGATATGAAAGAAGCTCTAAAAATAGTAGGGGTTGAATTGGAAGATTTTCAATATATGGTTGTAGATGAGTATGAAACTGAGATGAAATTAGAAAGTTTGCTTAATGAATATGCAAATGAAATTTTAAAGGAAAGATTAAAAGTGTATCCTTTAAGTTTAGAAGTTAGAAAAATATCACAATATAATGAAATGAGAAAATGGGTGGGAGAAGATTCAATTACTTTGAAAGAAAATGAAATTACATTTTTAACAAATAATGATGACATGAAAGCAGCATTAAAAAAATTAATGAAAAATAAAAAAGAAATAAAGATTGATGATAAGAATTATTTAATAAAAAATAATATAGGTACGATACAAAGTAATGATGAGTTAGTGGCAATCGTAGGAGATCAAGCTATAAAAGATATGAAAAAATCTTCTGCAACCATGCATATAAAGGTAGATGAAAAAAATAAAGAAAAGCTTGAAGAAAAAATAAAAGCGTTACAAGGAAAACTTCCAGAGAGAAAGTATGAATATGAAGGGGATGTAATCGTTGATAAAGATAAACTTGTAAAGTCATATGGGTTTTATATGTATGCAAGTACGAAAATGCAAACCTATCATGAAATGAAAGGATTCGTAGGAACTATTTTATATATATGTATCTATTTAGGATTTGTATTTTTAATAGCCAGTGCAGCCGTATTAGCTATCCAACAATTAACAGAGGGAAGTGATAGTCTGAATAGATATGTATCACTCAAAAAAATTGGTGCAACGGATGAGATGATTCACAAAAGTATATTCATTCAAGTATTTGTACATTTTATGCTTCCTCTTGGATTAGCATTGGTACATGCTGTAGTAGGACTTCAGATTATGAATCGATTAAAAAGAAGCTCAGATTTTCCAATAGGCGTTGATCTTGTACCAGCTATTATGGTTGTTATAGGGATTATAATTATTTATGGTGGATATGCGTATGTTACTTATATAGGATATAAAAATATTGTTAAAGATTATTAGGATTGGCTATTGTAAGAGCTATTGTAGAATTACATGGAGGGATTTATGAAAAAATATTTTTCTATAGGAGAAACAGCAAAGATTAATAATGTATCTATTCAAGCTTTAAGACTTTATGACAGAATGGGACTTTTAAAACCTGCGTATGTTGATCCTAACAGCAATTATAGATATTATACGATAGATCAATTTATCTATTTAGATTTAATCAGATATTCTAAATATATAGGGGCTCCTCTTAAGGAACTCAATGATGTATTGCATAATAAAGATGTGTTTACACTTCTATCTTTTATAAAAAATCAACAGCAGATCGTAGAAAAAGAGATCGTTAGATTAGAAAATATAAGTAAGGCTATAGGAAAGATAGAGAATAAAATTAAATATGCTATAGAACTTAAAGAAACTAATGAAATATATTTTAGAGAAATTGAAAAGAGATTTATTGTAAATGCTGTATTAAATAAAAAAGATGAAGAAAGTGATATAGAAATAAAACTAAGAAAGTTAGATAAAATTTTAGAAGAAAATGAAATCATGTTTGAGGGAGAAACGGGATATTTTATAAATTTAGATGTATTTTTAAATGAAGGAGATATGTGTTATAAGAGTATTTATTCAACGCTCTATATGGATAGCATTAAAAATAATAATATAGATATTAAAGAGATACAGGCGGGTAAATTTATATGCATAGCCTATTTGAATAAAGATAGAGAAATGGCAGTAGGTCGGGTAAGAAAATATATGAAAGAAAATAATATTCATCCTATAGGTATTGGAGTAGAAAGTCAATTATTCAATACCCTAGAACCATGGGAAAATGAGGATTTATTATATGAATTGCAAATTTTAGTTCAAACCTATTGACTCTATACATAGTATAGACTTTATAATCTCTTTTAGGAGGGATGAAATATGAAGTCACTATGGAAAGAGTTTATGAAATATGCTGTTCCGTCTGTAATAGGGATGATGGTTTCAGCACTGTATATAGTTGTTGATGGAATATTTGTAGGTAGAGGAGTAGGGGCAAGTGCTTTAGCTTCAATAAATGTAGCGTTACCTATTACAACACTGATGATTGCTATAACCATGATGATTACTATGGGAGGGGCAGCAGTAATGTCCATAAAGTTTGGAGAGAATAAGCATGAGGAAGGAAATAATATCTTTTTACAGAGCTTATTCTTAATAGTAGCTATAACAGGAGTAGTATCAATAATCAGTGTAATTTTTCCAGAACAACTAGCTAGAATGTTAGGGGCTAGTGATGAATTAGTCAAAGGAACAGCTGAATATCTTCGTTATTATATGATGTTTGGTCTTGGATTTTCAGGAAGTTTAGCCTTAAGTGCTTTTGTTAGGAATGATGGAAATCCAAATCTAGCTATGATTTCTTTGATTTTGGGTGCAGTAACGAATATAGTTTTAGATTATACTTTTATATTTATTTTAAATCTTGGAATAATGGGTGCAGCTGTAGCGTCAGGATTAGGGCAATTATCTAGTGTATTCCTTCTTCTAACTCATTTTGTTAGAAAAAGGGGAAACCTTAAACTATATATTCCTAAATTAAAAAAACACGAAATGATGAGAATTATAAGGGCTGGAACACCAGAGTTTATCGTTCAAGTATCACCAGCAATTAGTGTATTTGCTTTTAACCAAGTAATCATAAAAAGAATTGGAGAAATGGGTGTTGCAGGCTTTAGTATCATTGGTTATATAAGTGCTGTTCTTTTAGCATTGTTTATTGGAATTTCTCAAGGAATACAGCCATTATTAAGCTATAACTATGGAAAGGGAGATTATGAAAAGGTAAATAAAGTATTTAAAATAGGATTGAAGACGAACTTTACTGCTTCATTGAGTATATATGGAATATTATTTCTATTTGGAGAAAAAATAATCAGTATTTTTAATAGGGATGCCACACTTATAAAATTAACTTATGATGCTATGATTATTTATGGGTTTTCCTTTGTTATTGCTTCAATAAATATAGTAAATGTAACTTATCATCAATCTACAGAAAACTCAAAGATAGCCAATATTATATCTACCAGTAGAGGAATGATATTTACAATACTTGCTATAATCATTCTTCCTCTAATAATAGGAGATATAGGAATTTGGATTTCAATTATTCTAGGTGAGATTTGTACGCTAGCTTTGATTATGTATTTGACATATGTAAAGAAAGTAGATATAAAACCTAATAATAAAGAAATTGCAGTATGCAATATAAAGAGTGCTTAAACTTATGTTTAGGTCTTCTTTTTTTAAAAAGAAAATTATTTACTGTGTTATAATATTTTTCATCATGTAGCATCATATTAAGGTTTATAAAGAATAAATCAATAAACTTAAAATATTTTTTAAAATAAGTGTCATTTTTTTTAAAATAGCGGTGTTTATATATATGAAGACGGGAGGTGGTTAATATTTTTGGGATCCCAAGAAGAAAGAAAATAGCAGATGTAACCTTTCAAATAAACTATGAGAAATATTATAGCCTAGTATATAAACAGCTGTATTACTTAGTTGGAAATAATGAATTAGCTGAGGATTTAACACAGGAAGTATTTATAAAATATTTCCATTCAAAAGAAGAAATACAATTTTTAGGGTCTTGGCTTTCAAAGGTTGCAACCAATACAGCCTTCAACTACTTAAGAGGAGAGAAGAGAAGGATCAAAAGGGAAGAAAGCATTTTTGAAGAAGTAAATGAGATTTTTTCTATAGAAGATGAAATATTTAGAAATGAAGAGGTAAAAAGGATTAGAAAAGTTTTATCTAATTTACCAGAACAACAAAGAATTTGTTTGATTTTAAAGTTTTCGGGATATTCTTATGAAGAAATTCATCAAGTGAGTGGTATTCCTAAAAACAATATTAGTCAGATGATTGCACGGGGAAAACAAAAATTTTTAAAATTATATGAAAAGGAAGGTGAGTTTCATGTGTTATGAAATAGAGGTATTTCAGCAAATCATTGATAATACCTATGAAGGCCGTATAGATGAAGTATTTTCACATATAGAGACTTGTCCTCATTGTAAAGAAACTTTTGAACGCTTAAAAAAACAAGAAGAATTGGTAGGAAATGTTCTTAACAAAGGATTAATGATTCCTCAACGCCGTCCTATTCATGTAGTCAATAAGAATCAAAGGAGGATTTTTAAAATGAACCAATTAGCTAAAAAATGGACAGCAGTTGCTGCTGTAGCCTTAATATGTACCAGTTTATTATTTGTAGATCCTATCAGGGCAAAAGCGCAGGATTTATTAAAAATATTTAGAATACAGGAAATGAAAACCGTGTCCATTAGTGAGTCAGATATTCGAGAAATAGATGAGATTTTTCGAAAAGGAAGTGGTTCTAAAGAGATTGAAAACTTTATTAAAGTGGATGTATCTTCAGGAGGAAAAGAAATTAATATAGAAAATCCGAACATAGAAGCTATCAAAGAAAACATGAGCAGTGCAAAGGTAATAAACTTAAAAGATGGTTTTGAATACGACTATGCTAGTATTTATCCAAAACAAGAGATTACCATGAAATTAAATATAGATAAAGCAAATGAATTTTTAAATTATTTAGGGGAAGAAACACAGCTTCCTAACACTTTAGACAATAAACCTTTTAGCATTCTTTCTGAAAATGTACTTTCTTATAGTATAAAAAGTAAAAATGAAAGCAAAGATAAGGGTCGTAAATCTATTTGGGTAACTCAAATGAAAGCACCTACTATAGAAATACCAAGTGATGTAGATGAACAACAACTAATAAAATCCTTGTTTTCTATGAACTTTTTACCCAATAATATAAAAGAACAATTTCTAGATATGAATAATATACCATCAACTATTCCAATCGTTTATAATCCAGATAAACAGACGAAGGAAGAAGTAAACATTAGAGGAGAAAAAGGGATACTGATTAAAAATAAAGATTCAAGAGATTATTACAATCTGTATTTTAAACAAGGGGATACTATATATAGTATAGGTAGTAATTATGATATAGATGAAGTACTATCTATGGTTGAGGAGATGAAGTAGATGGTTATAAAAACAAGTCATTTAACAAAACAATTTAAAGGAAAAGGTGGATTTGTAGATATTTCCCTCTCTGTAAAAGAGGGGGAAGTGTTTAGTTTTTTGGGGAAGAATGGAGCAGGTAAGAGTACCTTTATAAGAACGCTTCTTGGGATTTTACATGCTGAATCAGGGAATGGAGAAATCCTTGGAAAGCCCATAGGAGATATAGAAACGAGAAAAAATATAGGATATTTACCAGAGCTTTTTCAATATCACAATTGGCTTAGTGGATATGAACTTTTGTGGAATCATGGATTACTTTATAAAATGAATAAAAAAGATATTAAAAATAGAATAGAAGAAGTTCTTATAACGGTAGGGCTAAAGGGACATGAACATAAAAAAATAAAAGAATATAGCAAAGGAATGAAGCAAAGGATTGGTTTGGGGAGTGCTATTTTACCAAACCCTAAGATATTATTTTTAGATGAACCTACAAGTGCATTAGATCCTATTGGAAGAAAAGATGTTCGAGACATTATTTTTAAATTGAAAAATCAAGGAAAAACTATTTTCTTAAATACGCACCTTTTAAGTGAAGTAGAGCTTGTATCAGATCGAGTTGCTATTTTAGATCAAGGAAGAATGAAAAAGGTAGGGACAATGGAGGAACTTCTACATTCACCTGTACAGCTTTTAGTAGGAAATTTAAATGAAAAAATGATTCATGAACTGAAAAAAATAGATGAAAATATAAAAAAAGTTGATAATGAAATAGAATTATATGTAAAGGATGATGAGCTTATTCCTCAAATAGCAAAATGTATTGTAGAAAATAATGGGCTTTTATATAGTATGAAGAAAAAAGAAAATTTACTTGAGGAATTATTTATTCAAACCGTAGGGGAGGAGGAATAAAAATGGGTACGATTATCAGAATGACCTTCCTTGAAATGAGAAAAAAGAAAATTTTATATCTAACATTAATTCTTACAGCAATTTTTTTGCTCCTTTATGGAACTGCATTAAGATATACCTATAAAGCATTACCTTCAGCAGATACTTTGGTAAGGTTAACTATTTCAGGACAGCTTTTATCTATGGGTATTTATGCGGTAGGATTTATTACAGCATTTTTATCTATTTTTTCAAGTGTAGGGGCTATTGCATCAGAAATTGAAAAGGGGACTTATGATGCTATTTTATCAAAGC
Source organism: Crassaminicella profunda (assembly GCF_019884785.1). Taxonomy (GTDB): domain Bacteria; phylum Bacillota; class Clostridia; order Peptostreptococcales; family Thermotaleaceae; genus Crassaminicella; species Crassaminicella profunda. The sequence continues at coordinate 4,258,284 of NZ_CP082326.1, forward strand.
CTATTGCTAGATATGAGATTGTTTTAGGAAAGTTTATAGGCATTTTATTTGTATTGCTTCTTTATGTAACCTTTTTATTTTTAAGTGTTTTAGGATTAAATATATTATTTGGAAAAGGTGTTGTCATCCATTTTTCTACTGGAGCTATTATAAAATCTTTAACTGTCTTTTATCTTTTACCTATTTTATTAACAGCTATAGGCATGTTTTTAAGTGTGTCTTTATCAACTATTGGTTCAGGAGTTATTTTAGTGATTTTATACTTTTGTGGGATGGTCGGTGGAATCGTAGAACAAATAGGATTTTTCTTAACTGATGCAGCGACAAAAGCGGTTTTAACGAATATAGGTATTATTACAAGTCTTGTTATTCCATCAGATATTATCTATAGAAAGGCATCTGCCCTTTTATATACAACATCTTCAGGATTTAATATGAGCCTTGAAAGTATGGTTGGAGGAAGTATTCAGCCAAGTCCATTTATGATGGGGTACATTGTTTTTTATGCTGTTGTAATGATTCTGTTGGCGGTTGTGAAATTTAAAAAGAGAGATTTATAGTAAAAGAGGATTATAAATGTTTTTGTAAATGATTATGGAAACGAAAAAAGGTCCATAGAGAAATGCAAAGGGTAAACACTTCGTTTAATAAAGAGCTAATCCATATGCCAAAGCTTCCTAAAAAATGAGGAAGGATAAAGATGAAACATGTAATAACGATAAGGCCCCTTAAAATGGAGATTAAGGAGGCTTTTTTTGTTTCCTTAAGAGCAGTAAAATACCCTGATAATAAGATATTTATGCCACAAATCATAAAGGAATAACTAAATATCTTCAAAGATTTTTTTGAAAGTTGATAGACTGTTAAGTTTGAAGGATCAATAAACATGGATACTAAATAATCTGTAAAAAATTGAGATACAAATACAAATAAGCAGGAACATAAAAGTATTGTTTTAAAGGATAAGCTTAGGAGCTTTTTAATGCGTATAAAGTCTCTTTTTCCATGATAAAAGCTGACTAAAGGTTGCATTCCTTGATTAATAGCTACCATTGTCATAATCACTAGATTATTCACATACATAATAACACCAAAAGCAGTGATTCCTCTATTTCCAATATGTTTTAAAATCATATAGTTAAATAAGTAGACGGTAATACCTGTAGAAAGCTCTGTTATTGCATCAGGAAAACCAATTAAAAAGATACTTTTTAGTGTAGAAAAACTAATTTTTAGGTGTGTCAATTTTAATTTTGATTTTCCAAAAATAAAATGAAATAAAAAACCTAAACAGGAAATGAATTGAGAAAGACCTGTTGCGAAGGCAGCACCCTTTACTCCATAGTCTAAAAGTATTACAAATATATAATCGAATAGAATGTTTATAAAAGCTGCTAGACCTACAAAAACAATTGCAAAAACAGGAAAGCCATCAGCTTTGACTAATACTTCTAATGAATAAGCTAACATAAAAAAGGGACTAAAAATAATGATCAATCTAAGATAATCCTTAACATAGAGTAAGGTTTCTTGACTAGCTCCTAAGAATATAGCCAAATCTTCTAAATATATTAAGGATAATATACTGATGATAAGTCCTAGAAATGAAAGGATAATTATATTCAAAGTAAATATTTCATTACTCTTCTTTTCTTCTCCACCACCTAAATGAAAAGAGATGAGGGTAGAGGCTCCTATAGATATAATCAAAGAAATAGCAAAAATCATATTGATAAAAGGCATTGAAATATTCACGGATGCTAGAGCCATAGGTCCAATACCTTTTCCTACAAACATACCATCGACCATTGTATATATGGAAAAAACCCACATAGCACTAATAGAGGGAAGTAGATATTCTAAAAATTCTTTTGTTAAAGGCTTAAGATAGCTTGTTTTTTTTATTACTTGCATAGGACAGACTCCTTTATTGTGTTAATATGAATAGTAAGAAACCTTTATATATGAGTATAAAGGTTGGTATAATGCTAAGGTCAATAGATCAATGAATAAAAATATAAAAAGAGTAGGTCGAATGAATGAAAAAAGAATATACCATAGGAGAAATTTGTAAATTGTACAATATAGGTCCTGATTCTATGCGATATTACGAAAAAAAAGGATTGATTACCCCAAGGCGCAGGAAGAATGGTTATCGAATTTATAGCATTGAAGAAGTATGGAAGTTAAATATTATTAAGGATTTAAGGAAATTAAAATTTTCTGTAAAACAAATTAAAGAATATCTAGAAGATCGGAGTATACAATCTACCAAAGCATTAGTAGATCATGAAATCAAATTGATTGAAAAGGAAATTGAAAGTCTTGAAGATACCAACAAGAATCTAAAAAGAAAGTTAGATTCACTAAAGCAAATAAATAAAATTAAGGATTATGAAAAAATAAAAATAAAAAACATCCCCTTAAGGAAAATTATTTTAATAGAGCAAGATGTATCAAAGGATGAGGAGATAGATTTGGCTTTTAGAAAATTACAAAGCATCAGTGATGAAAAAGTTTTTTTATTTGGAAATAAAGATATGGGGGCTTTTATATCTGATGAAGGGATGAAAAGAGGGAGATATAATCTATATCAGAAAGTATTCTTTTTTGTAGAGGATGTAGAAAATTATGATTATATATGCTTGCCTGAAGGATACTATGCTACTTTGGTATATAAAGGAGCTTATGAAAAAAGCCAAAGATTTATTTCACAGATGCTAATGTATATAAAGAAACATCATTATTCTCTTAGGGGAAATCCCTTAGAAATATATAGGGTAGATATACATCAAACGGCTAAAAAGGAAGAGTTTATTACAGAAATACAGATTCCTATCCATATAGGATAAATGATGATTAGCCTTGTTTTTATAGAATAACTGATTGAAAGGGGCAGGTGATTTCTTGTTAACAATTGATTGGAAGCCAAATAAAACATCGTCTATTCCTTTGTATAAGCAAATTATAGACTATATTAAGAGAAAAATAGCTAATGGGGATTGGATTATAGGAAGCAAGCTGCCTACCCAAAGAGAATTAGCAAAAGCCTTTCGTGTGAATAGAAGCACTATTGTAGAAGCTTTAGATGAATTAAAGGCAGAGGGATTGATAGAAGGAAAAAGTACGAAAGGTACAATTATTGTAAATAATACTTGGTCATTATTAGCCTCTATATCTCCTCCCAATTGGCAGGATTATATTGAAGGAGGGGTTCACAGACCAAATCTAGAAACAATTCAATTGATCAATAAATTAGAGTTTGAGCCTAATATGATTCGGTTAGGGACAGGAGAGCTTTCTCCAGACCTTTTTCCCAATGAAAGAATGAAGAAAGTATTTAAAAATCTTTCAGAAAAAGTACATTCTTTAGGATATTTAGAGCCTAAAGGATTACAGCATTTAAGAGAGATTATTAGCCAATACTTAAAAAAATATGGAATTCATGCATCGCCAGCTTCTATTTTAATTACTTCTGGTGGACTACAAGCCCTTCAATTAATATCTATTGGTATCCTTCAGCCTGGGTCGACCATATTTGTTGAAAAGCCTTCTTATATAAAGTCCCTTCATGTTTTTGAATCTACAGGTATGAAGCTAACAGGATTATCTATGGATAGAGGTGGGATTAAGCCTAGTGAAATAAAAAGGAATAATAAAAATACAACGCTCCTTTATACTATTCCTACATTTCACAATCCTACAAGTATTGTTATGCCAGAGGATCGACGAGAAAAAATACTTAAAATATGTGAAAAGGAAAGACTTCCTATTATTGAAGACGATGTTTACAGGGAGCTTTGGCTTGATGAGATGCCACCATTACCTTTAAAGACGAAGGATAAAAATGGAACGGTTCTTTATTTAGGAAGTACATCTAAGACCTTGGCACCTGGGTTTAGAATAGGTTGGTTGGTTGGGCCAGAACCTGTTGTAGAACGATTAGGAGATATAAAGATGCAGACAGATTATGGCTCTAGTTCCCTTTCTCAATGGGCAATAGCAGAGTGGATTGAGAGTGGCTTATATGAAGAAAATCTTCTAGAAGTAAGGGAAAAATTAAAGCTTCGTAGGCAAATAGCATTGAATGCATTGGAGAAAAATTTTTCGGATATAGCTCTATGGGAAAAACCTAAAGGAGGATTTTATATATGGTTAACCCTTAAAGAAAAAATATCTATGAATAAGTTGTTTCATATGGCTTGGAGAAAAAGGATATTAATCAATCCAGGATATATGTATGATTTTTCAAATAATCAAAGTTTAAGAATTTCTTATGCCTATGCATCATTAAAAGATTTAGAAAAAGGGCTTGAAAAGCTATCTATAATTATAAGAGAATTGATCAAGGAAAAGTAGTTGTAAAAGCAACTGCTTTTTCCTTGGTTGGGGATAAATTTATTATGCTTGGTTGGAGACAGTAGGGGTTTTTAGGATTAAAATGATAGTAGACAAAAGATAAAGGGGGAAGATATATGGTTGGTTATCTTGCACAAGGATTTATGTTGGGACTTGCTTATGTAGCGCCTATAGGTATGCAGAATCTTTATGTAATCAATACAGCTATCAGTAAAGATCGAATAAGAGCATATCAGGTTGCCTTAATCACATCATTTTTTGATATTTCTCTTGCATTAGCCTGTTTCTTTGGAATGGGTATGTTAATGGAAAAATCACAAATGCTAAGAGGTGCTATACTACTCATTGGAAGCTTAGTAGTTATATATATAGGTGTAGGTCTTATAAGAAGTAAGGTAGAAACAGATAATAATGTAGATGTAAATAAATCCTTAATACAAGTAGTCATTGCTTGTTTTACAGTTACTTGGATGAATCCACAAGCATTAATAGATGGTTCTTTATTATTAGGTGGATTTCGTGCATCTCTTCCAATTGAAGGGTCAAGGATGTTTATTCTAGGGGTATGTTTAGCTTCATTATCTTGGTTTACAGGGGTTACTACAATAGTCTCTATTTTTAGAAATAATTTCAATAACAAAATAATTCAAACCATTAATATTGTTTGTGGGGGAGTAATTATTTATTATGGATTGAAGCTTTTATATACGTTTATTCAGATGGTAAGATAATAAATGTTTCACGTGAAAATACATAATAACCTTCCGATATTTTCAAGGACACTAAAGAAGTAGCTATTAATTTTGCTACTTCTTTTAGTGTCCTTAAATGATCTGCCCACTTTTTTGATAAACTAAATATAAAATAAATTCCTATAAAGGGAGAGAAAATACAGGTGAAAAAAATAATTGTTTTATACATGGTGATTTTTATTTTATCAGGATGTACCATTGAGTCTCCACAAAATTTGATGAAAAGACCCAAAAGCTATGCTAAGGAAGAAATTCAAAGAGTAATTTCTGAGTTTGTAACAGAGACAAAAACATTAACTTTAGCACTAAGGCAAAGGGATCAAGAAGCTGTTCGGAGAGTAGATTTAGATGGAGATGGGAATAATGAGCTATTGCTTTTATATAAAGAAGGAGAAAGTACATATGGGGTTATGATTCTCAAGAAAAAGAATGGTATTTGGTATAAAATCAATGATATTAAAGGGGGTGGACAAGGAATAAGTTCAATAATATATAAAGATATAACAGGAGATAAAAATCCAGAATTATTTGTGGGATGGAATGGAGAAAATGAAGACCACTATTTAGATATATATTCTTATGATGATGGTTATTTTCATTTAGTTAAAACTGAAAACTACATAGACTTTGGAGTATATGATTTAGATAATGATAAAAATAATGAACTAATTCTCTTGCAACGGTTAGAGGATGGTAATAAAAAAAGTTTAAGGGCTTTTGAGTATTTAAATGATGAAATGGTAAGTATTGATGGGTTTACTATCTATAATGAAAGTTATGATGCTGCTATAACATTTGGAAATGCTAATAAAAACCAAAGAGCTATCTTTGTTGATTTTCTCATAGAGGAGAATTCAGGGTATACAGATTTGTTTATTTTAAAGAATAATCAGCTCGTAGAAGTTTTAAATAATGAACAGGAAATAGGATATAAAACATGGCAACCCTATAGAGTTGGTGCAATAGATATAAACCATGACGGGATTGTTGAAATTGGCCTTTTAGAAAAAGTATTAGGCGCAGAGGATTTTTTATATAATACCTATTGGTTAAATACATGGTATCAATGGGATGGAAAAAATGATTTGATACTAGTAAAAAGAGAATCTCATAATTATAAATTTGGATACAAAGTGGATATTCCTAAAGAGTGGGGAGATAAGAATCAGTTTAGAATCATAGAAGATATACAAGACAAAAGGGCTGAGAACAGGGTGGATTTTTATACCATAAGTGGAAAATTAATATTTTCAATTAGAAGTTATACAAAAGAAGGTTGGGAAGAAAATAAAGAAAGTATAAAAGATAAGTATGTTATTTTAGAAGATATGGAAGATGTGATTGTAGGAATTTTATCTAGTGAAAATGTAGAAGAAAAATATAAGATTACAAAAAATAAATTAAGAGATAGTTATAGTAAGATTCCTAAAAAAGTAAACTATATAAGATATTAAAAGGAGAAATGTTATGGCAAAAATATTAGTTTTAGAGGATGAAATAGCGATACGAAGTTTTATAAAAATAAAGTTAAAGGCTTTAGGACATGATGTAATAGATACTGCATATGGAAAAGAAGCATTACAAAAAGCAGATGAGCGTGTAGATATTGCATTATTAGATGTGATGCTGCCAGATATGGATGGGATGGAAGTTTGCAGAAAACTTAGGATTCGTTACCCAAACTTAGGTATTATCATGCTTACAGCAAAGGGGCAGGAAAAGGATAAAATTGAAGGCTTAGGAAGTGGTGCAGATGATTATATGGTAAAGCCTTTTAGTCCAAAGGAATTAGCAGCAAGAATCAATGCTCTTTTAAGAAGATTAAATTTATCCAACCAAGGACATAAGTTTATTTATGGACCATATGAGATGAATATAGATCAAAAAATCTTAAAGAAAAATAGAGAGATCGTCCCCCTTACGCCAACAGAATATGCTATTTTAGAGCTTTTGATGAAAAATTCTAATAAGGCTGTTAGTAGAGATGAAATTTTAGATCATATATGGGGAAATAATTATATAGGAGATATAAAAACAGTAGATGTGCATGTAAGAAGACTAAGGCAAAAAATAGAGGAAAGTCCTTCGAATCCTATTTATTTAAAGGCTGTTTGGGGATATGGGTATATATGGAGTGTTGAAGAATGAAGAGTTTGAAAAATAGAATATACATGCAAAATGGGATCATTATTATTACCATTGTATTTCTTTTAGAAAGTACTTTTTTATGGGGAATATGGAACTATTATATGAATAGCGCAGAGTATGAACTATTGAATAAAGCAAAAATTTCAGGATCTTTTTATAACCGATATCTTGTTGATGATTCTATAGAGGAAAAAGCAAGATACATACTAGAAAATGATAGTAAACAAGAACACATTTATATGCAGGTATTTGATGTGAATAAAATCATGTTAACAGACTCTTATGGATTTTATGATAAACAACCTCATGGTTCAAAAGATTTATTATTAGGATTACAGGGAAAAACACAATTAATGAAAATGAAAAAAAGTGAAGAAGCTATAATAGCTATATCTGTTCCTCTTTATGATAAAAGGAAAAATATTTTAGGTGCTGTTAGATACTCTACTTCTACAGAAGATATAAAAAAGGTCATAGGAAAAATTACTCGTATCCTTTTTTTTATTGGAAATGGAGTAATCATTATTACTTTTTTACTGAGCTCTTTTTTAGCAAGGAGAATTGTGAATCCTATTGAAGAATTGACAAATGTTGCTGGGAAAATGGCAAAGGGAGATTTTTCTTATGGATCAGTAAAAAAATATGATGATGAAATAGGAAACCTTTCTGATACTTTAAACTATATGGCAGGTGAGATTGTAAAAAGCAATAAAGTAAAAAATGAATTTATATCATCTGTATCCCATGAGTTGAGGACACCTTTGACAGCTATAAAAGGATGGAGTGAGATTATGCTCACAGGAGAGGTTACAAGCTTAGAGGAAGCAAAAGAAGGATTGAAAATTATTTCAGATGAAACGGATAGACTCAAGGGATTGGTTGAAGACCTTCTTGATTTTTCTAGATTTGAAGCTAAAAGAGTTACTTTAGAGTTAGAAAAAATCAATATAAACTATTTAATCAATGAAGTAGGTAGCTATTTTAAGAAAAGAATTGAAAAAGAAGGAATCAAGCTGCATGTAAATATAGGACAAGAACTTTATTGGATCAATGGAGATAAGAATAGGCTAAAACAGGTATTTATTAATATCATGGATAATGCTGTAAAATTTTCTAAACATAATGGAATAATAAAAATTCATACTTATAAAAAGGAAAATAAAGTTTTTATAGAGATAGAAGATGATGGCATTGGAATTCCGAAAGAAGATATAGAAAAGGTTATGGATAAGTTTTACAAAGGGAAGGCGAAGGAATCAGGAAGTGGTATAGGATTAGCTGTTTGTAAAGAAATTATATCTATGCATGGAGGAAATCTAGTTATAGAGAGTGAGGAAAATAAAGGAACTAAGGTAACCATAGAAATCTTAACTACTTTGTAACCAATTTAGATTTGTACTTAGGTATAATGAATTTGTAAAGATTGATATACACTGCATGCAGAAAATCTATGAAAAAATATGAAAGGGAGGATTTTATGAAATCTATGATGAAAAAAGGTTTTTCTATTATATGTATTATCTCTATAATGATTTTAGGAGTTGGCTGTGCAAGCAAAGATGTAGAGAAAAGTGAAGAAGTAAAAACTGAAAAAGGTTATAGTCAAGAATTAACAAAGTATTTTCCAGCAGTAGAAGGAATGGTATTCAATTATAGTGGCGTTGCTGAATATGGACAAACACTAACCTTAAATAAAGTGATAGAAGAAAATGAAAAAATCACATTGAATTTTAAGGGAGAAATAGAAGACATGAGCGAAGGCGAAGGTCCTTCAAAAGAGGATAGAATTCTTGAAACACAATATGTAATTAATGAAGATGATGTAAAAGAAATACAAAAAAACAAAACTAGAAGATTTTCACAATCTATTATCCGTGAACAAGTAGTTTTAAAATTGCCTATTGAAGAAGGTGCATCATGGAATCAACAAGTAAATATAGATGGAAAAGAATATACTGCAGAAACAAAAATTACAGATGTTTCTACAGATCCAGAGAATAAAAGTATGGTTACAACAGAAATAATAATCAAAGGAATGAAAGGTTATCCAGAAGATACCTATAAGGAAGTAAAAACTTTTAAAGAAGGAAAAGGCTTAATAGCATTTGAATATATAATGCTATTAGAAGGAGAAGAAGAAACTACGCCATTTCCGTTTAATTACAGTTTATTTGAAAGAGAATAAAAGCAGCCCATTTGGGCTGTTTACTTTTATGAATAAATATCAGAAAACTCAATTTTTATTTTTTCTACATTGGTTTTCTTTGAAAAATCATCTTTTTGTGAGGGGGTATTTTCTTCAGGGACAAATTTTACTGGCAATGTAACAATGAACTCAGTGCCTTTGTTATAGGTACTTTTTACAGAAATACTTCCATTGTGCATTTCTACTAAAGATTTTACAAGAGATAATCCTATTCCACTTCCTTCATGACTACGATTTAAAAGAGGGTCTACTTGTTTGAACCTTTCAAAGATCTTTTCTACTTTATCTTCTGGAATACCAATACCTGTATCTTTTATAGAAATATCTATTTTATCTTTTTTATCATAAACATTTATTTGGATTGTATCTTTTGGGCGTGTAAATTTTACTGCATTAGAAATAAGATTGAGCATAATTCTTTCTATTTTTTCTTCATCAAAAGCCATAAATTTTTCTTCCGTATCCGTATCGAATATAAGGATTCTTCCTTTACTTTCTACATATTCAACAGTAGATAAAGTTATATTCTCAACAACTTCTATAAGATTTTCATTTTTTAAATTTAGTTTCATATATCCTGAATCTATCTTTGTAATATCAATCAAATTATTTACGAGCCTTAAGAGCCGATAGCAATTTTGATTGATGATATTTATATGATGAGTTAATTTATTACTAGTAATTGCAGGCTGTTCATTTTTTGCATAAAAAGAAAATAATTGGGATGTTGATAAAATCATGTTGATAGGCGTTTTTAGTTCGTGAGAGATATTTGAAAAAAACTCTGTTTTCATGTGATCATGATTAATAATTTCTTGTAATAATCTTTTGTTCTCCTCCACCATATGATTAAAACTATTGGATAGGATACCAATTTCATCTTTACTTTCTATATCAGAATAAACAGTTAAATCTCCTTGACTAACAGATTCCATATAATTTTTCAATTTATTAATAGGTTGTACTAATGTATTTGCAACAAATAGCGATACAATGACACATATTAGAGAAATAAAAATTCCTATAAATAAAGTTGTTTTAAAAATAGATATAGAAGAAGACTTTAAATCATCATAGTTAGCTGTTGCGATGATGTATAAATCCCAAGGCGCAAAATATTTGTAAGAAGCCATTTTAGAGACTCCCTGAAATTCATATTCGATAATACCATTTTTTGTTTTGATTATTTTTTGAGAAAATGCAAAGGAAGACAGATTTTCCCCTTTTATATTTGGATGAACAAGAACATCCCCTTTTGAATTCATCACATAGACATACCCTGTTTTCCCAATTTTAATATCATTGAGTGTTTTTTCTAGATATGAATTGATTCCTTTATAACCTAAAGCGATAGCCCCTATCACTTTTTTATCTTTATCAAGGAGTGGTTTGTAGCCTGTTATTAACCAGTCATCTCCAATTAAATGACTACCATAATAGGTTTTATTATTGATGATTTTTTTGTAAATATTACAGTTGTTAATATTGCAATCATTATTAGAATAATGATCGCTAGATAGTTTGGTTCCTATGGCTCTATTTCCAGTAATCTCTAGATTTGTAGAAACTCTTATTAATTGATCATCTTGAAGTAAAAATATAGAATAAATTGCGCCAATTGATTTTTTTATTTTATCAGCAAGTGCAGTGTCTAAGGTTAGATTCGTATTTCCAGCGTATAAGGGAGGGAGTGTATAATTTCCAACTTGAACTTCCTTGTTATAATCCATTCGTATTTCTCCTAAATTATTGAGTAGTTCTTCTACATAATGTAAATCTGTACATACTTTTTCTGAAAGAAGATTATTTCGAACACTGACCATGTTATGAATTAATTCTACAGTGCCCTTGCTTTTTTCAGTTACTTCACGAAAAACAGCACTGCGAGAGTGATTTCCTATTAAGAATCCTAATATACCAACTGAAAATACAATTAATAATACATAGCTAATGATCAATTTAGATTTGATACTCATAAATTTAACCTCTGCTTTCTATATAGTTAAGATTAAAACTTGTATAGGGACTCATTCTAAAATTCTACATATTTCTACAAATTCCTTTTGATTAAAAAATAAAATGTTTTCTTTCTAAACTACTTTTGCTACTATGGTTAGTCAAATGATAAAATAGATTACAAGATGAAGTAGATAGGGAGAGAATATTGATGAAGACATATAAAATTTATTATCATTCACCAGTAGGCATAGTAGAAATTATTAGCACATTAGAGTATGTTTTATCTATTACATTTGTTGAAAGAGAAAAGAAAGCGTTAGAAGTGCCAGATATATTAAAAGAAGCATGCAATCAACTAGATGAATATTTTCAAGGAAAAAGAAAAACTTTTGATTTAAATTTAAAAGTAGAAGGAACGACTTTTCAGAAGCGTGTATGGAATGCTTTAATGAAAATTAATTATGGAGAAGTAGTGTCCTATAAAGAAGTAGCAAAAATAATTGGAAATGAAAAAGCAGTAAGAGCAGTGGGAAATGCAAATAATAAAAATAAAATTCCTATTATCATTCCTTGCCATAGGGTGATTGGAAGCAATGGGAAATTAATAGGATATGCTGGAGGGATTTGGAGGAAGGAATGGCTGATCAAACATGAAAAAATGTATCAGTGAAAGGAGTGCGGCTGTTGAAATTAGATAAAGATTTTTATATGCAGGATGGTATTACCCTAGCAAAGGATTTACTAGGAAAGATATTGGTAAGAGAAATAGATGGGAAGCGGATTATGTGTAGAATTGTTGAAACAGAAGGTTATATAGGTCCTATTGATAAGGCTTGCCATGCGTATAATAATCGAAGAACAAATAGGACGGAGGTCATGTTTTGGTGTGGAGGACATGCGTACATTTATTTGATTTATGGCATGTATCATTGTTTAAATATTGTAGCAAATAAAAAGGACAAGCCAGAAGCTGTATTAATAAGAGCTGTTGAGCCTTTGAATGAACTTGACCTTTTAAGGGAAAATAGAAAAATAAAATCAAAAGCATTGAAGGATTTGACAAATGGACCGGGAAAGCTATGCAAAGCCCTTCATATAACAAAGAAATTAAATGGATACGATCTAGTAAAAGGAGAGCATCTATACTTACTAGACAATGAAGAACAGCTGGACATTGTAGAAGCTAAGAGGGTAAATATTGATTATGCGGAAGAATACAAGGATAAGCTTTGGCGGTTTTATATAAAAAATAATCAATTTGTTTCTAAAAAATAAATAAAAACCTATCGTATGGAAAAAAGGAAATTAAAATATGTAAGGAATGATATGTAGACATGATTCATATTGATTGGAAACCTAGTAGGGATATTTCAAAAACTTTATATATGCAGATTGTAGATTATTTTAAAGAAAAAATAAGTAGTGGAGATTGGCCTGTAGGGTCTAGTATCCCTACTCAAAGAGATTTAGCACAAAAATTTGAGGTGAATAGAAGCACTATCGTTGCTGCTTTAGATGAATTAAAAGCGGAGGGAATAGTAGAAGGAAAGGGAAAAGGCGGAACAAAGATTGTGAATAATAGTATGCCTCTTATAGGCAATATTCAGCCTAATTGGCAATCCTATATTGAAGAGGGGATTCATATTCCAAATTTAAAGACCATTAAGCGAATTAATGAATTAGAGTTTGATAGTAGGTTCATACGATTAAGTACTGGAGAAGCGTCTCCAGATTTATTTCCTACAAAAAAAATGGAGATTATTTTAAAGGAAGTTTCAAAAAATATAAATAACCTAGGATATGAAGAACCAAAGGGAATGTTATATTTAAGGGAGCATATTAGTAAGTATTTAAAAAAGTATGACATTCATGTATCTCCTTCCTCTATCCTCATTGTATCTGGAGCTGTGCAGGCCATACAGCTTATTTCTATGGGTCTTTTGCAGCCTGGGTCTACAGTGTTTTTAGAAAAACCATCCTATTTGTATTCTCTTCAAATTCTTCAATCTATAGGTATGAGAAGATGTGGTATTCCTATAGATGAGGAAGGGATTCAAGGAAATTTAATTCCTAAGTATACCAAGAAAAATAGATCTTCGATTCTTTATATTATACCTAATTTTCAAAATCCAACGGGGATTGTTATGTCACAAAGGAGACGAAAAGAGCTTATAAAAGTATGTCAAAAAGAAAAAATGCCTATTATTGAAGATGATGTATATAGAGAATTGTGGATTGATCATCGACCTCCTAATCCATTAAAAAGTTTAGATACCAATGGACTTGTTTTATATGTAGGGAGCGTATCGAAAACTTTGAGTCCAGGGTTAAGAATAGGATGGATTGCAGGACCAGAGCCTGTTATTGATCGACTTGCAGATATAAAAATGCAAACAGATTATGGTTCTAGCTCGTTGGCACAGCTTACTGTTGGGAAATGGCTTGAGACAGGACTTTATGAAGAACATATTGAGTACTTGAGAAAACAATTATACATAAGAAGGGAAATAACTATTGATGCTTTAGAAAAATACTTTTCTGATATTGCTACGTGGAAGATCCCTAGTGGAGGTTATTATGTGTGGGTTACTTTAAAAGATCCTATAGCAATGTATAAATTATTTGATGAAGCTTGTAAAATAGGAATTTTATTGTATCCTGGATATATTTATGATGGAAGTCATAATCAAAGCTTGAGAATATCTTATTCGTATGCATCTATAAAAGATTTGAACGAAGGATTGTATAGATTATCGAAACTCATTAGAAAATTAAAGAAGACATAAAACAACCATGAAATTTATGGTTGTTTTTTTATTTTTTATGGTTGGGTGGTAAATGTTTAATATGGATGGAGATGTAATATTCGAAATTTTTTATAATATAATTAATGATAAGAAAATTTTGGGATATAAAACAAAAACTTCAAAGAACACTCAACCTAATTTTATTTCAAGAATAGATTTTTCTAGAGGGGGAATTAGTATGTGCCAATGTGCTGAACAAAAGCAAAAATATCCTATGTTGCAAATGGATTTGAAGAAAATCTATGAAAATGTAAAATGTACAGTTGATTTATGTAATGAGAATGGAATTAGCATTGCTGGTGTAGTAAAAGGGTTTAATGGGTTGTTTCCAGTTGCTGACCAATTTGTAAAAGCTGGATGTAAATATATTGCAAGTTCAAGAATGAACCAAATGATTAAACTTAAGGAAGCTGGAATAAATTTACCCATGATGCTTATTCGTATTCCCATGTTTAGCGAAATTGATGAATTAGTAAAATCTGTAGATATTAGTTTGAATTCTGAGATAGAAATATTAAATGAAATCCAAAGAGTCTGTGAAGTTCAAGGGAAGACACATGGCATTGTTTTAATGTTTGACCTTGGAGATTTAAGAGAAGGCTTTGTTGATGAAGATGAGTTTATTGATATGGCTTTATATGTAGAAAATAATCTTAAAAGTGTTAATTTACTTGGGATAGGGACAAACCTAGGATGTTATGGTTCTATAAAGCCTACAGAAGAGAATCTTGGTAGACTTTGTGAAATAGCAGAAAAAATAGAAGAAAGAATAGGTAGAAAGCTAGAGATTATATCTGGTGGAGCTACAAGTACTCTCCCTCTTATTATAGATGGAAAAATTCCAAAGAGAATCAATCATTTAAGGGTGGGAGAAGGAATGTTATTAGCAAAGGACTTAGATGATTTGTGGAAAATAGATATGAGTCATATGCATCAAGATACATTTGTTTTAAAGGCGGAAGTGGTAGAGGTAAAAGATAAACCTACCTATCCTATTGGAGAGATTTTTATTGATGCTTTTGGAAAAAGACCTACCTATGAGGATAAAGGGATACGAAAAAGAGCATTAGTAGCTGTTGGGAAACAGGACTTTGGATTACCTGATAAATTAATTCCTCAAAAACAAGGAGTTAAAATTATTGGGAGTAGTAGTGATCATTTGATTATAGATGTTCATGATTGTAATGAAGAAATAAAGATTGGAGATATTCTTGATTTTGAGATGTATTATCCACCTATGCTTTATTTGAGTGGTTCTTCATCTGTAGAAAAAGTATATATTTAATATAAAAAAATCATCTACATTTTGTAGATGATTTTTTATATGATTATTTTATGCCTTTTCAAGATTTGCTTTTTTTCTTTTTTCCCAACACTCAACATTTTGTAGTCCAGGAATGCTATCAGCATAAAATACGGGATCTTTTCCTGCCTTCTTTTGATCTACATAATCTTTTAACGCAGCAAAAGCAAATTTACCAAGCATTGCAATGGCAATTAAGTTAATTACAGCCATCATTCCCATGAATAAATCAGCCATATCCCAAACGATTTGAATCTTTTGTACAGATCCCCATAGAACCATTAATGATACAGCTACTCTGTAAATTAATAACCATGTTTTGCTTCCGCTCATAAATTCTATATTAGATTCCCCATAATAGTAATTTCCAACGATAGAACTAAATGCAAATAATAATATACAGACAGCAATGAATGTATTTGCCCAAGAACCTACTTGAGAGCTTAAAGCTGTTTGTGTAAGTTGAATTCCTGTTAAATCTCCATTCGTATAAGCACCTGATAATATAACAACAAATGCAGTGGCACTACAGATTAATAAAGTATCCGTAAATACCCCTAAAGTTTGAATAAGTCCTTGTTTTACAGGGTGTGTTACTTCAGCTGTTGCAGCAGCATTTGGCGCACTACCCATACCAGCTTCATTTGAGAATAGACCTCTCTTAATCCCTTGCATAAGAGCTTGTTTAATAGCTACACCAGCAGCTCCTCCAATAGCAGCCTTAAGTCCAAATGCACTGCCTATAATTAAAGAAAATAAAGATGGAATTTGAGAAGCGTTTTTAATAAGAACAAATGCAGCAACTAATACATATGCGATGGCCATAACGGGTACGATTGTTTCAGCAACTTTTGCAATTCTTTTTACGCCACCGAAGATGATAATAGCTGTAAAGATCATTAGAGCTAATCCTACCATCCATCTTTGAACACCAAAGGCTTGTTCAAAAGCAAGAGAAATAGTATTTGCTTGTACAGAATTAAATACTAAACCGAAACATAAAGTAATCAAAATAGAGAATAATATTCCCATCCATCTCATATTTAAGGCTTTTTCCATATAGTATGCAGGACCACCTCTATAGCCATGCTTATCTGGTACCTTATAAATTTGAGCCAGTGTACTCTCTACAAAACTTGAACCAGCACCGATTAAAGCGATTAACCACATCCAAAATACGGCCCCTGGGCCACCAATAGAAATAGCGATAGCTACCCCTGCTAGGTTTCCTGTACCTACACGAGATGCAGTACTGATACAGAATGCCTGAAAGGATGAAACTCCTTTTTTCTCTTTGTTGGTAACAGATTTACTTGCCCCTTCTGTAAGAAGTCGGAACATTTCTCCAAACAATCTAAATTGTACAAATTTTGTTCTTACAGTAAAATAAAGACCAAGACCAACTAACATATAAATGAGTACGTAAGACCATAGTATGGTATTTCCCTTACCAACTATTGTGTTTAAAAAATCCATTAAAACACTCTCCTTTTTATATTTTTATTACCTATAGGTAATAATCAATAGCCTTAGGCTATTAAAAACTTAAAAATTATAGCATGTAGGTTTTTGAAATAAATGGACTTAAAATATACTAAGGTTTAACTTTTCTGAAATCTCTTCTAAAACTTTTTTTCCACCAATACTATTTCCACTTTCATCAAGGGCAGGGCCAACTACAGCAATACCCATTCGTTTAGGAACGACAGATAGGATGCATCCACCAACACCACTCTTTGAAGGGGCTCCAATGTTTACTGCAAATTCTCCAGATGCATCATATAATCCACAAGTCATCATGAGGGCTTGTACAATTTGATTTACTTTTTGGGGAAGAAGTCTTTTCTTTGACCAAGGAGCAATTCCCCCGTTGGCAATAACGGAAGCTATTCTAGCCATATCTTTTACAGTAACTTCAACAGAACATAATTTAAAGTAGGCATCTAATACATCTTCTACATCTCTTTCAATGATGTTGGCCCCCTTTAAGTAGTAAGCGATGGCTCTATTTGTATTCCCTGTAAGTTTTTCTGATTGATATACATTAAAATTTACTTGAATAGTAGGGTTATCAGCCATTTTTTTCATCATTCCAAGGACACGTTCAAACTTCTCAATACCATTATCACCAGCAACTAAAGATGTACAAACAATTGCTCCAGCGTTAATAAAAGGATTTAAGGGTTTATGAGAATGTCTTGTTTCTAGTTTGATAATGGAGTTAAATGGATCAGAAGAAGGTTCCGTTCCCACCTTAGAAAATACAGTTTCTTTTCCTTTGTCCATTAATGCACAAATAAGGATAATGACTTTTGAAACACTTTGAATAGTGAAGGCTGTTTTATAATCTCCAGCACAAAATTCATTACAATCTAAATCAAAAATATGAATACCTAAAGCATTCGGATTAGCTTTTGCAAGTTCAGGGATGTATGATGCCACTTTACCATGTTTTGTCCAACTTCTATTGTTTTCTATTACTATTTTTAGTAGTTTTTCCATGCAATGTCACTCCCTTGCTATGAACTTATAGAGATTTACCTATTTAGTTAATAAGCAATATTCATGCCAATAGAATATTTTGATAATGAATACATGAAGGTTTAAAAAATGCGAGTTTCAAAGTTTTATCAAAATTCAGCAAATGATGACATGTTTGATTCCGCACAAATAAGTGTGCGAAAACGAACAAAGAGTTCGAATTCGCACACTTATTCAAAATACTTTTCAAGTCTTCTTTTTAAAGCAAATCTAGAAATGCCTAAAAGTTTTGCAGCATTTGTATGATTTCCATTTGCTTGATCTAGTGCTTTTTTGATATAACTTTTTTCAATTTCTGAGATGTTTTTTTCTAAAGAAAAACCTTCTGCTATTAGATCATTTGGTGTAGTAAATGGATTTTTTGAAATGGTATTTCTTAGTTCTATGGGAAGATGTTGTATATCCAAAATTTTTGTATCGTTTAATATAACCATTCTTTCTATTACATTTTTTAATTCTCGGACATTGCCAGGCCAATGATAGTTTAAAAGCTGTTGTTTTGCTTTTTCAGAAAATCCTACAAAGTTTTTTCGAAAACGATTTGCATAGATATTCAAGAAAAACTTTGCAATTTTTAATATATCTGAGCCCCTTTCTCTTAATGGAGGGATGACAATAGGGACTACATTTAACCGATAATATAAATCTTCTCTAAACTCTTTTTTTATGATGGCTTCTTCAAGATTTTTATTTGTTGCGCCAATGATTCGAAGATTTACTTCAATAGATTCTAGTCCGCCAATCCTTTTGAAGTTTTTTGTTTCCAAAAATCGTAATAGCTTTGTTTGAATATCCAAGGGGATTTCTCCTAATTCATCTAAAAATAATGTTCCACCGTCAGCAAGTTCTAAAAGTCCTTTTTTACTGGAATTAGCACCTGTAAAGGCATTTTTTTCGAATCCAAACAATTCACTTTCTAATAATTGACTAGGGATAGCGGCGCAATTAACACTGAGCATGAGGGAATCTTTTCTGGAGCTATTTTGATGGATATAAGAAGATACAATTTCTTTTCCTGTTCCTGTTTCACCCCGAATAAGTACTGTGACGGAATCGTTTTTTGCTAATATATCCATCTTTTTTAAGGTGTCTTGCATAATTGGATGTTCTCCAATGAATTCATAATGTTCTTTTGCTTCTTTTTCCTGATAAAGTTTAAGCTTTTTTTTCATAGATTGATTTTTGATAGCTTTTGAAATAGATAGATTAATTTCTTCTAGGTCCAAGGGTTTTTTTAGATAATCTATTGCCCCAAGCTTAATGGCTGTTATGGCTGTTTTAATATCGGCATAGGCAGTCATAATAATAATTTCAGCATAGTCATCAATATTTTTAATGTTTTTAGCAATATCTAGGCCATTTTCGTTTTTTAATTTCATATCCAAAAGAATCACATCAGGACGAAAGCTATATACTTTATGAATAGCTTCTTTTCCATCCTTGGCTGTTGCCACATCATAATGAAAATCTAGTAGTCCTTCCTCTAAGGATAGTCGAATAATTTCTTCATCATCAATGATCAATACTTTTTTATTCATTTTTATCTCCCCTATACAAAGGTATATATAAAGTTACTCTTGTTCCTATATTTAATTGGCTTGTTATTTCGATTTCACCATTATTTGAAGTAAGTAATTTATGGACAACACAAAGACCTAGACCCGTACCATTTTCATTTTTGGTATAAAAGGGGTCAAATATTTTATGGAGTTCTTCTTTATGCATACCGCAACCATTATCTTCAAAAATAATACATAAAAAATCTTTTTCTCTTTCTAGAGAAGAATTAATTTTAATTTTTAAGGTGCCTCCATCATTTATTGCCCATAGAGCATTTGCAATGATATTTAAAAATATTTGAGCCAATTGATTTTTGTCAAAGTAGGAAAATACTATGTTTTCTTCAAACTCTTTTAAAATGTGTATATTTTTCTGCTGAATATTTTTTTTAGAAAAAAGAAGAGCATTTTCTAATATTTCATAAACATTAACAATTTGAAATCTCGGTAGATTAGGCTTTGAAAAATCTAATAAATCTGTTATTAATTCATTTAAACGGTCAATTTCATGGATGGTTGCATCAAATAATTTTTCATCTGATGGACGAAGATATGAAGACAATCGCTTTTTTAATACTTGAGCACTCATTTTCATTCCTGAAAGAGGATTTCTAATTTCATGGGCTAGAGCGGCTGTTAATTGTCCTAGAGATGTTAAGCGATTAATGCGATCAATTTTTTCCTCAATTCTTTTTCTCTTGCTAATATCATTAAAGCTACAAATTACTCCTATATTTTCTCCGTCATTATTTTTCATTAGGGAAGTGGTAATATCTAAATAAATATTTTTACCTTTTTTTTGATTTTGAAAGGTTTCTACTTGATTGATGGTTGTTTTTGTTTTTAAAGTATGGGTGATTTGTTTCAGTAATACTTTAATAATTCTTGGATGGTTATCTCCTAATTGGAGTGCTTTTTCTATAATGGTAACAGCTGCATTGTTATATTTTATAACATGACCTTGTATATTTGTGGTAATAATTCCTGTTGAAATGCTTCTTAATAAATCTTCATTAAAATGTTTCATTTGAATAAATTCATTTGTTCGATGAGCGATTTCATTTTTCATCTCATTAAAAGCATGACCTAAGAGCCCTAATTCATCTTTCCTTTCAATATTTATTTCTTTTTTGAAATTACCACTGAGCATATCATTATACCCGTTTAAAAGAATATCAATAGGCTTTGCAATATTATGTGTAATTAAGATGATGGCTGCTAATGAAAAGAAAATACATAGGGTAATGAGTAAAAGGACATATATGCTAATACTATAATTTTTATTAGGTATTGTTTGTAGATCTAATAAGAACCCAATTTTCCAATTCCATTGAGAATAGACACGATAATGAAGAAGATATCTAGAGGATACATCTTCATCATTCCAAATACTTTTCAAAATTTTTTTTGCAGAAATATTTTTGTCTGAAATGCTATTATATAAAAATTCAGTTCCTTCCACGATAAACATATTTTCTTTATCTAATGATTTTATATAATCTAGTAAAAATTCTTTGGGTTGATTATTTTTTTCAGTATGTTCTATTAAAATCAATAGATCGTTTAGGGTGTTATTCATAGACATGCTTTTATGACTAATCATTGTTTTGCTATGATTCCAATAAGAAAGGATACTCAAAACAATAATTGGCATAATCATTAAAAATAATAAGGGAAAAATGATTTTTTTCTTTATACTTAACTTCATAGTAAAGTCTCCAATTTTATTTAATCTTATCTTACTATTATACAATATAGATGTGTAAGGCTAAAGTTTAATAAGGGGATTTACTTTTCTTTTTAATATGTTAGTATAAGGATAAAATATAGAAAGTAGTAAACTTAGGATGTCTACCAGAAGTAGAGAACTAATAAAAAGAAAAAAATAGGAGGCTGATTATGCATAAGGGGCATGAAAAGTATATATTGTGGTTCATATTATTATTTGTTGTAGCAGCTTCTTTGATAGGAACCTTTTATATTGATTATTCGAGAATATTAAAAAAACAATACGTTGAATCTTTTGATGATTCTATTGTTCAATTAGATGATTCTGTTTCTGAATTTTTTTCTACCTTTGAAAATGCTTTACAAATGTTTTCTAAAAATGAAATGGTACAGAAGGTTTCAGATGATCCTAATAAGTATTATCTACAAACTATGCAGCTTTTTAAATCTTTTCAGCAGTCTTATGCTGCTACTGCTTTTGCTTATTTTGCGCCAAATAAAATTATTTTAGGAAACAAAAAACTTATTACTTGGCCTGATACATCAGAAGCATTAGCCAATACAGAATGGACTGCTACAAAGAGACCTTGGTATATGGGGGCAATAGCAGCAAAAGGGAGAATTGCATGGACGAAACCTTATTTAGATGCTACAACAAAAAAGCCTATTGTTACTATCTCTAGAATAGTAAGAGATGAAAGTGATGAATTAAAGGGCGTTATGGCAATAGATTTTTTTTTAGATGAATTATCTAATAAAATTGAAAACTTTAAAGCCTTTAAGCAGGGACATGCTTTTGTGATTGCGCAAGATGGGAAAGAGTATTATTTTATATCTAGGGATATGAAAAATAGAAGATTTGATAAAATAATTGAAAAGGCTTGGAGGGGTAACCTACTTGATAAAAAATCTGGTAATTTTACAGTTAATGAAAATAATGTAGATTATTATATTACCTATAAGATCAATAAACCAACAGGATGGAAAATAATAGGAATTATAGAAGAAGAAAAAATTTATAAACCTGCAAAGGATATGATAAAAAAAATATTTACAAGTAGTTTAATGATCATGGGAATGGGAATCATGAGTATTGTATATATCTTTAAACAGATGAGAAAATCTATAAGAGATTTAAGTCATTCTTTGAATGATTATGAAAATATGTATGATATGGATGAGAGCTTGTCCAATCAATTTAATATTTTGTTAGAGGATGATGAGCATCTCATAGATGAATCAAGTGATTATATGGGTGCATTATTTGAAAGCCAAAGTGAATTAGAAAAATTAATGGATAGGATGAACGATCAATTTAAAAATCCTCGAGTAGTAAACCTTAAAGAGCTTGAGCATATAATTAATCAATTAAATAAATTTAGAAAAAAATTTGAGAAAAGTTCCTTGAAGGTAGAGGAAATTCAGAAAGAAAATATAGAAAATCATATGGGTCTTCTATTAGATAAGATAAAGGATTTAAAAAAGGATTATATGGATGAAGAGCAGGTTAAGATCATATATAAAATAGAAAAAAAATTGATGATGAGGGATATAGACATGTAATGATGTTGTAACTATTTTGTAACAATTTCCAATGAGAACTATAGTAAAATTATATAGGAAAAGTTTTTACTAGGAGTCAATAACGAGTAGCAATAAAAAGAGCATGAAGGGAAGATGACTATGAAAAAATGGTTGATATGTATTTTAGCAGTAGTGCTTATATTAGGTGGATGTACAGACACGGAAAACAACCCATCTGATGAAATAAATAAAAATAAGGAAATGAATGAAGAGGTAGAAAAACCTATACAAAAAGACCAGACACCTCAAGAGGAGAAAAAATTATCTAAAGAAGATGAAGAAAAAATCATGATTCAATATAATGATTTGCTTACAAAGGGAAAGCCTTATGAAGTTCTTGCATTTATAGATAAAAATATATTGGAATTATCTGAAGAAAATGCAGATGAAATAATTCAAGGTTTAGAAAAAATACAGAAGCAATACAAAAATGAATATACAGAAATTTTAATGGAAGATGATTTAGTCAAACAAAACCAGTTGCATAAAATATTCGGATACAAATTTAATAAACGAAAGGTTGAGTCTATAGAAGATGAAGATTTAAAAGCTCTTGTGGTGGAGATGATTAAGGGTGGATACAAATTTGTTACCTTAGAAGGTTCTTTTTATCCAATGATAGATTATGGATATTTAAAGAAATATCAACCTTACGTATCTGATGAAATGAGAGCATATATAGAGATTGTATCTAGAGAGTCAGACCAGTTTACATGGAATGGAAACGTTGTGAATATATCTTGGAAAGTCTTAGGAAATAGAACATTGCAAGCGGAAAGCTATTTAAGAAAATATCCAGACAGTGCAATGAGAAATGAAGTGGCCAATTTATATATGATGTATATTGGAGCCTTTATGAATGGCTCAAAAAATATGCCATTATTAGACCCTGAGACAAATCAATTAAATGATAAAATTTTAAAGAACTATAGAGATTTGATTTCTGACAATGAAGGTTCCATTACGGCAGAGGTAATCAAAGAGTATGTAGATGCCATGGAGAAAAATGATTTTAAGATAGATGATACAATTATGGAACTATCAAACAATATTCATCAGAAGGTTATTGAAAAATTAAATTTAGGAGATGGACTTACTGATTATAATGCACAATAAACAAAAGACCTGCAATGGGGAGGAACCATTTGCAGGTCTTTTCTATAAGGAATGATGCTAAAGCACAAAGTTATGTACCTATATTATTTTGACAAATCTTTTAAAGTTTCCATGATGGCTTTTTTATAGTCATCTTTGCTTTTTGCTCCGATGATTGGTTTCCCTACTATATTACCTTTTCCATCAACAAAAATACTTGTTGGGTAAGCAGATACATCTTTTAAAAATTCATTTTGAATAACTGGGTTTGGCAGGATATTTAAGTAAGTAACCTTTGTTTTAGCAATAATATCTTTTGCTATTTTTTCATTCCCTTTTGCATCTCCAATGATACCTATGACGTTGATATTTTCTTTCTTTACTTCTTCATAAAGTTCTTGTAAATCAGGCATTTCATTAATACAAGGACTGCAGAAGGTTCCCCATATGTTAATCATGGTTAGCTTACTTTCTTTAAAAATAGTACTGCTGATATCCTTTCCGTTGATATCTTTTGTTTTAAAGGTTGGAAAGGTTTTATGAGATTTAAGAGCATCTTCTTTGAATATAGGTTTGAATAGTTTTACACTTGCTTTTAACTTTCCGATTTCTTCATATAATGAATCATATATTTTTTTTGATTCAGGAGATAGACTTTTCATCTCTTCTTTATTTGGATAAGATAGATAATATACAAGTCCTTCCTGCTCTCCTAAAAGAATATTATTTTTAAGATTAGATAAGGATTCGATGGATTTTTTTCCAATTAATTCTTTTTTATAGATATTAAAATGGATTAAAGGCTTTTCTGCATCAAAGAATGCTTGCATTTCTTTTTCTGTAGGTTGTTTACCATCCTTTGTGATATCTTTTATTTGATTTAGTGCTTCATTTGGAACAAAGAAGATTTGTAGTCCACCATAAAAAAGCTCTCCTGGTGTTGCGGCTAAAACTAAACCATCCATATTTTCATTGTCGTCCCATTTTTTCGGCATAACGAAGCTAATACCAAGATCATCTAATTTAAAAGGTTCAGAAATATTTTCTTCTGTGGCCTTTTGTTGTTCTATTTCTGCTGTGGCGTTTGTTTTTTCAGTTTCTTTTGTTTCTGTTTTTCCACAGCCTATAGCAGTGAAAGCTATTGTACCAATTAGTAAAGTAACTACTAGTTTTTTTAACATAGGGAACTCCTTTCGGTGGGTAGGGTTATTTTATGTTTTTCAAAGCTTGTTCAATAATTTTTTCAAATTCTTCCTTTGGTTGAGAACCTACTATTAATTCTCCTACGATTTCACCTTTGCTATTTACAAGAAGAGATACAGGAACAACATTTGTTTTATTTACAAAATCATTCATGAATTGTTCATCGGGAATAATATTTGTAAATGTAACATTTGTTTTTTTCAAAATTTGCAAGGCACCTACATCATTACCCATGCCATCAGCAACAATTCCTAACACATTGATCCCTTTTTCCTGCATTTCTGTATATATTGCCTGCAACGCAGGCATTTCATCTATACAGCCACCTCATCCAGTTGACCATATATTTACTAGAGTAAATTTTTTATCTTCAAAGATTTTGTTAGATACATCTTGATCATTTATATCTTTTAAACTAAACTCGGGCATAGCTTTTAAGTCACTTAGTGAAGCTTGAGAATCTTTTTTTCCACAGCCTGCTATACTCATACCTATTGTAAGGATTAGTATCAAAACAACTATTTTTTTCATCATTTCACCTCCTAGTGTAGACATATAAGATCCATATTTAATGGAATATACCTTTTTTAGTATGCATCTTCATATCTAATGTTAGAATTTATATTGTATAGATCATAATATTTGTGTTTTCATGAAATAATATTTTATTGTGTAATGCTTATAAAGCTTTAAAAAGGTCTTTTATATTATGAAAGAAAGAAACGTGACAAGGATTCTACAATGGTATCGGATTTTACTATTAAATCAAAACTTCCTCTCATAATTCCCATGCTCATAACCATTAAAAGTGTAAAAATCATCTTTTTTTTCATAGCTCATCCCTCCATAAATTTCATATTATATACTTCTATTTTAAATAAATTTTATCATATTATCCATTGATTTAGCTTACAAAACAAAAACCGTACCTTACATTTTTGTAAGGTAGGCTGATAGGAATTACCGTCTATAGGTTTGCAATTTTATTATAAGAATTTACGGTGAGTATATAATATACAAAATAGATCATAGTATATGGAAGAATAGTCAGTAAAGTTGGAATCCATAAAGTTGTATTAAATAATCTTCCTAAAATCAGTAGAGCGACTATGCTATGGCTTATACCTATTGCTAAGGGTGCTAAAAAGATCATTAATACTTGTTTTGCGATGGAACGCTTTATTTCTTTTTTGTGAACGCCTATTTTCTTTAAGATGGTATATTTTTGGCGGTTTTCATGTGCTTCAGTTAATTGCTTAAAATAAATAATACTACCGGTAGCAATTAAAAAGACTAAACCTAAGAAAATACCCACAAATAGAATCATCCCCATAAATTTTAATATTCCTTGTGTATCTGCATAATAAGCCATGAGATCTACTTCATTGGGAAGGGACCGAATCAATTCTTTTGTTAATGCATGACTATTATTTTTGTTATCAATTATATATCCTTTTTCTCGAATGATATGATTCTTTATATAATATTTTTCATAAATGGTATCATCTACAACAAAGGTTGTTTGACCATACCGATCATTCATTGTAGGATATTTGAAATATTCTTTGATTTTTAGTTGTTCTTTTTCATTATTTAAAGATATCTCTATTGTTTGACCGATCATTTTTTTTGCTTTAGCTATTTGTGATTTTGTTCGAGGATGATCTAATAGAATGATCTCTCTTTCATTTTTTAAAGATGCTTCAATATCTAAACCTTTTATTTGAGCCAGTTTATTGTATTTACTTTTAGATACAAGATAGATTGTTTTAGATTTTTGATCTTTTAATGTATTATTTTTATTGATGAATTTACCATTTATTTCAATGAATTCAACCTGAGCAGTATTTAATATTTTGTTTTCAGGATATTTTGAGATGATTTTTTCAACTTTTTCATCTATACTTTTATCATTTGTTATATAAGAATAGCTAAAAGGATACATGGTATCAAACATGTTATTAAAGTCATAGTAAAAACTATAGCAAGTACCTATAGCTGTTAAAGTAGAAGCACTTAAAATAGCTATAATAGAGAAGGTAAGTGCATTAGATTTTACACGATACAAAAGGTTAGAAGTACTAATCATATTTATTCCTTTATAATATTTCCTTTTATTATTTTTTGAACCTTTTACAGCTAAAATTAAAAAGAAATAAAAGAAAATAAATGTACCAACAATAGATGCTACTAAGGTAATAGGAATATTCATTAAAAAGGATGCAGAACTGGCCTCTGTCCTGAGACCTATCCCATAACCAGCTATTAAAATAATGATAGATAATATACTTAAGAACATAGACGTTTTTGGTTCTTTTTCTCCAATCTTTTCAGCTTTAAAAAGCTCAACGAGCTTGTACTTATAAATGATTCTATATCCATGAATAGAAGTAACAAAAAACAATAGGCCAAAAACAAGGATGGTACTAAAAAGGGCTTTTAAATTGATTGAAAAATCAACTGCTCCGAAAATACCCATGAATTTTGCTAAAATCATAATAAAAAATTTACAAAGAATACTTCCAAGGATCGTACCGATAAATAGAGCCAATATACCCATTACCAAATTTTCATAAAAAAGCATACTGCCAATTTGTTTTTTCTTCACCCCTAATAAAGAATAAAGAGCCATTTCCTTTTTCCTTTTTTTCATGAAAAAGCTTGTGGAATAAGAAATGAAGATTAATGAAAATATGGCAATGACAATAGATGCAAAATTAAATAAAACGAGAATTTTTTCATCCCCTTCAACAAAGCGTGCTACCTGATTATTATAGCGCATAGAGACAAATGTGTAATAAATCATTACATTAAATACAATAGATGCAAAATAGATAAAATAATGATAAAAGTTTCTCTTGATATTCTTTGTTGTTATACTAAATAAGGTCATTGGTATCTCCTCCAAGGGTTTTTAATACATCAAGAATCTTTTGGAAGAATTCTTTGCGAGAGCCACCTCTTACAAGCTCTGTAAAGAGTCGTCCATCTTTAATAAAAAGAATTCTTTTGCAGTAACTTGCTGCAAAGGCATCATGGGTGACCATCATAATGGTTGCTTGATTATTTTCATTTAAATCACTCAAGCATTGAAGGAGTTCTGATGATGATTTAGAATCTAATGCTCCTGTAGGTTCATCTGCAAGTATTAGCTTTGGGTTATGGATGATAGCTCTTGCTGCTGCTGTTCTTTGTTTTTGCCCGCCAGATATTTCATAAGGATATTTGTTCAATAAATCTGTAATGCCTAAAATATTTGATACGGTATTTACCTTTTTTTCTATTTCTTTAACGGAAACTTTTGAAAGGGCTAAGGGAAGTACAATATTTTCTTTAACCGTTAAAGTGTCCAAAAGATTAAAATCTTGGAAAATAAATCCTAATTTGTCTCTTCTAAAGGAAGATAATTTATCTTCATTCATTTTCACAATATCATCTCCATCAATATGAATGCTTCCTCCTGTAGGGCTATCGATGGTAGAAATTACATTTAAAAGGGTGGTTTTTCCTGCTCCAGAAGGCCCCATAATTCCTACAAATTCCCCTTCTTTGATGTCTAGAGATATATCATCTAGTGCAGGATAAATGTTTCCTCTTGAACCGTATACTTTTTTTACATTTTTAGCCGTTAATACATTTTTCATTTAGATTCCTCCTAAAAATTATTTTTAAATAGAATAAAGTAATTTGAATGATAAATTATTTTTCTGAATGGATAACTTTATAATAAGAATTCACAGTGAATATATAAAATACAAAATAAATAAGCGCATAAAGACCTGTACTTAATGAAAATGGAATCAATAAATTGACACCTTCAAATCGACCTAGGGTACCTAGATTCTTCAAGGCCATAAAGCTATGAACAATACCGACTACTAATGGTACAAGAAATACAAATAACATCTGTTTAGCAATAGATGCTTTAATTTCTTTCTTCTCTACACCAATCCTTTTTAAAATTTTATACCGTTCTTTCTCATTATGTGCTTCTGTTAATTGTTTAAAATAAATAATACTTCCTGTAGCAAATAAAAATACTAATCCTAAAAAGGCACCAATGAAGATGAATAATCCATCTATTTCTAATAGCTGTTTGTAAACAGCGTAGAAAGAACTAAACCGAGCAGATTTAGGAATGATTTTTTCTAATGCTTTTGTTAAATCAGCACTATCTTTTTTATTGTCAATGATCAGTCCTTGGACACGATGAGATTCTCCAAGCGCAGCCAATTTTTCATATAGGGAATCCTTTACAATAACAGGGAGCCCATTTAAAAGATTTTTATTGATGAAAGAATGTTGTAAAATTTGGTTGATGGTAAGTTGCTTTTTTTGACCATTCAATGATATTTCCATGTTTTTCCCTTCAAGTTTAAATTTATCAGAAAACAGAGCATAATAATCATCTATAACTACTACTTGGTTTAAGTTATCTAGCTTGAGTTTTTCTTTGATGCCGTGTATTTTAGCAATTTCATTAAAAGTGCTTTCTGAAAGAATTGCAACTTTGTGTTCACTCTTTTTTTTATCATAATTATAAGCAAAGAGGGCAGGAGGAATATATTTAGAATGAAGAACCTCCCCATCAAAACGGGTTGCTTGGATAGATATTTTATCCAGTAATGGATTTTCAGGATATTCTAAAAGAGTTTTTTCCACTGCGTTCTCTAAAGTTTCATCTTGATAAACATAAGCATAATCAAAAGGTGCAGATAAGGATGCATTATTTTCGTTATTGTAATAAAGGGAATAAGTTGCTCCAATGGCACTTAGTGTGGTAGCACTAAGGATGGCAATGGTAGCAAGGGTTTTTCCGTTACTTTTAATACGATAAAGTAGCTGAGAAGTGCCAATCATGTTAATGCTTTTATAATATCTTTTTTTATCTTTTCTAGATAATTTGATAACAAATAATAGAAACGAAGAAAATAAAAGATATGTTCCTATGATAGTAAATGCTAAAGTTAAGAGCATTTTTATAAAAATATCAATTTTCAAATCAAAATCAAGGATCTTAAAAGAAAACCAATAACCAATTCCTATCAATAGGATTGAAAGGAAAGAAAGAATGATCGACGATTTTGGCTCTTTTTCTCTTCTCTTTTCTGATTTGAAAAGATCAATTAATTGAAAACGATAGATGATCCAATAACCATGAATAGATGTAATGATAAAAAGGATAAAGAATATACAAATGGTATTAAAAATGGCTTTTGTAGAAAGAAGAAAGCTTATATCTGTAGCATAGCCCATAAGTTTTAATAAAATCATTGCAAATACTTTTGATAGTAAACTACCAAGAGCTATTCCTATGAAAAGAGCAAAAGTACCCATGATCATATTTTCATAAAAGAGCATTTTTCCAATTTGTCTTTTTTTTACACCCATTAAGGAATAGAGTGCCATTTCTTTTTTTCTTTTTCTTGTAAAGAATGAATTGGAATACCCAATAAAAATAGCTGCAAAAATAGCAACGATAATGGCAGAACCACTCATGACATTATCGAGTTTAAAGGAATCTGCAGATTTACGGAGGACTTGTTCGTTGTATTGAATGGATGTAAAAGTAAAGTAAATCATAATACTGAATACCATAGAAGCAAAGTATAAAAAATAATTGTAAAAATTTCTTTTGATGTTTTTTATGGATATTTTCCAAAGTGTCATGATATCACCTCTCCTAATGATAGATTGAAGAGATTTCAAAAGAAACCTCTCAAATCTATTGTTTATTTTAGACTAATTCCATAAAGGATATTATATATATTTCTTGCATCTTTGCAGTTTTCCATATAACGATCTATTTCATCTTTATCTAGTTTTATACCACCAGATGCATGACGATTGCACCAGCCTTCGATGATCGTATCTATATTATCATTTTGTTTTGTTAACTTTCCTAAATACCAAGTACCTAGTTGGATATTAATGGAAGGATCTGCTAGCATTTTACCTTCAAAATTTTCCATACCCATTTCTTTTGCCCATTTTTTTGCAGCAAAATCTCTTATTTCCATTACCCCGGATTTTTCTCCTTTTTTATAACCTAGGGCTTTAAACCCACTTTGGTTTCTTATGATGGCTGCAACTAAAGCAGGATCAACATTATATTCAGCTGAATATTTTTTTATTTCACTTTGGTATTTTAGGGGATAGGCTGCTCGTCCTAAGAATAAAAAACCAGATATTAGAATAGCAATAACTACAAACAATATAATAAATTTTTTCATTGATAAAAAACCTCCATTTTTTTAGTGTATAGGTTGATATGATTTCTACTTTTGATTGAATATATTAAGTGAGAGTATACAATTTAGGTATAGGAAAAACCCCATTACTATTTTGTATGTTTAGTTTTACTGAATGAATTTAGTAGATCTATAGTTAAAAAGTTCATGAACTTATAGCTTTATTGTACATAGAATGAAACGTGCTATCCATTCATTTACCTAACAAAACAAAGGATTAAACTTACATTTTTGTCACATAAAAAAGCTGTAACCTATAAAGATTACAGCTTTGATACATTAAAATAATCAATGAGCTTTGGAAAATGAATAGTTACTTTTGTATATTTTCCAAACTCAGATGTAATTGTAAGATCATGTCCTAATTTTTTAGAAAGTTTCTTTGCTAAATAAAGCCCCATTCCTGTAGATTGATAGTTTTCACGACCTATATGACCTGTAAAGCCTTTATTAAAGACCCTTGAAAGATCTTCATTTTTAATGCCAATACCATTATCTTCAATGATGAGACGTTTTTCTTTTTTATCTTTTTGTGTATATATTTTTATGGAGCCTTCTTTGTCTGTATATTTCAATGAATTAGATAAAATTTGATCAATGATAAAGGAAAGCCATTTTTTATCGGTGGTTACAGTTGCATCCATATTGTCCATTTTAAAGCTTATTCCTTTGCTGATGAATGTTTTTGCATTCTTTTTTATAATATCTTTTATAACTTTTTCTAATTGGATCTCATGAATAAAATAATCCTTTGAAAAAGCATCTATTCTTGAATAATAAAGAGCTCTTTCTACATGAGCTTCTATTTTATCTACTTCTTCTTCTAAGCTGTTTAATACTTCATCATAAGGTTCCCTACTATTTTCAATAATAAGTCTACTTGTAGCAATAGGTGTTTTCACTTCGTGGACCCATGAGGTAATGAATTCGAGATTATCCCTTTTTTCTTCTTGCAATGCTTTGATTTTTTCTTCCTCTTCAAGATAGGCTTTATATAGAAGATTGTGATACAAGCGTTGCTCATTATTAATCGGCGTAGGTAGAGCACTAAGTACATTCGTATCTTGTTTTTCAATGATTTCAGAAATATTTTCATAATATCTTTTATAGAATAAGTAGCCAACAATAATGTAAATACAAAGAAAGACAAAAGAAACGAAATGAATATAAAGGATATTGCTGATGCTTACCTTTACTGTATGATCTAAATAGATGACAGCAGAGATAAAAGTCATTAGAATAAAATAAAACAAAAAGAAATGTCTTTTATCTAGGAGATATTCTTTTAACTTCATAGGATCAACCCCCTGTCTTTTTTTATTAAATAAATGAAATTTTACTTATTTATGTTCCATAAGATTACTATATATTCATATTTATTGCAATAAAACTTTTATTTTTCTAGTTGTGGTAGAATAAAAAATAGGATAATAGGAATAAATTGGAGGTTACAATGAAATAAAAACCGTATACAAGGTTGACTATAGATTAGAAATATAACCTTTATTTTCATAGAATATAAGTAAAGAAAGCTAAATTTTATAGATATATATCTTTGGTGCAAACATGTATAGAAATCTGCAATTATGATATAATATTTTATCATAAGCTTTTAGGAGGGTAATAACGTGAAAACTTTACCTATTGGTGTATTTGATTCAGGAATGGGTGGAATTAGTGTATTAAGTGAAATGAGAAAATTAATGCCTCAAGAGGATTATATATATTATGGAGATTCAAAAAATATTCCATATGGAAAGAAAACGAAAGAAACATTACAAGAGCTTTGCTTTCAAATAGGGGATTATTTTATAGATAGAGGTGTTAAAGCAATTGTCATTGCCTGTAATACAGCTACTAGTGCTGCGGTAAATGAGTTTAGAAAAAGATATGATATTCCTATAATTGGAATAGAGCCAGCTCTAAAACCAGCTGTTGAGAGTTATGAAAAGGGTAAGATCGTTGTTTTAGCTACGGAGGTTACCTTAAGAGAAGAGAAATTTAGCAATTTAATGAATCAATATACAAATCAAGCAGAGATTATCAAACTGCCTGCACCAAAGCTTGTAACTCTTGTAGAGCAGGGAATCATCAATGGAAAGGAAGCAGAGGATGCTATAGGAGAGCTTTTTGAAAATTTAAATATAAAAGAAGTTGATTCTATTGTATTAGGGTGTACCCATTATCCTTTTTTAAAGGAACCATTAAAAAAGGTATTAGGAGAGAAAATTACACTTATTGATGGAGGTCTTGGAACGGCACAGCATCTTAAAGATATTCTTTATGAAAGAGGATGGTTAAGGAATAGTAGTGAAAAGGGATGTATTGAGATTATTAATTCATCTAATGATCAAAGGATGATAGAACTTTCTCATAAGCTATTAGATGTGTATAGGTAATTCAATAGGAATATCAAATGAGGAATAATACAGTTTGAAAAATACTGTGTTATTTTTTTTATTAAACTAGGATGAAAAAATAGGAAATCCTATCCAAGCAAAAAAGGAAGGGAATTAAAAGAATATGTCGAAATTATAAAGGAGATGTCTAGTATAAGCAAAAGAGGTGCTTATTAGATGAAAACAAAAACAAAGATTATTATTTCAATTATTTTGATCATAACATTGGGAGTAGTAGGTGTAATTATTCAAATAAACCATAGTATGGAAGACTCAGAAAATACAATTCTTGATGCTTATGCTAATGCTAGAATAAGTGTGATCGACCATTATTTTAAAAAATCTTCTCAAGAATTGAAAAATCGGGTATTCGACAATGCTTATTGGGATGATGCTGTGTATAATTTAGAAAATGAGAATAAAGAGTGGTTGAAAGAAAACATTACACAGTATTTATATGAACAGCCTACCTTTTGTATAGATATTGTATTTTTACAAAAAAATGATGGGAATTATGTGGAAGTGTATGGTGAAGGTGTGGAGGGTTATGATTTTACAGCTACCAATACATATAAAAAAGCCTTTCAAGAGAAAAAGATTCATCAAGAGTATTTAAATGTTTATGGAAGAACATATGAAATCGTCGCTGCACCTATTATTACGGATGATAAACAGACAAATGGCATATTGCTTTTAGGAAGAGTTATGGATGAAAAATTTTTAGAGGATTTATCTCAATTTATTATGTTTGATCTTGTAAAAGAAGTTCAAATAGTAAATAGTTATAGTGGAACAAATACGGTTAAGTATGATGGGGATTTAATGGAGTTGTATTATCCTATAAAGGATATAGAAAATAACAAAATCGCTTGGATTAAAATAGTTTATAATATAGCTATTTTTGATAAAATAAAGCTAAAAATAGAGAAGGAAATTATAGTAGATATTATACTTGTTGCAGTTGGTGTTGTAGGTATTATGATTGTAATTAGTAATAGGTTTATGAATATTATAGAAGAAATTATCAAACAAATTAATTCTATTGCACAAGGAAATTATAAAGAACGTTTAGAAGAAAAGGGCTCTCATGAAATGATAAGGCTTGCAAAAAGTATAAACACACTCTCTGAAGAAATAGAAAGAAGAATCAAAGAACAAGAGAACAATTATTTAGAATCTGTAAAAACTTTAGTCATGTCATTAGAAGTAAAGGATGCCTATACAAAAGGACATTCAGAAAGAGTTTCTTTTTACGCATATCATTTAGGAGAGGCTGTAGGATATAAAAATATAGACACTTTAGTAAATGCTGCATTAGTTCATGATATTGGGAAAATTGCCATACCTGAAGTTATATTGAATAAGCCAGGAAAACTTACAAAAGAAGAATATGAAATTATGAAAACTCATCCTGATCAGGGATACAAAATATTAGATGCTTCACATATGTTTAAAGATATTAAATATATTATAAAATATCATCATGAGCGATATGATGGAAAAGGGTACCCAGATGGTTTACAAGGAGAACAGATTCCATATGGAGCAAGAATTTTAGCGGTAGCAGACGTGTTTGATGCTTTGACTAGTAATAGAGCATATAGAGAGGCAATGTCTGTAGGTGAAGCTATGGAAATTATAAAAAAGGATACAGGTACGCACTTTGATCCACTTTTAGTAGAGGCCTTTAAAGAAATTATTTATGAGTTATATAGAAAAGTTAATTTATAAGTATAGTAACCTATCCTGATAGGGGAGGTTTGCCATTGTCAGAGTAACTAAAATTTGATATTCTATAAAAGAATGCATCTATTTAGGAGTTGAACCTATGAAGGATATTAAATTAGCTAAGGAAGTTTTAGAAAAAGAATCATTCACTTTAGTGATTGTTAAAGAAGGAAAAGTAATATTTTCTAGTGAAGATAAAGGCATTAAACCTATGTATACGGCTGTAGTTAGTATGAAAGAAAAACTTAAGGGTGCCAGTGTAGCTGACCGAGTAATCGGAAGAGCTGCTGCCATGCTATGTGTCTATGGGAATATTAAAGAGTTGCATACAAAGATTATTTCAGAGAGTGCTGTGAGCGTATTAGAAAATACCAATATCTTATTTGAGTATGAAAAAAAATCTACATATATAAAAAATAGGGACAAGACAGATATGTGTCCAGTAGAAAAACTATCACAAGATATAGATCATCCTATATATTTGATAGAAAGAATACAAAGCTTTTTAGAAAGTATAAAAAAGAAATAAATAAGTCTTATATCAAAAGAGCTAGGATAGTACATGTAAAAGTGATATAATGTAAACATATATGAATAATGATATGAAATCATTGTTTTGAGAATGAATTCTCAATAAGTTAAGAATCAGTAAATGTTTATATGAGACTATATTGAATATGATAACTATATATGGGTTCCATATTTTTGTGCATTAAAGTAAAATAAATATGATGAAGAATAAAACCATGAAGGTATTTCCATAAAGGAAGCTTTCATGGTTATTTTTTTGAGGAGGAATAAAAATGAATCAAAATGCAAAAACAAAGGATTTGATGTTGAGTGGATTATTACTTGCTATGGGGATTTTACTACCTATGTTTTTTCATAGTGTAGGAATAATGGGGAAAGTATTTTTACCTATGCATATTCCTGTTTTAATAGGTGGTTTTGTATTATCTCCTTATTTAGCATGTATTTTAGGGGTTATAACTCCCCTCATTAGTGGAGCCCTTACAGGGATGCCTATTATGTTTCCTATGGCAATCATTATGGCCTTTGAATTGGGGACTTATGGATTGATGACTTCTTTAGCTGTGAGAAAGATGAGACTTTCTGTTATTCCATCTCTTATAATTGCTATGATATCAGGAAGAGTTATAGCAGGAGTTGTAGTATTTTTCTTAGCTCAATTTTTTGGTCTTAAAATGAATCCAATCCTTTTTATTAAAGGAGGAATATTAACAGGACTTCCTGGAATAGGTGTTCAATTAATATTGATCCCTTCAATAATCTATGGATTAAAAGGGATTATTAGAAAAGAAGGTATAAGAGTATAAGCAGTTTAATTGGGTTGAGTGCATAATCACTCAACTCTTTTTATTTAGTAAGGAAGTATTTTCTTGAAAAAAGTGTATAAAAGTTGAATTTTATTCTGAATTGTATTAAAGTTTAAATAAGTATAAATGATTCATTTTTGTTAGAAAGGGGCAATATACATGATTAGTAGAGAAAAAGCATTTGAGTTATTAGAAGAATACACAAAATCACAAAGCTTGATAAAACATGCGTTAGCTGTTGAAGCAGCAATGATGGGATATGGGAAAAAGTTTGATGAAGATGTAACCTATTGGTCAGTCTGTGGATTATTACATGATGTAGATTATGAAATTTATCCAGAAGAGCACCCTTTAAAAGGAGCTGAAATTTTAAGAGAAAAGGGATATCCAGAAGATTTAGTACTTGCTGTTAAGGGGCATGCTGATTCAGCTAATACTCCTAGAGAAACTTTAATGGCAAAAGCTTTATATGCAGTTGATGAATTATCAAGCTTTATCGTAGCTGTAGCCTTAGTAAGACCCAATAAATTTGAAGGATTGAAAGTAAAATCTGTTAAAAAGAAATTGAAAGATAAAGCTTTTGCAAAAGCAGTTGATAGAGATATTATTAAAAAAGGTGCTGAAGAGCTAGGCGTTGATTTAACAGAACATATTCAATTAATTATTGATGCGCTTGTGACAAGAGAAGAAGAGTTAAAAAAAGATGGATATAGCTTAATCAATTAATATAGATTTATTATAAACGGGATCAGCTTTTAGATATAAGTAGAAAGCTAAACCGTTTATTTTTTTGAGAGAAAAAGATAATATTTTAAAAAGAATCTTTAGAGTTATGCAGATTTATAAAAAAATATAATGAATCTTATCGTAATTTTAAAAATTGACCTAAAAGGATTATCTGATATAATGCTAGATAATAATAGAGGATTAGGTTGAAAGATAAGGAGAGGTGATGATGGATAAAATTTTTTATACATTAGTGGTAGCGGGTATTGGAGGATTTGCTGGAATAAAGTTAAAAATTCCTGCAGGGGCTTTTGTGGGTGCCATGATTGCTGTAGCAATATTTAATATTTATACAGAAACAGGCTCCATCCCTTCTAGTTTTAAAATTATAGCACAAATTGTTGTAGGCGGTATGATTGGTTTAAACTTTACTATGGAGACGATTCATGGATTGAAAAGTTTAATTTTACCAGCCTTTATTTTAGTAGTAGGATTAACGGTTTTTAGTGTAGCTTTGGGATTTATTATTTCAAAAATTAGTGGGATTGATTTAATTACATCCCTTTTTAGTTGTTCCCCAGGAGGCCTTACAGATATGGCACTAATATCGGAAGCCTATGGAGCACAAACCCCTAAAGTAGTATTATTACATTTAATGAGATTGATTACAGTAATTACTGTATTGCCTGTTGTAATCAAATTGTTTGCACAATATGTAA
This sequence comes from Crassaminicella profunda, assembly GCF_019884785.1. Classification (GTDB taxonomy): domain Bacteria; phylum Bacillota; class Clostridia; order Peptostreptococcales; family Thermotaleaceae; genus Crassaminicella; species Crassaminicella profunda. The sequence continues at coordinate 4,296,688 of NZ_CP082326.1, forward strand.
AATCTTAAGGGAGAAAAAGAAATAACAAAAATGGGTAGACTATAAGGATATTAAGAAAATTTGTTAAATCAAAGAGGGTAGGGCCTGGTGTATAAATATTGGGCTCTTTTTGTATGAATAAAAAAGTGGATATAAGGCAAAATAAGATTTTTAAAATAGTTTTTTTTAAAACCCATAAAACACGAACATTGTTTCGAGGGGCTTTCTTGTGAAAAATATATATTACAAATGAAATAAAATAATATATGTGTATATTTTTAAAATATATAAATAGAGAATTTGTAAAAAAGCTAGGGAATATTTGGTTAAAAAAGGTTTTTATAAGTAAACATTGAAAATAAACCATGTATAAATATTTTTATAAATGATAAATAACAAGTTTTTTCTTGACGTGAATAGGGGACGATGCTATACTGAACGTGAACATTCCAGAAAACCACAAAAGAATAGTTCGTGAATAGGGGCGAGTATTAGAAATTCAATTATTTTCAAAAATTTAAATTTGAGAAGTTTTCCAAGAAAGATTTTTTGTAAAGAAAGAGAAAGGGAGAATTTTTATGAATAAAAGGTGGTCATACATATTATTAGTGCCTGGTTTATCTCTGATTAGTATTTTTTTAATCTTACCACTTATCTATACGATTATTCCAACATTTATAGGGGAGAGCGGTGTTACTTTTCAGCAGTATATATCCTTTTTTAAGGATGCATACTATGTACAAATTTTCAATAGAACATTAAAAATTGCAGCTATTACATCTATTATTGCTATGATTTTAGGGGTTCCAGTTGCTTATTTTATTTCTAGAACCAATAAAAAAATAAGAGGAGTTATGATTGCTTGTACAGTTTTTCCCTTGTTAACCAATTCTGTTGTCCGTTCTTTTGCATGGATGACCATACTCGGGAAAAATGGGATTATTAATAAACTATTCCTGAACATACATATGATTGATGAACCTTATAAGCTTCTTTATACGGAGTTTGCTATTATAGTAGGTACGGTATATTTATTTTTACCTTTAATGATCGTTTCTTTAGTAGGGGTAATGGAGAATATAGAAAATGATTTATTAGAAGCTGCTGAAAGCTTAGGGGCAAGTAGACTGACTGCGTTTTTTAAGATTATATTTCCACTGAGTGTGCCTGGTCTTATTGTAGGAAGTGTTCTTGTTTTCACAGGGGCTTTAACAGCTTATACGACTCCTCAATTATTAGGAGGAAACACCAATATGGTATTATCTACATTAGTTTATCAAAAAACCATGACTCTTGGAGATTGGACAGGGGCATCAGTGGTTGCTACAATTATGATTTTTACCACATTAACCGTAATATTTTCTATTAATAAGTTAGCCAAGAAGCTAAATGAAAGAGGTGTTTAGGATGAAGCAGAATAAATGGTTAACCATGTTTGTTTTTCTAGTTTATAGTTTTTTATTTGCGCCACTAGTGATCATCTTCATAACTGCTTTTGGACCAGATGAGTACATAGCCTTTCCGCCAAATGGATTTAGCCTTCGATGGTTTGTAAATATTTTTACATCAGATATGTTTATGAGAACTTTTGCCATGAGTATACAAATAGCCGTATTGGCAACTCTATTTGCTTTGCTTTTAGGTATTCCGGTTGCTTATACACTAAGTAGATTTGATTTTAAAGGAAGAGCGGTTATCAAAAATATATTCTTTTCACCGGTCATTGTACCTGGAATTGTTTTTGGTTTTTCTTTATTCAATTTTATTATAATCAAATTGAGGCTGCCTATTTATACGAGTTTATTAATCGCACATATAGTTGTAATTATACCTTATATTATTCGAGTTGTTGCTTCAAGTTTGGAAAACTTTGATTATTCCATAGAGGAAGCAGCTATAAGCTTAGGGGCAAGTAAGGTGAAAACTTTTTTTATGGTGGTACTACCCAATATTACTTCAAGTGTTATCGCAGCTTTTATGTTAGCTTTTATTAATTCCTTTAATAATGTACCTGTATCTATTTTTTTGACAGGTCCAGGAGTGAGCACATTACCTATTCAAATGATGAGTTATGTAGAATATTATTATGATCCTACGGTTTCAGCTTTGTCAGTTGTTTTGATGCTTATGACCATGGGAATTATGTTTATTGTTGAGCGGACTTTAGGACTTAGTTATTTTTCAAAATAAAGGTTGGAGGTATATTATGTCATTAATTAATTTAAAGGATCTTACAGTTTCTTATGATGGAAAGACAGATATATTAAAGAAATTAAATCTTCAAGTAGAAAAAGGACAATTGGTTTCTTTGTTAGGACCTAGTGGATGTGGGAAGACTACTACATTAAGAGTAATAGCAGGGTTCATAGAACCAACGAAGGGACAGTTTATATTTGATGATAAAGATTACACAAATATTCCTGTGCATAAAAGGAATTTTGGACTAGTATTTCAAAGTTATGCCTTATTTCCCCATTTAACAGTATTTGAGAATGTTGCTTTTGGATTAAAAATGAGAAAAATGGATAAAAAAAGTATAACTCAAGATGTAGAGAAAATACTAAAGGTTGTAAATTTAGAAGCATATAGTGCTCGATATCCAAAGGAATTGTCAGGAGGGCAAAGACAAAGAGTTGCTATTGCAAGAGCATTAGTAATTCAGCCAGATTTATTACTATTAGATGAACCCCTTAGTAACCTAGATGCAAAATTAAGATTAAATATGCGTGTAGAAATTAGAAAATTGCAGAAACAATTAGGAATTACCACTGTTTTTGTTACTCATGATCAAGAAGAATGTTTTTCTATTTCAGATAAGGTTGCTGTTATGAATGGTGGGATTATTGAACAATATGATGCACCAGAAAAGATTTATTCACATCCGGCAACAGAATTTGTAGCAAGGTTTGTAGGTTTTGAAAATTTTATAGAATTAAAACAAATTGGTGAGAATAACTATGTGTCAAAAGCAGGGATTCAATTTGTAAGTGATTTTGAAAAAGAAAATAGCAAGGAAGAAATAAAAGGAACCATTCGACCAGATGATATTCAAATCATAGATCATGCTTCTAGTGATTTAAATAATATGGTAAATGGAGAAATTGAAATCCGTACTTATTTAGGAAAAGAATATCAATATGCTGTAAATACAGCATTAGGAACTTTGATTGTGAACGGAAGCAATGATCAAAAATATAGTCAAGGAGACAAGGTAAGACTATACTTACCCTCAAATAAACTTATTTTAGTATAAAAGGAGGAGAAAAAATGATGAAAAAATTATGTGCATTGTTCATTTTGATTTTAGTATTTACAAGTATTGTTGGTTGTAGTCCAAAAGAAGAGGAAACAAATCAATTGGTGATTTCTACTTGGGGGTATAATGAGGACAAGCTATGGGAAAATGTATTTAAGCCATTTGAAGAAGCTCATAACGTTAAAATTGTATTAGAAACAGGAAACAACTCTGAAAGATTAACAAAATTAAGAACAAATCCAAGTAATAATGTGGATATTATTTATTTAGCAGAAGCTTTTGCACAAGAAGGTGCTAAAGAAGGATTGTTTGAAAAAATTGATTATAGTAAAATTTCAAATGCGAAGAAAATCAATGAAAAGGCTCAATATTTAGTAGAACAAGGTTATGGGCCAGCCTATACATTAAATCGTGCAGCAATTGTCTATGATCCTACAAAGGTTGATTTTGAAATAAAATCATGGAAAGATTTATGGAATCCAGCTTTAAAAGGAAAGGTATCGATTCCTGAAATTTCAACAACTTTTGGACCTGCAGCTATGTATTTAGCATCAAATAAGGGTGGAGTAGATATCACTACTGATAATGGGGAAACTGCATTTAAAGAGTTAGAAGCATTAAAGCCAAATCTAGTGAAGACTTATACAAAATCATCTGATTTAGCAAATATGTTTGCAAATGGTGAGATTACAGTAGCCGTAGCAGCGGATTTTGCTTTTGGAAGAATCAAGGATGGATCGAAAGACGCCGTATTTATAGACCCAGAAGAAGGAGCTTACTTAAACTTTAATACAATCAACATTGTAAAGAACTCAAAGAATAAGGATTTAGCATTACAGTTTATTGATTATGCATTAAGTCAAGAGGTACAAACGAAAACAGCTAAAGCATTAGGAGAGTCTCCAGTAAATGTAGATGTAGCACTATCAGAAGAAGAAGCTAAAAATTTAACTTATGGAGATAAGGTTGAAAAAGGAAATATTGTTGAATATACATTTGTAAATAGTATAAAAAACCAATGGGTAGATACGTGGAATAGAATATTAAATCAATAGAGAATAGAATAGGAGGACATGATGGAACTAGATTTATTGATCAAAAACGTGCAAGTATATAATGCGTACTTTAAAAAATTCATCTATGCAGATGTAGGGATGATAGAAGGTAAGTTTATATATATAGGACAGGATCAGGAATTTAAAAGTAAAGAAGTATTAGATGGAAAAGAAAAATATATGATTCCAGGTCTTGTTGATATTCATATGCATATTGAAAGTTCTATGACAACTCCTTTTCAGTTTTCTCAAGCAGTGATTCAGCATGGGGTAACTACAATAGTAGCAGATCCACATGAAATGGCTAATGTGTTTGGATTAGAAGGAATAGAAGCAATGATTCATTGCAACAATCAAGACGCCGTAGATATATTCTACGGCGTTCCTAGTTCTGTACCATCTACATCTTATGCACTTGAGACAACTGGAGGGAGCATAAAAGAAGATGAGGTAGCAAACCTTCTTAAAAGGGATGAAATATGCTGTTTAGGAGAGGTTATGAATTTTAAAGATCTAATTGGTGATTCGGATTCATTAATCAATAGAATCATTAGATTGATTAAAAAGGAGAAACCACATCTACAAATCGAAGGACATTGTCCTAAAATAACAGGATTAGAATTAGCAAAATTTATATATCAAGGGGTAGACGCTGATCATACGCAGCAGAGTGTAGATACATTAAGAGAAAAAATACAAAATGGTATGTTTATAGAAATTCAAGAAAAATCTATGACAGAGGAAAATATAAAATATTTAGTTGAAAATAATTTATATGAACATTTTTGTCTTGTGACAGATGATGTAATGGCAGATAAAATTCTTAAGGGACATTTAAATGAATTAGTGAAAAAAGCTATAAAAATGGGAATGCCTATAGAAGAGGCCATATATGTTAGTACATATACACCTGCAAGAAGAATGGGGCTCAGAGATAGAGGGAGTATTGCACCAGGGAAGAAAGCAGATTTTATTTTGTTAGAGGATATAGATGAATTTACCATTCAATATGTATATAAAGATGGCAAAAAAGTATTTGATGGAAAAGTTCATTATAAGGAGGAAGAGAAGCTTTTTCCGAAGCATTTTTATAAAAGTGTAAATTTAGAGGATGTAAATGAAGAGGATTTTGAGGTGATTGCTTCTATAGAGGATGGAGAAGTCATATGTAGAGCAATGAAGGTAAATCCTCATACTACATTTACTGAAAATGTAAAAGAGGTTTTAAAAGTAAAGAATGGAAAATTACAATGGGAACAATCTTCTAATTGTTTAATAACTGTATTTGACCGATACAAGAAAACAAAAAATAAATCCTTTGGGTTGGTAACTGGCTCTATTATTAAAGAAGGTGCTGTTGCTACTACTTATGCACATGATCATCATAATTTGATGGTAATGGGACAAAATGCAAAGGACATGATGATAGCTACAAATTGGATCATTAAAAACCAAGGGGGTTATTGTGTAGTGAATAAGGGTAAAATCATAGCATCCTTAGAGCTACCTGTAGGGGGCATATTATCAGAGGAAAGAATTGATTCTTTAGGGAAGAAGTTAGAGAATATTAGAAAAGCCCTAAAGGACTTAGGATATATCCATCACAATGAAATTATGTCTTTTAGTACATTATCCCTTCCTGTAAGTCCTAGTCTAAAAATTACAGATAAAGGATTAATAGATGTGAAAAAACAAGAGATTGTTGACTTATTTTATGAAAAATAGGAGAGACTCATATGAGCACGATACTTATAAAAAATGTAAATATCCTTACAATGAATAAAGATAAAGATATTATTGAAAAAGGTGTTGTTGTTATAAAGGATGAAAAGATTGCAGACGTTGGAAATGAAGCTTTGTTAGATCGATATTCTCCAGATATCATAATAGATGGAGAAGATGGAATTCTTATACCGGGCATGGTAAACACGCATACCCATGTATCTATGACTCCTTTTAGAAGTTTGGGAGACGATATACCTGATCGGTTAAAGAAATATATATTTCCCCTTGAAAAGATGCTAGTGGATAAAGAACTCGTAAAAGTAGGAGCAAAATATGGTATTGTTGAAATGCTCTTAGCTGGGGTTACAACCTTTGTAGATATGTATTATTTTGAAGATGAAGTAGCAAAAGTAGCAAAAGAATTAGGGATTCGAGGGATATTAGGAGAAACAATTGTTAATTTTGTTGCTCCTGATGCCAAAGAACCTTATGAAGGACTTGAATATAGTAAATGGTTCATTGAAAAGTGGAAAGAGGATGATTTGATTATTCCAGGGGTAGCGCCTCATGCACCCTATACAAATGATACGATCCATTTACAAAAAGCAATGGATTTAGCAAAGAAATATGATGTACCTATGATCATGCATGTTGCAGAAATGGATTATGAGTATAGACAGTACAAAGAAGAATATAATTTAACCCCTGTACAGTATTTAGATCATATTGGAGTTTTAAATAAAAACTTAATAGCTGCCCATTTAGTTCATGTAGATGATGAAGATTTAGAATTGTTAAAAAAGAAAGAGGTAGGTATTGCCCATAATGTAGGAGCCAATGCAAAGGGAGCAAAAGGGGTTTGTCCTGCTGCAAAGATGTATCATAAGGATATGAGAATCGGATTAGGTACAGATGGACCTATGAGTGGAAATACCCTTGATATTATCACGCAAATGGGGTTAGTTGGAAAAATTCATAAGCTATTTAACAAAGATAGAAGTCTTTTACCAGCAAGAGAGATCGTTGAGATGGCAACCATTGGTGGAGCGAAAGCACTACACTTAGAAAAAGAAATAGGTTCTATTGAAGTTGGGAAAAAAGCAGATTTAGTCATTATGGAAACACAGTCTATCAATATGCAGCCTATTTATGATTACTACGCTACCTTAGTGTATTCAGCTAATACGAGTAATGTAGATACAGTTATAGTAGATGGGAAAATTTTAGTAGAAAATAAAAAATTAAAGTATGTGGATGTAATGGAGATTACTGAGGATTTAAAGAACATACAGGGAAAAATATTAGAGATTGCAAAGAAGCTTTAATCAATTGAATATATTATAAAAAATAAACGGGACAAACTTCTAGAGAAAAATAGAAAGCTGTACTGTTTATTTTTTTAGATAAAAAAAAGAAATTAGAAGTTTATGTCGAATAGGATAGTAGATAGATTAATCCATCAAAAAGGGGGCATTTGAAATGAAACTAGCTACTGTAAAGATAGGAGAGGGAGAAGAGGCGGCTGTAATGATACAAAAAGGAGTCGTTTATGTAAGAACAGTTAATGAAAAGCTGAATCAAAACTGGCCATTAGAAGTATTTGAATTAATTGAAACAGGACAGCTAGAAAAAATGAATCAATGGTATAAAAATGGTGGAAAAAAAGCAATTGAAGAGCTTGATGAAATCATTCCAAAAGAAGAAGTTCTATTTAGACCGCTTTATAGAAATCCAAGGAAGATTTGGGGAATTGGGTTAAATTATGTAGATCATGCAGCTGATTTATCAGAGAAAGCACCAAGTATTGCTCCTGCAAGCTTTATGAAGCCTGATACAACCATCATAGGATATAAGGATGACATAAAAATACCCCTTCAATCCGATAAGACAACAGGGGAAAGTGAATTAGGGGTGATTATTGGAAAACGTTGTAAGGATGTTGAAAGAGAAAATTGGATAGATGTTGTAGCTGGATTTACAACGATTATTGATATGACTGCAGAAGATATTTTGAAGCTAAATCCTAGATATTTAACAAGGGCAAAAAGCTTTGACACTTTCTTTAGCTTTGGACCTTGTTTGGTGACACCAGATGAAATTGAAGATGTGTTAACCTTACAGGTAGCAACGGTTATCAATAAAAAAATTCATGCACAAAATACGGTTTCTAATATGACTTTTCCACCAGATCATTTAGTTTCTTTTCACTCAAAGGTGATGACTATGCTTCCTGGAGATATTATCTCTACAGGAACCCCAAGGGCAGTTCATATTCATGAGGGAGATGTGATAGAGTGCTGGATTGATGGATTGGAGCCTCTTATTAACCCTGTAATAGATTTAAAAATCAAGAAAAAATAGATAGATGTAAAAAAACTCTCTTTTGTGATAAAGGAGAGTTTTTTATATGAGATCATTGACCTTATAGAATGATTTGATATAATGCAGTAAGATAATCTATTTAGATAAAATGGTGGAGAGGGATTTTTAGAGAAATTGATGAACGGACTAAACTGAATGGATAGTAAATGAATAGGAGAGGTTATAAATGATGAAATATAAAGCAGTCATTTCAGATTTAGATGGGACATTATTAAATAGTGACCATAGAATAAGCGATTATACAAAGAAAATTATTAAAAATGTTGTTGAAAAGGGTATTAAGTTTTTCATTGCAACAGGAAGACATCATATGGATGCATCCCATATTAAAGAAGAATTATCATTAGATACGACCCTGATTTCAGCTAATGGTTCAAGAGTGCATCGTGCAGAAGAAGAAATTTTTGCTTGTGATTTAGAAGGAGAAATAGTAAAAGAGATTTTAAAGATGGATTTTGACGATAGCGTTTATAAAAACATATATCAAGGGAATCAATGGCTGGCAGAAAAGGAAAATTTATGGCTAAGTGAATTTAAGAATGAATCAGGTTTTTTTTACGAAGTCGCAGATTTTAAAAGTTTAAAAAGTTATGAAGCAGCAAAAATATTTTTTATTTGTGAAGAGCACGAAAAATTAGTACAGGTGAAAGAAAAATTAGAAAAAAATTATGGAAAAAAATTAAATATTGCTTTTTCTCTTCCTCAATGCTTAGAAATTATGGCTCGAGGAGTTTCTAAAGGCCATGCGTTGCAGAAAGTTCTAAAGGAATATAATATTCATCCAGAAGAAGTTGTTGCCTTTGGTGATGGATTTAATGATTTAGAAATGCTTACAGTAGCAGGAAAAGGTCTTGTCATGGGCAATGCCAATGATAAGCTAAAAGAGGCATTACCAAACCATGAGATTATAAAGACAAATGATGAAGATGCTGTAGCAAATTATTTAGAAAAATTATTTTTGTAAAGAATTAAAATCCTCCTAGGAGGATTTTAATATATAAGTATTTCTTGTAAAAATATTATTTTGTTTACATAAATTTTTATTCTGCAAGCTGAGTATTTCCTCTTTGAAGTCCTGTAAATCCTGTTCGGACAAGCTCTAGGATACCAAAGGGAGCCATGAGTTCTGTAAAGCCAGCAATTTTACCAAAGTCACCAGTAAGCTCAACGGTTAATGTTTCATTGGACACATCAATGATATTTCCTCTGAAGATATTGATGGTCTCAATAATAGCTGCCCGATGAGTAAGGTCAGCTTTTACTTTTAAGAGTACTAGCTCTCGATAAACAGACTTTTCAGGCTGTAATTCTACTACTTTGATGACATTGATTAATTTATTTAATTGCTTTTTCATTTGCTCTAGCATATAATCATCTCCGCTGACCGTAATGGTCATACGAGAAATATTTGGATTTTCTGTTTCGCCAACAGAAAGGCTATCAATATTATATCCTCTTCGGCTGAATAATCCTGCAATTCTACTCAAAACACCTGAATGATTTTCAACCAAAACGGATAATACATGTCTATTCATTGGAATCCTCCTTATAAGGTGCTAAAATCTGAATCTACTACACATTCTATGAAATATCCTTTTTTACTTGTCAATGCTCCTTGGATGGTTTCTTCGAATTCTTTTTGGGAAGTTACTTTTTTACCAGGCAATCCATAAGCTTCTGCGATTTTTACAAAATCAGGATTTTTGTTGAGGGTAACACTAAAGTAGTTACTTTCATAATGGATATCTTGAAGCTCTCGTACCATGCCTAAGCGGCTGTTATTGAAAAGCAAAATGATGATATTTAAATCATTTTCAAGGATCGTACCTAGCTCACTTAAAGACATTTGAAGTCCCCCATCTCCAACTACGCAGATAACGGTTTTTTCAGGAAAAGCAAGCTTTGCACCTATTGCTGCGGGAAGACTATATCCCATGGTGCCTAGCCCTCCAGATGTAAAAAATTTTCGATTTCCTTTTATTTTAAAGTTTCGAGCAGCCCATAGTTGATTTTGACCAACATCTGCTGCAAGAATAGCTTCATCATCAACAACCTTGGATAGAAAATTCAAGGCTTTTTTTGGATTCACGTGGCTTGCATCCAATTCTTCTTTATGATAAGTTTCTTTTAATTGGTTGATTTTTTCCATCCATGCATCTGTTTGGAGGGTGGTGCATTTATTCGAAAACTGTTTTAATATATTTTTTGCATCTCCAACAATAGGTATAGTTGTATCAATATTTTTTCCTACCTCAGCAGGATCTATATCTACGTGGATAATATTTTGTTTTTCATTCAGAAGCTTCATGCCAGCAGTAGCACGGTCTCCAACCCTTGTACCAATGATCATCAATAAATCTGACTCCATTACAATTTGATTTGAAAAGCTATGGCCGTGAGACCCTACCATTCCCACATAATATGGAGAGTCTGAAGGAAGGGCACCAATTCCCATTAGCGTATGAACAACAGGGATTTTTGCTTTTTCAGCAAAATCTTTTAGCTCTTTCGAGGCTTTTGCACAAATGATACCTCCTCCTACGCAAATTAAAGGTTTTTGGCTTGCTTTTAGCTTTTGTAAAGCTCGTTTTACTTGTCCTGCATGCCCTTCATAAGTAGGCTTGTATCCTGGAATATTTACGGATTTAGGATAATCATATTTGATATGTTCCTTTTGAATATCTACGGGTATATCAATGAGCACAGGGCCAGGTCTTCCAGAAGATGCAATATAGAATGCTTCCTTGATAATCTTTGGAAGATCTTGTGCATTTTTTACTAAATAATTATGTTTTGTAAAGGGTTCAGTAGCTCCTGTAATATCTGCTTCTTGAAATACATCTTTTCCAATAAAATTTGAATCTACCTGTCCAGTAATAATAACAAGAGGAATAGAGTCCATGTAAGCAGTAGCAATACCTGTAATCAAATTGGTTGCCCCAGGACCTGAGGTGGCGGTGCAAACTCCTACCTTTCCTGTAGCTCGAGCGTAGCCACTTGCGCTGTGAGCTGCAGATTGTTCGTGTCTGACTAAAATGTGCTCTATATTTGAAGTTCTTAAAGAGTCATAAAAAGGGAGTATAGCCCCTCCTGGATATCCAAAAATCATATGAACTTTTTCTTCTTCTAAAGATTTTATAATTGCATCTGAAGCTCTCATGGTTTTTCACCTTCTTCATTGAAATTTTCGACAAAAAAACGATTTTAAGTATTGTACCAAAGTTTGTATATATTTGTCAATCATATTTAAAGAAAATTCAGAAAAGAATTTGTAGGAAATGTAGATTTATAATGATAAAAATTCGAAAAAGACTATCCGAACAATGGAAATTTTTGAACAAATATTATTTTTAAAAATTATTTAAAATGATTGACAATGGTATAGAATTTTGATAAAATACGATTTAATACATGAAAATAGCAAACCTCAAAAGCAATGCAGGAGAGCGTATTTTTTAAAAACAGTTTCAGAGAGTCGGTGGTTGCTGAGAACCGATACTGTAAAAAAATACTACTCACTCCTAAGCAGTTTCTTTGAAATAATAGTAGGAGAAAATGGATGGCCCCATTATCGGCTAAAGTTTGATCAAACTTGTAAGAGCGGCTTTTGTATTTTGCAAAAGCAAGTTAAGGTGGTACCGCGGGGAAATAAGCCCTCGTCCTTGGATAAGATTATTCTTGGACGAGGTTTTTTGTTTGTATAAATTTGGATAAGTCTGTTTATTAAGATGTTATTTAGGCAATTAAAATGAATAAGGTTATTAGAGATCAATTAAGGAGGAATCTATAATGGCAAAGCAAATAAAGATTTTTGATACAACGTTAAGAGATGGAGAACAATCACCAGGTTGTAGTATGAATCTTCACGAAAAGATTCAAGTGGCAAAGCAATTAGAGCTTTTAAAAGTAGATGTAATCGAGGCAGGATTTGCCATTGCTTCCCCTGGAGATTTTACTTCTGTAAGAGAAATTTCAAAGAATATAAAAAATTGTACCGTTGCAAGTTTGGCAAGAGCATTGCCAAAGGATATAGATACGGCATGGGAAGCTGTAAAATATGCAAAACATCCTAGAATACACACATTTATTGCTACATCAGATATTCATATGAAATACAAGCTAAAAATGAGACCAGAAGAAGTTCTTGAGAATGCTGTGAATATGGTGAAACATGCAAAAGCATATTGTGAAGATATTGAATTTTCAGCCGAAGATGCAACAAGGAGTAACCCTGAATTTTTAGCAAAGCTATTTGATCGAGTCATAAAAGCCGGGGCTACAGTGATTAATATTCCTGATACAGTAGGTTATACAACACCAGATGAATACTATAATTTTATTACAGCTATAAGAGAAAAATCAGATTACTTAGATCAAGTAGATATCTCTGTACATTGTCATAATGATCTAGGAATGGCTGTAGCAAACACATTAGCAGCTGCAAAGGCAGGGGCTACTCAAGTTGAATGCACCATCAATGGAATTGGAGAAAGAGCTGGAAATGCAGCATTAGAAGAAATCGTTATGGCTATGAATACAAGAAAAGACGTTCTTGATTTATACTGCAATGTAGATACAAAGCAGATCATGCGTTCAAGTAAACTATTAAGCAATATAACAGGAGTTGGGGTTCAGCCAAACAAAGCCATTGTGGGAAATAATGCCTTTGCTCATGAATCAGGAATTCACCAGCATGGAATGCTAGAAGAAAGAACGACCTATGAAATTATGACACCTGAGTCTATTGGACTTTCTCAAAATAAAATGGTCCTTGGAAAGCATTCAGGGCGTCATGCTTTTGAAGATAGATTGAAGGCTTTAGGATACGATTTATCCAAGGAAGAAATATTAAAAGCTTTTGAACAGTTTAAAGAATTAGCAGATAAAAAGAAGACCATCTATGATGAAGATATTGAAGCCATTATTACAAGAAATGCTATTGCTTATCCAGAAGTTTATAAGATCAAGAGATTTGTGATCAATAGTGGAAATACTATTACATCTACTGCATCTGTAATACTTATAACGAATGACCAAGAAATAGAAGAAGTATCCATAGGGGATGGACCTGTAGATGCAGCCTTTAAAGCTATTGAGAAGATTGTAGGGATTGATATGACATTAGAAGATTACAAGCTTCATTCTGTAACAGAAGGAAAGGATGCACAGGGAGAAGCTATTGTGAAATTAAAGCATAATGAGAAAATCTATACAGGTAGAGGACTTAGTACAGATGTTGTTGAAGCAAGTATTAAGGCATATCTTGGTTCAGTGAATAAAATATTGTATCAAACACAAGTAGAAAACTAAAATAAAATCAATAAAACAAAACGGATTCTTTTGAATCCGTTTTGTTTTTTATATATTTTTTTACTTTCCAAAATAACGCTTTAATAATCCCTTAAATGCCATACCATGTCTTGCTTCGTCTTTACACATTTCATGAACAGTATCATGAACAGCATCTAGGTTTAATTTTTTAGCTAGGGTAGCTAATTCTTTTTTACCAGCACAGGCACCGTGTTCTGCGTCTACTCTCATTTGTAGGTTTTTCTCTGTACTATCTGTAACGACTTCACCTAGTAATTCTGCGAACTTTGCAGCATGCTCTGCTTCTTCAAAAGCGATTCTTTTGTAAGCTTCAGCGATTTCAGGATATCCTTCACGATCAGCTTGACGACTCATTGCCAAATACATTCCTACTTCAGTACATTCTCCCATGAAATTGTTACGAAGTCCTTTTAAAACTTCCTCGTCTACATCTTTTGCACTTCCTACGAAATGCTCATCTGCCCATGTTAAATCTCCATCTTCTTGAAGAACGAAATTTTCTTTAGATACTTTACATTGAGGGCATACATCAGGTGCCTCTGTTCCTTCGTGTACATAACCACATACTTTACAAACAAATTTTTTCATATTAAATTCCTCCTGTATTTTCGATTTTTATTTTTTTAATCATCTTTCTTTTTCACACATTTTATATCTACCCATGAAAATTTTATTAAAACATTTTTTATGATAAAAATTTAAAAAGAATTAAATAGAAAAACAAAGGAATGTAAATGTTAATTTTTTAAAAATAGTTTTACTAATGACGTACTAAAAAAGAGTGAGATACAAAGAATCTTCATAAATAGATAATTTCTTTTTATCTTAAGACATATACTGTACAAAATGAATAAAAGGAGAGAATAGGCTATGAAAAAATCATTCCAAGTAAGTCGTTTTGTGAGAAATGCTTTACCTCCTGACGCAAGAATGATAAGACCGGAAAATCCTAAACGAGCTAAGGCCATTCAGATGGAAGATTTAGATGGGGATGGGAAGTATGAAATTATTGTGACTTATGAGCTACAAGGGGAAATGTATGCAATGATCTTAAAACAAGATGCGGGTAAATGGTATAAACTAACTATAAAGGGCTCTGGATACGGTATAAATTATATGGACTTTGCAGATATAACAGGAAGTGGGAAAAAAGATCTTTTGGTAGGTTGGCAGATAGGAAATATATGGGGTGAACTTGATTTGTATACTTGGGAGAAAAATACCATGAAAAAAATCGCTAAGGGTTTATCCTATAGCAAAGCAGATATTTTTCAAAGTTCAGAGCAGGAGTCTATAGAATTAGGGTTATGGAGCCATATTACAGGAGAAGTTTATGATATTCAACTGGTTCATTGGGATGGAAGAAAATTAACACATGTGAGGGACTCTCGTGAGTATTACACAGAAAGAGTCATTCCATACTATGAACAGAAGGTAAAAGAAATACCAGAAGATCCTCATTATTGGTATTATCTTGCAGATGCTCAGATCAATGGAGGGACACCTAAAGATGCCCTAAAATCTATAGTAAAAGGAATGGCGTTTAAGGAATCAAATCCATCAAAAGGAGAATTTTTAGCTTTGAGGAAAAAGGCTATAAGAAGTTTATTATAAACAATAGCTTAAATATGATTTTGTTTGTAGCATCTTCACGTATACAAAATATTTAAGCGTGAAGAACTTAAAGAAAATGCATTAAAACTTTTGCATATTAGATACATAATAAAAAACATTAAGATGTGGATTCTGTAGGTGTAATAAAAGTATAAAAACAAATAAAAATAAAGACAGATATTTTTCTGTCTTTATTTTTATTTGGAAAATTTACTGCATTAGGTAGATAGAGGGGAATATATCTTTTGTGGATAAGAGAATATAGGGATGGAAAGTATAAGCATTCTAAAAATTATGTAAGGATATAACAGATGTCATTGTTTGTAAGATGAATAAAAAGTAAGGGTGTCACATTTTGTTGGAGTGTCACGAAATGTGATAACATATAGAAAAAAATGAAAATTAAAAAAATAATCATATGGCTAGTTATGCAATCTTGTATATTTATAGTTGAAAAAACAAAACAATAAATGACAGCCCTTGGCATGGACATTGCAAAATAATATAGACATAGGTGGGGAAGCAAATGAAAAAAGATAAAATTGTACAAGAACTAAAAAAAATTATCAAGAACGAAGATCAAAAAAATCCATACACAGATATAGAAATTGCAAAAAAATTAAATATCAGCAGAAGTGATGTTTCCATGATTCGATGCAATTTAAAAATTAAGGATTCAAGAGAAAGAAGAAAAAATCTTCTAATAAATGAAATACAGAAGATTTTAAAGGAAGAAAAAGCTGCTTCTGTAAGACGGGTGACTGCTATTTTAAATGAAAAGGGATACAAAATTTCTAGAAATTTAGTTTTTAAATTTTTAAAAGAAATTGAACCATCTATAAAAGATAATTCTAGTCATGAAATGAATAAATTTAATGAAATTCCCACAAAAGTTGAGGATATTCCATATGCATTTGACTCACTTATTGGTTCTAAAGGAAGCTTGAAACCTCAAATAGAGTTAGCAAAAGCTGCTATTTTATATCCAAAGAATGGACTTCACACTTTAATTTATGGACCAACTGGAGTGGGGAAGAGTGAAATGGCAGAATGTATGTATGGATTTGCAATTGAATCGAACACAAAGAAACAAGATGCACCTTTTATTGTTTTTAACTGTGCAGATTATGCAGATAATCCTCAATTATTATTATCCCAACTCTTTGGTTATAAGAAAGGTGCCTTTACAGGAGCAACAGACGACAAAGCAGGATTAGTAGAAAAAGCGAATGATGGAATTTTATTTCTAGATGAGATTCATAGATTGCCTCCTGAAGGACAGGAAATCTTTTTTCATCTCATTGATAAGGGGAGATTTAGGAGGCTAGGAGAAACAGAAAACTATAGGCAGGTGAATATACTGCTTATTGCAGCAACTACAGAAAATATAGAATCTAATTTATTGGCTACATTTAAAAGACGAATACCTATGATTATTGAATTACCAGCTTTATCTCATAGACCTTTTATTGAAAGATATAAAATCATTAAGAATTTTTTTAAACAAGAAGCTATTCGAATGAATGCAAATATTGTAGTATCTCAAAATGTAGTCAAGGCACTTATTCTATATGAACCTATTGGAAATATTGGTCAGATTCGTTCTGATATACAAGTTACTTGTGCAAGAAGCTTTTTAAAGTTAATGGGGAAAGAAAACAAGTCAATGAAAATTGATATTACAGAACTTCCAAATTCTGTTGTAAAAGGTCTTCTAAAGCTTAATTCATATAGAAATGAAATGAATAAGATTGTTAAAGGAGATCTTGAAGTCATCGATTCAAATAAAGTTATTATTCAAAATCTTGATGATACCCCTTATCTGCTCTCTAAAGAAATTTATAAGGAAATAGAAAGTAAATATAAAGTATTAAAATTTCAAGGAATTGATGAAGAGATTATCAATCGAATCATTGAAAATGAATTGGAAACGAAAATTTATAAATCAGTTAATACCATTAGAAAAAATAAATACAAGTTAGTTAAAAATGACTTAGAAAAAATTGTGGGTAGTAAAATTGTCCATATTGTAGAAAAAATGATTGATATTGCTAAAGAGTATCATAAAGATTTAGATAATAGTTTGTTTTATTGTTTAGCGACACATTTGGCAGCATCTTATGAAAGATTGATCCAAAATAAACCTATTAACAATCCAAAATTAGAAAAAATTAAAACACAATACCCTAAAGAATTTAGTATTGCTAAAGAAATGTCAGAGCTAGCGAGTTATAGTCTAAAAGTTAATTTTCCAGAGGATGAAATTGCGTTTATTGCCATGTATTTAAAATCTTGTGCAAGGAAGGATCTACTTTTGCAAAAACATGTAGGCGTAATTGTTCTATCTCACGGAAGAGTAGCAGAAGGGATGGCGACAGTTGCCAATCGTCTTTTAGGCGTTAACCATGCTAAAGCAGTAGAAATGTCATTAGATGAATCTCCTAGTGTAGCATTAAAAAATACAAAGCAAATTGCAAAAGAGATAGGAAATGAAAAAGGTATATTATTTCTAGTAGATATGGGATCTCTCACAGGATTTGGAGAAATTATTGGTAAAGAATTGTCTATAAAAACTAGGACAATTAATAGAGTGGATACGATGATGGTTATTGAAGCTGTTAGAAAAGCTATGATGCCAGATTCAAATCTTGATGAAATGGCAGATTCATTACAATCAGATGATAAGAGAATCTCTCCTAAAGAGATAATCAATGAAGATAAAAAAGTAATTATCTGTGTATGCTTAACAGGTGAGGGAACTGCAAAAGCGTTGGAAAACGTTATCAGCGAAAGAGTAAAATTAGATAACAAAATAGAAGTTATGACTATGAGTGTATTAGAAAATCATAATATTTCTGCAATCGTAAAAAAAATGTCTCAAGAAAAAAAAGTTATTGCTATTGTAGGAACAATCAATCCTCAAATACCTTTTATTCCGTTTATTGATGCAAGCGAAATCATTGAAGGAACAGGAGTGGAGAAGTTAGATAATTATATAAACTTAAGTAATAACATGTTTAATAAAAAGATAAACAAAAAAGTGAATATTTTAGCGAATGAATTGATTGATGAAAAAACAACAATACTTAAATCAGATATTCGGTCCAAAAAAGAAGCTATTGAAAAAATGACCAATTTACTATATGAACTAGGCTATGTAAAAGAAAAGTTTAAGGATTCTGTATATAAAAGAGAAGATATGCTTCCAACTTTATTTAAGGGAGGGGTTGCTCTTCCTCATGCAAATCCTAAATATGTAAATAAACCAATAATAGGAATTCTAACGCTGGAGAAACCCATATTATGGGATGCAAACAATGAGGTGGATTGCATATTTGTTGTAGCTATTAATGAGTATTATAAAGATGAATTTAGAAAGCTTTATAAGATGATCAATGATCCATATTTTCTCAATAAGATTAAGGAAAGTAGAAGTTTTGACGAATTGAGGGAGGTGATAAGGAATGTCTAAAAAACTTATGTTAAATGAAGAGGTTGTGGCAATCAATGTATCTGTAGAAAGCAGAGAACAGCTCCTTCATTTTATGGCAGATATGCTCAAAAAAGAAGGATATGTAAAAGAAACTTATGCTGAAGCAATTCTACAAAGGGAAGAAAAATTTTCTACTGGATTACCTACAGAAAAATTTGGTGTAGCAATTCCTCACACAGATGCTGTTCATGTAAATGAACCAATGATTAGTATTGTAACATTAAAAGAACCTATACAATTTTTAGAGATGGGAAATCCAGATGGAGAAGTTGATGTAAAAATTGTATTCATGCTTGCAATGAAAGACAGCGATACCCAGGTAAAATTATTAACGAATTTAATGGGAATTGTTCAAAATCAAGAGTTATTAAAAGAAATATATGAAGCGAACAAAGAGCAGTTGATTCTATTAATCAATAATAAGCTTAGTGAAACTTATTAAAAAAGGAGATGAAAATCATGAGAACATTTAGAGTATTAACAGTATGTGGAACAGGGATTGCAACTTCAACAGTTGCAGCTGAAAAATGCAAGGAAATGTTAACTGCAAGAGGATTGAGTATCGAAGTTATTGAATGTAAGGCTACTGAAGTGGAATCAAAAGTACCTGTTTTTCAACCAGATGTAATTGTACACACAACTATTTTAGGTGCAAAAGTTGCAGAAAATGTTAAGAAATTTAGAGGATTAGCGTTCTTAACAGGAATAGGAATGGATAAGTTAGCAGATGAAATCTCTGAGTACCTTAAAACTTTAGATAAATAATATAAAGGAGGGATTTGCATGACATTTATTAATTTCATATTAGATCTTGGTGCAAGTGTAATGATGCCTATTATCATAACAATTCTAGGACTTATTTTTAAACAGAAATTTTCTAAGGCATTTCGCTCAGGTTTAACAGTAGGAATCGGTTTTGTTGCAATATTTATGATTGTAGGAATGCTCGTAAGCAACCTTTCTCCTGCTACCCAAGCAATGGTAGAAAATTGGGGACTATCACTAGATGTTATGGACGTTGGATGGCCAATTTCTGCATCTATTAGTTTTGGGACAACCATTGTTCCAGCAGTATTTGGAATATGTTTTTTATTAAACATTATCATGTTGTCATTTAATTGGACAAAAACAATGAATGTTGATATTTGGAATTACTGGCATTTTATATTTACTGGTGCTTTAGTAATGTATTTAACAAACAATATGGTTTTAGGTCTAATTGCATCGGCTATCTGTTTCATTATCATTCTAAAGCTTGCAGACTTTACTGCTCCATATGTATCTGATTTCTTTGGTATGCCAGGGGTGTCACTACCTCATACAGAAACTGTATCCTGGGCACCTTTGGGAATTCTTATTGATAAGATTATTGATAGGATTCCAGTTATTAATAAAATTGAAATGCATCCTGAAGGAATTCAAAAGAAATTTGGCGTTTTAGGAGAGCCTATGATTATGGGATTATTCTTAGGTGCTGGAATAGGTGCATTAGCTGGATATGATGCGAAAGGAATTATTGCACTTGGTGTAAATATGGCAGCTGTTATGTTCTTAATGCCTAGGATGGTTAGAATTTTGATGGAAGGATTGTTACCATTATCTGAAAGTGCTAGAGAATATATTGGACAAAAATTCCCTGGAAAAGAAGTTTATATTGGTTTAGATGCAGCAGTAGCTATTGGACATCCCTCAGTAATTTCTACAGGTTTGATCTTAATTCCTATTACACTTCTTTTAGCTGTAGTCCTTCCAGGAAATCGTGTTTTACCTTTTACTGATTTAGGACTTGTTCCAATTTTGATTGTTTGGGCGGTTGCGCCATCTAAAGGAAATGTTTTTAGGGGAGTTATTACTGGAACTATATTTATGGCATTAATATTATTAATTGCAACAGATTTAGCAGAAATAACAACGATCATGGCGAGAGATGTTCAATTCCCTATTCCAGAAGGAACTTCTTTAATATCTTCATTAGATGAAGGAGCTCATTTAATTCCTTATCTAATCTATAAAGTATTTAGCTTTTTCTTTTAAATTAAATAGTTAGAGGAGTTTTACTAATAACTCCTCTAATAACATCAAATAATGAAAGGAATGATTTAATATGTTATTAGAAGAACAAAGAAAAAAAATTGTAGAAATCGGAAGAAGAATTCAGTCAGATAAATTGGTACCCCTTACTTTTGGAAATTTCAGTATTAGAGATTTTGAGACAGGATACGTTTGTATCACACCATCTGGAATGCCTTATGAAACATTAACACCTGAAGATATCGTTGTGGTCGATGTAAATGGAAATCATGTAGATGGAAAAAGAACACCCTCTATTGAAACAGGTCTTCACTGTTCAGTATATAGAAAAAGACCTGAGGTTGGAAGTGTGGTACACACCCATTCTACATTTGTAACGGCATGGGCTTCTTGCAATAAAGAAATTCCTAGTGTTGTAGCTGAAGTTGCTGCACTTGTAAGTGGTAAAGTAAAATGTGCTCCATATAGACCCTGTGGTTCAAAGGAGCTAGCAGAGGTAACTTCAGATTGTTTAGGAGAAGATGATGCAGTTCTTTTGGGAAATCATGGAGTATTAGTAGTAGGTGCAAATATTGATACAGCATATGTGAATGCAGTAATTGTTGAAGAAGGTGCAAAGGTTGCCTATTATGCACAAAATATTGGAGGTATGAGAATTTTAGATGAAGAAGAATGTGCATATGAAAGAGAATCTGCAAAAAAAGGATATGGGCAAAAATAATCTATAAAAAAGAGGTGTTTGTATGATCTATGAATTTATGAGAATGATGGCAGGTTCAAGTTTGTGCAAATTATCAGATTATTATAATCAAAATCAATTTATTTTCAATATCTTTATTGTGATCGTTGGATTTTTATGGATTCTTTATAAAAGGAAAAGCAGTAATGCAACAAATTATTAATAAGAAAGGAGTATCATATGTGTACAGCAGAAATTGTATTAAAAAATGAAGCAGGACTGCATGCAAGACCTGCAAGTGTATTAGTAAAGATGGCAACAGGCTTTAATTGTAATATAAACCTTATAAAAAATGGTAGAAAATGTAATGCAAAAAGTATTATTAATATATTAAGCTTAGGAGCTAAATGTGGAGAAGCACTTTTTATTGAAACAGAAGGAGAAGATGAGAAAGAAGCGTTAGAAGCATTAGTGGAACTAGCTAACAATAATTTTGGAGAATAGGAGGATTCTGATGTTTAATGGAATTGGAGCTTCTCCAGGGATTGCAATGGGAAAGATTTTATTAAAAAAGGAAGCAAAAATAGAAATCGTGAAAAAAGATGTTAAAGATCCTATAGCAGAGGTACATGCATTGCATGATGCTAGAGTAAAAAGCAAAGATGAAATATTAAAACTATATGAACATACTTTAGAAACTATTGGAAAGAAAGAAGCTCAAATTTTTGAAGCCCATAGTATGATCGTTGAAGATATAGAAATTTTCAATCAGATAGAATCAAAAATAAAAGATGAGAAAGTAAATGCAGAATGGGCATTAAAAGAAGTTACAGATATGTTTATAGATATGTTTGCGAATATGGACGATGAATATATGAAGGAAAGGGCATCAGATATAAAAGATGTTACCAATAGGATTATTAGAAATCTTTTAGGGATAGAAGATATTGATTTATCAAACTTGAAAGAACCTGCAATTATTGTTGCAGAAGATCTGACCCCTTCGGATACTGCTAGTATGGATAAAAAGAATGTACTTGGATTTGTTACTGCTGTAGGAGGTAGAACTGCTCATTCAGCTATTATGGCTAGAAGCTTAGAAATACCTGCAGTGGTAGGAACTTCAGACATTTTATCTAAAGTAAATAATGGTGATTATATGGTGTTTGATGGTGATGAAGGAATTATTTATTTAAATCCTAGTCAAGATATTACTGATCGTTATGCTGAAAAGTTAGAGAAGAACAAAATATTTAAAAATACATTACAAAAACTAATAGGAAAAGAAAGTATTACCTTGGATGGCAAAAAAGTAGAATTAGCTGCTAATATTGGAACAGTTAATGATTTAGAGGGTGTTTTAAGAAATGATGCACAAGGAATAGGACTTTTTAGAACAGAATTTTTATATATGGATCGAACAAACTTACCTTCAGAAGAAGAACAATTTGAAGTATATAAAAAGGTTGCACAAACCATGAAAGAAAAGCCTGTAGTAATCAGAACTTTAGACATTGGTGGAGATAAGGATTTAAGTTATATGGATTTGCCCAAAGAGATGAATCCATTTTTAGGATACAGAGCCATACGCCTTTGTTTAGATCAGGTGGATATTTTTAAGACACAGTTAAGAGCTTTATTAAAAGCCAGTAGCTATGGCAATATAAAGATCATGTTTCCCATGATATCTTGTATGGAAGAATTAAAAGAAGCTAAGTGTATTTTAGAATCTGTAAAGAATGATTTAAAAAATGAAAACATAGTATTCAATGAAAATATAGAAGTTGGTATGATGATAGAAGTACCCGCTGCTGCAATTATTTCAGATATGCTAGCAAAGGAAGTAGATTTTTTTAGCATAGGAACAAATGATTTAATCCAATATACAGTAGCTGTTGATAGAGGAAATCAAAAGTTATCCTATATATATAATCAATTCAATCCTGCTGTATTGAGATTGATTCAATTAGTTATTGATAATGGACATAAAGAAGGAATTTGGGTAGGGATGTGTGGTGAAGTTGCAGGAGATCCTGAAATGATCCCTATCTTAGCAGGAATGGGGTTAGATGAATTTAGCATGAGTCCAACTTCTATACTGAAAGCTAGATATATTTTAAAAAATGTAGATACACAAAAAATAGCAGAGTTATTAGATGAACTTTTATGGATATCTACTGCAAGTGAAGTACAAACTTATATAAAGAAAAAAATATCTTCTATATTGTAAAAATAAAAATAAAGACAACATAGGACATTTTAAATAGGTCCTATGTTTTTACTTTTATATCTCTTCAATTATAAAATTTTAGGGATGTAAATAAGGATTAAATATCCTTGTATCTCTTATATTGAACCTCATATAAATCTATGATATACTTACATAAAAAATAAATAAGACAGTTCGTAACCATCCTGTCTATAAACAAAACTAGGACTATACTACCTACCGTCTTAGGTAGTTTTTTGTTTATGGGGCAGCTATGCCCTTTTTTTGTTGGAATGGAGGAATATAATGAAAAAAATTGGTTTGACTACGACAGTTCCTGTAGAGGTTTTATTTGCAGCAGGTTATCAACCAGTAGATTTAAATAATCTTTTTATTGTTTCAAAGGATTATATGAAATATATAGATATAGCAGAACGAGATGGTTTTCCAAAGAGCCTTTGCGCATGGATTAAAGGAATCTATGGAGCTTGTGTTGAGAATGGTATAAAGGAAATCGTAGGAGTGATGGAGGGCGATTGTTCTAATACCAAGGCTTTGATAGAAGTTCTTGCTTTAAGAGGAATCAAGGTATATCCTTTTTCATTTCCTCATAATCAC
This sequence comes from Crassaminicella profunda, assembly GCF_019884785.1. Lineage (GTDB taxonomy): Bacteria > Bacillota > Clostridia > Peptostreptococcales > Thermotaleaceae > Crassaminicella > Crassaminicella profunda. Next base: position 4,321,060 of record NZ_CP082326.1, read on the forward strand.
AGACAAGAAGATGTAGAAAAAGAAGTTAGAAAGTTTATGGAAATCTTTCAGGTAGATTTAGAAGAAGTTGAAAAAATACGACAAAGATTGAATAGAATAAGGCAATTAGCAAAGAAAATTGATACGTTAACCTATATTGATTATCAAGCAACAGGTTTTGAAAATCATTTGTATCAGGTAAGTTGTAGTGATTTTAATGGGAATCCTGATCATTTTGAAGTTGAGCTTAAAAGTGTTATTAAAGAAATAAAAGGGAGAAATCCTATAAAGAAAAAGATAAGGTTAGGCTACATAGGGGTTCCTCCTATGACAGCAGATCTTTATACTTTTGTACAAGAGCACCATGCCCAATTTGTTTACAATGAGGTACAACGAGAATTCGCTTTTCCAAGGGTAGATGAAGCAGATACCATATTTAAGCAGTATTATGATTATACTTATCCATATGATGTAGGGTACAGAATAAAAGAATTAAAAAAGCAAATAGAGAGAAGAAAATTAGATGGGATTATTCATTATACCCAAGCCTTTTGCTATAGAGCAGTAGAAGATATTGTACTGAAAAAAGCTTTGGATATTCCTATACTGAATATAGAAGGAGATAAATTAAATATATTAGACGCTAGAACGAAGCTTCGGATAGAAGCATTTTTGGATATGTTAAAGGACTTAAAAGGTGGGATAGGATGCGTATATTAGGAATAGACCTTGGCAGTAGAGAAGTAAAAATAGCTGTCATGGAAGATAAAAAATTGATTAAAAAGATGAGGGTAAGTACCATGTCTTTTTACAGAGATTACTGTAATTATGATGGAAAGGTGATTGTAGATTTAAAAAAGCTAGGTATTACAAATATTCATGGAGCTATATCAACGGGATATGGTAGAAATAATACGGATTTAAATAAATTTAAAGCAATCAACGAAATAAAGGCCCATGTGTATGGAGCTTTTTATCAGACTAAATTAAAGGACTTTATTTTATTAGATATTGGTGGACAAGATGTAAAGGTTGTTAAAGTAGAGAAGGGAATGATTACAGATTTAGAGCTGAATGAAAAATGTGCAGCCTCTTGTGGCAGGTATCTTGAGAATATGGCAAATGTATTAGAAATTTCTTTGGATCAAATGAGTAAGTACTATGAAAAACCCGTATCTCTTAATTCAACTTGTGCTGTTTTTTCTGAATCAGAGTTGATTGGGAAAATTGCTGAAGGAGTAGATGTTGAAAGTTTGTGTGCTGGGGTAAATTATTCTTTATATAAAAGACTCCAGCCCTTATTGAATAAGTTTCGTGGAAGAAAGCTTATTTTAACAGGTGGCGTTGCCAATAACCGTGCTATAAGGAAATATCTTAAGAATGATTATGATGAGATTATTTCTATTAAGGAAACCCAATTCAATGGGGCAATAGGGTGCTGTTTTTATGGTAGTATGATGGGGAAATTAAAATTGGAGGAAAATAAATGTATCTTTTAAAAGCAGAACATAGCTTTGATAGTGCGCATTTTCTAGCTAATTACAATGGAAAGTGCAAAAATATTCATGGACATAGATGGAAGGTAGAGATAGAAGTTTATGCAGAAAACTTGGTAGAATGTGGTCAGCTAGACGGGATGGTTGTAGATTTTGGAGATTTAAAAAGAGATCTTCGTGAAATCGTTGATTTGTATGATCATGCGTTAATCATACAAAAGCATTCTATGAGAGAAGCAACGCTGAAACATTTACTAGAAGATGAATTTAAGGTAATAGAAGTCAATTTTAGACCCACTGCTGAAAATTTTTCATATGATTTCTTTAAAAATATAGAAAAGAAAGGCTATCAAGTAAAAAGGGTGATGGTTTATGAAACACCTACCAATTGTGCAGTTTATGAAAAAAGTGAGGGAAAATCATGTATAAAGTAGTTGAAAAGTTTGTAAGTGTTAATGGAGAAGGAAGACTTTCAGGACAATTAGCTGTATTCATAAGGTTTAAAGGGTGTAATCTTGATTGTAGCTATTGTGATACAAAATGGGCAAATAAAGAGGATACACCCTATACGCTTATGAGTAAAGAAGAAATATATAATTATATAAAGTCTACAGGGGTGAAAAATGTTACGTTGACGGGGGGCGAGCCTCTTCTTCAAGAGCATATAATTCCATTGATTGAGTATTTAGCAATGAATCAAGAATTATCTATGGAAATAGAGACGAACGGAAGTATCTCTATAAAAGATTTTAGTATATTAGAAAATCCCCCAAGATTTACAATGGACTATAAACTCCCTTCTAGTAATATGGAAGAAAAAATGCTTGTAGATAATTTTTATTATTTAGAAAAAGAAGACACAGTAAAATTTGTAGTAGGGAATAAGGATGATTTATATAGAGCAAAAACAATTATTACAAGGTATGAATTAACAAAAAAGACACAAGTATATTTAAGCCCTGTATTTAATCAGATTGATTTAAAAGAGATAGTAGAATTCATGAAAAAGCATACAATGAATGGGGTAACCCTTCAAATGCAGCTTCATAAAATTATATGGAATGAAGAGATGAGAGGAGTTTAGATATGAATCAAGAAAAAGCAGTAGTTATATTTAGTGGAGGGCAAGATAGTACAACCTGTTTATTTTGGGCAAAGAAAAGATTTAAAGAGGTCATAGCTGTATCCTTTGATTATAATCAAAAACATAAGCTAGAGCTTACCTGTGCCAAGGAAATTTGTAAAAAATACAATGTAGAGCATCATATTTTAGATTTGGGGTTACTCAATCAATTAGCACCAAATTCTTTAACGAGAGTGGATATAGAAGTAGATAAAGAATCACCAAAGGAAGGTGTACCAAACTCTTTTGTAGATGGAAGAAATTTATTATTCATAACCTTTGCAAGCGTCTTTGCAAAACAAAGAGGGATCAATCATGTTGTAACAGGTGTATCTCAAAGTGATTATAGTGGATACCCTGATTGTAGAGATGTGTTTATCAAATCTACAAATGTAACGTTAAATTTATCTATGGATTATCAATTTGAAATTCATACACCCTTAATGTGGATTAATAAGGAAGAAACATGGAAAATGGCATATGATTTAGGGGTATTAGATATTATTAAAGAAGAAACTTTAACATGTTATAATGGAATAAGAGGAAATGGATGTGGAGAATGTCCTGCTTGTCATTTAAGAAAGAAAGGGTATATAGATTTTAAAAAATCTAACGAGCTGTAACACTAGGGGATGTTCAGATGATTTATTTTAATAAAACTAAGTATTGAAAAATGTATAATAAATGGAATATAATAGAATTAATAAAAATGAAAATATTTTGGGAAAACGATGAAATACGTATTGTAATTAGGGCACCTAATATGTATTGAGTTAGTGGTGCTACCGACCCCAATGCTCATGATTTTTGAGTATAAGGGGTTTTTTATTACCTTTTTATCATTAAGATAGGGAAAGAAAGGAGAGATAATGAATGATGACACAAATTGAGAATCTGTTTTCTAAATTGGAATTAGAAATTCATGAGATTAATGATATGATTGAACGGACTGAAAAAGAGATATATTGTGTGATTTTAGAAATGCAGGAAGAGGATAAAAGTCATAATAATTAATGATGATAGGAATTAGATATATTATATAAGTATTCATATTTTTTCATGTATATCTAATTTGAGGGGAATCTTCTATTATTTTTGCATTGTATATAAAATAGGAGAGATGATATAATTTTTATTGAGTATGATAGGAGGGATATACTATGAAGAAGTTATTTTCAATGCTTCTCTTCTGTGCACTACTCTTGTCGAACATTCCTGTCTACGCAGATTCCTATGTTATGCATACAATTCAACCGGGAGATACCTATTCAAAAGTGTCACAACAATACAATAAGGATGTATACGAACTAGAAAAAATCAATCAGGATGTAGGGAAAACACTATATTCAGGGGATTTGATAAAAATAAACCCTGTAGCAGATGGAAAAAACATTTCTATACAAGTTGATGGAAAAAAAGTTCTCACAGATCAACAACCATATTTAGAAAATTCCCGTACCTTTGTACCTATTCGATTCATTGCTGAAGCTTTAGATGTAGAAGCAGTCTCTTGGGATAACCATACGCAAACAGCAATGTTAAAACATAATGAAAAAACCCTATACTTACCAATGGGATCAAAGAGTGCAAGTATAAATGGAATAAATATGGAATTGGATGCACCTATCAATGTTTACAAAGGAAGAACTTTTGTCCCCGTTAGATTTGTTGCGGAAGCATTTAATTGTAATGTAGAATGGAATGCGTACACACATACAGTGGATATTTACACAAAAGAACAGGATAAAGCTAAAAATTACTCAGAAGAAGATTTATATTGGCTTTCAAGATTAGTGCATGCTGAAGCAGAAGATGAACCTTTTGATGGGAAGGTGGCCGTTGCTAATGTGATCATCAATAGGAAATATAGTGATGAATTTCCGAATACAATCAAAAATGTTGTATTTGATGATAATTATGGGATTCAATTTACGCCTGTAGGCAATGGAAGAATTTATAAACAGCCTTCTGGAGAAAGTATACAAGCAGCAAGAATGGCTTTAGAAGGGAAAAATAATATTGGCGATTGTTTATATTTCTTAAATCCTCGAAAATCTAAGAATTTTTGGATTGTGAAGAATAGGAAATATTATAGAACCATTCAATTACATGATTTTTATATTTAAAATATGTAGATATAATAAAAACCCATATTACATTTATTGTAGTATGGGTTTATCTGCATTTCAACTCAGTTCCTTAAAAGATGGAGTTATTTTTGTGAAGAAATTTGTCCAAAATTTGAAATAGGTAAAAGTCTTACGAGTGCTTTTCCTTGAATTTTACTGATGTCTACAAGACCTAGTTTTCTACTATCTAAACTGTTCTCTCTATTATCGCCCATAACAAAAATCTTACCTTTAGGAATTTTGTCAATTTGAACATCACCAGAAGTAGTATCTCCATTAATGTAGTTTTCTTTTAATTCTTCTCCATTTACATAAACTTTTCCATTTTGTATAAGTAATTCATCTCCTGGGATAGCGATAACTCTTTTGATGAGACTTTTGTTTTTTCCTAACTTTAATTTTTTGATAAAATTGAAACTTTCAAGCTCTTGCTGTGAAAATTCTAAGGTTGATTTAAAAGAGATGATATCGCCTCTTTGGATTTCATGGGTGTTTTTTAAAATAAGATAATCATGATCATTTAAGGTTGGATACATGGATAGTCCATCTACCATTAGGGGTGTAACGAAGGTTGTAACAACTAGTGCAATAATAACAGCAATTGCAATTGTTTTAATCCATTCAAATATTTCTTTAAACATGGTGTCCTCCTTTTCCTATTTAAGTGCATAGGATTTAATTGTTTTCTCCCTTTTCTTAGGAAGTATAATAGGATTTGGGTGGTCTGATGATACATTTTTTACTGTACACATTATACCATAAATGCGTAATTGTAGGATTCAATTTTGTAGGGTTTGTAGATGCAAAAGTGAAATATCTATTTTTCACACAAAAAAATAACTCGGGTTAGAGGTAGATAAATAAAAAACCTGTGGAGAACACAGGTTTTTTCATTGCTTTATCCACAGGAATAGGATAATTGTTTATATGTATAACAAATCTTATAAATGTAAAATGAAATTATTCTTCATATATCAAAATATAATTGTTACCATCTACTTGAAATATTTTTTCAATTTCTTCATTAACTAATTCATAAACATGTTGATTATACTTAAACTTTGCACCAATGCCACAATTGGAACTAAGTTTTCGTGGAACGGGCATAAGTTCACAAGATATATTATCTTTTTTTGCATTTCTATCAAATTTTATGGCACCAGAATGGGTAAAAAAAACTGCTACATATTCTTTCATATAAGCTCCTTTTTTTATTTTTTAGGAAATTATAAAATTTAAAATTTGTGGATAACTTATGATTGAAAAATCAAATGTTCAACTACTTTGAGTAAGTTTTATTACAAAAAAGTGGTTTTGTAATAAAGCTTACGAGATGAGCATATGCGATTAGCTACATGCGAATTTTTTTATTTTTTTGCTGAGATTAAATAATCTTCATCTAATTCTTCTACAGATAAATCATATCCAGCATTTTTTAAAAATCTTGAGACATTATTTTTAGCTGTATTATTATCAACGATTACTTCAATAGTTGATGGATTAGAAGCAATTGCATTTTTAGTCATTAAGACAGGTTGGGGACAGGACATACCCCTTACATCAATTTTAGCCAACTTTCACATCTCCTTTCACTTTACTTTCACTGATTACCATTTCTGAGTTGAAATATCCTACTAAGGCAACGATAATGAAGCAAATGATGACAGCTATTTGCCCGTTTGATGTAGGGCCTTTAGGGCTAGATGCTAAACCAAAGTTGTGACAAATTGCAGCGCCAACGATCATACCCATAACCGTAATTACAGAATCTGTATTTCCTTCACCTGCTAGGATTAATTGTCTCATAGGACAACCACCCAGGAGAACGGATGCCCATCCGCATAAAACCATTCCTAAGAAGTTCCAAAGTCCATCAGCATGTGCAACAGGCTGACCTTCAAAACCAATATTAAAATAACCCAATAAGACATTACCAATAAGTGAAAATACAAATATAGCAATAAATCCTGATAAAAGGTAGGTATCTTTAAAAAGAATGAAGTCTCTTATGCCACCAACCATACATAATCTTGTTCTTTGAGCAAGAGCACCTACTATTAGTCCTGCAGCTAAAGCAATAAAAATTGGTGCATGCATTTTACCTGGACCTTTTTCACTGAAGAAAATAAATGCAGGTGCGCTTACTAATAAAGCAATTAATAATACATTTACAATCGGAAAAACAAAGCCTTCAGATTTTGGTAATTTATAACTTCTTCTTAAACTAAATCCCTTATTTAAGAAAAATATCCCTAAACCAATTCCTACAACAAAACCTGCAATACCAAGAATAGCATTTAAATCTCCTCCACCAAGTCGTAAAACCATTCTTAGAGGGCATCCTAAAAACATCAAAGCACCGATCATAACAGTAACCCCAAGGGTAAATCGAATAAAGGGAGATGATCCTCCTCGCACTTGGAATTCTTTTTTACTAAGAGCGATAATAAATGCACCTAGGACCAATCCCATAATTTCAGGTCTTAAATACTGTACAACAGCTGCTCTATGAAGACCTAATCCCCCTGCAATATCTCTTAAAAAACATGCAATACAAAATCCCATATTTACAGGGTTTCCGAATTTAACTAATAAGACAGCAATGATTCCAACAATGGCTCCTGTAAAGATAATTCCTTTTTTTTCTTCCATTTTTACACCCCTCCTATTTATTCTTTCAATCTTGATATTAACAATATATGGGTAAAATGTTAAATAAAATATTTCTATATATGTGCAAGTTATATAGAAATTCTTTATTGTTGTTAGTCTAAGGATATAAAATACTATAAAATGAAAGACGAGGGGGGATAAAAGATGAAGGAAATATATTTAGATAATGGTGCTACATCTTTTCCAAAAGCGCCAGGTGTTGTTGAGAGCGTGTCTAACTATTTGAAAAATATTGGTTGTAATATTAATAGAGGCGCTTATACATCATCTTTTGAAGCAGAAAATATTGTTTTTGAAACAAGAGAACTCATTTGTGAGTTATTGCACTTTGATCAGTGTGAAAATGTAGTTTTTACTAAAAACATTACAGAAAGCTTGAACGTATTAATCAAAGGGGCTTTAAGAAAAAATGAGCATGTAATTGTATCTTCTATGGAACATAATGCAGTCATGAGACCGATTCATGCGTTAGGGGAAAAGGGAATAACATTTTCAAGAGTAACTTGTAATGCATTAGGTGAATTAAATGTTGAGGACATAAAACAATATATAAAGCCTAATACAAAGGCATTGGTCATGACTCATGCATCAAATGTATGTGGTACAGTATTACCCCTTGAAGAGATAGGAGAAATATGCAAAATCCATGGGATTTACTTTATTATAGATACTGCTCAAACGGCTGGATTTTTAGAAATTAACTATAAAAAGCTAGGAGCAGATGCTATTGCTTTTACAGGGCATAAGGGGCTTTTAGGACCTCAAGGGATGGGAGGATTTATCATGAACGACCCCTTAGCAGCATATATGAATCCTTTAATAGAAGGAGGAACAGGGAGTCTTTCTGAATATGAAAAGCAGCCCTGTTATATGCCAGATAAGTTTGAAGCAGGTACTATGAATATTCCAGGGGTTTATGGACTCAATGCAGCTTTAAAATACATATTAAAAACAGGGATAAATACCATAAGAGAAAAAGAACTATTTTTAGTAAAAAGGTTTTTAGAAAGGCTAAAAAATATACCTAATATAAAAATTATTGGAAAGAAAGAAATTGAGGGAAGAACAGCCGTTGTATCCGTAGATTTTCCTCAATATGATAATGGACAAATTTCTTATAGATTATATAAAGAGTTTGGGATTATGACAAGATGTGGGCTACACTGTGCACCTTCAGCTCATAAGACATTAAAAACGTTTCCAGATGGAACTGTAAGATTTAGCTTTAGTCATTTCAATACGGTAGAGGAAGTAGATTATACAATTGATAGTATTTATAAGTGCATGGATTAATAAATAGCATAAGATTTATTGTAAGCCCTTTAAAACTTAATAGAGATCAAATAATATTGTTCTATAAGACAAGTATAATGAAAATTAATGTAGATGGATCCGTGTCTAAATTTTAGATGTTTAACTTCATTGAAAGAGGTTATTATAGATAACGATAATAATAAAACATTTCATATAGAATATATCAATGATGATAACCTAATTAGATATGATATACTTTAGTGGTAAAGACTATATATTATGCTAAAGGAGTCGTGAACATGAAAAAATTACTCAGTATTCTAACTATTACAGCTTTACTTTTAAGTCTTGTTCTTACTGGATGTGGAACCAAAGCAAATAGTGATGAAGTTGCTTCAAATATGCAAGAAACATTTAAGTCGCAAATTTTATTTAAAGGATCTTCTACATTAGCTCCAGTAATTGCAAAAATTTCTACAAACTTTATTGAAGAGTATAAAACATGGGATCAAGTAAGTGAAGACTTTCCCAATAAAAGTTTAGATATTTTTGTTTCTGCAGGAGGATCTTCAGCAGGAGTAAAAGCAGCTATGGATGGAAGCAGTGATTTTGGAATGGTTTCAAGAACTGTTTCTGATGAAGAAAAGGGAAAGATTGAAGGATACCAAGAGTTTAAACTAGGATTAGATGCATTAACAGTGTCTGTCAATCCAGAAAATAAAGTATATGAAGTGAAAAAGAGCTTATCGACAGAAGAAATTCAAAAGATTTTTTCAGGAGAATATAAATATTGGGATGAAGTAGAAAGTACCCTGTCTCATGAAGAAATTGTTATTGTTACAAGAGATCTAGGTGGTGGTGCCCATAAAGTATTCCAAAAGAAAGTTATGGGAGATAAAAAAGTTAGAGAAGATGCCATCCAAGCTCCTTCAATGGGTGCATTAGTTACAAAAATTATGGAAAATAAAAATGCTATAGGATATGCATCTTATGGAATGGTCAATCAAAATGCTGGAAAAATCATGCCATTAGATGTAGATGGAGTTGCTCCAACAAAAGAAAATATTGTAAGTGGCGATTACAAAATCTCAAGACCTCTTTTAATAGTGAAAAAAGGTGAATTATTACCACAGGAAAAAACTTTTATAGATGTACTCCTTTCGGAAGAAGGTATGAAAACAGTTGAAAAAATGGGATTTGTTCCTGCAAAATAAAAATTCAGAAGGGTTTCCTTCTGAATTTTATTTTGCTACTATTAGGTGGACGAGAAATTAAGAGGAAGTGAAAAAATGCATCAAAAATTTGAAAAAATATTTTCCTATATTATAAAAGGATTGACTTTTTCTTCTGTGATGATGCTTATTTTTATTATTGTATTTATCATAAAAGAAAGCGTGGTTCTTTTCGAGAAAGTTACAATAGTAGACTTCTTATTTGGAAAAGGATGGAATCCTTTAGGAGAACCCCTTACTATATCAATATTTCCCATGATTTTAGGAACTATTTATGTGTCTTTGTTAGGGATACTTATAGCCCTTCCTATAGGTGTAGGATCAGCTATATTTTTGACGAGTGTGTTAAATAGAAAAATGAGAAAAATAGTAAAGCCTACTATTGATCTATTGGTAGGAATTCCATCAGTGATTTATGGATTGATGGGATTATTAGTGATAGTAAAATTTTTTGAAGTGCATTTTGATTTTTCATCTGGAGAATCTGTTTTAGCAGGAGGAATCATTCTTTCTATCATGGTCCTTCCATATATTATTTCTACCTGTGATGAATCAATGATCAAAATTAGTGAGCAGTATAAAATTACTTCAGAAGGATTAGGGGTATCCAAATGGCATATGATTCGCTATTTGATTTTACCTGCATGTAAAAAAAGTATTCTTGCTGGAGTCATTTTAGCTTTTGCAAGAGCCATGGGAGAGACTATGGCGGTTATGATGGTTATTGGAAATAGTCCTGTTTTTCCAAAGATTTTTGGAAAAGCCCAGACCATTCCTTCACTTATTGCTCTTGAGATGGGAGGGGCAGGGGTAGATAGCCTACATTATCACGCTTTGTTTGCAGCTGGTTTTGTATTGATGATAATTCTTTTTTTAGTGAATATGGTTTTTCATTATATAAAAAAGAGTATAGAAATATAAATTTAAAATTTTAAAAGTAAGTTTTTAAACAGTTTTAATGATATGAATATATGTCATAGCACAATAAAAATCTTTATAGGTATATGTTTATATCTACGGAGGTGGATTAGAAGCCTTGCAATGAAGGAAGTGAAGAATCAGATGAAAAAAAACAACAAACATATAGGAATAAAGCTGTGGAGTAGCTTCAGTGGAATCATACTTATGATTTTAGTTTTATATATTAATATCTATATTTTTTCTAAGGGTGGCAGTGGTTTAAATAGTGATTTTCTATTGGATATGCCAAAGGGGTTTCCCCTTGGAACAGAGGGAGGGATTTTTCCTGCTATCATAGGAAGTATTTGTTTTACAGGGATTGCATGTTTTTTTGCGAGTATGATTGCTATAGCAACAGCAGTGTATCTTAATTTTTATTGTAGCAATAAAAAATTATGTGGAATGATTCACGTGGTTATTCAGTCTACTGCAGGGATTCCATCTATTGTTTTAGGGTTATTTGGATATACTTTTCTAGTGGTTTATTTGAATTTAGGGTTATCCTTATTGTCTGGTGGGATTGTTTTGAGTGTTATGATTTTTCCGTTTATAGAAGTAAGGGTAGAAAAAGCATTAGGGGAAATCAATAAAGAATTAATATATGCTTCTTATGCTTTAGGAATTTCAAAATCATATACTTTTTTCAAAATTATACTCCCCATGTGTTTTAGTGAAATTTTGTCTGCTATTGTTTTAGCAGGAGGTTTTGCTATGGGGGCAACAGCCCCTATTATGTTTACTGGAGGTGTGGTGTATGCACCTGTTCCAAATAGTTTATTTTCTCCTGCAATGGCTTTACCCTACCACTTATATATGTTAATTGGAGAAGGAATATCTATGGAAAATGCATATAAAACTGCTTCTGTATTATTGCTATTTCTTTTAATTTTGAACAGCTTTGGTATATTAGTAGAATTGTTTAGAAAGGTGGAATAGCATGGACGCAATCCTTGAAATCAAAAATTTATCTGTGTACTTTGATACGAAGAAAATTCTTGAAAGTATGAATATGAAAATCAAAGAAAAAAAGATTACAGCAATTATTGGACCTTCAGGATGTGGAAAATCTACTTTTATCAAAAGCTTAAATAGAATGGTAGATGAGGAAAGTAATGCTAAAGTTCATGGAGAAATATTATTAAAAGGTAAAAATATAAGAGAGTTGGAAAAAGAACAGGTACGTGAAAAGATAGGAATGGTTTTTCAAAGTCCAACCCCTTTTCCATTGTCTATATATGAAAATATGATTTATGCCCCTGTGTATTATGGAATAAAGGACAAAAAACAATTGAAAAGGATTGTAGAAGAAAAATTAAAACTTGCTGGTCTTTATGAAGAAGTAAAAGATGATTTAAAGATGAAAGCAACAAAGCTTTCAGGAGGACAGCAGCAACGTCTTTGCATTGCTAGAGCATTGACGGTGGAACCAGAAATATTATTACTAGATGAACCTTGCTCAGCGTTGGATGTAAAGAATACTGCTAATATTGAAGAAATGTTAAAAAAGCTTTCTGATCGATACACAATCGTTATTGTTACCCATAATCTTTCCCAGGCAAAAAGAATTGCTGATTATACAGCTTTTTTATTAAATGGAGAAATTGTAGAATATAAAGAGACGAAAGAATTGTTTGAGTATCCTGAAGACTCAAGGACTAAGGAATATATAGAAGGAATATTTGGATAAAAAAATATCGACTTATTTAGTCGATATTTTTATTGGTACCCCATCAGGGATTCGAACCCTGGACACCCTGATTAAGAGTCAGGTGCTCTAGCCAACTGAGCTAATAGGGTATGTCCTTTGAACAAATATGATTATACGCCTTATTCATTTATTTGTCTACCATAATAAGGAAAATTTATAATAAAATTTATATTATAGATTTTTTTAATAAATTTTCCTTTATTTATCATAAACTACTGAATGGTATATGCGGGAATGGAAATTAATTTTAAGGTAGAGTACACATCTGAATCTTTTATATTTAGCTTCATTGAAGGGTAAATAGTTGAGTATATTTTTTTAATGGATATCTTCTTCATATATTTTTTTATGAATGAATATTTCAAGAAGATCTTTATCTAAATGGTGTTGCTTTGCTTCTTTTTGAAGAATTTTGAGTGTTTTATCAAGGGGTAAGGCTTTTTTATAAGGACGGTCTTTTGCTGTTAGAGCTTCAAAAATATCTACAATAGCTAGTATTTTTGATGGAATAAGAATTTCATCTTCCTTTAACCCCTTAGGATAACCAGATCCATCTAATTTTTCATGATGAGCTGCTGCAATCAGAGGAACCTTTTCTAAATCCTTTCCCCAAGAAATGGACTTTAATATTTCATAGGTATAAGAAGGATGATATTCCATCATTACCCGTTGTTCTTTTGTAAGGTTTCCGCGTTTAACAGTTAATTGATTATATTCTGATTGATTGAGTAGATTTTTTATTTTTCCATCTATATCTTTAAAGGTTATTGAGGATATTTTTTCGAGAATTTTTATTTCGTCATTAGTTATAAAACCTTTCGTATTTAGGTTACAGATGAATATATAGTATTGATCTATTTCATCAAAAATTTGTTTTTCTTCTTCTGAAATAATATGAGAAAGCTTTTTATATTCAAGCTCCTTTTTATAATAATAAAACCTATATTTTAGTATTTCTAATTCAGATTCAGATAATTTAGTCCTTTTTAGTAAGATAGCTTCTTTTACTCCGATTTTTCCAATATCATGAAGAAGCCCAGCGTAGTATATTTGATGGATTTCCTTTTGAGAGAAATAGAGGTTTTTATATTTTCCATAGGTCGTTTGATTAACAGCTTTTGCAAATATAGCTGCGTATTTAGCAACACGAATAGAGTGACCAGCAGTAGTAGGGTCCCTTTGGTCAATGGTTGCTACCATACTTTCAATAAAGGTTTCGAACAGGTTTTTTATTTCTTGATAAAGCTTACTTCTTTCTAATAAAATAGCAGCTAAAGAAGCTAACGAAGCAATAGTATTTTCTTCTTCTTCTGAGAAGGGGAGGGTGTGATTTTTATAATCTTCTTTTGTTATTAGAGGAATATGATAATCCTTTTTTTTGTTGATAAGTTGTAGAACACCAGTTGTTTCACCCTTTAGATTTTTCATGGGAATAACTAGCATATTGATGGTTTTATAGTTGTTTTTTTTATCAAAGGAATCATTGTATTTGATTCCTATAGTAGAAGGGATATCACTAACTCTTCGAAAATTATATGATTTTCCTGTTAATGCACAAAATCCAGAGATACTTTTTTTGTCAATAGGAAGGAGGAATTGTTTAAAAGGAAAAATCTTCGAATAATTTCTAGCGATTTTAAATCGTAGATACTCTTCTTTTTCCTTTTCTTCTTTTATATAGATACTTCCTCCATCGCTATCTGTAATTTTCATACTTTCTTCTACAATCATTTCAAGTAATTTATCTGTATTTTGCTCTGCTGAAAGATGGATGCCAATTTTATTCAATCGATCTAATAACTTTTCTTGTTTTTTAATTTTTTTATAAGCATTCTCTAATGCTTTTCTCATTCCTAACTCCCCTTTGCATTTTGCATAATATTCAAAACTCTCTACAAATAGTATATGGAAAAAATTGTTTAAAAACAATCTGTTTAAGGGGAATATAGAATTAAATAAAGAAATAGATATAAAAAAGACAAGCTGTAAGAAAATTTAATAACAAACGAAAGAAATTATGATCTAATTAAAAATAGGGGAAGAGTATCTTGTATAGGGTTTAGTAAATATACTGTGATGAAATCTAACAAAGTTTTGAGTGATACAAAAGAATGAATAGCATGAATCTTGAATGAATTTCAAATTATCCCTAAATATTGGTTGCTGTTGACTTTTCCAGAGTAGAATGGTAATATACATAAAAATAAATAGAGAAAAGGAAGCCATATAATTCTGATAATAGGGTTCAGAAGTATCTACTAGAAACCGTAAATTTCTTACTATGGTAAATCGATAGATCAAGTAATTACTTTCGTAGTTGTAGGATGTATAATTGTTTTTTTCAATAAATTTGAGAAAACTTATTGAGGGTCGTTGTTATTATACTACTGTATACATAAAAGTTTATAGACATGATTTATAGGCAGGAATAAATCAATTCTGTCATCAGATTTACCCATAGTCTGATGGCAGAATTTTTTTAGGAGGGAAAATAATGGAAAACTTCTTTAAATTATCTGAAAATAAAACAGATGTAAAAACAGAAATATTAGCAGGATTTACTACATTCATTACAATGGCATATGCCCTTTTGGTTATTCCAAACATATTAAAGGCTTCTGGGATGAATGCTGCAGGACTTAAAGGGGATGCAGCTTTAGGTTTATCTATTTTGGAGGACCCTGTGATTGCGTCTGCTTTTACAGGAACTTGTATCATTGCAGCGATTGGTACCTTGGTCATGTCTTTATATGCAAACCTTCCATTTGCTGTAGCACCAGGAATAGGACTTACTGCATTTTTTTCATATAGTGTATGCTTAACACTAGGGTATACTTGGCAGCAAGGAATGGCTGCTGTAATGATTTCTGGAATTTTATTTATTTTAATTACGGTTACATCTATAAGAGAAAAAATAGTAAATTGTCTTCCTCAAAATATAAAGGTGGCAATTACTGCAGGGATTGGATTGTTTATTGCGCTGATTGGCTTAAAGAGTGGAGGAATTGTTATTGCGAATCCTGGAACACTAGTAAGCTTTGGGAACTTTACAGATAAAAATGTAGTCCTTACAGTAATAGGTATTGTAATTATGGCAATTCTTATGGCAAGAGGTATAAAGGGAGCAATGCTCATATCTATTTTATTGACTACTGCAATTGGGATTCCAATGGGGATTACAAAAATTGAAGGACTAAAACTGATTAGTATGCCTCCATCTGTAGCTCCTACATTTATGGCTATGGATTTTAAAGGATTATTATCCCATGGAGGCCAAGGAATTATTGGAGCTCTTACCAGTGTATTTATGGTTGTTTTAACCTTTAGTTTAGTAGATCTCTTTGATACTATTGGTACATTAGTAGGAACAGCTCAAAGAGCCAATATGATTAGAAAAGATGGCAGCATTAGAGGAATGAAAAAGGCACTTCTAGCAGATGCTATTGCAACGACTTTTAGTTCTATGTTTGGAGGGGCAACTACTGCTACATATGTTGAATCAACTGCAGGAATTGCAGAAGGGGGAAGAACAGGACTAACTACATTAGTTGTAGGGATTCTTTTCATTCTTTCATTATTCTTTGGAGGGGTTGTAGGGATTGTGCCTGCACAAGCAACTGCACCAGCACTCATTATTGTAGGGGTTTTAATGCTTGAATCTATAAAAGAAGTGAATTTTACAGATTTTACAGAAGCTGTACCAGCATTTTTTACGATTGCTATGATGCCTTTTAGCTATAGTATTGCAAATGGTATTGCTGCAGGGATTATATTTTATCCGATTATGAAAGTAAGTGTAGGAAAATATAAAGAGGTTCATCCGATTATGTATATACTTGCTGTATTGTTTATTGTTAGATTTGTATTATTACCTCAATAAAAAACTGCCGAAAGGCAGTTTTTTATTTTTCTATTGAAATTTATATATTTATACAATAAACTATAATGAAAGGATTATTTTATCCATAATATAGAGATATTTCCATTTATAAATATATGAAATTTCAAGGGGTGGTTCTATGATAGATATACAAGGAATTATGAGTAATCTAAAGGTTTTATATGTAGAAGATGAAGAAATTACAAGAATGATTATGAAAAAAATGTTAAAGAAAAAGTGTGGGAAATTTTATATAGGAAAAGATGGACAACAAGGAATGGAACTATATCATACCCATAGACCACAGCTTATTATTACAGACCTTAGAATGCCCAATATGAATGGAATGGAAATGATTAAGAAAATTCGTAAGATAGATCAAGAATGTGGCATTATTATTGCTACAGAAATAGAGGAAAAACAGTATATTTTAGATAGTGTGCATATAGGAATAGATCAGTATTTAATTAAGCCCATAGATGAAAAAATGTTGATAGATGCTTTTGATAGTGTTATAAGAAAGATTATTGGAAGAATGAAAGAAAAGGAGATTAGCCATTTATTATATACGAATAAAGTAGAAAAACAAAAGCTAGAAGATGGTATTAAACTAAAAATTTCTCCGTTCTTAAAAGCCAAAACGGGAAAAGGACCGAAAGATATCAAGGTATTTATTCAAGGAATGCAAGTAAATATTAAAGCATCAGGTGTACTTACTGTTTTTGAAGAAACACTGATACAAAATGAAGAGAATATTACTTTGGTGGATTATAATAGAAAAGTCTTTTATAAATCCCAAAGAATAGAAATAGAGAAATTATTAGAAGCTATTTTAAATATGAAAGTATCTCTTTTAGATATTTATACGAATGCAAGTTTAAATGTAGATGAACTGATTTTTCGTCTTAATATAGAATAACCAAGGAGGACAAATCCTTGGTTATTTATTTAAATAGGGTTTGAGTGAATTTTTTTTATAGGGAAGATGATTTTGAAAATTGTTCCATCTTTTTCACTACTTTGTACATGTATATTCCCTTCGTGTATTTTTACTAATTCATAAACAATAGACAACCCTATACCATACCCAGTTATATTTTCAGTATTACTACATCTATACAAATAGTCAAACATATGATTGATCTCAGCATCGGGAATGACGATACCAAAGTTTTTAACTAAAATAATTACGGAATGATCTTTTATAAAAGATTGAATAAAAACTTTTGTGTTTTCAAAAGAAAATTTATAAGCATTAGAAAGTAAGTTGTAAATAATTTGTTTTAGCTTATTTTCATCCATAAGGACTTCTATGTTTGTAGATAAATCTTTTTGGATGGATAAATTTTTTTTATTGAATTGAGGAAGAAGCAATGAAACTGCTTTTTCTAAAACTTGATCTAGATGAAAGTTTGTTTTATTTAAAACAAAATTATCTTCATGCAATTGATGAATGTTTTCCATATTGCGTATTAAAATAGACAATCTTTCAAATTCATCGTAAAGATAGATCAGTTTATCATTAGAGGGTTCCCAAATACCATCTATGAAAGCTTCTATATGGGTTTGGATTGTTGTAATGGGTGTTTTGATTTCATGTGAAATATTTGAACATATTTTTTTTCTTAAATTCTCTTGGTTTTGTAGAGAATTAGCTAGATAGTCAATGGAAGTAGCTAATTTATTTAATTCACTAATAGAACTGTTTATAGAAGTTCTAGTACAGAGCCTTCCATCTGTAATTTTTCTAGCTGTTTGTGTTAATTGGGTGATGGGGATGACAAATTGTTTAGCAAGGAGCATACTAATGAATATACCAATGCATAGCGTAATAATAAAAGTAATAAATATGGAGCGATATAGGGCATATTCTAGTTTAATAGTATCCATCTCATCTGTTACAGGTGCATAGTAGCTGATGATAGCTATATACTGCTTTGTTTTGTTGTAATAAATATTACGATATTCATGATGGAGTTGGTACAAGGGAATAGGTTCAAATATCTTATCAATATCAAATTCTTGAATTGTAAGCTTATTAGATGTTTCATAGATGATCTTTTCATCAAGAGTTTGAATGGCTATGGAAATATTTGATAGTGTTGCATAGTGTGAAAGTATGGAATTTTTGAAATCGGGATGTTCAGGATTTTTTTTAATAGTTTTATTGATGAGGACTATTGCTTTATTAATTTTTGTAGTAGAATTTTTTAATAGGCGAATGTAAAAATTATTATTAATGGTGATATTAGAAAGAATTAGGGTTACTAGTGTTGTGATGATAATAATAAGTATAAAATAAGTCATTAATTTTTTATGAATGTTAATATTCATGAGAACCTCCAAATTTATAACCTACTCCAAAAACGGTTAAAATATATTTTGGATCTTTAGGATGATCTTCGATTTTTTTTCGAAGATTTTTAATATGGGTATCGATAATTCTTTCATATCCGTTGTAATCATGACCTAATATTTTTTCTACAATCATTTTTCTAGAAAATGCCACATATGGATTAGAAGTAAGTAAAAATAGAATATCGTATTCGCTGGGTGTTAAATTGACGGGTATATTATTTTTTAGAATCAAACGTTTTTGATGATCAATTAGTAATTTACCCTGATTGAATGAAAAGGTAGAGAGGGTGTTATAACATCTTTTAATGAGTGAATCTACTCTTTTTACAAGAACTTTAACGCTAAAAGGTTTTGTTACATATTCGTCTGCTCCTAAGGTGAACCCTTTTATTTTAGAAGATTCATCTGATTTAGCAGTTAATATGATGATGGGAATATCTGAAGATTTTCTTATTTTTTCACATATTGTTTCACCAGATAAATCAGGAAGCATTAAATCTAAAATAATTAAATGAGGATTAAAAGTATGAAATAGATTTAAAGCACATTGGCCGCACATGGCTGTGGCAATTTCATATTGAGCGTTTTCTAAGTAAGATGCAATAACATTTAAAATACTTGTTTCATCTTCTATGATTAATACTCTGAAATTTTTATACATATAGTCACCTCCTTGCAATTGTTTAAAATTTAAATCAATAATATTATACTCTATTGAGGTAATATTCGACAATATATTACATAAAATTTAAAAAAATGAATATATTTTAAAAAATGGGTTAAAATGATAAAATCTTCATGAAATCTTCACAAAAATAGGCTATAATAACTATGGGAAAGAAAATGTTGAAAATTGTTAGTTTGTCAAATAGGATTAAAAAGTTGAGTATATGAGACTTTTCAATAAAAGACAAGCTATATTAGTTATTTTATAAATGAGAGAAAAATCTTTGACTTTTATTGAAAGAGAAGGTTTTTTTTTTTGCACCTTTCAAAGAGGAGAGGATAGTAGTGAAATGTTATTTAAGTTATATGTTGAATATTTTATTTACGACAATATTAAGTATTTTGTTTATAAGATGTGAAAAAAAGTATTCTTTACTAAAGGCAAAAAAGAAGAATGAGGTGTTGATCCAATTAGATGAAAAGCATAGACATATCCCTTTAAAGAATGCTAGTTTATTATACAAAGAGTTATTTGAAGCCGTTTTTTATTATGATTTACAGGAAAAACAATTATACACGAATGATAACTTTTCCAAAATAGTAGGATATAGTATTGAAGAAATGAAAGAAATGAATCTTAGCAATATATTATGCCAAAAGGATATTTTAAGATTTGAAAAATTTATTGATGCAAATGAGCAGGAAGGATTACTTGAAGGAGTCTTCAATGTTGAAAGAAAAGATGGAGAAGTGAGCACCCTAGAAGTAACATCTTGGATGACGATTGTAGAAGAGAAAAAATATTTACAAGGAACGATTCGAGATATTACTGAAAAATCAAAATTACAGGAGACCGTGTTAAAAACCAATGCCATGTTAGAAGCAGTTATGGGAATTGTTCATAATACTACTTTTTTAGTCATTGACAAAAATTATGAATATATAATGTTTACAAAATCTCATAAAGAAAGATTAAAAAAATGGTTTGGAATGGAAGTAGATCATGGAACAAATATAATAGAAGTATTAGAGCATATAGACCAAAAGACTGCAGGGTATAATCAAGAAGCAATTATAAAGGAAAAAGAAAATATGGATAGAGCTCTTAAGGGAGAAAAATTTGATGATATGAAAGAAGTTCTAGTAGAAGGGTTTGAAAAGCAATATTATCATACAGAATATGGCCCTGTAAAAATGGAAGATGGAGAGATTATAGGTGCTGTTATATTTATGAGAAATGCTACAAAAGAGGAAATGATTAAGGAAGAAATAATTAAAGCAAATAATAGTAAATCTAAATTTTTAGCCAATATGAGTCATGAAATTCGTACACCTATGAATGGTATTATTGGATTTTCTGATTTGTTATTACAATCTGATTTAAATGAAAAACAGAGAAAATACATGAATGTAATCAATGATTCTGCACAGTCCCTTTTAAATATTATTAACGAGATATTAGATTTTTCAAAAATTGAATCAGGGAATATTGAAATTGTGAAAAAATCATTTTGTATAAAAGAATTAATAAGAGTGCTTATGGAAATTTTCCAACAAAAGGCGAAAGGAAAAGAGGTAGAATTAACCTATTCCATTAGTAGTCATGTACCAGATGTTATTTATACGGATATGATGAAAGTTCGTCAAGTATTGGTAAATCTTATTGATAATGCATTAAAGTTTACCGAAGAGGGATGGATTCATATGGATGTGAATATAAAGGAAGAAGAAAATAAGCATAAATTATATTTTTCTGTGAAAGATACAGGAGTTGGGATTCCTAAAGAGGAATTGCCTCATATATTTGATAGCTTTAAGCAGGCAAGTATAAATGAAAATTACACCAGAAATAGTGTAGGAACAGGGTTAGGGCTTGCTATTTCTAAACAATTAGTAGAAGCTTTGGGAGGGAGTATATCAGCAAAAAGTGTATATAGGAAAGGAACAATTTTTAAAGTACAAATTCCTATAGATCCGGTTATTTTGAAAAAAGAAAAAACACATGAATGTAAAAAGAAAATGTCAAGCATCTCTCGATATCCTAATATGAATATTTTAGTAGCAGAAGATAATATGATCAATCAATTACTTTTAGGAGAATTACTAAAAATTCATGGTATAAAATATACAATAGCCAATAACGGACAAGAAGCAATAAATTTATTAGAAAAAGAAAAGATAGATTTAATTCTAATGGATGTTTCTATGCCTGTTATGGATGGTATTGAAGCTACGAAAATTATAAAAAGTAATAAAAAATATAAAAATATACCAGTTATTGCATTAACAGCCCATGCCCTTGTAGAAGAAAGAGAAAAACTCCTAAGGGAAGGAATGGATGCATATATATCTAAACCTATAGAGGAGAAGGCTTTATTAAGTATACTTGCTGAATATTCAGAAAAAATAAAAAATATGGATGTTTGCCCTTTTGTAAATTTAGAATCTAAGTTACAAGGAGATAAAAAATTAGTAATGGATGTTTCACAAAAATTGATTGATTTATTCACAAAAGAAAGAAAAGTAAGATTATATGAATTGGTGGACAAAAAGAAAGACGAAGAATTAAGAGAAGAAATTCATTACTTAAAGGGAGCGATACTAAACTTTCAAATTGATGAAATGAATAATGCTTTAAGTGATATCAATAAAGGAACGGAGAAAGATCGATTTGAAAGTATTGAAAGGTTATGGAAAGAAGTAAAAATATTTGAAAAGAATTTTTATGAATATAAAAAAATGATTTTGGGAAAAGTTTGTAAGTAAGATAGTTATACTGTTTAATCAACATATAAAAAATAGGACAAGGAATTTTAGCCTTGTCCTATTTTTTTTAATGTGTAGATACATTCAATGTATAAGATGCATCTTTTCTATCAAATTTATAAACGGATAAGTAATATCTTCCAGGTTTTGCATCATAAGAACCGATTAATTTGTTACCAGATGGATTAGCATAAGCTACAAGCTTTTTTAAATTAGACTCATGATAAAGAACCCAGTTCATTCCTGTATTATTTGTTTTTGAAATGTTTACATTGATTTTTTTAGGAGCTGTAATATCAAAATAATATACCTCTTTATTTTTATGTCCATTAAGAGCGGCTGAAATATTATTGTTTAATGCAAATGCTTTTGCACCTTTGATTAATATTTTTTTATTAGGGTCAATTGAATCACTGTTTTTTTTATTTTCTTGTGTAGTAGCAGAACTTTTGATAGCACCATCTACATTGATAGAGTAAGTATAACTTTCTCTATCAAAGCTATACACGTGTAAATAATATTTTCCAGGTGTAGCATCGAAAGAACCCTTTAATGTTATTCCTCTTGTACTTGGATTAGCAATTCTTTTTCTAGTACGAGGATCTTTGTAAACCGTCCAAGCTATTTTACCATTATCTTTGTTGGATACATTGATATTGACTTTCCCTGGATTTTCTACATTCAATACAAATATATCATTCATATCCCTTTGATTTAAACGACCTAATACAGTTATATCAGAGGTGATGATATTATTTGCTTTTTTAGGAGAATCATTTGGTTCGAGTTCATTTTTAGCCGTTTTATTAGTAGATGTATTTGTTTGACTAGTTGTATCTTTACCTGTGTTTTGTGTAGGGTCAACTGTTGGTTCTTCTTTTTTCTCTTGCTCTTTTGAAGTATTTAATTTACCATCAATATCTATTGTATAAGCAGATTCTTTATGAGAATAATTATATACATGTAAATAATATTTTCCAGGCTGTGCATCAAAAGAAGTTGTTAATGTTTTTGAAGAAGCTTTTGCACGAGTTACAGCATCTTTACTATTTGAATTATCATAAACGATAAAGTCAAGTCCTGCATTTCCATTGTTTTTTACTTTGATATTTACTTTGCTTGGTGATTCTACTTCAAAATAGAACATATCATTTTTATCTTGTCCATCTAAGCTGGCTAATACGGTTACACCAGGAATGATTTTACCATTAGCCTTTTCAAATGTATCATTATTTTCCTTCTCTTTCATGGATTTAGCAAATTCATCTGTTTTTGCATTGCCTACAGGACCATCTACAGCCGCTGGGTCTGTTACAATACCGTGAAATACCATATCATATACAAATTGATTATTAGCATTGACTCTACGGTTTACAAAGTAAGCAGTAAGCGTTTTGTATCCACTCCAAGATGCATTGTTGAATTGCTTTAATACATCATTTGTGTATTTGCTCATTGTTTTAAAATCTTCAGCTTCAGATTTTGCTACGTCTCCTGTATAAGTTCCTCTTAAAGCAAATGTATTAAAGTATTTTGATTTGTTGATTTTAACAGTAGCAGATGCAAGTTTTGCAGCAGATGCAATCGTTGCAAACTGCTCTGGAGCTTTTTTATAAGGATGATTGTCTAAATAAGTATCTGCTACTAATGGAACGGTTAGACTACTATATTGATCGGTTAAGTGTTTCATATGTTGTTTATAGCTTTGGTTAAGATTGCTGTTATGATCAATTGAAGCAATATATCTATCAAAGCTTGATACATCATTTGATTTTACAGCATCACATAAGTTATCAAACATTGTCCAGTCTGAAGTGGACATATAATCAAAGAAAGCATATGCGAAGGTATAGAAAGTAAAACCACTATTATAGCTAGCATGTACAGTTTGGTTTAATGAATATCTATCAGAATCTTTATATCTTAAGATATTTCCTACCATACTTCTTCTTGGTTGAACACCATTTGTACGAGTAGAACCTGCGAAAAATTCAGCTTGTCCTTCATCAAACCAAGTTAATCTGTGTTTGTTATCATAAAAAGCTCCTCTACCCCACATACCTGGAACTAAATAACGACCTTGAAGATAGTGGGTAAATTCATGACGGAATAACTCTTCTAAAGTATAGATACTTTCTTGTGGAGTTCTTTCATAAGTAAAGAAGGTACCGTCTCCTTCTATGTAAATACCACCATTATCAGTAGAGTATCCATATAGTACTGAATTCATCTTATACTCTGCTGGACTGTTATAAATAACAATTCTTAAAATATCATCAGCGTTACCTGGTTCTAATGCATTGTCGCTACCAATCATTCTAAAGAATTGAGCTTTTACTTCTTTAGAGGCCCAGTAAAGTCTTTTGATTTTTTCTAAAGTAACCTGATCTCCTGCTTTGATAAGAACTTTGCCATTATCAAAAGAATAATTCTTTGGTAGATATTTGTTTTTTGCAGCTTCCTTAATAGCTTTTGTATCAATTGTATTTCCATTAGCATCTTTTCCACGATAAATGTAATCAATATTTTTTATAACTTCCATATAGGGTTCACTCAATTTTGGATAAATATTCAAAGATTCTACAAGGAATTTGATACCTTTTTTTGAATCTGTATGGAATCTACCTACTCTAGCCATACTCCAGATAGCATTATTTACTAACCAGGTATTATCATTATTGATATTTTTGATTCTTCCTATTTTTTCTATTTCAGCAATGTAGTTATCGATTCTTCCATAAAAAGGTGTGTTTTTAGGATCTCTAACATCACGAAGATATTCAGAAGTATCATACTCAATACCTTGAAGGATATCATAGATAGCGGATCCTTTTGAACGCTCTTTGATGTATGCATCAAAATTGTCATTGTATTGCTTTAAAATAGGGGTAGCTTTGTTGATGATTTCTGTATTACAAGAAGCATTTGAAACAAGTTTACCTATAGCTCCTACAACTTCATCTTGTGTTTGTGTTCCCAATTTATAATTAGGATTATTCATAGTAGCTAGAATAGCTGGGATACATTGATCATGTACTTTTCTATCGTTTAGTTGTTTTAATTCTTTATTATAAAAGCCAGTATAAAATCCACCTCTTAAAATCTCTACAAGAGTTGGAATTCCCATATCATCTTTTGTAGTAAATTGACTTCCTCTTTGAGCTAAAGCATCAATAACTGCTTGTAGACGATTCTGATCTGAATAAAATCTTTGAGCACCATCTGTGTATTGAAATAAATCTTTTATGTCATTCCATTTTATTTTTACCACAGTATTGATCATATTATCATAGCTCATATTGCTCAATTCATTTAGAGTATATTTCCCAGAAGATTTTTTCTTAGTTTGCTGTAAAGGTTGAGGTAATGTTTTTGAGTTTTCTAAAGATGACTTATCAGATGCTGTATCTACAGGACCTGATAAATTTTGAATTTGAATAGAAATATTTTTTTGTTGCTTCTCAACATTTTGAGAAAGGGCAAACCCTAGTGTCATGGTATTCAACGTAAGTGTTGCGCCAAGAAAAACAGTGCACGCTAATTTTTTTAATGAAAAATTCATTATAAAAATGACCTCCTTTTTAATTTTAATGATAAAAGTTTTTTACTAATAAAGTTAAATTAATTAAACCTCCTTTCGACATCGTAAAAATAAAAAACCAGCATAAGAAACTACTATAAAATGTTCTATGCAGAACACTTTATAGTGGTTTTTATGCTGGGTTATCGCAAGCTAAATAATATACATTATTTTCTGTTGATCATACCAAAGATTATTAAATTTTATAAATGCTAGCGAATATTTATGAGTATGTGAATACATTGGGATTATACAATAATATTTTCCAAAATTCAACAAAAATTTATGAATTACTATAAATATTTGGATAAAAGTGAGCAATTTCATTTGTTTTATTTCAAAAAAGATATTTTTCGAAAAATGTTGACAAAATACTATAATATGGTAAAATTGTACTAGCAAAATTACATATAATGACAAACTAACAAAAAACATTTTCTCAAATAAAAAGAATTACTGCATATATTCTGGTATGATCAATAGAAAACAAGGTTTTGTTTAGCTAAAGATAAGCCAGCATGAGTAGTTGTAGTATTGTACCCATTTTGAAGTGGGCTACAATGTGACAGCTATTTATGCTGGTTTTTTGATTCCGAAAAAATAAAAATATAAGGAGGTTGAATAAAAATGTCAGGAAGGAATTTTAAAACTTCATTGAATGGTTTTAATAAAAAAGATGTAAATGACTATATCGATATGCTTATAGCAGAAGCAGAATTAAAGCAAAAGGAAAATGAAGGAGAACTATTAAATTTAAAAAAGCTTAACAAAGAAATAAGGATGAAAGCTGAAAACGAAATAAAAAGCAAGGAAGAAATGTTACAAGAAGCAAAGAGACAATTTGATGAGATGAGAAATGGTGTTGAATCCCAATTAAGACAAAAGGATAGTGAACTAGAAAATATCAGAAGAACAGGAATGGATGTAAGAGAAAGAGCAGAAAGAGAAATTAAAGTAAAAGAAGAAGCTTTAAGGGAAATAAAGCAAAAATATGAAGAAATGAAAAATAGTTTCGAGTTACAGATGAGACAAAAAGATGGTGATTTAGAAAACATCAGAAGAACAGGAATGGATGTAAGAGAAAGAGCAGAAAGAGAAATAAAAGTAAAAGAAGAAGCCTTAAGGGAAATAAAGCAGAAATATGAAGAACTGAAAAATAGCTTTGATGCTCAACTAAGACAAAAGGATCATGAACTAGAGAATATCAGAAGAACAGGAATGGATATAAGAGAAAGAGCAGAAAAAGAAATACAAGTAAAAGAAGAAACCTTAAGAGAAACAAAACAGAAGTATGAATCAATGAAGCTTGATTTTGAACAACAGTTACGACAAAAAGATATGGAAATTGAGCATCTAAAAAGTCTTAAGACAGATATGAATCATCAAAGGGAGATTATATTAGAAGAAGTTCAAAAGCAGTATGAAGAAAAATTAAAAGTAACAGAAAAAGAATATGAAGAACAAAAAAATCAAATGGAATCCCAAATAAATCAGCAAGAACAAGAAATTACTGGTTTAAAGGAATACCGTATAGAGGTACAAAAAAGAACAGAACTTCAATTAGAAAAACAAAAAAATATATATGACGAATTAAAAACTACAACACAAAAGGAATTAAAAGAAAGAGACGATGAAATTTTCTTATTGAAAAATATGAATCAGAAATTAAGTACCCAATACGATGAGATATTACAAGAGATGGACAAAATCGAAAAGGATCGTACTCAAATAGCAAACGTATTGATTTCAGCACAGGAAAAATCAGAGCACATTATTGAGACAGCAAAAATCCAAGCATATCATGAGAAAAGAAAAATAGAAAAAGAGATAGAAAAAGAAGAGAAAAGATTAAAAGAGATTAAAGCAGAAATCAAAGGGTTAAGAAGTGAGATGATAGGTGTATTAAATGGGTATCAAAAGCAATTAAGTGGTTTAGTAGAGGAAGAAGTAAACTTAGATGTTCCAAAAAAGAGCGTGTATAAATAAGCTTTAAGAGAAAGGGGATACCGGTCTTATCGGGATTGATGTGTTTGAATGGGAAAGCAGTATTCGACAAAGATTAGGAGAATTATTAATTCAAAAAGGCAAGTTATCTAAAGAAGAACTAGATGAAGCCTTGTATATTCAGGTAAGAGAAGGAAAAAAAATTGGACAGATTTTGGTTGAAAAACAGTATGTTACAGTAGAAGACATTTTAGATGCCTTATCTATACAATTAAATATTGAAAAGGTGAATTTATCACAAGTTCAAATTTCAGATAAAATTTTAAAAAATATTCCCATAGAAATCGCACAGAAATATGATTTGATTCCTTTTGATGAGCAGGATGGAAGTATTTATGTTGCCATGAGTGATCCAGATAATTTATTAGCTGTTGACGATGTACGATTAATTACTGGAAAAAATGTAAAAAAGTTTATTGCTAGTGGAAATGACATAAAATCTGCTATTGAAAGGTCTTATAAAAAGATATCGGGAGATCAAGCTTTAGAGGATCTCAAAAAAGAATATGGGATAGATATAGGAAAAGAAGAAGTAGTAGTCTCTAATGCTGAAGTAGACAATGCACCTGCTGTACGACTTGCCAATTCAATACTCAGTCAAGCCATTGAAATGAAAGCTAGTGATATTCATATAGAACCCTTTGAAGAGGAAGTTTTGGTACGTTATCGAATTGATGGAGCTTTGATGGAACATATGGTTCTTCCCCAAAGCATTTATGATGCAGTTTCTACAAGATTTAAAATTATAGGTAGTATGGATATTGCAGAAAAGAGAATTCCTCAAGACGGAAGGATTGCTATGGAGTTTAATGGCAAGGATTATGATTTTCGTGTATCTTCTTTGCCAACGGTTTATGGAGAAAAAATCGTTATGAGGATATTAGATAAGAATGCTGCACTGGTTGAAAGAGCAAAATTAGGATTTACAGATTATGAAAATAAATTGATCAGTAGAATATTAAAAATGCCAAATGGTATTTTACTCGTAACAGGACCTACAGGAAGTGGTAAAACCACTACCCTTTATTCATTCTTAAGTGAGATGAATACACCAGATAAAAATATTATCACCATTGAAGATCCTGTAGAATATATGCTCAACCGTATCAATCAAGTACAAGTAAATAGTAAAGCAGGACTTACCTTTGCAGCAGGTCTTAGGAGTATGTTAAGACAAGACCCGGACGTTATCATGCTTGGAGAGATTCGTGATGAGGAAACAGCACAGATTGCAGTAAGAGCATCTATTACAGGTCACTTTGTATTATCAACTCTTCATACAAATGATGCACCTAGCTCTATTACAAGACTTATTGATATGGGGATTGAATCTTATTTAGCAGCAGATGCAGTAGTTGGAATCATTGCCCAAAGACTAGTCAGAAGACTTTGTCCTCATTGTAAGGAAAGCTATACTCCTGATGAAGGAGAAAAAGAATTATTAAAAGAATACGGTGTATCCACCCTGTATAGAGCAAAAGGTTGTAAAGAATGTAACGATACAGGCTATGCAGGCCGAAGAGGGATTCATGAAGTATTGATGATGGATATAGATTTAAGAAATGCCATAGAAACAGGAAAAACCAGCGATGAAATAAGAGAAATCGCCATTCGAGGAGGGATGATGACCCTCTTTGAAAATTGTAAAACACTTGTTTTGGAAGGAGAGACAACTACGAATGAATTGGTCAAGACCGTACACGGAAAGGATTGATAGTAGAAATCTACAAGAGATTTTAGAATATGCTCATGGTAAAGGCTCTACGGATATTCATTTGATTGTAGATTCAAAGCCAGTCATCAGAGTCCATAAGTCCTTAGAGGATATAGAAGATGCAGAAATGATTACACCAGAGATCTCTAAGACCTTAGCAGATTCTTGTATGAGTGAAAGTCATAAAAAAATATTAGAAGAAGCAGGAGAAGTGGACTTTTCCTTTTCTGTAGGAGACTTTGGAAGATACAGGGCCAACATATTTAGACAAAAGGGAAATTATTCTATTGCCTTAAGAGCTATTCCTGTAGATATTCCAAATTTTGATAATCTGAAATTACCTTCTGCAATAAGATCATTTGCCAATAAGCATATGGGATTAGTTTTAGTAACAGGAGCTACAGGAAGTGGTAAATCTACTACGCTAGCAAGTTTACTGGATATTATCAATCAAGAGAGAAGAGCACATATTATTACCATTGAAGACCCTATAGAATATGTTCATGTGCACAAAAAATGTAGAGTCAATCAAAGAGAAATAGGAGGAGATACAAAATCCTTCGCAACCGCATTAAGAGCATCATTGAGGGAAGATCCAGATATCATATTAGTAGGAGAGATGAGGGACCCTGAAACCATATCCACTGCACTAACAGCAGCAGAAACAGGTCACTTAGTTTTTTCTACCCTACATACAATAGGAGCTGCAAAGACCATAGATAGGATTATTGACTCATTTCCTACAGGACAGCAAAATCAAGTACGAAGTCAGTTGGCTACTGTACTCAATGGCGTTGTATCCCAGCAGCTTATTCCTAAGATGGATGGAACAGGTATCACTGCTGCCTGTGAAGTGATGATTGCCAATGGAGCTATTAGAAACCTTATTCGTGAAAATAAGCCCCATCAAATCAATAGTATCATTCAGACAAGCCATGATACAGGCATGCAGTCTATGGATTATCATCTATCACAATTGGTACAGCAGGGAATGATTTCAAAAGAAGCTGCTCTTGAACGTGCCCAAGATGAACAAAGTTTATCCAATCTGTTGATGCCGAGGTGGTAAAGTATGGCTACCTTTCAATATACAGCGAAAAATTTGCAAGGAGAAATCATTTCAGGTATTTATGAAGGAGATAGTATAGAAGCTTTAAAGCGTGAAATGTACCAAAAGGGTTACATTGTAACAAAGACTAGTAAAGAAGCACAAGGAATGAAAATAGATAATTTATTTGGAAAACCAAATGCCAAGGATTTTGCCATCTTTTGTAGACAGTTTTCCGTTATTTTAAATTCAGGACTAACCTTGATTGAAGCTATGCTCATTTTGACCCAGCAGACGAAGAAGAAAAAGTTTAAGGAAATACTCAAAAATATTCATGAAGAGCTACAAAAGGGAAAGATGTTTTCAAATACCTTGAAAGAGTATAGGGATACTTTTCCAGAGTTTTTTATCAACATGATTCAAGTAGGTGAAGCAAGTGGTACATTAGATGAAGTTTTAAATAGACTTGCTGAGAATTATGAAAAAGAATACAAGATGAGGAAAAAGATAAAAGCAGCTTCTATGTATCCTGTGATGGTTGTTTTTGTAGCTGTAGCTGTTGTAACGCTTTTGATGGTAAAAGTTGTCCCTATGTTTTCAGAGATGCTTGGGGAAATGGGAGGAGAAGTTCCATTTTTAACAAAACTTGTTGTAATGGTCAGTGATTTTCTTATCAATCATTTAGGACTTATGTTTTTAGGTGGTTTCTTTGGAGTAATAGGACTCATTTATTATTATAAAACAGAAAGAGGAAGATATGTTTTTGATGATTTGAAATTAAAAACACCTATTATCAAAAACTTATTTATAAAAATTGTAACTGCTAAATTTGCAAATAGCATGGGAATGCTTTTAAAAAGTGGTATTCCAATCATCCAAGCGGTGGACATTATTTCTAATCTTATTGGAAACCGTGTATTAGAAGAAAGGTTCAAGGTATGTCAAGAGGATATTAAAGGAGGTCGGGGGATTTCTACTTCCCTTAGGAAAATAGAAATATTCCCACCCCTACTATTTCATATGATTACTGTTGGAGAGAAAACAGGAGAACTAGATGACATGCTCATGAGAACCTCTGTCTTCTTTGAAGAGGAGGTGGAAGAAGCAATAGAACAAATGATTACTATGATTGAGCCTATGCTCATCATAGGTCTTGGAGGAGTTGTAGCAGTAATTATCCTTGCTGTAATGCTTCCAATGGTAGAAATATTACAAAATATTGGTTAAAAATAAGGAGGAAATAAAGTGATACAAAAACTAATGAAAAAGAAAAAAAGTCAAAAAGGTTTTACATTGATTGAATTGATTATTGTTATTGCAATATTAGGAATTTTAGCTACTGTATTATTACCTAAGTTTACTGGATTTACAGATAAGGCAAGAGGTGCTACAGCAATGGCAGATGCTAAAAATCTTGCAACAGCTGTAGAAGCGTTAATGGCAGAAGGAAAAAAACCTAATGCAACAGCTGGGACAGCTGTAAGTGCAGCTAATTCTAAAAGTTTTAAGGATATAGATGTAATGCATTACGTTGGTAAAAATCTTAACGGAGACTTGAATTTAGTAGCAACAGCTGTAGCTGCTGCAGGTTCTACTGGAGCTAAATCGGTTGGGGATTTTACGTATATAAAAGAAGTAGATGGTAAATATTATACAGTTACATATCACACAGATACAGGTAAATTTGATGATGTTGTTGCTTCTGATACAGCACCTACGGGCTATGCATTAACAAAATATTAAATAGAAGTGAAAACAACTCCTGCCAATTGGCAGGAGTCCTTTAAAAATAAGACTTACCATTGAAGGGAGATTCAAAAATGAATCAAAGAGGATATTCCCTGATAGAATTGATTATTGTTATTGTGTTGATAGGTATTTTAGCATCTACTATTATCCCAAGGGTCAATAAATTTCAACAAAAAAATAAACAACTAGAATTAAAAGCATATACAAAAGTCCTAAAAAAAACTATGAGACAATATTATGCCCTTGAAGGAAAATACCCAGATGATTTAATGGATTTAAAGGGAAAGGGGTATAAAATTATTATAGATACAAATCAATATAAATATGCTTATGATCCTACTAACCCTAATGATTTAACAGTAGAATACAAATAACAAAACACCTATTTTGGATGGTGAAAAAATGAAAAGAAATGGCTTTACTTTAATAGAAATTCTCATCGTTTTACTGATTATGGCCATCTTAGGAACCATTATTCTTAGTCTTGTAAAGACTTCTCAAAACTTATACCAAAACATCTATAAGGATGCAGATGCTGAGATGGAAGCAAGGATTGCCCTCTCTTATGTAATGGTAAAGATTAGACAAAATGATGTGAAAGATGGTATTGAAGTAGATGATAAAAATAACAAAATTATTATAAAAGAATCAAAAATAGATAAAACAAAAAATGATTATGAAATTTATTTTGAATTAGATACAGCTCCTGCTAAGGGAGGATATTTAAAGGAAAAACAAGGTGGAAAGGTACAAGATATTGCAAAGATTCAAAGCTTTACTATTTCAGAAAGTAAAAAAGAAGAAACGGATACTTCTCGAGGGGTATCTATAAACAAGATCAAAGAAAGAATGATTACGGCTACTGTTACCTATAAAGATAAATTTGAAAATATAAAGACATTAACAGAAAATTATACAATTCGATGTATTAATTGATTGACAGGAGGGAAGATATGGCTAAAGAAAAAATCTTAGGAATAGATGTAGGTTCAAGAAATATCAAAATGGCATTGATCAATCAAGATAAAAAAACAAAAAATATTATAGATACAGCAGTAATCCCTATTCCTGAAGAAATTGTTACTATGGAAGAAACCCAAAGATTAGAAAAGATTGCCCAGCTCATTAAAGGTGGAATTGCAGATAGAAATATAAAAGTAAAAAAGATTTCTTTTTCCATCAATTCTCCTCAAGTAGTTGTGAGGAGTTTTCAATTGCCACCTATAAAGAAAAAAGAAATTCATGAAGCCATTCTAATGGATTTATCTAAAACTTTTCAAGATATTACAAATACCCATGCGATTAGCTATAAAGTTTATCAACATACAAAAGAAGGGGTAGAGGGAATGGTAGCCTTTTGTCCTAAAAAGTTAGTGGAAGGCTATGTTTATTTATCAAGTTTGATAGGAATATCAGCAAAATATGTAGATGTAAATGCTAATAGTATTACAAAAGCTTATAAAACATTTATTAGTCATGCAAAACCTGATGAAAATGTAATATTAGTAGATATTGGGGCTACGTATTCACAGGTAAATGTGATTGAGAAAGATCGATTGATTCTCAGTAGGACCATAGCTTGTGGAGGAGGGTCTATTGACAAAGCCGTTTCTAAACATTTAAATATTTCTCTTGAGCAAGCAGAAAAGGATAAATTCAATAAATTTATGGAGTATGAGCTTCATGGGTATGATGCTGAAGGATATATCAAAAGAGGATATAGTCCTATTGTGCAGGAGATTAATCAAACAATTGCTTTTTACAGTCAAAAAAAGAAGGATGCAAAGATTGATCGGATTTTACTCATAGGAGGCGGAAGTCTTTTATATGGAATGGAAGAATATTTAAAAGAAGGTTTTAGTGTACCAGCCTCAACCATTAAGCCTACAGATAATAATGCGGCATATATAAAAGAGTTTCCTAGCTTATTACCTGCTATAGGGGCTGCTTTGAGGGAGGATTCATAGATGAGGGATATTAACTTATTAGATACCCATGTAAAGACTAGTGGGAATAGCAATCATAAAAATTTATGGATTATTATCGTATGTATCCTTATGATTCTTTTAGGAAGTGCTTATGCCTTTTTAGAATATAGTTTATACAAGATGGATCAAGAAAAGACTGAAATAGATAGTTTGATTCAACAAAAGTCTGTAGTAGAAGAAACAAAGGAAGAGATTAGAACAAAGACACAAAAAATTGAAGCTATGAGTACGATTATTGATACAGCATCAAGAAATGCAGTGATCAATACAAAGATGTTTCAAGTACTAGCTGCTAATATGCCTGCTTCTATTTTTTTATCGGATTATTCCTTTAATGATGATGGACAAATCAATCTTATGGGAGAATCTAGTGATAATGATAGTATGGCTTTTTTTATCTATAAGCTAAAGCAGACCAATTTATTTGAAGATGTAAGGATCAAAAGTATTCAAAATAACAAAAATGAAGAAACCAATCAAGAGAATTATAACTTCGTCATTGATACAAAAGTTATTCTTGATTTAGAAGAAGCTCAGTAATTTTTATAGGAAAGATTTTAATACCCTGAATCCTTAGGAGGTGTGAATATGAAAATAATGAAGAAAAAAGGTCCTAGTATGAGTACAAGAGAGAGTAATCTTCTAATGATTCTTTTGATTATCATCGGGACGTATGTGGGGTTAAATTATTTGATTATGCCAAAGTTTGAAGATTATCAATCATTAAGTGAAACCCTTATAAATGATCGAATACGTTTAGAAAAAATAGAAGAAGAATATCGAAATCGAGAAAAGCTAAAAGAAGAAGCTGAAAATTTACAGTATAAAGTAGAAAGATTAAAAGAGACGCTACCTCCATTTATTTCAGAGGAAAAAATCATTCTAACATTAGGAGCCTATGCAAAAAAAACAAATGTCACCGTATCCTCTATTTCTTTTGAAGAAGAAAGTGCAGTACAAGCAGATTTGTATATTAGTGGAGAAGAAGGAAATCCAGAAGAAATGGATCAAAACTTACCCACTGTATGGACAAAAAGTATCAAC
This sequence comes from Crassaminicella profunda, assembly GCF_019884785.1. Classification (GTDB taxonomy): domain Bacteria; phylum Bacillota; class Clostridia; order Peptostreptococcales; family Thermotaleaceae; genus Crassaminicella; species Crassaminicella profunda. The sequence goes on from NZ_CP082326.1 coordinate 4,356,411, forward strand.
CTTAGTTTTTCGGGAACGATTGCTTCTTTATACGATTTTATTCACAAATTAGAAAATAATCCAAATAAAATATTTGTAAGACAAATGCAATTAAATAAATCAGAAGATAGTGACTTAATGGGAAATATGCAGCTAGAATATATTGCATATACAGATGGGACAGATCATGAAAGTTTACAGCTAGAGGTACCTTCAACCAAAGGAAAAAGCAGTCCATTTACTTCCTATGAAGGCTACAATAAAAATGATTCTATTCCCAAGAATCAAGAGAATGCAAATTTTCATTTAATCATAAATAAAAATCCAAAAGGACCAAAGTTTAGTTTGGGTGAATACAATCATCCAGAAACAGAAGTATATAACAATGGTAAAAATCAAATTCATGGAAAATTAATGATAGAACAAAATGACAATCAATATACATATACTTATTCTCTAGAAAAAAATCAAAAGACTCAAACAAAAGAGTTAAAAGTAAAAAATGGGATCCTAGAAATGAAGGTTTCTTCCTTTCCAAGGACAGGAGCAGATGACAAATCGGAAATTATCTTCAATGTAGAAAATACAACAGGGAAAGTTCTTGAAATTACTGTTGTAGGAGATGATGTGAAAAACCCTCACTTCAAATCAGGAGCACATAGTGGAAAGGTTCATGTAAAGCGGGTGAGCAGATAAAATGCTTAAAAACAACAAAGGATTTACCCTCCTTGAAGTGATCATCGCCATCACCATTTTAGCCATGGTTGTAGGAACTCTCCTTCGATCCTTTGCCTTTTCTGCAAAGTTAAATAAACGTGCCTATGATACGGATATGGCAAATGCACTAGCGTTGAGTGAGGCAGAGAAGATTAAGAAAGATTGTGCAATGTATATGGTAGGGAAGACGAAAGAGACGAAGTATTTTTATCTAAATGAATCTGGGAATAAGATAAAAACAACAAAGAATAATGAAGCAAGTATTATAGAAGAGAAAACAACAGGTACTAAGTATTTTGATATTCAATGGAATGAAGTATTAGATAAGGATAGTGAAGATGTGAAATTTGTTATGGAGATAGTGGTAAATAATACAAATACGCAAAATATAATAACTAGTTATTCAGAAAATACATATATGGATGATCACCATGTGCATTTGATGGTTGAGAAGTATAGAACTTTAATTGGTATTATTACAGGGAATGATACGCCATCATCTAGTAGAAATAGAGAATATCATATGGATGTGGATTCTTATACTAGTGAGATTAGTCTAGACACTATGAAAGAAATTATGAAGAATTGGAAAGCAAAAGTGAATAGCAAGGAAAAAACTACAAAGAAAAGAATAACATTTTCTGAATTAAAAAATACCTTGAGAGAGGCTGTAGGAACTAAAGATGGGAGTTATGCACAGAACAATAATTATGGAGTTGGAAAACGAAAGCCTAGGTATTGGCCTATACATAATAAGGAATATACAGCAGAATCTATTGATAAATTGAAGGCAGAAGATGCTGTTCCTATAAGATTTTTATTTCCAGAAGAGTCAATGCCTAAGAATAGAAAGTATAGAGTATATATAGTCAATTTAATTGATAAGGATATTAATTTCTATGTAGAATATTCAAGAGATGGAAATCGAAAGAGTGTCCATGATATGAATCAAGTAGATGTAGAAAATCCCATGAAATATTTAGTGGATTCAGCATATTTATTTGATACAAATGAAAGTAAATTTGGGAATGTAAACATAATGAAAACCAATTTTTTTCAAAATAATGATAAGGATACATATAGTGTTGATGTGATTGTAAAGAGAAAAGATAAAAATGAAATTATAGGAAGCTATCATACAGGAAAGTTTAAATTGTATGAGATACGATAAGAAGGTGAAAAAATGAAGAGGATATGGAAGAAGAGCGAAAAGGGTTCTTCCATAATATTAGTATTGATTGTTATAATTATACTCTTAACATTAGGCACTATGGCCTTAAGCATAAGTATTGGAAACTTAAAATTAGGGCAAAAGAGTAGAGCTTGGAAGGAAGAATATTATGATTTGGATAAAGTAGCTGAAGAAGAATTAGAAGTAATTGATTTTGCTTTGTCAGTAGCAGAAACTGCATCCATAAGATATATGAAATATGAATTATATAATAAAAATGTAGTGTCTTCTACATTGGTAAACAAAATGATACAACTAGAAGATGAAGCTGTTCTTAAAAACATGGTAGACAAGAGAACAAAAAATGCTCCTAAAATATCAAGTACAAAAGCACAATTAGATAAAATAAGAGAATTAGGTCTTGACTTAAAAAGCAACCAAACATTTATTCACGATCAATGGATAAAGGATGTTGAAAATAAAAGCAAAAGTGGAAGTTCTAAGCTTGATCCAGAAAAGTATAATAAACATATGGATGAATTCTTTGAAAAAGCTTTTCCAAGAGTATATTATTATTTTGCCATAAAAGCTTTAGACAATTTGAGTACGTCAATATTTAAGAGAGCTAATGTAAATGGAAAAACAATGGAGTATAAGATTGAGCTTGTTGAAAATAATACAAGTAAATATAGAAATTTTTCAGGGGACTGGAATAGAGATGCTATCAATGAAGATGATGTACAATTCAAAATAACAGTAAAGGATAGTGAGGGAAAACAATTATTTGTAAAGGCAAATGTAATCCATCCTGTCTATAGTGCACAGACAATAGAAAAAAGTACGATTATTTATGGAAATCCTATATGGACGAATGCTATAATGGCAGCTGGAAATATAAGGTTTAATAGTGGTGCTACTATTATGGGTGATGTATTTTCTGGAAATGATAAAAACAATAATGCAAAGTTTACAGTTGCTGCTAATGGGATAGTAGATGTTTATGGAAATGTTTATACAAAAGGAGATGTTTCTGTAGATGCTACAGGTGGGACATTAAATATTCATAGGTATGAGCCGTCTATGGATTTAGATTACAAGAAAAACTATATATTTCCAAGCAAATATTATATAGATAAAAAGATATCTATTATGGATGATGATAATAAAAATAAGCTTCAAGGATTATATCCATATGATATGCCACTAATCTATCCTGATGGAGATACAGGAGGTAATCTATATTGTAATAATTTGTTTTTAGAAGGAAGTTATAATAATAATATAATATTTGTTGAAAATAATGTGACAACAAAAGGTTTTGTTAAAAATAAAGCTGGAGTAGGTTCTGAGATAAATGTTGGTGGAAACTATATAGGGATTACTTCTGGCGATTATTATAATGAAGGAAGTGTTGTTTATAATGAAGGAGAAGGGAGTATTCATTTAGGGGAAAAATTTATTATTCCAGGTCAAATTTCTGGTACAAATAGAAGTCTTTCTGATAAGAAAATAGAAAAAAAGATCAAAGATTTACGTTTATATGGTAATAGTGATGCATATGGACTTTTTATATCTGACAAGAAGCATGAGCTTTTTGATAATCAACGTAATGTAAAGGGCATAAATAGTGGAGTTGTATCGAATTATGGAAAAGATTTAGGAGGATATGCTAAGTGTGCAATATTTATAGACAAAAATAGTGTTACAAAATTAATGGATAATAATAATATTAATAGCAGTGTGAATAATGAAGCTGCGTATAAAGGTAAAATTAAATTTTTAAAAGAAATATTTACTATGAAAACAGAACACTTTGGAACAAAAGAAAAAAATATAGAAGATATGGTATATGAAATCAATCTTTTTGATGAAGATAGTAAAGTATTACCTCAAGACGAGAGTGGTATACATTTTTATAATTCCAATAAAATCCTGAACTTTAATAGTATGAAAGAACCAGAAGGAATTATCTACTGCAAAGGAAATTTAACTATTACAGGAGGAACATTTAATGGAACTATTATATGTAAAGGAAATGTAACTATTACAGGGAATCCTACGATCAAATATAATGAAAGTAAAATTATGGATAAAATAAAAACTTACAGTGCTACAAGAAAATTTTTTGAACCAGGGAAGATGGGAAAAACAATAGAATATATCTGGAAAAATGATATTAATGTGAATAGCAGAACTTGTACAAGTCCTCAAAGGCATGAAATCATAGAATGGAGAGAGCAATCATGATCACCTTATTTATTTTCACCATAGGCATTGTCATAGGTTCTTTTCTCAATGTTTGTATTTACAGAATTCCAAAGGAAGAGTCTATCATATTTCCTCCTTCTCATTGCCCTTGTTGCAATGAAAGATTAAAACCATTAGATTTAATCCCTATTTTTAGCTATATCTTTTTAAAAGGGCGATGTAGGTATTGTGGGAGTGGATTTTCGCCAAGATATGCTTTGGTAGAGTTTTTAACGGGAATTGTATATGTATCCATTTTCAAAAAATATGGTTTAGGGGTAGAGTTTGTTGCTTTTACGTATCTTATGACTTTATTGATTATTGTATTTTTTATTGATTATGACCATATGATTATTCCTGATGTAGTGGTGATTGCAGGATTAGTTGGAGGGGTTATACTAATTATTTACAATTATATCTATCCTATAAGCTTTTATGAAAGTCCTTTAAGTCCTATCATAGGTGCTTTTACAGGATCAGGATTTTTGGTGTTAGTGTCTATTGTAGGGATGGTTGCTTATAAAAGTGATGAAGTTATGGGTATGGGAGATGTGAAGATCTTTTTCCCAATAGGAATTTTTTTAGGATGGAAGATGACCCTTATTGCCTTATCAATGGCAGTTTTAACAGCTTCTATTAGCAGTATCATTTTGATAGGATTAAAATACAAAGACCGAAAAAGTATGATTCCATTTGGACCTTTTATTGTAATAGGAACCTTTATAACGATTTTGTGGGGACAAGAGTTGTTTGATTTATGGTATCAATTTACCTTTGGAAGTTATTAAAATATGAAATGATTGGTTAGATTAATAGAGAGCAGGATAGCTTAGCTAGAGATAGACCAGTTCAAAACAATACCTTTTAGGTATTGTTTTGTGCTGGTTTTTTATTTTTACAAGCTGCTTATAAGGTAGAGGGTATAAATTGATTTAGATAAGGTGAGATGATTATTTGAATGATTGTTGAAGAATAAGTTCAAATAAACAGTAGAGGAGAAGGAGTTGTGATGCCAACAGATATCAAGCATTCGTTGAAATTTGATTTTGAAAAGAGAATCATTTCAGGAAAAAAAACAAAAGTGTTAGTAATTACTTGGCAATTTACAAAAAGTCAAAAAATCAAAAGAAATCACCTTGCTTTTGCTACATTGGTGCATTTAGATGTACAGCAATATATGATGAACTATGGCAAAATCGATGAAGAAACAGGTCAAGCAAGGGTAGAATTTCGTATTTTAGATTTTTATGCACCTGGGAATTATGGGGTGATCTCTATTGGGACGACTGGAAATTTACTTGATTCTGTAGAAAAGTGTTTTTTAAGTTCAGGGGAGAACGAACCTATGCCAACGATTCAGTTGCGATTTTAATAAAATTGAAAGAAGAAGAGGAAGGATAAGATGAAGAAATTTTTTGTGCAAGGAATGAGTATATTATTTTGTTTACTTATGATGACTATTTCTGTAGCTGCAAATAGTACGATCAATGATTTAGAAGGACATTGGGCGAAAGCTTATGTAGAAAAATTAATAGATGAAAAGATTATTTCAGGATATGATAATAATACCATTCGACCTAATCAAACCATTACGAGAGCTGAATTTATAACGACTATTAATAAAATATTTGATTACAAAAAGAAAGATGCTTTGAATTTTAAGGATGTATCAGGTAGTGAATGGTATGCGGGAGAAATGGCAAAAGCAAAAATAGCTGGAATTATAAATGGATACCAGGATGGAACTGTACATCCTAATGAACCTATCAAAAGAGAAGAAGCTGCTATATTATTATATAAAGCATTTCAATTAGAAAATGTAATGCCCATGAGATCTTTTGCAGATGCAGATCATTTTTCTTCGTGGAGTAAAGATGCTATATATACTTTAAAGGAAAAAAATATTATATCAGGATATAACGATAAAACTTTTCATCCAAAGAGTCTAATTAGTCGAGCTGAAGCATTTACTATGATTGCAAAATTAAGTGGGGATATTATTCAGGAGGATATAGAGAGAAAGACCTTCAAAAATAATGTTATTCTTAATAAAGGAGATATACAACTTAAAAATATTATTATTGAAAAGGATTTATATTTATCTGAAGGAATTGAAAAAGGAACAATTACCCTAGAGGGGGTTAAGGTTAAAGGAAAAGTATATTTAAATTGTAGTTCTAAGGATGAAATTTCTCTCATGGACAGTGAAATTAAAAAGATAAAACTCAACCAACCAGCTACATTAAAAATATCTAAAAATACAATGATAGAGAAAATAGAAGTAAATTCAAAGGATTGCCATATTGTAGGAAATGGTGTGATCAAAGAAATAAATGCCAAAGAAAAGATAAAGATCAAAAAATCTTCTTCTGGTGGTTCAGGAGGCTTATCTAGTAGTACTAGAAAATCTTCAAATAAAGATACAGTAGAGAATAAAGATACAACTTCATCAGAAGAGGAAGAGTGTAAAACAGATAAAGAAATTGTTGATGATCAAGCTAAGAAGAAAGATGCAGAGAAAAAGAAAGATAAAGAAAAGAAAGAAGAAGAGAAAAAGGATACAGCAGAGAATAAAGATACAACTTCATCAAAAGAGGAAAACGGTAAAACAGATAAAGAAAGCGTTGATGATCAAGCTAAGAAGGAAGATGTAGAGAAAAAGGAAGATAAGGAAAAGAAAGAAGCAGAGAAAAAGGATAAAGTAGAGAATAAAGAGATAACTCCATCAAAAGAGGAAAAAAGTAAAACAGATAAAGAAATTGTTGATGAAAAAGCTAAGAAAGAAGAAGTAAAGAAGGATATACAGCCCCCAAAAATTATATTAAAAGGGGAGAATCATGTTACTATTAGACAAGGAGAGAATTATGTAGAACTAGGGATAAAAGCAGTTATAGATGATTGTGATACTGATTTATTAACAAAAGTAATGATTCAGTCTAATGTAGATGAAAACCGTGTAGGATCTTATGTAATGGAATATAGTGTGAGAGATCAAGCTGGGAATTTAGGAAAAGCGGTAAGAACGGTAACGGTTATAGAAAAATTGCCATCTACTGTATATGAGCAAATTAAGAAAGCACTTGAAAATTTTGATGAAGAAGTAATTTTCACTGGATGTGAAGAAATTGATTATAATGAGGTTTGGATGACTTTGGGACAAGTGATAGACGATGATCCTAGATTAGAATTTACTCGATTTCTTTTTACAAATGGAAGATATGAGCAACAAGCTAAAAAGCTTGTTTTTGGATATACGGTACCTAGGGTTCAGTTGAAAAATCGATTAGAAAGAATAGATGTGAGAATAGATGCTATTATTAAACAAGTTATCAAACCAGATATGGATGATTTCCAAAAAGAAAAGGCGATTCATGATTATGTAGTATCTCATGTAGAATATGATTATGAAAATTATAAAAATAATACAGTGCCTTTAGTATCACATCAGTTAGAAGGAGGGTTACTTTATAATAGAGCAGTCTGTGATGGGTATTCAAAAATGATGAAAGCATTATTAGATAAAGTGGGTATAGAAAGCATGATCATTTCTGGAAATATGAAGGATACAGGTGGTGCACATGCTTGGAACTTAGTAAAATTAGGAGGAGATTATTACCATGTAGATGCAACTCATGATGATCCTGTTTCAGCTAGGAAAGATGATGGAGCTTCACAGAGCAATAAGATTTATTATACTTATTTTAATGTAACAGATGATTTTATGAAGGATACAAGAAGATGGAAAACATCCGAGTATCCAGTAGCCAATAGCAAAACCTATAATTATTATGAATATTATGGATTGATGGTTCATTCAAAAGAAGAATTTAAGAAGAGGGTGAAAGAAGCTGTAGTCAATAAACAAAAGGAAATTAATCTTTATTCAGATGTAAAAATTGATGGAAGTGATATTGCTCAAGCCCTTAAAGAAGCTAAATATTATGGTAGTTACAATTATCCAGATAAACCTACACATAATGTTTTAATTAAATTGAATTTTTGAAATGGCTTAAATGAAAAAATGGAGGTGATGATTTACTAGATGATAGATTATTTTAAAAGAAATGCAATAGAAATTATTTTTGCTGTAATCACCATACCCATTTGTAGTAGTTTGTTTGGAAAAGGATATTATTTTATTCTATCTATGGTTTATAAAGATAAGGATTTAGTATTTATTGTTCCTAATAAGGGAAGTATAGGTGCTTATATAGGAATAATTCTATTCATAGGAGCATTAATCTATTTCGTGAGGAAGGCTTATAAGGAAGATTTATTAGATATTAGAGGACAGTTGATGTATTTGATATTGATTGTATTTTTTATTTTTAATATATTTATGATAGATCTTAGTAGTAATTTCTTTTACCAAGACAAGATTGTTTGTAGAGGAGCTTTTGGAAAAATAATCAATACTTATGCATATGACCAGGTAAGAAAAGTACGAATTATAATAGATTTGACAAGAGGTGGAAAAGGTAGACATTATGATGTAGTTATGAATAATGGAAAGGCTATAAATCTGTTTTACTATGCAGAATATATCCCTTTTGTTGAAAGCAAACTTCCTTCTAATATCCCTCATCTTATGAGAACTTCTGATTTTAATAAACTCCAAAGGTCAGGAAAGCTACCTTATATGATCTACAATGATTTTACTGTTGTAGATACTTGAACACTATGATAAAAGCTCAGGTGTAGCTTAAGATACAAATAGGACAGGATAAATCCTGTCCTATTTGTGTTCTCTAGATGAATAGATATTAGTTTACAATAGTAATTTCAATTCTTCTATTATTAGCGCGCCCTTTTTTTGTATCATTTGTATCAATAGGGTTTCTTTCTCCATAACCACTGACAGATATGCGATTAGGGTTAATCTCTTTTTCCTCTGTGAGATATTTTACCACAGAAATAGCACGAGCAACAGACAATTCCCAATTAGAGGGGAATTCCTTTGTATGAATAGGAAGATTATCTGTAAAGCCTTCTACGATAATATCATTATCAATCTTTTTTAATTTATCTCCCATAAGGCTTAAAACTGCATAGCCATCTTTTGATAAATCTGCCTTTGCGCTAGGAAAGAATACATTGTCATTAAAACGAATAAGTAGCCCCTTTTCATTTTGAAGAATTTTTACCTGATCTAATAAATTATTTTCCCTTAGAAAAGCAATAAACTCTTCCTTTGATGTATCCATATCTTTTTCTATATTTGTAAGATTAAATAATTGAGTTGCTAAATTTTCTTTTTCTACTTTTAACTTTTTATTTTCATCAGCTAAGGCAGTAATCTTTGTGGAAAGGTTATTTTTTATTTCCGAGAGCATAGTGGTTTCCTTTGCTGCCATGGTAAAGAAAATAATAAAAAAGCAGAGCATAATAGTAATCATATCACTATAGGTAATGAGCCAACTAGTAGATAGATCCATTTCATGTTGTTCATTTTGATTATGATAATTCTGCATCATAGTCGTTCCTTTCTGTTATTTTTTTACGTGGATAGATTAGCCGAGTATCTTCTTTTAGCATGACGTTCATCTTATCAAACACATTTCTAGCCGTATCATTCTGGGCAATCAGTAAAATACCCTCTGTCATAATATGATAATGTAAAATATTTTTATCAATATATTCTTTGAGTCTTCCCATAAGAGGAACAGCAATAAAATTGGCAATGAGACTTCCATACAGGGTACTGACTAGTGCAGATGCCATATTGCTCATGATAAGATTTACTTCATGTATATTAGATAACAATCCTACAAGACCTAGTAGTGTTCCGATAAGTCCAAAGGAAGGTGCGATATGGGCAATCATTTTTAGTACATTATAAGATCTATAGAGATTACTACGTCTAGATTCAATGTCTTTTATTAAAATATCTTTCATAATATCAGGTTTTTTATAATCATTTAATAAAATCATAGCATCTTTTAAAAAAGTATTTTTTTCTTCTTCTATATCGGATTGAATAGATAGAACCCCATCTCTTTTTACCTTTATACTTAATGTATGAACTTTATTGATTGTACCTTCGTAGTCAATTTTATCAGAAAAGCTTTTCTTAATCATGGTAATGGTAGTAATTAAGGTATCAAAAGAAAAGCTTACGATGACAGAGATAAAAATGCCAGAAAAAATAATTTCTAGTGCTGTAAGATTAAAAAAAGATTTTAAGGATATAGTGCCTACTACTGAATGTATAAGTAATGCTAAAAGAAAAAGGATGATAGATATTTTAAAACTTTTACTTCGAAAATTGAGCTTCATAGTTTTCCTCCAAACAGTCTATTGTTTTATGATATAAGAAGATTTTATCATAGTTTTAAGGATTTAGATAAGGTTATAAAAGATATAATAAAATATTTGTAAGTAAAGGTCTTTTGAATCTATAAAATATAGTAAAATATAAAAAGAAGTATGAGGGTTATCCAACAAAAAGGGGGTCAAGATAGAATGATCTATCGAAGAGAGGCATGAAAAAAAGAAAAATGATAGGACTTATTTTATTTTTAATCATCATTAGTACGAGTATATATGGAGTGATCAAACCTTTACCAGAGGGAATTTCATTAGATGGATCAGTTTACAAAACAGACAGAATAGAATTTTTATATGATTTGACCTATGAAAAGGATGGGGAAATCATGAAAGAACAAATGATTTTTGATAGGGTGTCTAAGCTCATTGAGGATGCAGAAAAGTTTATTATTATTGATATGTTCTTATTTAATGATACCTATGATAAAGAGTATTCATACCCTGATATTTCATCAAAATTAACGAATACGATTGTTAGGAAAAAGCAAAAATATCCAGAACTAAAAGTCACATTTGTAACAGATGAAATGAATACTTTTTATGGATCTTATCCATCAAAGCACTTAGAAATATTAAAAAAGAATGGAGTTAATGTAGTACTTACAGATTTGAACCAATTAAGGGATTCAAATCCTTCTTATTCAGGAGTTTGGAGGTCATTGATTAGATGGTTTAAAACATCAGAAAAGGGGTGGCTACCAAACCCATTTAGTAAAGATGCACCAAAGGTAACATTTCGTTCTTATCTAAAGCTTTTAAATTTTAAAGCCAATCACAGAAAATTGATTGTCACAGAAAAACAGGCATTAGTAAGCTCTGCAAATCCTCATGATGCTAGTGGGTATCATTCGAATATTGCTTTTGTAGTAGAAGGATCTATCATAAAAGATATTGTTGCAGGGGAAAAAGCTATAGGAAATTTTTCGGCAAAAACCATTGATGGCGAATATGCAGAGAGAGAAAAACAAGAAGGGACGATTGGGGTAAGCTTTATTACAGAAGGGAAAATCAGAAAAAATCTTTTAGAAGCCATAGAAAAAACGAAAGCTGGAGACGGGATTCAAATAGGCATGTTTTATTTCAGTGAAAGAAATCTGGTAAAAGCTTTAATAGAAGCAGCTAATAGAGGTGTGAATATCCAAATGATTCTAGATGCCAATAAGGATGCCTTTGGAATGGAAAAGAACGGTATCCCTAATCGACCTGTAGCTCATGAGCTGTTTGAAAAATCTAATGGCAAGATAAAAATAAGATGGTACAATACTCATGGAGAACAATTTCATACAAAGCTTGTGAAGATTAAATATAAAGATGAGAGTATTATATTTGGAGGTTCAGCTAATCTTACAAGAAGAAATATAGGAGATTATAATCTAGAAGCAGATTTAAAAATAATGGCTAAAAATGATAATAAAATTGTAAAGGATGTAGAAAAATATTTTGATAGAATATGGGAAAATGAAGATGGCAATTATACTCTTGATTTTAAAGAATACCATGAAGAGTCTATAGTTAAAAATATTATTTATCGTTTACAAGAATGGAGTGGATTATCTACTTTTTAGGGAAAAAACATAGAAAAGGTTATTAACCTTTTCTATATTTTTTATTTATTAAACAAAAGAGAGAAAAATAAATTTTTCCTAAATTACTGTCGAAATTTGAAGGAAAAAGGCGAAAAGTATAGAATCGTTTAAAGATATGGAATTGTTTTGCATATAAAAGGAGGGGCATGATGGAGATAAGAAAGATAAATAGGTGGTTAGCTAGGCTACTAATTTTTACTATTTGCTTAACAGGTGTGCCGATAAAAAATGTATATGGGGAAGGATATGAAAATAACAAGGTAACCTATCAGTGGAAAAAGATTTTAACTCATGACCGAATGGGAGATGAAGAGGAAATACAAGTTGAATATTTATCGCCCACTAGAGATGGGGGATTCATTGGTATAGGATATGATGACTATAGTGGTCTTATATTTAAATTGGATAATGCTAGAAATTTGGTATGGGCGAAAGAATATGGTGGATTTGGCAATAAAATTGCAGATATTCAAGAAAAATCTAGTGGGGGATATGTTGTTTTAGAGAATAGATGGTGGTATATAGAAGGTATTAGTGGTTGCAATGGATATATATTTGAATTGGATGAAAATGGCGAACAAATACCAGAAAAAGAATTTCGAGTAGGAGGCAGTGATCGAGATTTTGTAGAACAAATTGTACAAACAAATGATGGAGGTTATATTGTTGTAGGCTATGAAAATTCTAGTGATGGAGATTTTCAACAAAATAAAGGAGACTATGATTGTTGGGTTCTAAAAATTGACAATAACTTTAATAAGGTTTGGATTAAAAATTATGGTGGAGAAGGTCAAGACAAAGGGGTTAGTATTAAAGAAGCAACAGATGGAGGCTATGTTGTATTTGGGACATCTGTAGTAATAGAGCGCCCACCAGATATACCAAGAAATTATAACTTTTGGGTATTTAAGATTGACGAAGCCGGAAATGTAGTATGGAATAAGACGTATGGAGGGACAAAAGATGATTCTAGTGTTTCTTCAGATGCTATTAAACCAATAGATATGCAACCAACTCCTGATGGGGGATATGCTTTATTAGGAAATACTACGATTAACAATGGAGATATTACTGGAAATCATGGTGGTAAAGATTATTGGTTTGTGAAAATAGACAAAGATGGAGAAAAACAGTTTCAAAAAACTTATGGAGGAAGTGGAAATGATTCTCCTATAGGGTTCATAAAGACATCTGATGGTGGATATATGATTGCTGGAAATTCAAATTCAAGTGATGGAGATTTTAATGAGAATCAAGGAAATGAAGATGGATGGATAATTCAAGTAGATGAAAGTGGAGAAATCCTTTGGAAATGGAATGTTGGAACAGCACAAGAAGATATGATTTATTGTATTCAGACAGGGTTGGAGGGAGGAGCTATTATTTCCTCAAAAATAGGAGGCAACAATGAGATTGCTAAAATTTATCCTGGACAAAGATATCTATATGAATTAAAAATGGATGATCAAGATTTAAGTGGATTTCAAGAAAATACATTTGGATATACAGTAATATTGCCACGTGGAAGTACGATTGTTCCTACCATTACAGCAAAAGCATTAGATATGGATGCAACGGTAAATGTTATTCCTGCAGAAAGTTTACCAGGAACAACAAAGGTAGAGATAATAAAGGAAGAAATTGTTCTAAAAACTTATTCTATTCAATTTACTTTAGAAAAGAATACAAATGCGTATTTAAATGATTTAAAAATAAATGATGAAACAGTAAGTGACTTTGTATATAATCAATATACTTATGAAAAAGAGTTACCTTATGGAAGTACAACAGTACCAATAGTAACAGCAACAGCACAAGATCCAAATGCAACGGTGAATATTACTCCAGCAATGAGTTTGCCAGGGACTACAAGGATTGAGGTAATAGCTGAAGATGGAAGTACTCAAAATACATATACTATTTATTTTACAGTATTAAAAAATACAAATGCATATTTAAGTGATTTAAAGATAAATAATGAAACCGTTACTGATTTTGTTTATAATCAGTATACTTATGAAGTAAAGCTTCCTGTTGGAAGTACTAGTATACCAACGGTAACAGCAAAAACACAGGATGAAAATGCGAAGGTGAATATTACGCAAGCAACAAGTGTACCAGGAACAGCAAGTGTTAAAGTAACAGCTGAAGATGGAGAACTTTTAAATATCTATTCTATTTATTTTACCTTAGACAAAAGCAATAATGCTTATTTAAAGGATATAAGAATAGCTAATCAAACAGTAAGTGATTTTGTATATAATGATTATACTTACCAAGTAGAACTTCCCTTTGGAAGTACGACAGTACCAAATGTAACGGCAAAAGCACAAGATGAAAATGCGAAGGTGAATATTACTCAAGCAACAAGCCTACCAGGAACTACGAGGGTTGAAGTAACTGCTGAAGATGGGAATATGATAAAAACGTATGAAATAAATTTTGTAGTTAAAGAGAAAGAATCAGGGCAAGATAATCATTCAAATAATAACAATTCTAATAGTAATTCGAGTAGTAGTGGTGGTTCCAGCAATAGTCAGGGAGAAGAGGCTAAAGTTAGTCCCTTAGAAAAACCAAAAGAATCCTTAAAAAAGTCTATAGAGACTTTAAAAGATACAAAAGAAAATAAAGAACAAATTATAAAAGATGTTATAAACACAATAAAAGATGTTCCTAAGATTATGCAAGAAGTTGATGATCCGCAAGACATTGTAGATGATGTGACTACTATGGTAGAAAACACAGAAGAACTACTTTCGGATATAGATACACCTTTAGAAAAAAGAGAAGAACTAAAAGATGCAATAGTCCGTTTAGGAGAAAAAGCTATGGAAAAGGTTGGACAAATGCAAGTTCCTTTAAAAGCTATAAAAGTAGAAGGATATACAGCTAAGGCTACTATTTCTTCTCAATGGTTACAAAAACAAATTGAAAACACAGAGAAAAACATGAATAGTATTAAGGATGCATTAAAAAAAGTAGTAGGAGAAGGAGCAGAAGAGGCAAAAATAGCTTTAACGGTAAATATGCCAAAAACCATGCAAAATACTGAAACGATATCTGTAGATTTTCAAAGAGAAATCTTAACACAAATTGAAAATAAGAATATAGATCGTGTCATATTCAATATGAAATATGTAGGATTTACAGTAGAACCAGATACATTTAAAAATGTGAAAGAGCAAGAAAAAATCACATTAGAAGAAGTCGTTGATAATCAAGACATGACATTTTTACCTAAAGATATTGAAAAAGTTAATAATATGCCTATATTAGAAATTAATGCAAAGGTTCAGGATGAAACAATCAAAAGCTTTAAAAAACCTATGGAAGTATATTTTAATTTATCCCATTTGAATTTATCAAAGTATTCAGAAGAGGAGTTAGAAAGCTTAACAGCTTATTTATATGATGAAGAGACCAACGAGTGGAAGGCTGTAGGAGGAACATATGATCCTGCTACAAATCGTATTCATGTGTATCGTATTCATTTAAGTACCTATACAGTTATGAAATCCAATAGAACCTTTAGTGATATTAAAAAACATTCTTCAGAAAAAGAAATCAATCTTCTTTTGAAAAAAGGCATACTAGAAGATGAAAATGAATTTATGCCAAACAAAGAAGTTTCTAGAGAAGAGTTTGTCGGATGGGTTTCTAAGAGCTTTGGATTAGAGGAAAAGGAAATAGAAGTGCCTTTTAAGGATGTAGATCGAAGGAATCCTAATTATAAAGAGATTGCCGCTGCATTTGATCAAGGATTAATACAAGGGAAAAAGGATAATGTCTTCGATCCAAAGGGAAATATTACAAAACAAGAAGCAGCAGTAGCTATTGCAAATGCTCTTAAAAAATATGAGAAAATAAAATCACCAAAAGATAAGAATCCATACCTTGCCCAGTATAATGATCAAGAAAACATTGCTTCATGGTCAAAGGATGCTGTAGCCATGGTTTCTCAGAAAAGACTGTCAGGGAATAATCAAAATCAGTATAATCCGAATGAATCCATGACACGTGCAGATGCAGCGTTAATGGTTTATAATGTAAGGGATCGTCTATAGGAGATAGGATAAAAATAAACACACTATTCTAGGAAGAATATATAAACCTAGAATAGTGTGTTTTTATATATTACATAAGGTGTTTTTTAATCATTAAAAATGAATAATCTATTTAGCCAAGATTATATTTATCAATTTAGAAGAGGGGGACGCTTATAAGTAAGAAGAACAAAACTTACTTTACTAAATTCATGTAGGAATTTGGAGGTATTTGACAACTGATGAAGAATTATCTATATGAAGAAAAGATCATAATTATTGAAGGGAAGAAAAACATGTTGAATAAAGGGCTAATAAGATTATTGATTTTTGTTATTTTTATAGTAGGTGTACCAATAGAAAAAGTATATGGGCAATCTTATGAAAAGCATAAGGGAACATTTCAGTGGAAAAAAACTTTAACTTATAGTAAAGATGGCTCTGGAGATGAAGAAGGAATAAGAGTTTCGTTTGTATCTTCCACAAAGGATGGTGGATTTATAGGCGGGGGATATGGATTACGTTCAGAGCATCAGCTGATATTTAAAATAGATAGTTTTGGGAATGTGGAATGGGTGGGACAATATACTTCAGAGATGGAGTGTGTTATAGATGTTCAAGAAAAATCTACTAGAGGGTATATTGTTCTATCAAAGCCTACAGGGACAATTGTTGATGAAGAAGGAAAAACCGTAAGAAGTAGTGATTGGCATATATTTGAATTAGACATAAATGGTGAAAAAGGAAAAGAAATGTATTTAGAAGGAGAAAATGTAGATATTCCTTCAAAAATTATAGCAACAAAAGAGGACGGATATATGGTTGTAGGATATGGAAATTCTATTATTGAAGGTTTAGAAAATAAGGGAGATTATGATTGTTGGATTTTAAAGCTGGATCATCAATTGAAAAAGATGTGGATTAAAAGTTATGGTGGAACAGGTTGTGATAAAGGGATTAGTATAAAAGAAGCACCTGATGGAGGATATGTTGTTTTTGGAACAACTATATCTTCTGAAACGAACCCGAAATCATATGATTTTTGGCTATTTAAGATTGATGAAAATGGAGATGTAGTATGGAATAAGACCTATGGAGACACAAATACAGATACTGTTATTGATGATAAAAGAATAAAAGGGATAGATATACAATTGGCAGATGATGGTGGATATGCTTTATTAGGAGTTACTGAATTAAATATAGGAACTACCATTAACCATGGAGAAAAGGATTATTGGTTTGCTAAAACCAATAAAAATGGGGAGCTAGAATATGAAAGAACTTACGGAGGAAGCAAGGATGATCTCCCTATAGGATTTGTAAAGATTGATGATGGAGGTTATATGATTGGAGGAGAATCATACTCAGATGACGGAGATTTTAATGAAAATTCGGGTGTTAAAGATGTATGGATCATTCAAACTGATGAAAAGGGAGAGCTTATCTGGAAATGGAATAATGGAACAAAATATAGTGATGAGATTTATTCTATAGAAAAGGGAAAAGATGGGGGAACTGTTTTTGCATCAAAAATAGAAAATAATCATGAGGTTAATAAATTTTATCTTGGAGAGCAACCTTATTTATATGAATTGAAGATGAATGGACAAGTTTTAAAAGATTTCAAGAAGAATCAATTTAACTATAAGGTGCTACTTCCTTATGGAACGGATATGATTCCTATAATAACAGCTAAAGCAGTAGACATGGATGCAACGGTAAACATTATCCAAGCAATGAGTTTGCCAGCAACAACAAAAGTTAAGGTAATAAAGAATGGAATAGTTTTAAATACTTATTTTATCCAATTGATGTTGGAAGAGAATACAAATATATATTTAAAGGATTTAAAGATTAATGATAAAACGGTAAGTGATTTTGTCTATAATGAGTATACTTATGAAGTAGAGCTTCCCTATGAAAGTATGAAGGTTCCAAAGGTAACAGCAATAGCACAAGATCCTAATGTAACAGTAAACATTATTCAAACAGAAAGCTTACCAGGAATCACAAGGATTGAGTTGACAGATACATATGGAGAACTTTTAAGTGAATATGTAATTTGTTTTAATTTAGGGAAAAGCAATAATGCATATCTAAAGGATTTGAGGGTAGATAATGAAACAGTAAGTGATTTTGTTTATAATGATTATTTTTATGAAGTAGAGCTTCATAATGGAAGGAATAGGGTTCCCCTTGTAACAGCAAAAGCGAAAGGTGAAAATGCAAATATACAGATTGACAATGCAAAGGGTTTACCTGGTATAACAAAAGTTGAAGTAGTCGCTGAAGATGGAAAAGTAGTAAAAATCTACGAAATAAAATTTACTGTTAAAGATCAACAATCAGGACAAGAAGATCTTCATTCAGATTCAGATAATAATACATCTAATGATCATTCAAATAGCCATGATTCTAGTGGTAATATAAACAACAATAAGGGTAATGGGACTGGCTTTAGCAATAGTCAAACAGGGGAAAATAGAGTGAGTCCATTACAAAAACCAAAAGAAATATTGCAAAAGTCTGTAAAGTATTTAAAGAATGCACAAGGAAATAAAGAAGAAATGATAGATGTTGCTATAAACACAATAAAGGATGTTCCACGGATTATGCAGGAAGTGGATCAGCCAAAAGAAATGATAGATGCTGTGATTTCTATTATAAAAAGTTCAGAAACTCTACTGTCAGATAAAGATATAGTATTACAAAAAAGAGAAGAATTAAAAGATGCTGTAATACACTTAGGAGAAAAAGCTATGGACAAAGTTGGACAAATTCAGCTTTCTTCAGAAAATATAAAAGTAGATGGAGATACAGCCAGGGCTTCTATTCCTTCTGAATGGATACAGCAGCAGATGGAAGACAAAAAGAAATATTTTAAAAAGATTAAAGATGAATTAAAAAAGACAGTAGGGGAAGAAAGAATAGGAGAAGCTAAAGGAATTTTAACAATCAATATGCCTATAAACATAAAAACTACGAAAAATATAGTAACGGATTTCAAAGGGGAAATTATAACGGAAATAAAAAAGAAAAATATAGATCAAATTGCTTTTAATATGAAATATGCAGGGTTTATTGTAGGGAGTGATACCTTTGAAAATATTAATAAGGAAGACTATATTACATTAGAAACAGCGCTTGTTAATAAAGGGAGGTTAGAAGCACCAAGGGATGTTGAAAGAATTGAGAATATGCCGGAGATAGAAATTAATGGGTTTATTCGAGGGAAAAGAATCCCAAAATTTAAAAAACCTATGATTGTATATTTTGATTTATCTTATATAGATTTGTCAAAGTATTCAAAAGAGGATTTAGAAAGCTTAACAGTTTATTTGTATGATGAAGATTTGAAAGGTTGGAAGGCTGTGGGTGGGAGGTATAATCCTGTTACAAAACAAATTAACGTGTATCGTATTCATCTAAGTACTTATACGGTAATGAAATCTAACAAAGCTTTTAGTGACATTAAAAATCATTCTAATGAAAAAGAAATAAATCTTTTGCTTCAAAAAGGTATATTAGAAGACGATGATGAATTTATGCCGAATAAAGAAGTTTCAAGAGAAGAGTTTGTAGGATGGTTGTCTAGAAACTTTGGATTAGATGAAAAGGAACTTAGGTTGCCATTTAAAGATGTAGAAGTATCGAGTCCCTATTATAAAGAAATTGCAGCTGCATTTGATCAAGGATTAATTCAAGGAAAAGAAGCAAATAGATTTGAACCAAAAGAAAATATTACAAATGAGGAAGCTGCAGTAGTTATGGCAAAGGTTTTTGAAAAATATGAGCATGTAAAAACACCAAAAGAGATGGATCAATATTTTGCTCAATATGAGCAGCAAGGTGAAATCAATTTATGGTCAAAAGGTGCGATAGCAACAGTTTTTCAGAAAAGATTAGTAGGAGAAAATCAAAATCCATATAATCCAATTGCACCTATGAAGCGAGAAGATGCAGCATTAATGATTTATAAATTGCAAGAATGTGTATGGGAAGATAGATTTTAAGTAAGTACAGTAAAAAGATTAAAATTAAAAAAAGTAAAAAATAAAAACCCTTCCTAGGAAAATGTATTCACTAGGAAGGTTTTTTTTATGATTGATTTGTGTCAACAAAATACATAGTTACTAAGCCTTTTCCTTTTACTTCTATAGATGCTCTTTTGATAAATGAAAAATCATCTTTAGTGAGATTATAAGTTGCTTCAGATACATTAATTTTCATAGCATCACTATTACTTTCCATCCGAGAAGCTGTATTGATTGTATCTCCAAAAACATCATAAATATATTTTTTAATACCTACAACTCCTCCTACAATATTTCCAGAATGAATACCTATTCGGATTTGCCATTGTATTTGTGTATTTTTATTTCTGTTATTCAAATAATCTAATATTTCTATAGATGCTTGAATCATATGTTGAGCATGATCCTGCTTTTTTTCATGCATACCACAGATAGCTAGATAAGCATCTCCAATGGTCTTAATGCGTTCACAACTATGTTTTTCCATGATATTATCAAAATGTGTAAATAAGTCATTTAATTCATCGATTAAAAACTTAGGTTTAAGAGTAGAAGATATTTTTGTAAACCCTACAATATCAGAAAAATATACGGTAACATTTTCAAAGCTTTCTGGTTCTGTTTTGCCTGTTTTTTTCAAATCGTGGGCTACTTTAGAAGGTAAAATATTTAAAAGCAATTTTTCGGATTTTTTCTTTTCTTTCCAGATGATATAACCAAGTACAATAACAATCAGTAAAATTAATAAGGATACAAGACTAAGTATAAGCTGCAATCGATATTTAAATGTATTCATTTTATTTTCTTTTGCTAAGAGTTCGATTTTCATTTGTTTTTTTTCTGTTTCATATTTTGTTTCCATCTCGATAATGTTTTCACGAATATCTTGATCCTGTAGTGCATTTTTTAGTTCTGTGTGTTTTTCATAATATAAAAAAGCCTTTTTGTAATCTCCTAAACTTTTGTAATCGAAGGCAATATTTTCTAATGAAGAGAGAATGCCTTCTGTATAGGTGATTTTAGTAGCTTTTTCATAGGCTTTTGTGTGATAATCTAAAGCGTTTTGTAATTTTTCTAAATAATGATAGACAGTACCCATGTTATTATAGGAATTAATGATTCCTTTTTCGTCTTGTATTTCTTCACGAATGGATAGTGACTTTTCATAAAACTGTAGTGCAAAAGGGTAATTTGCTGTTATATCATAAATGTAACCTATGTTATTTAATGTGTTTGCAATTTCTTCTTTATTATCAAGATTTGTATATATTTTTAGAGCTCTTGAAAAATATGTAAGAGCCTTTTCATAATCTTTTTTTAAGATGTATATGTCTGCAATATTATTTAAGGTGACGGCTGTACCTTTTTGATTGTTGATTTCTTCGAATATCTTTAATGCTTGTAGATAGTAATTGAAAGATTTATTATAATATCTTTGTTGTTGATTGATAGATCCAATATTGTTAAGGCAGGTAGCCATTTCTTCTTTATTTTGTATTTTTGTATTTATATCTAAAGCTTGTAAATAATAATCAAGAGCTTTTTCATAATCTCCTTGAGCGTCTTTTATGGCACCAATATTGTTTAAGGATTGAGCCATACCTTTTTGGTCTGGAATTTCTTTATAAAGAGCTAAAGATTTAGAAAAATATTCTGATGCTTTATTAAAATCTCCTTGAGCATGATAAATTAATCCTAATCCAGTGTTGTTAAGAGCTGCACCTTTTTTATATTGAAAACTCTCACTTAAGGATAAGTTTTCAGAAAAAAATTTAGTTGCTGTTTCAAAGTCAGAGGTACTATAATAAGCCATTCCAATAGTAGTCAGTGCATCTATTTTTGCATCTTTTAAATTAAGTTTATTGGATAAGGATAATGCTTTATTTCCATATTCGATACTTTTGCTTGGAGATTGATCTAGATAAGCTTCTGCAAGCTGATTGAGTAGATCAGGCTTTTCTATAGTAGAGGCCTGGTCTAATTTTTCTAAAAGCTGATCGATATTTTCATTTGCAAAAATAAGGGATGGATGAAGCATAAAGATAAATAATAAAGTAAGAATAAGTTTTTTACCCATATAGACCTCCTATAAAAATAGATGCATACCCTCTTTAGCAGCAAAGGTATTCGGATATATTTTTTTTGCTTGTGTTTCAATAGATTCTAATTCTTCATCATAGCGATAGGGATCATGATGAAATAAAATTAATTTTTTAACGTATGCTTTTTTAGCTATTTTAACTCCGTTTTGCCATGTAGAATGGCCCCATCCTTTTTTATGAATATATTCTTCTTCTGTGAAATTTGCATCATAAATAAGAATATCAGTGTTTTTGATGAATTGTATTAGTTGAGATTCTGTTGTTTTCTGGTGTTCAATATCTGAAATATAGCAACAACTTTTACCTTCAAATTCTATACGAAAACCTAAAGCATCATCAGGATGATTAAGACGTAAGGTTTTAACCGTTAAATGATCATCTAAATGAAGTGTTTTATCTTGATAGATTTCATAAAAGGTGCAGTCAGCTTTTATTTCATCCCATGTAATAGGAAAATATGGGGGGGTCATAATATTTTTAATAATTTGTGAAAATGGAGTATTATCTTTTTTCTCTCCATAGAATATAAATTGATGATTCTTTTCATAAAGGGGAAGAAAAAAAGGAATACCTTGAATATGATCCCAGTGGACATGTGAAATAAAAATATGTGCTTTAATTTGTTCCTTTTGCTCTATCAAGCTTTTCCCAAGTTGACAAATTCCTGTGCCTGCATCTAGTATTAAAAGGTGCTTTCCTGCTTGAATTTGGACACAAGGAGTGTTTCCTCCAAATTGTATTGTATTTTTGTTTGGGGAGGGAGTAGAGCCTCGAACACCCCAAAAGAGAATAGAAAAATCATTATTTAACATGAAACGTCCTCCTTTTATTATTGAAGTATATCATGTATAAAAATATCAAGAAGGTCTTTATCGATATGATTCTTTTCTGCTTCATCTGAAAGAATGTCTAAGGTTTTAGTTATAGATAAAGCTGGTTTATAAGGTCGATCTCTAGCAGTTAAGGCATCAAAAATATCTACAATGGCTAAAATTTTTGATTGAATAGGAATTTCTGTTTCTTCTAAATGAAAAGGATAACCATGACCGTTCAATTTTTCGTGATGGTATGCCGCAATATGTGGAACATTTTTTAAATCTGCTCCCCAAGAAATATTTTTTAATATTTCGTAGGTATACAGAGGATGTTTTTCTATAGAGGTTCTTTCTAAATCTGTAAGATTTCCTCTTTGAACGGAAAGATGATTTAATTGATTTTCTGTAAGAATTTTTTTCTTTTGAAGATCAATATCTATAAACTCGGTTTGAGATATTATTTGAAGTTGATTCAATTCTTCTTCTTTTATGAAGTTTTTTGAATTAATGGAAACAATAAAATTATAGTATTGATCGATATCATTAAAAAGTACTAGTTCTGATGGGGTAATGGTATTATTTAATTTTTTTATTTGTAAATGCTTTTTTAAGTAATGAAATTTATATTTGATAACTTCCATTTCATGTTCAGATATTCTCTTTTCCTTTAGCAAAACAGATTCTTTCACACCGATTTTTCCAATATCATGTAAAAGACCAGCATAATAAATTTCATCTAACTGTTGCTCTGAAAAAGTTTGATCTTTATATTTCCCATAATCCATATTGTGAACAGCTTTTGCAAAATGGGTTGCATACTTTGCTACGCGGACAGAATGACCAGCTGTAGAGGGATCTCTTTGATCAATAGTAGTTACCATACTTTCTGTAAAAGTTTTAAATAATTCTTGAATTTCATCATATAATTTTCTACGTTCTAAAACAATTGCTGCAGAAGATGCAAGGGAAGAAATAATATGTATTTCTTGATCCGAATAGGAAATAATATTTTCACAAAAGGATTTGAATTGGGTTAAGACGGTATCATAATGTTTTTTCTTATTAAGAAGTTGTAGGATACCTATTACTTCACCTTTAAGGTTTTTCATAGGAATTACTAACATATTGATAGTTTTATAATTGATTTTTTTATCAAAGGAATCGTTATATTTTATGCCTAAAACATCAGGAATTTCATCTACACTTTTGAAATTATAAGGATTTCCTGTTAAAGCAGAAAAACCTGCAATACTGTTTTTATCAATAGGCATTACAAATTCTTTAAAAGGAAAATCTCTTGAATGATTACGTGCAATTTTAAATCTTAGATAATCTTTTTTTTCTTTTGTCTCTTTAATATATAAACTAGCACCATCGCTATCTGTGATTTTCATACTGACGTCTACGATTAATTCAAGGAGCGTATTTGTGTTTTTTTGTGTAGATAAGAATGTTCCGATTTTTGTAAAAAAATTGATCAGTTCTTCTTGTTTATGTAATTTTGATTGAATATTATTGGCAATAGGATGAGTAGTCATAGGAGACCTCCTTTAAAGTGATTTTAAAATGAGAGTAATTTATAAAATAATCATATTACAATCTATAAAAAATGTCGAATAAATTCAATAAATTTGCTAAAAATCTTTTAAGGGATATGGTATACTGATACTAATACTTTATTATGATAAAGAGGTGAAGTGAAAATGATTCAATTAAAGTCAGCAGCTGTTAAAAAAGAGCAAGAAGAAAAAAATGTACAAAAAAGGGTTTCAGAAATCATAGAAAGAATCAGAAAAGAAGGAGATGAAGCTCTTCAAGAATACAATACTTTGTTTGACAATTGTCATCGAGAAAGCTATCAGATTACACAAGAAGAGATTCAAAAGGCTTATAAAGAAGTTAAACAAAGTACCCTTGAGGATTTAAAATTTGCTGCAAAAAATATTGAGCAATTTGCAAAAATGCAAAAGGAAATCATGTGTGATTTAAAAGAAAAAGAAGTATTACCTGGGGTTTTTTTAGGACACCGAGCCATTCCTATAGATGCTTGTGCAGGATATGTGCCAGGAGGAAGATATCCACTACCTTCATCAGCCCTTATGTCTATTATTCCTGCAAGAGTAGCAGGTGTGAAAAGAATCGTTACCTGTTCGCCTGTTGTAAAGGGAACAACATCTATTCATCCAGCCACTTTAGTTGCTATGGATTTAGCAGGAGCTAATGAAATCTATGCTATGGGTGGAGCACAAGCTATTGGAGCTTTAGCTTATGGAACAGATTGTATCAAGGCGGTAGATCTAATTGTAGGACCTGGAAATCAATATGTAACAGAAGCAAAAAGGCAGGTAAGTGGCAAGGTAGGAATAGATTTTTTAGCAGGGCCTAGTGAAGTTGTAGTTATTGCGGATCAGGCAGCAAACCCTAAAATCATTGCAGCAGATATTTTAGCCCAATCTGAGCATGATCCACAGGCAAGAGGGATCCTTCTTTGTACAGATGAAAAAGTAGGAAGGCAGACGATAAAAGAAGTAGAAAACTTTTTAAAAGAATTACCTACAAAAGATATTGCAAGAGAATCTTGGGAAAATAATGGAGAAATTATTCTGTTTAGTACATTAGAAGAAGCTATTTGTATGTCTAATGAAATAGCACCAGAGCATTTAGAAATTCAAGTGAAAAATCCTGACGATATGGTATGGAAGCTTACAAACTATGGATCTCTCTTTATTGGAGAAGGCGCAGCAGAAGTATTTGGAGATTATGTGGCAGGAACAAATCATATCTTACCTACTATGGAAGCTGCACGATATACAGGTGGCGTATGGGTAGGAACTTTTATGAAAATTGTTACCAATCAAAGGGTAACAAAGGAAGGATTGAAACAAATTGCCCCTGTTGCATCAAGACTTGGAGAACTCGAAGGACTATTTGCACATAAACTTGCAGCAGATGTGAGATTAAAATAAATAATGATCTCTATAGTAGATAAAAGGTCTATAAAAAATTTGTAGAAAAAGTAAAAAATAGGTTTGTATTATATTACCAACAGGAGTATAATGATACACGGTTTTATATGACTTTTTATCTACTAAGGAGAGAAAACAAAATGATACCCAAATTATTTACATGCTTAAGGGATTACAACAAAGAACAATTTTTAAAAGATTTTGCAGCAGGAATTATTGTAGCAATTATTGCACTTCCTTTATCAATAGCCCTTGCTATTGCATCAGGGGTGTCTCCAGAAAAGGGACTAATTACTGCTATTATAGGAGGCTTTTTTGTTTCACTACTAGGAGGAAGCAGGGTTCAAATCGGAGGACCTACAGGTGCTTTTGTAGTCATTGTTTATGGAATTGTACAAAAATATGGATTAAGTGGACTGACGGTTGCAACTGTTATTGCAGGTATTTTTTTAATTTTAATGGGAGTACTCAAGCTGGGAAGTATGATTAAGTTTATTCCATATCCTATTACAACAGGATTTACAAGTGGGATTGCTATTATTATTTTTTCATCTCAGATCAAGGACTTTTTTGGGTTGAGTATGGACAAGGTACCAGCAGATTTTATTCCAAAATGGACAGCATACTTTGGAAATTTTCATACAATCAATGGAGCGGCTCTTCTGGTTGGAGCGTTATCGATTTTGATTATTGTTTTATGGCCAAAGGTGAATAAAAAAATTCCTTCCACATTGATTGCTATTATTTTTGTGACATTTATTAGTATTTTATTGAAATTAGATGTTGCAACTATTGGGAGTCAATTTGGAGAGATTTCTACATCTTTATCTATGCCAAGCTTGCCTCAGATCAATCTGAAGATGATACAAGAATTGATTATGCCAGGAATTACAATCGCCTTACTTGGAAGTATAGAATCTTTATTGTCTGCAGTAGTAGCAGATGGAATGATAGGAGGAAATCATCGTTCAAATATTGAGCTTGTTGGGCAAGGGGTTGCCAATATATGTTCATCCTTGTTTGGGGGAATTCCTGTAACAGGAGCAATTGCAAGAACAGCAGCAAATATTAAGAATGGTGCAAGAACACCTATATCAGGAATTGTTCATTCTATTACGTTATTGTTGATGATGCTTATTTTGATGCCTTATGTGAAATTTATCCCTATGGCAGCTTTAGCAGCCATCTTAATGATGGTGGCATATCATATGGGAGAATGGCATGCCTTTAAAGAATTATCTAAAAGTCCTAAAAGTGATGCCATCATTCTATTGACCACCTTCTTTTTAACAGTGATTGTAGATTTGGTTGTTGCTATTGAAGTAGGCATGGTACTTGCAGCCTTTTTATTTATGAAGAGAATGGCAGATGTTACAGACTTTAAGTATTTATTGGAAGATAATCAAATAAAAGATGATCTTCCTATCTATGAGAATGTTTCTAAAAAAATTGCCTTTTATGAAATTAACGGCCCCTTTTTCTTTGGTGCGGCAGATAAATTTATAAAGGTCATCAAAGAGGTAGAACATTCTCCGCAGGTATTGATTTTGAAAATGAAGAATGTTCCTGTCATAGATGCTACAGGATATGCTGCTTTAAAGCAATTATACGATATGAATCAACAAAGTAATACAGAATTGATTCTTATGGAAATACAAGAATTACCTTTGAGGATATTAGGAAACTATGGCTTTATAGAAACCCTAGGAAAAGATCATGTATGTGAATGTTTAGATGAAGCTATTGAAATGGCAAATAGATTTATTGATGAGGAATCAATAGAAGCTGTGAAGACCCTTCCTGTTATGCAATAAGGGATTCATTATTAAGTAAAAGTTCTGTTCAGTACATGGATAGAACTTTTTATTTATTTTTAGTAGAAATGTTATAATATAAATAACTAAATTTTCTTGTATAGATTGATTGTTGGCCGTTAATATAGATGGGTTATAGATGTATAATTTTAATATTTAATTTTTTTATTGATTGAATCAATTAGGATATAGATGATGATGTTTATATGTTATTAAATAATATATTTACTTTTCAAGAAAATATATATAGTTTATTATGCGAAAATGAGCCTTAGGAGGATAATATGGAGATCAACAAGATAAAAGGAAATACTTATAATATAGTGTCAGGAACTAATGTAGGAGTATTTGTATTTAAAGATCGTTATGCATTATTGATAGATACAGGAAATCAGAATCAACAAGCACGAAAAATTAGCGAAATGTTGAAAGAAAATAATATGAATCCTAAGTATATTGTCAATACGCATCATCATATAGATCATATGGGAGGGGATTATTTTTTTAAGGAGCATTTTTCAGGAAGCATTATTTATACGACACAAAAGGAAAAAATATATATTGAAAATGATGAATTGTTTTGTATGCAGCTTTATGGAGCAAGTCCTATAAAAGAATTGCGAAAGAATTTTATGAATACAAAAGAAATAGCTGTAGATCATTTATTAAACGAAGGAATAGAAAAGATTAATAATGAAAAATTTGAGATTATTTCTCTACCAGGACATACAGATGGACAATTAGGCATAGCCACAAGAGATGGAGTATGTTTTTTAGCAGATTCATTAATGGGAGAAGAAACTCTAAAAAAATATAAAATGCCATTTCTAGTAGATATACAAAAGCAAATGGATACCTATGAAAAAATCGAAAGCTTAGAATATGATACGTATATACTGAGTCATTCTCACAAGGTTTACGATGAAAGGGAAATAAAAAATGTTGTGAAAGTAAATAGAGACAATTTACAAAGATACATAGATTTATCAAAAGAATTACTTCAGCAGCCTAAGACAAGAGAAGAATTGTTGGAAGAAATGATTATTTTAGAAGAATTACAGGTAGATTTTGAAGAATATCATTTTCTATATACCACAATAGGCGCAATTTTTTCTTATCTACATGAAAAAGAAGGGTTAAAATTTCAAATAGAAAATGGAAAGCTGTATTATTATCAAGAATAGAAAAATTCACATTTCTTGCTTTTCATAAGAAATACAACTATACTAGTATAAGATTAATATACAAGTAGATAAGAAAAAGTTTTGGTTTTGTGGTATTAATCCGAATGAAATAATTATTAGTGCTTATAATTTAGAGGAGGTCATATTTGTGAATGATATGATAAAAGTAATTATACTTTCTATTGTAGAGGGAATCACGGAATTCCTGCCTATTAGTAGTACGGGACATCTTATTTTAGTAAATCATTGGATTGAGTTCAAAGGCTCTTTTGCCAATGCCTTTGATGTAATTATACAGTTTGGTGCTATTTTATCTGTTGTTTGTCTATATTGGAAAAAATTGAATCCTTTTTCAAAAAGGAAAAGTATGCGACAAAAAAGAGATACGATGAATCTTTGGATGAAAGTTGTTACGGCATTTATTCCTGCCGTTATTTTAGGACTTTTAATAGGAGATTATTTGGATCAGTTATTTAACCCTACTGTAGTAGCAACAACTCTTCTTCTTGGAGGGATTGCGATTATCTTGTTAGAGAAAAGAAGAAAGTTTCCAAGAATTAATTCTATTCAAGAAATGACTTTTAGAACAGCATTTATTATAGGAATCATTCAATGCCTTGCTATGGTTCCTGGAACATCTCGCTCTGCTGCTACCATTATTGGGGCAATGCTTTTAGGAGCTAATAGACAAGTGGCTGCAGAGTTTTCCTTTTTCTTAGCTATTCCGACTATGGCTGGAGCTACCGTTTATTCTTTGATGAAAACAGGGATCAATATTACTTCTAATCAATGGATGCTTTTACTTGTTGGAGTAATTGTTTCGTTTATTGTGGCATTAGCAGTAATTGCTTTCTTTATGAAATATATAAAGAAAAAAGACTTTAAAGTATTTGGATATTATAGAATTATTTTAGGTGTTTTGATATTAGCGTATTTTAATTTTATGAATTAATCATAAAAACCTGCTGTTCTAAGACAGCAGGTTTTTATTTTAAAATGTAAAGGAGGAGTATTTACAAGATGAGTTGTTTTATTTTCCAATAGGGCCTATAAGTATTTAAATCAATGATTTTATTAGTAGATAATAATTTTATAAGAGGTTTATTGATTTGTTTGTCGTTTATAAAAACGATTTCTCCAATTTCTTGATTATCTAGTTTTACCTTTTGTCCGATAAAGCAACATCCTATATATTTTAAGAAAGTATATAATATGTTTAGGTCTAATAGATTTTTATATTCTGTTTTCATGATTTTTAACACATCAAATACAGTGAAGGTACCTACTTTTTCTGTTATTAAGGTGTTATAAACATCAGCTACGGCAATGATTCTACTATATAAAGGAATATCTGATGCTTTTAATCTCAAGGGGTATCCTTTACCATCTATTCTCTCATGATGGGTGAGTATGGTTTGCTTTATTTTGTGACTAATACAGGTATAAGGCTTTACAAGATTATAACTATAGATTGCATGCTTTTGAATTTCCATTTGTTCTTCATAAGATAAAGAACCTTTTTTGTATATTATTTCTTTTGGGACTTGAAGTTTTCCCACATCTATAAGCATTGCTGCTAAGAATAATTCTTCCAAATCATCTTCAGAAAGATTCATCCATTTGCCTATAGAATAACTTGTTAAAGCCACATTGTAGCAATGGGTGTAAATGCTATTATCCAGTTTTCTCATGATTTCAATTAGTTGAAATACGTTTGTTCTTAAATTGAGAATTTTAAGATTAGCTTTTGTATGTTGCTTTAATACATTAGTAGGTAGCTCTTTTCCTTCTAATATATATTGAAAATCAGTAGAGATTCTTTTTTTTATAGAAGGCAAGCTTTCCTTGAGTGTAATGATTTCTTCTTCTAGTGTGTTTACTAAAGACATATCCTTTGCATCAGGAATAGGAAGTTCTTCTTCCTTTCTAAATGGATTGTTTTTATACACATGAATTTCAACATTTTTAAGTTGATGTTTATCTAATAAATCCTTGATTCTCTGAGATGATGTTACTTTATATCCTTTGCTGATAAGTTTTCTTCCTTGGTGATCTAATATATCTGTTGCAATAACCATATTCTCTGCTAACTGAGTTAATGGTATTTTAATTGTCTTTAATTCAGGAGCCATAGTTATTCCCCCATTTCTAATTTGTAATTAGATATTTGAATAATTCCTTCTACTATAATTTTACCCTAAAAACCATAAAAATTTATGGGAATAGGGAATGATTTATATATAGGTCTTTATTCCTGTAAGTTGACTTATTATAATGATATAAAAATGATATAATAAATAAAAATAAGGATTATAGGAGGAATTTATTTGCTTGGAAAAAAGTTACTAAGCAAAAATGAAGGTTGTATGAAAGCATGGGAATTATTTATCACCAAGGGGACAATACAAAAAGACTTAATAAGAGATGTAATTGCGTATTCTTGGATGCGTAGTAAATTACATGGTGTAGATCCAATGGATGAAGGAATTCGAAGTGAATTATGTGATGAAGCTTTTGAAGAAAGATATAGAGACAGTATAGCTTTAATTAAAACGGCAATGCCTTTTATGCATAGCCTTCGTCAAATTGTAGAAAACACAGGGTTTCTTGTAAGACTTACAGATAATGACGGATATGTTATAGAGTGTATTGGAGATCGGGATCTTGTTGAGAAATATGGCAAACTAAATATCTATAAAGGATGCAATGTGAAAGAAGAAGTTATCGGAACAAATGCAATAGGAACAGCCCTTGAAATTGGACAACCTATTCAAGTTATAGGTGCAGAGCATTATTGCAAACAATATCACAATTGGGCATCTTCAGCATGTCCTATAAGAGGTGAAAAAGAAGAAATAATAGGGGTTTTAAGTGCTACAGGTCCTAATGAAAGTGTTCATCCTCATACTTTAGGAATGGTTGTTGCAGCAGCTCAGGCTATAGGAAAAAAGATGAAGTTAGAAAAGACCAATAAAAAGCTTGACCGAGCGAATAAACATTTTTATGCCATTATGGAATCTATTTCAGAAGGATTAATTTGCACGGATAATAAAGGAACCATTATGGATATTAATTTATTTGCACGAAGATTTTTAGGACTCAAGGAAGAAGATATATTAGGGAAAAATATTCATGCCATATTAGATCAAAAAAATTATGATAGAATTATGAGAAGAATCAAAAATGGGAAGAAGTACGAAGAGGAAGAAATTTATTTTAAAACCAAGAAGGGAAAAGATATTTCTTGTATTGTGACGGTAACTCCCATATTAGATCGAGGAACCAATGAAGTAGAAGGCGTTGTATTTACCTTTAAAGAATCAAAAATGATTCACAGTTTGGTCAATAAAATCGTTGGTGCAGAAGCCAGATTTAGGTTTGATGATATATTAGGAAAGAGTAAGCAAATAAAAGAAGCCATACGATTAGCTACTTTAGCGGCTAATACCAATGCTACCATACTATTATTAGGAGAAAGTGGGACGGGAAAGGAGCTCTTTGCCCAAGCTATTCATAATGAAAGTCCAAGAAGGAAAGAACCTTTTGTATTTTTGAATTGTGGAGCCATTCCTAGAGAACTTGTAGGAAGTGAGCTTTTTGGATATGTAGAAGGGGCTTTTACAGGAGCTAAAAGAGGCGGGCATCCTGGTAAATTTGAGCTTGCTGATGGAGGGACCATCTTTTTAGATGAAATAGGGGATATGCCTTTAGATACCCAAGCCAATTTACTAAGGGTATTAGAAACAAGACAAATCGTAAGGATTGGTGGCCATAATGTGATTCCTATTGATGTAAGAGTGATTGCTGCTACTCACAAAGATTTAAAAAAAGAAGTAGAACTTGGAAATTTCAGAGACGATCTTTTCTATCGATTAAATGTAATGCCTATCAAAACGCCATCATTAAGAGAAAGAAAAGAAGATATAAAAATATTTATTGATTATTTTGTAGAAAAATTTAGTAGGAGCATGGGAAAAAATATAAAAGGGGTAAATGAAAGCTTTTATAGAGGGTTGATGAATTATCATTGGCCAGGGAATGTGAGAGAATTACAAAATGTGATTCAGTTAGTTGTCAATATAGTAGATCATGGAGAAGTTCTTGTATATAAGCACTTACCTAATAATATGAAATCTAGCAATCTTCCAAAGGGGATTGGACTTACAGAACAGCTTGTGTCTTTAGAAGAAATTGAAAAAATGGCTATTGTAAAAACCATACAAGAAGTAGATGGGAATTTAGCACTAGCTTCTAAAATTTTAGGGATTGGAAGAAGTACTTTGTATAGAAAAATACAGAAATACAATCTTAAAACGTATTAAAATGAAACACATGTATCAAAATGAAACTCTTGTGAAAAAGATAACAAAGAAATATGTATCAAAATAGAACATATATTGATAGAATTGAATGATTTTTTTCAATTCTTTTTTTGTTTTTTTGAAAAAAGTAATAGTTGGGTATAAGTAAAATGAAAGCTTTTAGTAAAATTGTGTATTTATATTAGAAGTATTGGCATAAATATTGCGTATAATAAATACCAATAAATAAACTATAAATACGGAGGATGTTATGAATAGAGGGATTCGATTGTTTTTTTTCATGGTTTTTTGGATGGTGTTAGCAGAAACAATAAATATGGAAAGATTATGGATAGGAGGAGTGATCTCTTTAGGGGTATATGCTTTGAATAAAGATTTAATTATTTCCAATGGAGGAAAATGTTTTCAAGTTGTTAAAAAAATATCTTGCTTTGTTACTTATTTATTTATACTGATGAAAGAAATTGTTATAGCAAATTTTCAAGTAGCAAAGATTGTACTCAGCCCCAAAATGAATATATCTCCAGAAATTGTGAAATTCCATTCAAAGTTGAAAAGTGACTTTTATAGAACCATTCTTGCTAATTCAATTACTCTTACACCTGGAACTCTTACAGTTTTTATGGAAGGGGATGAATTGATTGTTCACTGCTTAAAGAAGGAGTATATAGAAGATGTTTTAAATTCAAAATTTGAAAAAATACTTTTAAAAATAGAGGAGTAGGAATATGATACAAAAATTATTGATATTTTCATGTCTTTTCTTATCTTTTACCATTATATTATGTATGATTCGAGCTTTAAAAGGACCAAGTGCAGCAGATCGCCTTGTTGCAATTAATGTAGTTGGGACAAAGACCATTATATTGATTTCAATTGTTTCATTCATTTTAAAGGAGAGTTATTTTATTGATGTGGTGTTGGTTTATGCACTCATTAGTTTTGTAGCGTCTATTGTTATTGCTAATTTTATAGAGAAGGAGGGGAAAGAATCATGAAAATGATTCTAATGACCATTTTTATGTTGGGCGGATTATTTTTCTTTACTGTTGGGACGATAGGAATTTTAAGATTTCCTGATTTGTTTACAAGAGCCCATAGTGCAGCAAAATGTGATACTTTAGGAGCGGTACTATGTTTAATTGCACTAATGATTTATAGTGGATTGAATTTTACAAGTTTAAAGTTATTATTGGTGATTGCTTTTCTTTGGATTACAAATCCAACAGCCACGCATTTAATATCAAAGGCAGCCTTTATGAAAGAAAAGAATAAAAAGATAATGGAGTGAAAAAAATGGAAATTTTTAGTATTGTCATGCTTTTATTCTTAATCATTGCAGCTATCTCTGTATCTGTAGTTAAGGATTTATTAGGAACGATTATTATTTTTACTGTTTATAGTCTGATCATGGCTATTCTTTGGCAGCAATTAAATGCGCCAGATTTAGCTATAACGGAAGCGGCAGTTGGTGCCGGGATTACGACTTTGTTATTTGTTCTTACATTGAAGAAAATAAGAGGTGCGGGTAAATGAAAAAAATAGTAGCAATACTTTTGACCATGATTATTATAGGGGTTCTTCTTATTGGTGTTGAGGAACTTCCTAAGTTTGGAAAACAAGACAATCCAGCAAATAATTATGTGATGGAAAAGTATATAGAAGATGGAGTGAAAGATACGGGTGCATTAAATATTGTAACAGGGATTATACTGGATTATAGAGCTTTTGATACTTTTGCAGAAGCTACTGTATTGTTTACAGGAGCTATTGCAGTGTTGATGGTTTTTAAAAAAGAAGAGTAAATATAGAAAGTGAGTGCTTTATATGCATAATACTATATTAAAAGAAATAAGCAAAATCATTATTCCTTTTATTCAGATTTTCGGCATCTATGTGATCTTTCATGGACATCTTTCTCCTGGAGGCGGTTTTGCAGGTGGAACCATTATTGGAACAAGTTTTATTTTATATAGAATTGTCTTTGGAAAAGATGAAGCGAGGAAGAAATTTAGTTATAAAAGATTGATGAAATTCATGTGCAGTGCATTGATCCTTTATGGCATTTTAAAAGGATATAGTTTTATTACAGGAGGGAGTAATCTTCATTTGCCACAACTTCCCCTTGGAAAACCTGGAAATATTTTAAGTGGTGGATATTTGTTACCCTTAAATATAGCAGTAGGTATGATTGTATCTGTAACTGTATACTTTTTTTTCAGTTTGTTTTATGAAGGAGAAATATAATATGGAAAAATTATTGACAAATTATTTTGAAACGGGATCCATGATTTTGTTTGGAGTAGGTTTTGTAACATTATTACTTCATAATAATTTAATAAAAAAAATTATTGGGATGAATATTATGGATACAGCTGTATTTTTATTTTTTATTGCAAAGGGAAGTATACCAGGGAGAGAAGCACCTATTATTACGGGTGTTCATAAAGGAATAGAAGGATATATTAATCCTATCCCTACAGCCCTTATGCTTACGGGAATTGTTGTAGCCGTGAGTGTTACTGCCTTTGCGCTGGCTTTAACGGTAAAGCTTTATGAAAAATATGGAACCGTTGAATTAGATGAAATTATGAAGATGAGGGGGGATTAGGATGATTTATGCAAATAATTTTCCACTACTGATTATATTAATTCTTTTTATCAGTGCATTTACTATGCCTCTGATTAAGAAAAATACTAGGGTAAAAATATTGAGTTTATCGACTATGGGAGTGTGTTTTGCTTTAGGGATTGTTACATTACTATTTGTCATGGAAAATGGAAGCTTTTCTTATAAAGTAGGCCACTGGGATGCGCCATGGGGAATAGAATTTCAAATTGGAACGGTAGAAAGTATCATGGCTATTTTATTTACAGGTGTGGCTACACTTGTTTTGTGGTATTCCGTTTACAGTATTGAAAAAGAAATAAAAGGAAACAAAGTAGGTTTTTATTATTTACTCATCAATATTTTAGTAGGAGCTTTATTGGGAATGGTCTTTACAAATGATTTATTCAATGCTTTTGTTTTCATTGAGGTCATGACACTAGCTTCTTGTGGAATTATTGTTGTAAAGGATAAAAAAGAAAATATTGCGGCTACTTTAAAATATTTAATCTTAAGTAGTTTGGGTTCAGGGCTTGTCTTGATGGGAATTGCATTTTTATATGACATTACAGGAAATCTGAATATGACTTATATACATGAAGAATTGATGAAAGGGTATGGAAGTTATCAAAATACACTCCATATTGCAGCAGGACTTTTTACAGTGGGGATTGGTATAAAAAGTGCTATGTTTCCTATGCATATATGGCTTCCGGATGCTCATTCAAGTGCTCCGTCATCCTCAAGTGCCATTCTTTCAGCACTGGTATTAAAATCACCTGTTTTACTCCTTATAAAAATATTATATAGAGTATTTGGTGAACAAATCATTAGTGAGTTTTCAATACTTAACTTGATTTTAATACTAGGAACTGTAGGAATGATTATGGGTTCAGTTTTTGCTATAAAACAAAAGGAAATAAAGAGAGTTATTGCTTATTCAAGTGTTGCTCAGATGGGATATATATTCTTTGGAATAGGTCTTGGAAATAAGCTAGGGCTTACTATGGCCATCTTTCATATCATAGGTCATGCAGTGACTAAATCTGCATTGTTTTTAACGGCGGGTAGGATGATTGAAAAAACAGGAAAGAAAAAATTAGACCAGTTAAAGGGAATCGGAAAGGAAATGCCTTATACATTAGGGTTATTCACCATGGGAGCTCTATCTATGGTAGGGATTCCAATACTTCCAGGATTTATCAGTAAGTGGTATTTATCCCTTGCAAGTATTGATTCGGGTAAAATGATCTATGTTGTCGCTATACTACTTAGTAGTTTATTAAATGCAGCTTATTATTTTCCTATCGTTGTAAATGGGTACTTTGGAGAAGAAAATATAAAAGATAAAGTTTATAAATCTAAGGAAAAAGATACAAAAGCACTGATTCCTTTAGGGCTTTTAATTGTAGGAATGATTGTTGTAGGGGCAATTTCCCATAAAATCATGGATATAATTGCTTTAGGAATTGTATAGGGAGGTTAATATATGAATGCATTGATACTTGTTCCCATTTTGATGCCCTTTTTACTAGCCATGATAGGAACGAAGGTCTTGTATAAAGACAAAAATATTAGAAATATGTATGCCATTGTAGGCGTAAGTTTAAATTTATTAGCTTTGATTGGAATCCTTTATATGGGTGGAGGGGAGATTCATCTATTAAAGATCAATCCATTGATAGATGTTTATTTTAAAATAGATAAGCTAGGGATATTATTTTCTTTATTGGCATCTATTTTATGGATATTTACGACATTCTATTCTTCTGTATATATGGATCATGAAGGGAAACAAGAAAGATTCTTTATATTTTTTATATTAACCTTAGGAATTACTTTAGGGATTGCTTTTTCAGGAAATTTGTTTACTTTATATATTTTCTATGAATTATTAACACTAGCCACATTCCCCTTAGTAATTCATGCAGGAAGCAAAGAAGCTTTGTACAGTGGTAGAAAATATTTAATTTATTCATTTGGAGGAGCAACCTTGGCTCTTTTAGGGATGATTTTGCTCTTTAGTATTAGTAACAATTTAAATTTTGTTGAGGGTGGGGTATTAACCAATATTGTTATAGATAATCCCAAATTGATGCTAGCTATCTTTTTAGTCATGTTTATTGGGTTTGGTGTAAAAGCAGCTATTGTACCTTTTCATTCGTGGCTTCCAGCTGCAATGGTAGCCCCTACTCCTGTAAGTTCCCTCCTTCATGCTGTAGCAGTTGTAAAATCTGGAATATTTGCATTGGTTCGAGTTTGTTATTTTATCTTTGGTGCAGATGTGATCAGAGAGATTCATGGAAATACTTATATAGGGATATTGGTTTTTCTAACGATTCTTTTAGGTTCTCTCTTAGCATTGCATCAGGAAAATTTAAAGAAAAGACTTGCTTATTCAACTGTAAGCCAATTAGGGTATATTGTACTTGGGATTATTCTTTTAAATCAGGATGCATTGATTGGGGGTCTTCTTCATTTGATCAATCATGCGGTCATAAAAATCACCTTATTCTTCTGTGTAGGAGCCATTTATTTTATGACTCATAAGAAAAATATAGGAGAGATTAAAGGAATCGGAAAACAAATGCCAGTAACTATGTGGTGCTTTGGAATAGCATCTATTTCCCTCATTGGTATTCCTCCAACAAATGCATTTGTAAGTAAATGGTTTTTAGCCCTTGGAGGATTATCTGAAAATAAGGTTATTTTCCCAATTATTCTATTAGTAAGTGCTTTTCTTACAGCTGCATACTTATTACCTATTGTAGTGACAGCTTTTTTTCAGGGGGAAGAAAACAAAGATACAGAAAAGTTAGATCCTCCTCCTGGAATGCTCATGCCTATTGTTTTATTAACAGGGATTATCATTTTTCTAGGATTATTTCCAAATGTCATTCTTCATTATATACAAAAAATTGTTGAGAATATCGTATAAAGTAAAAAAATATGGATGAGCATAGGCAATAGAATATTGTAAAATTTTTACGAAAGAGGGGAAAGTGCTTTGATCTATAAAATAGCTTTGATGGTAATATTGTTATTGCCTAGTGTGGCTGCAGTTATAGGCTATATGTTAGGAAAGAAAAGTGAAAGAAACAGGGATTTGTTTAATGTGATTGTAACGGGGATAGAATTATTGATTGTCATCCTTCTGTACAAAGAGGTTATGAGAGAACCTATTGAACTTGTGATATCAGATATTATGGGTACAGGTCTATATCTAAAATTAGATGGTTTTCGATATATATTTGTATTTATTAGTGCGTTCATATGGTTTTTGACTACCATATATTCTACCCAATATTTAATAAGATATAAAAATAGAAACCGATACTATGCATTTTTTATGCTTACTTTGGCTAGTACGGTAGGAATTTTTTTATCTGAAAATATATTAAATCTATTTACTTTTTTTGAGATTATGTCTTTTACTTCCTATGCATTAATCATTCATGACCAGGATGAATATGCTTTAGATGCGGGGAAAATATATATTGGTATGGCTATTGCTGGTGGAATGGTGCTATTAATGGGATTATTCTTATTGTATGAGTACACAGGGGTTTTGAATATTAGTCAATTAGGAGAGTCTATAAAAGTTTTAGGTAGTATGAAATATCTTATAAGCTTTTTGATTATTGTTGGATTTGGAGTAAAGGCTAGTATTGTACCCCTTCATGTATGGGTTCCAAAGGTTTATCCAGCAGCCCCTACTCCTGCTAGTGCAGTGCTTTCAGGAGTGCTTTTAAAGACTGGATTGTTTGGCATTATGATCACAACAGAAATTTTAATGCAAGGAGATTTTATGGTTTCTAGTGTTATCTTTGGATTAGGTCTTGCCAATATGTTTTTAGGAGGGCTGTTAGCACTATTCCAAAGAAATATTAAGAGGGTATTGGCATACAGCGGAATGAGCCAGGCAGGATATATTCTAGTAGGAATTGGCCTTTGTGGTATATTGAAATCTCATAAGGCTATCGCTGTTTATGGAACCCTTTATCACATGATCAATCATGCTGTATTTAAAGTACTGCTTTTTATGGGGACAGGGATTATTTATATGGTTTTGCATGAGGTAAGTATTAATAAAATCAGGGGTTTTGGAAAACATAAAAAGATACTTAAGGGTGTTTTTTTCATAGGCCTTTGTGCCATTATAGGAATGCCAGGATTCAATGGATTTATAAGTAAAACTCTTTTACATGAAGCTTTATATGAAGCTTATAACTTATATCCTAATACTTGGATGAATTTAGCAAAAATGATCTTTACCATAAGTAGTAGTTTCACAATAGCTTATATGCTGAAAATTTTTGTTACTGTATTTATGGAGAAAGATGAAAAATATAAAGGACAATTGAAAGATCATATAAAAAAAAGAGCATTACTACCTATGGTGATTTTGAGTATAGCTATTTTGTATATAGGAATGAAGCCAGAAAGTATTCTTGTAGTACTTAACGGAACTGTAGAAAATTTTGGAATAACCCAAGGGTTAGAGGTTCATTTTTATACGGCTAGCAATATAAAAAGTTCATTTTTAACAATTTTTATAGGAATAGGTATCTATATAGGATTTGTTAGAGGATATTTAAGAAGGGTGGATGGAAAGGAAATACTCTATGTAAATCCATCTCTTCGTTGGTTCAACCTTGAAAGAAATGTATATGCACCAGTTCTTAAGGGTACTTTTTTATCTACCTCTGTAGTTTTTCATGTACTAGATAGGGCCGTGGTAAGTAGTGTTCACTATATAGGAGATGCTCTTAAGGGGTTTAGTGGAATGAAGATTAAGGGTAGTTCCTATAGGGAGTTTAGTACGAAAAAAGGTGAAGATTGTGTTATAAAGGAGAAAAGAGAGTTATATAGTTTAAAAGAGGTGATAGCAAAACTATCTAGAAATATGAATAGTTTAATGTATTCTGTATTTGTGGTTGCGGCAATTCTTGCAGTAATGCTAGTACTATTAGTTTTTTAAATATTTATAAAGAGGGTGATCTTTGTTGATGGATCAAATAGCATTGCTCATGATTTTAATCCTTCCGGCAATAAGTGGGGCCATTGGATGGATACTAGGTAGAAAAAAAGAGAGGTATCGAGATGTTCTGAATATAATGATGACAGGGATAGAATTTTTATTTGTGCTTCTTCTTTACCCTAAGATTTTAAAGGGTTCTATTACCTTTTTTATACCAGATATTATGGGAATTGGACTTTATTTAAAATTAGATGGTTTTAGATATATTTTCATCTTTATTACTACCTTTGTGTGGTTCTTAACCACTATGTATTCTACCCAATACCTTATAAGGTATAAAAATAGAAATAGATATTATGCTTTCTTTATGTTTACTTTAGCGAGTACAGTGGGAATCTTTTTATCTGAAAATATTTTAAATTTATTTACGTTTTTTGAAATCATGTCTTTTACATCTTATGCTCTTATTATTCACGATGAAGATCAATATGCTCATGATGCAGGAAAATCTTATTTAGGAATGGCTATTGCTGCTGGAA
Source organism: Crassaminicella profunda (assembly GCF_019884785.1). Taxonomy (GTDB): domain Bacteria; phylum Bacillota; class Clostridia; order Peptostreptococcales; family Thermotaleaceae; genus Crassaminicella; species Crassaminicella profunda. The sequence goes on from NZ_CP082326.1 coordinate 4,397,849, forward strand.
TGGTCTTACTCATGGGATTGTTTCTATTGTATGATTATACAGCTACTTTAAATATAAGTGAGTTAGCTGAAAAGGTAAGGGCGATAGGAAATATTAAATATTTAATCAGTGGATTAATCATTATAGGTTTTGGTACAAAAGCTAGTATGTTTCCTTTTCATGTATGGTTGCCAAAGGCTCATCCTGCAGCACCTACTCCTGCTAGTGCTGTTCTTTCAGGGATACTCATAAAAACAGGAATTTTTGGTATTATTGTAACGGTATGGATTATGATGGAAGGGGATAAGTTCCTTTCTATTGCAATATTAATTCTTGGTTTTATCAACATGTTTGTAGGTGGATTTTTTGCATTGTTTCAAAGAAATATTAAAAGGATTCTTGCATATAGTAGCATGAGTCAGGCTGGATATATATTAGTTGGAATAGGTCTTGTAGGATTATTAAAAGACCATAAAATTATAGGGATCTATGGAACTCTTTATCATATATTCAATCATGCTATATTTAAAGTGTTGTTGTTTATGGGAGCAGGGATCATTTATATGATTTTACATGAACTCAGTATCAATGTCATTAGAGGTTTTGGAAAACATAAAATTTTATTAAAGAGTGTGTTTTTCGTTGGACTTTTAGCTATTATCGGCATGCCAGGATTCAATGGATTTATCAGTAAAACCCTTTTGCATCATGCTTTAGGAGAGGCCCATAAAATGTATCATAGTATGTGGTGGACTTTAGGGGAGATTGTATTTACCTTAAGTAGTGGCTTTACAGTAGCTTATCTTCTCAAAATCTTTATTGCTGTTTTTATGGAGAAAAATGAAAAATATAAGGGACAATATAAGGAGCATGTTCGAAAAAGAGCATTATTTCCTATGGCTATTTTAGGAATCGTTGTGATTTTCATAGGACTTAGGCCAAAACTTTTATGGCCATTAATAGAAAGTGCTGCCAAAACTTTTAATATTAATGGACATATAGAACCTCATTTTTATACTTATGAAAACGTACAATCTTCAATTATTACTATTTTAATAGGCGTATTCGTTTATTTAGGTTTTATTCAAATGTATCTTAGAAAGCATGATGGGGATAAGTTCTTTTATATCAATCCTTCTTTAGGATGGTTCAATCTTGAAAGAGATTTTTATCATCCAATGCTTCGAATACTTTTTACATCTACATCAGCAATTTTTCATTTTTTAGATAGAATTGTAGTGAATATGGTATATTTGGGAAGGGCAGGAATAAAAGCTTTAAGTGGTATCCAGATTAGAAGAGAAAAATATAGAAAACCAGGAACAAAAAATGCTGTGGATGTAAAGCATTTTATAAAGGATATTCATTTTGAATTCCATAGTTTATCGGATGTAATGGGAAGAGCATATAATAATGCAAACAGCTTGATGTATAGTTTGTTCATGGTAGCTGTTATTCTAGCAATTGTTTTAGTTATTCTTGTTTTTTAGTAAATAAAAAAAGTCCAATAGGGAAAAATCCTTATTGGACTTCTTTGATCAATTAAAAGCCAGTATCATGACCAATATAACAGGCAATATCATTATCTAGGAAAATATCTTGAATCGCATTTAATTTGTCAGGTGAAGTAGGTTTTTCGTTTCTATAAGGATATACCTTTCCTAACTGACTCCATTTTGAATCTCCTAACCTATGGAAAGGAAGAATATTGATTTCGAATAATCCAAGTTTTTTCATAAACTGAAGCGTCTCATGGATATTTTTATCTGTATCATTAAAGTTTCGAATGACAGGCATTCTTAAAACCAATCTACCTCCCCAAGAGGAGTGAGTCAAGTTTTCGATATTTTTTAAAATTAAATCATTATAAACACCTGTCTTTTCTTTATGCTTTTCTCGATTCATATGTTTTACGTCAATAAAGGCAAAATCAACTAGATCCATTACTTGAAGAAAATCATCTGGATTTGTATAGGCAGTAGTTTCTATAGCTGTATGGATATATTTTTCTTTACAAAGATGAAGCATTTCCAGTAGAAATTCTTTTTGCAAAAATGCTTCTCCACCACTGAAGGTGACACCGCCTTTTTCTCCCCAATATTGACGATCACGAGAAAGGACTTTCATCAAATCATTTGGGGTATACCATTTACCGCAAACCTTTAAAGCTTCATGATAGCAGACTTTCGTACAATCAAAGGTTTTGCAATTGTTACAAATATTCCAATCGATAGACATATTTTCATCATTAAAGTGGATGGCATCATAGGGGCAAGCTGAAATGCAGCGATTACATCCTTTAGTAAATTTACATTTACTTTGTGCAAACATAAGTTTTTCTTTATAGGTCCAACCTTCAGGATTGGCACACCATTCACATTGAAGGGGACATCCACTCAAGAAACATATGGTTCTACATCCAGGGCCATCGTGGACAGAATAACTTTGAATATCAAAGAGCAATCCTTCTTTTTCTTTCATTTGTCTAAACTCCTTTTTATTCTTTAGGAAATTATAAAGTTAAAAAAATATAGATAACTTATGATTGAAAAATCAAATGTTCAACTACTTTGAGTAAGTTTCATTACAAAGGAGTGGCTTTGTAATGAAACTTACGAAATGAGCATATGCGATTAGCATAATGCGAATTTTTTCATCATTTATGTTCAGCTGATAAAGGTAAGAAGAATGCCACGACTGCAGAAATAGCAAAGGAACAAGTTGCGAAAATAATAGAGTTTTGATAATTTCCTGATAGGTCAAATAAGTATCCGCCCATGAAACTTCCTACAGCAGGGCCAATCCCCATAACGATTAAAGTGGCAGCTCCCCAAATTTTTCCTAAAGTTTTTCCACCATAAATAGAACCTGCATATCCAGCAACACCACCAGGTTCAATAGCCCAATAAACAGCAAATAAAAGGCAAGCGATGCCACTAAAGGCCATAGTAGATTTTGTGCTGAGCAAAAAGATACAAGCGATGACACCCATTATAGGAGCAAAAATTAATACGGTTTTTCTTCCCTTTGCTTCTGAAATAGATTTGGTTACAATATGGTCTGCGATTTTTCCCATAAGGGGCATGGTGAAAATTCCAGCAACACCAATAATGACATATAAATTTGTAGCCGTATCTAATGATAATTTAATATCTCGGGTCCAATACATAACAACTTGTGTCCAAATTAAAAATTCAGCTACCATACTCGTTAAGAAAGCTACGATTGCGCCCCAAATAGCAGGTTTGCTGAAAGCTTCTCTTAAGGTCCAAACATATTCATCTTTTTTAGAAGAGTTGCCTGTTTTTACAAGCCCAAAAGGTTCAAGACCATAATCTTGTGGATTTTTCTTTGCTACCATAGCTGCAATGACAAGAGCGATAAAAACAACAACAGCTAAACCCTTCATAGCTAGACGCCAATCCATGGTCAAAAGTACTTTTTTTACACCAAGGCTTAAAATAACTTGTGCAACAGGAGCACCCATAAAGGCAAATCCCCACATAGTAGCGTAGGATTTTCCAACATACCATTTACGAACAGAAACCGTTGAAGAAACCCAAAGCATACCAGTACCAATACCAGCAAAAATCACGTATGGAATCAAATAGGATAAATAAGTTTGTGCATTGCTGGTGATATAAAAACCAAGGGCTGCACAAACGGAACCGATGGCATAAGCTGGTTTTGTTCCCCATTTATCAATAATCATACCACTAAAAAAAGCAGTAATGGCATAAACGGTCATCATCAAAGAATATCCTAATGATAACTGGGAAACACTCCATCCTAAGCCCTTTGACATAGGACCTAAAAGGACAGAGAAGGTGGATCTATAACCAAAAAGACAAAAAACAGCAAGCCAGGAAGCAAGAACGACCATATGACCTAAATGTTTTGCTTTTCTTTCATCCATTTTCAAACCTCCTCATTTTATAAATAAGAAGAGCGCAAAATACAAAGGCGCTCTTCTTTTGCTCTTACAAATTATTTTTCTTTATAACCTTGGCAAGTTACAGCGCAAAGTTCACCATATGTCCATGACTCTTTTTCAAGTCCCGTACAAGTACCAATATTTTCACTATTAGGATTTGCAAAATGAGCACAATTCTTACATTTTTTTAGTGCAGTAAATTTTGGACAAGTATCTGTATCTGTAAAAATGATATTATTGGTTAATCTACAAATGCCTTTCGCAACATCAATTGATGCGAAATTTAAGCAATCATTATGTTTTTGATTTGTTTTATCCATTATTTTACACCCCTTCGTATTCAGTTCTTGCAACTACTTCATCTTGTATTGGTTTGCCGATTTCACACCAGTATTGTGTAAAGCCTGCAACCCGAACCATTAAATCTCTATAATTTTCAGGTTTTTCTTGAGCTGCTCGAAGTACTTTAGAGTCAACGATATTGTATTGAATATGAAATCCTCCTTTTCTCATATAAGCTCTAGTTAAATCTAATAGCTTTTTAGACCCTTCCATGCCTTTTATTGCACTTGGGTGGATTTTTAAGTTCATTTGAGAGTTTTGAGATTGAGTATGATCCCAAACAGTAGCAGAGTTAAACAAGGCATAAGGTCCATTTTTATCTGTTCCAGGATAAGCAGACATAGAACCATCTGCATAAGTGGTACCAGCTAGACGACCATCAGCAGAAGCAAGGGTTGCGCGACCTTGTGCTCCATGGGTTGATACAGAAATTTGACAAGCATATAAAGGTTTTGCATAAAGGGATTCATGGTTTCTACACATACTGCAGAACCAAGCCTCGTATTCTTTTAAGATAGTATCTGCATATAGATTGTCATTACCGTATTTTGGAGCTGTCAAGCAATCTCCATAAAGATCGTCATAAGGATCGTTAGCTTCTGCTTTTTCTTGATCTGCTAAAGAATAGCTTCCTATTTCATCAGCAGCTTTAAAACCAAAGTTATGAAGAAGTGCTTCCTTCATGGTATCGATGCTATATTTTTTATCATCATAAACGAGTTTTTTAATAGCTGCTAAGGAGTTTACCATATTTGCAGTACCGCAGCTTTCTACATTAAAGGTTCCGTTGTAACGATATCCTAAGTGACCGATATGTTGGCCTTTGTCTAAGCAATCTGGTTTTAACATAGAACTAAATATGGACATATTATGTCTTCTCCAGATATCGTGTTGAATATTATTAGTTGTGGTTAAGCAGTCAACAGTCATGTCATAATAATCTTTGAAAGTATCCCACAATTCTTCATAAGTTTCAAGCTTTTTATTGTGAGGTGGATATACTTGAATATTTGTTCTATGATCTTTCCCGTTTGTAAGAACTAATTCAAGTACCTTTGGATTTGCGATAAAGTGTACACCTACACTAGTTGGCTGACCAGCACCCCCTGGGATTTCATAAGTTTTTCCATTAAGGGTTAAAGTTTTCCAACAGGCAGGAGAAGTTTCAAGACATCCTCCAATAGCGAAGGAGCGAGCTTCTTCTACAGTCATTCCTTCAGGACCATATTGTTGCAATAAGAATTCAATACCACCTCGGTTGTTCATCCAAGCTGGATATCCTGTACCTGTTTTATCACATTCAATACATTTTAATAAGAATTCTTCTGGCAATTTCTCATCATAAAGAACAGATAGTGTTGGTTGTGGTGTTGAACAAGTAATACCTGCTTCTACAATAAGCATTTCTAAAGGGTTCGTAGCAGACTGATTATCTCTTGTTAAACCACCAATGCTTAAGTTATTAAAGGTATTTCCAGAAAGAACACCACCTACTACTCCAGTAGATGCAAAGCAGTCAATACAGGTCATTTTGATTCTGTGAAGTTCTAAAAGTTCAAGAACTTCTTTTTCGGTAATACGATTATTTTCTATATCTTGCTCAAACCATGGATAAAGAATTTGTCCAAGTCTTCCAGGGGATAATCCTGAAATAGCATCTTCATTTAAGCAAGTAATATGTACAATATAAGCAAGTTGAAGAGCTTCTCTAAAGTTGCGAGGTTGTTTATGTGCAATCCATTCTAAAGAAGATGCTATTTCCTCATACTCTTGTTTTTGAACAGGGTCTATCGTTACAGAGAAAAGTCTCTTTGCTTCTTTTACATAATTTAGAATCCAAGTTTGTACCCCTTCTAGTACAATTCTTACAGCTTCATAGAAATACAAACGATCCATGCCAGTAAGGCCATCTCCGTTGGCTCTTCCTGCAACCTTATTTTTACAATCTTTAGCCATTTCTATAAGGGCATCAAAACCATATTGTAGTGGATAATAATAGTTAATGATTTCACGGCCCTGTGGTAAAGTGAATCCAGAATCAAACATACAAATAAGGGTTCTCATAATGTTTTCTTTCATCTGATATTCTGGAACCATTTGTTCATACTTATGTCCTAAGTCATCTATACTTCTTCCAACCCATTCTTTAGCCAATTTCACTAGAACAGGAATTTCTTCTTTGCGCATTCCAAACTTACCAGCGATGGAGACCACATTGCCAAAGCTTTCAGTAACATTTCCACCGCCTGTACCAAATTTACTCAATTCGCCAGAACTAGCACTTCCTCTATCAAGTGCTTCTTTGTAAAGTTCGTCCTCTTTTGCTACGAAAAATCCTTCAGATAACCATGGCATAGGGAAGGAGCCTCTATAATAGCTTGCCTTTTGCATGACGAGCTTTTCACCAGGGAAGATTACAGGCGTTAGATGAGAAAAAGCACATTTTAGTGCTTCTGCACGTCTTACAACTGCCACTTCTCCTTCTAATTCATCCCATTTACGAGTATACCAATAAGGAAATTCTGTATTAGCAGAAGATAATGTGTCATAATAAATATCCCTTAATTTTTTTGCTCTTTCTGTAGGCTCTTTTTGTACTTCTCTATCAATCATTTTTTCTGGTGCATTCCCACCAGCTTGGAAATTGATGGGTAATCCTTTTGCAGCTAAAATATCTGCTAATTTTTTCTTAGTTCCCATCAAAACCCCCCCTTTTTTTAGTTGGATTTTTTTAAATTAATCATATAGTTATAACAGGTTGACTAAAATTCATGTACAATAATGTTTATTGTATTCATGAAAGAAATATGACAAATTCATATAGAAATAGTTTTTTTTGAATTTATTGTAAACTAAAAGAACTATGTAAACTTAATTTACAATTAGGAAGTAGGTGTAGGATGCAATAAAATCTTATTGTAGTGTTTACTTAGTTTACAAAACAGGTCTTTTGTAGATAAAGGTGTAAAAGAATTATTTAATAAATGAATAGGTGAAAATAAGTAATTTAAAGGGAAAGAAACAGCTTTTATGAATAAGATCAAAACTTGGTATAAAACTTGCAAAATAACTTTTATGATATTGAAAAACTATTATAAAAATAATTTATAAAATAAAACGTAGGAGGTCCTTTATGGAAAAGATTTGTGTAATAGGTGCTGGAACAATGGGAGCAGGAATCGTACAAGCTTTTGCCCAAGCAGGATACCAAGTAATCATGAAAGATATTCAAGAAAGTTCTTTAGAAAGAGGACTGGAAATAATCACAAAAAATTTAGAAAGATATATTAAAAATGGAAAAACTACGAAAGAAGAGAAAGATAAAATACTAGAAAGAATCATCACCACTACAGGGTTAGATATAAAAGACGTAGATCTAGTAGTAGAAGCAGCAGTAGAATGTATGGAAAAGAAGAAAGAAATATTTAAAGAACTAGATGAGGTCTGTAAAAAAGAAACGATTTTAGCTACGAACACCTCATCCCTTTCTATAACAGAAATAGCAGCTGCAACCAATAGACCTGAAAAAGTAATAGGCATGCATTTTTTTAATCCTGTTCCTATGATGAAGCTTGTAGAAGTGGTAAAGGGAATTGTTACATCGGAAGAAACAAAAAATAGTGTTTTAGAATTGAGTAAAAAGATGGATAAAACGCCTGTAGAGGTAGAAGAAGCACCAGGGTTTGTAGTTAATAGAATTTTAATCCCTATGATCAATGAAGCTATTGGTATTTTGGCAGATGGTATTGCTAGTGCTGAGGAAATAGATCAAGCTATGAAATTGGGAGCAAATCATCCTATAGGACCTTTAGCTTTAGCCGATTTAATAGGAAATGATGTAAATCTAGCCATTATGGAAGTTCTTTATAAAGAATTTGGTGATCCAAAATATAGACCTCATCCATTGTTGAAAAAGATGGTAAAAGGAAATTGTTTAGGAAGAAAGACTAAAGAAGGATTTTATAAATATTAAAAATAATGATCTCTTGATACTTGTATCAAGAGATTTCGTTTTGCTCTTAATATGTTCAAAATTCCACAAATTTTTGAGAAATTAAAAACCTATGATATAATTTCAGTGAAATTGTAGAAAAATACTTTATTAATAGATTGTCCTTACTTTGAAGAGGAGGGCTTGTTATGGAAAAATATTTTTACCCTTTAATCAACAATATAGTAGATGCACTTGTAGCTATAGACAAAGATGGTAATGTGCTGGTTATGAATCAGCGTGCAGAAAAATTGCTTGATTTAAAAAAAGAGCATATGATAGGAAAGCATATTCATAATATTATTCCTCATTGTAGACTTCCTATTATTGTGAAAACAGGAGAAGAGGAAAGAAATCGATATATTTGTATTAACAAAAGACAATATAAAATCAGTATGATGCCTATGGTCTTAGATGGAAAGATTGAAGGAGCAATGGCACTATTCCATGATATTACAAATTATAAGAAGATGAGTAAAGAAATGGATCAGGATAAGGTATATATAGAAATACTCAATACGATTTTGGATACAGCGAATGAATGGGTTACGGTTGTGGATGAAGAAGGAATCATCACCATGATGAGTAAAGCTTATAAAGAATTTTTGAATATATCAGATCCTGAAGGAAGGCATGTAGCACAGGTTATTGAAAATACGAGACTTCATGTAGTACTAGAAACGGGAGTCATGGAGATAGGTGAAATTCAAGAAATAAAAAATAAAAGAATGATTTCTATGCGTATGCCTATTAAAAAGAATGGAAAGATCATTGGTGCTGTTGGAAAAGTTATGTTTAAGGATATAAGAGATTTTCAAATGCTAGGTAAAAAGATTTCAAAATTAGAAAAGGAGCTTGCTTACTATAAAAGTGAACTGGATAAGGAGAGAACAGCAAAATATTCTTTTCAAGATTTAGTAGGAGATAGTGATAATATGGGTCTTGTAAAGGATATGGCAATGAAAGTGGCAAAAACTAGTTCTAACATTTTGATCACAGGAGAAAGTGGGACAGGTAAGGAGCTTTTTGCTCATTCTATTCATAATGCAAGCAATCGATATTTAGGACCTTTTGTGAAAATAAATTGTGCGGCTATACCAGCAGAATTATTGGAATCAGAATTATTTGGATATGAAGAAGGTGCGTTTACAGGTGCTAAAAAAGGAGGAAAGCCAGGGAAATTTGAGCTTGCAAATGGAGGAAGCATTTTATTAGATGAGATTGGAGATATGCCCCTTACTATGCAAGCAAAGCTTTTAAGAGTTCTTCAAGAAAAAGAGGTGGAAAGACTTGGGGGGAATGTGATTCGAAAAATAGATGTTAGAATCATTTCATCCACCAATAAAGATTTAGAAGCTCTTGTAAAAAAGGGTGAATTTCGTCAAGATCTTTTTTATAGATTGAATGTAATGGCCATTAAAATTCCTCCTCTCAGAGAAAGAAAAGAAGATATAGAGGCTCTTGCCAATGAATTAAAAATGAAATTATCCAATAGACTAGATATTTATGTAGAAGGAATCTCTCAAAGGGCTATTGAAATTTTAAAAAAATATGATTGGCGTGGAAATGTAAGAGAACTTGAAAATGTTATTGAAAGGGCTATTAATCTTTTAGATTCAGATTTAATCATTAAATCCGAGCACTTACCAAAAAGACTCACTAAAAATAATCAAAAAATCTATCCTATAGAAAATAAGCCATTAAAAGAGAGGGTAGAAGAAATGGAGAAAGAATTAATCATAGCCTCTTTAAAAGCAAATAGTGGAAATAAGTATCAAGCAGCAAAAGCTCTTGGAATCAGTAGAGTAGGACTTTATAAGAAGTTGAAAAGATATGGGTTAGAAGGTGTTTATACAAAAGAGGGATAAGTATCATTTTGAAAAAATATGTTGAAATTTAATATTTTGGGAATTTTCTGTTGACAAATATATTCCTATCTAAGAAAATAAAGGTAATATTTATGGATATACAATCATAGATATTATTTTTAGGGAGAGGAGAATAGAGTAGTATATATGATAGATACCTCTCAATGAATTTAAAAAATAAAAAGGAGGAAAATGATGAAAAGGATTTTAAGTTTATTATTAGTAACAGGATTATTCTTATCTATGTCAAGCTTTTCATTTGCACTTGATGTTAAATTGATTGGCGGGTCTGTTAATAATGAAATACACCCGCAGGTCATCGGATATGAAAAGTACAAGCAAACAAATGTAAGTTCTCCAGGAGAACCTATACAGCCTACAAATCCTACACCGCCTCAAAATACTACATATCAACCGAATAATAATATTAGTTATGATTTTTCTTATTGGCCAGCAATAGATATTATGCAAGGAAAATTCAACTTAAATCGGGCATATACTCATTCTATGTATGCTGTGCCAGATGAAAAAGGGCGTGCATTTGCAACCTTTAGAAATTCAACTTTTACAAATGGTGAAATCGAAACAAAGGTAACCCTTTATGATTTAAAAAGTGGTGTAACGGGTAATGCAGGAATATATTTCAGAACATCTGTCCTTGGAATAGACAAAGATAGTGGCTACTATGTAGGGGTACAATATGCAGATAATCAAAATAGACAAAACGCAAAGATTGGGTTTTGGGTATGTGAGAATGGCAAATGGAAATCGTTGGCGTATACTCCTGCCAATATTCAAAAGAGAACTGTATATAACCTAAAAGTAATAGCTAATGGTAGTCAATTTTATGTTTATTTAAATAACCAAAAAGTCATGACTGTAAAGAATACAGCATATAAGAGCGGGAAAGTTGGATTTAGAACTTTTAGAATTCCAGCTATATTCCAGAATATAGAGATTAGAAGAAATACCAATGCTACACAAACATCACAGAATGTACAAGAAACAAAAGCGGTAAAATATGATGCGGATAACGTGATGATTCCTTACTATGGCTATTTTGATAAAGTTGACAGAAGAAGATATGGCAGTAGTTATGTTTATTATTTGGATGGAACAAGTAATGACGAGGGATTCAAAGAAGGTAAACTTGTTTTGGATTATGATATGAAAAAAAGATCAGGGACTTGGTATACAGATGTGGACATGGAAACAACTGCACTCCTTAACAAAAAAAGATGGTATTCAGATGTTGGGATTATATTAAGAGTTACGAATATGGGGCCTCTGAATAATAGCTATAATGGATATTATGCAGGGATTAGAGATGATGGAGATGTTGTTTTTGGAAGACATTCTATGCAGAATGGCTGGAAAGAATTAAAAAGATTTGACACGAATTTAAATGCACAGGAACCAAATAAACTAAGAGTAAAGGCAGTAGGTCCTTATTTTACTGTTTATGTAAATGGTAAAGAGCTAGGAACTATAACAGATCATACTTATAAAGAAGGAAAAGTTGGACTTAGAACTTGGGATGGAACGGTTTATTATTATAGTATTGCAGTGAAAGATTTATCTAAATAAAATACATATAAAAAGTGCAAATCTATTATGGATGTGCACTTTTTATATGTCAACGAGTATTTCCTTACCTAGAAGACAGGATTTTGTCTATAATCCCTCCACCTAAACATCGTTCTCCTTGATAAAAGACCACGAATTGACCTTCTGTAACAGCTTTAGCTGGATGATGAAATACTACTTTGCAACTACCATCAGATTTTGGATATACGATCACCTCTATATCCTTTTGTCGATATCTCAATTTAGCAGTACATTCAAAAGGATTTTTGGGATTTTCTCCACTAATCCAGTTTATATGATTAGAAATCAATCCATTAGAGAATAGTTTACGATGATTTTCTCCTTGAACCACATACAATATGTTATTTTCTATATTTTTTTCAGCTACAAACCAAGGTTCACCTGTACCTATACCACCTATACCGATGCCTTTTCTTTGGCCTATAGTATAATGCATAAGCCCTTGATGATTTCCAAGGATTTCTCCATTGTAAGTCATAATTTTTCCAGCTTTTGCTGGTAAATATCTATTTAAAAACTCATCAAAATCCCTTTCGCCAATAAAGCAGATTCCTGTACTATCCTTTTTTTTAGCAGTAGCTAGATTTGCATTTGTAGCTATTTCTCTTACTTCATTTTTCGTTAAATGGCCTATGGGGAACATAGCCTTAGATAATTGGTATTGATTCAAAGCGCATAAGAAATAAGTTTGATCCTTATTCGAATCAGTTCCACGTAAAAGAAGATATTTACCATCTTTAAAATCAACCTGTGCATAATGGCCCATAGCAATGTAATCTGCTTCTAATTTTAATGCATAATCTAAAAAGGCTTTGAATTTTATTTCTTTATTGCAAAGGACATCTGGATTAGGTGTTCTACCTTTTCTATATTCTTCTAAGAAATATTCAAAAACATGATCCCAATATTTTTTCACAAAGTTTACTGTATAGTAGGGGATTCCTATTTGATCACATACTTTTCGAACATCTTCATAATCCTCAGTGGCAGTACAGATTCCTTCATCATTTTGTTCATCCCAATTTTTCATGAATAATCCGATTACATCATAACCCTCCTTTTTTAACAATAAAGCTGCCACCGAGGAATCTACCCCACCAGACATACCTAATATGACACGTGTATTTTTAGGAGATTTTTTCATGGAGGTCACCTTTCTGTTTTGTTCATTAATAATTTTGAATCTGTTAATAGTCTTTGGAAATTTTGTTATTTTATATACATATTATTGATGCTATATTTTTCCTATTTTTTATTTTTATTTACTTTTATTCCTTTTCTTCTATGAAATTATGACTTGCACTTGCGTCATAGTCCATAGAATAGATTTTTTTAAATTCTTCGATTTTGCCTAAAGTTTCATCACTAAATGGACTTTTCCCTTCAAAAGCATGTAATACGATACCTTCAAGTAAGTCACCTAAAGATATATCAAAATATTCTGCTAAACCTTTAAGCACTTTTACCATTTTTTTCTCCATACGAACTCCAGTTTGAACACGTTGAACTTTGATTTTATTCATGTTTTTGCCTCCTCTAGCAATAGTTTAAAAATATATAACGTTACCTTGGTACCATTATAACATTATAACAACAAAAACGTAAAGAATTAATTTATAATATTATGATTTAGCACCAAAAAATTAATCAAAAACTTTACAAAACGATTATTAAGGATTACAATAAAAGAGAATTCAATAGCAATGCTAGGGGTGCCGTTTGGCTGAGAGGGAGAAATCCTAACTCTTATAACCTGATGTAGTTCATACTGCCGTAGGGAAGCGAAGATAAAAATGATTATTTTTAAAGCTTACCTGGTGGTAAGCTTTTTTTAATAGAAAATTTTATAAACTATGGGGAGCTCATGTGGATGGGCTGAGAAAGAGATAACATCGCTGACCCGTATAACCTGATTTGGGTAATGCCAACGTAGGGAAGATTTTGTACGCTGATATTTAAAGTGCGAATTCTCTATGGATTCGTACTTTTTTATATAATGAATTAGTTTTAATGGGACAAAGACGACTCTTATTGTATTAGTTGACGATCCATCACTTAGATTAAAGTTTTTAAGTGGTGTCAAAAAATTATATAACCTAGACAAATATTCGTAAAAGAAGGGAGGAAGAGTGATGATCATTAATGGAAAACAAATGGATTTTGATGCAGAAATTACTATTTGTGAACTGTTAAAAAAATTAGATTTAAATGAAGAAAAGGTAGTTGTAGAAGTAAATTTTACAATGATCCCAAAAGAAAAATATAAGGAATATCTACTAAACAAAGAAGACAAAGTGGAAATTGTAAGCTTTGTTGGAGGTGGTTGATGTGAGAATCTATGTAAATGAAAAGCCGGTTGTGGTCAATGAAAGAGCTACAGCTTTTGGTATTCGAGATTTTGTAAAAAAGGATGCAGATATCGTGGTTTTAAATGGATTTATCTTAAGAGAAGATGCACCTTTAAAGAAGGATGATCGATTGACTCTTATTATAAGGGGAGAAATTCCAAATGAAGAGGAGTTAGAAGCTTTACTTGTTGCTAGGCATACACCAGGAGTACATGAAAAAGTAAAAAAAGCTTGTGTTGGAATTGCAGGTCTTGGGGGATTAGGTTCAAATATAGCTGTGTCTCTAGCAAGGTTAGGGATAGGGAAATTAATCCTTATAGATTTTGATGTGGTGGAACCAAGTAATTTAAATAGACAACAATATTTTACAAAGCATATAGGGATGAAAAAAACAGAAGCCATAAAAGATGTGCTAAAAAATATTAATCCCTTTGTAGATATTGAAAGCAAAGATTTATATCTTGATGAAAACAATATAAAAGACTGTTTTGAAGATGTGGATATTATTGTAGAAGCCTTTGATGATCCAACATGTAAAGCAACTTTAGTGAATACGGTTTTATCCAAGTTTCCTAAAAAATACATTGTTGCAGCTTCTGGAATGGCTGGATATTTTTCAAACAATACTATTAAAACAAAAAGAATAAGCAGTCATTTTTATTTAGTTGGAGATGAATGTTCAGAAGCACACCCAGGATGTGGATTGATGGCACCTAGAGTTGCCATTGCTGCAAATCATCAGGCGAACATGGTGCTTAGGATTGTTTTAGAAGAATATGAAATTTAGGAGATATTGGGACGCAAATGTAATTTCATAGAATCATTAAAAAAATAAATAAAAATTTAAAGGGAGATGAATTAAAATGAAATATACAACACAAATGGATGCAGCTAGAAAAGGGATTATCACAAGAGAAATGGAAATAGTAGCAAAAAAAGAAAAGATGGATGTAGAAGTTTTAAGAAGTTTGATTGCAGAAGGGAAGGTAATTATTCCTGCAAATAAAAATCATAAAAACATAGATCCTGAGGGTGTAGGAGAAGGATTAAGAACAAAAATTAATGTAAACTTAGGAATTTCAAAGGATTGCTGTGATATAGACAAAGAGCTTGAAAAGGTTCAGACTGCTATTGATATGAAGGCTGAAGCCATTATGGATTTGAGTTCTTTTGGAAAAACGAGGGAGTTCAGAGAAAGATTGGTAGAAATGTCTCCTGCAATGATTGGAACGGTTCCTGTATATGATGCAGTAGGTTTTTATGATAAGGAATTAAAAGATATTACAGCAGAGGAATTTTTAAAGGTTGTTAAAAGACATGCAGAGGATGGAGTGGATTTTGTTACAATCCATGCAGGGATCAATAGATATACGGCAGAGGTTTTTAAAAGAAACAAAAGACTTACTAATATTGTTTCAAGGGGTGGGTCGTTAATCTATGCTTGGATGGAATTAAATGATAAGGAAAATCCATTCTTTGAATACTTTAATGAGTTATTAGATATTTGTGAAGAATATGATGTTACTTTAAGTCTTGGAGATGCATGTAGACCAGGAAGTGTTAATGATGCTACAGATGCAAGTCAAATTCAGGAATTATTGATTTTAGGAGAATTAACGAAAAGAGCATGGGAAAGAAATGTGCAGGTAATGATCGAAGGACCTGGACATATGGAAATCAATGAAATAGCTGCAAATGTAATGATCGAGAAAAAGCTTTGCCATGGGGCACCATTCTATGTATTAGGACCTATTGTTACAGATGTAGCACCTGGGTATGATCATATTACAAGTGCTATTGGAGGAGCATTAGCTGCAAGTCATGGGGTAGATTTCCTATGTTATGTTACACCAGCAGAACATTTAAGACTTCCAAATTTAGAAGATATGAAGGAAGGAATCATTGCAACAAGAATCGCTGCCCATGCAGGAGATTTAGGAAAAAATATCAAAGGTGCAAAGCAGTGGGATGATGCAATGAGTAAAGCAAGACAAGAACTAGATTGGGAAAAAATGTTTGAACTAGCTATGGACCCTGAAAAAGCTATAAGATATAGAAAAGAATCATTACCAGCCCATGAAGATAGCTGTACTATGTGTGGAAAAATGTGCTCTATGAGAAATATGAACAAAGTAATGGAAGGAAAAAATATTAATATATTGAGAGAAGATGACTAAATGCTTTTTTTGATAACCAATCGAAAAATTATAAAAAAGGGAACATTCATAGAAGTAATAAAAAAAGCAGTAGCGGGTGGCGTAGAGGGTGTTATTTTAAGAGAAAAGGATTTAACTTATGATGAGTTATTACCTATAGC
The DNA here is from genome assembly GCF_019884785.1 of Crassaminicella profunda. Taxonomy (GTDB): domain Bacteria; phylum Bacillota; class Clostridia; order Peptostreptococcales; family Thermotaleaceae; genus Crassaminicella; species Crassaminicella profunda. Next base: position 4,414,236 of record NZ_CP082326.1, read on the forward strand.
TCAAGAAATAAAAAAAATTACAAAAGAAAAAAATATTTTATTGATTATTAATCGAAATCTCGAAGTAGCAAAAACTGTAGGTGCAGAAGGATTTCATATAGGATTTCATGATTTGATGATAGGTAAACCTGATTGGGAAGGTCGTTTAGGTGTTTCTGTTCATAGTTTAGAAGAAGCTATTTTAGCAGAAAAAAATGGAGCAGATTATTTACTTGCTAGTCATGTATATGCAACAGATTGTAAAAAAGGATTAGCACCTAGAGGGGTAAATTTTATAAAAGAAATAAAAGAAAATGTAAATATTCCAGTTATCGCTTTAGGAGGGATCAACCCTGAAAATACAAGGGAAGTTCTTTCAACAGGGATAGAAGGGATTGCTGTTATGTCTTCTATTATGGCAGTAGAAGACCCTTGTGCAGCAGCTCAAATGTTTAAAAACAAGATAGGTAGTGTCTAGAAAAAAATATTTATTCAAAATATATTGACAAAAACAGAAAAAGTTGGTAAAATTACGACAATATACGTACACATCAAAACATTAAAACTTTAAAGCGATGAAGGAGAGGAAAAATACAAATTTGTTTTCAGAGAGTTGGTGGATGGTGTGAACCAACAGCAAATGTATATAATATTTACTCCTGAGTACAATGCTGAAAGATTTTTTTGAGTAAGCTGAGTCGGAAGCAACCGTTAATATGCAAAGGTCTTAGACCTTATGAGATTATGTAGAAATACATAAAAAAAGGGTGGTACCGTGAGATAAGCTTCTTGCCCCTTTATCCTAGATGGATAGAGGGCGGGAAGTTTTTTTATTTAAAAAACATTATTAAGGAGGAGTTAAAAATGACATTAAGTGTTATTGTAGCATTCACGGCAATTCTCTTGGTACTGGCCATTGGAGAAGTTGTATCTACAAAAACAAAAGCATTTGTTCCATCTGTATTTGTTTCAGCGGTCTTATTTTTAATTGGATTTTGGACTATTTTTCCTAAAGATTTGATTGATCAAGGTTCTTTTGTAAAACCAGTTGTTTATGTATCTATGTATTTATTGTTAACACATATGGGAACTTTGATGAGTATTAAAGAATTGTTTGCACAATGGAGAACCTTTGTAATAGCTATTTCTGGTATAGTAGGAATTTGTGCAATGACATTAACCATTGGAAAAGCATTTTTCGGATGGCAAACAGTCGTTGTAGCAACACCACCCCTTACTGGGGGAGTTGTGGCATCTATTTTAATGTCTAATGCAGCAAATGATTTAGGAATGACAAGTCTTGCAGTACTTGCAACTTGTATGTATATTATGCAGGGCTTTGCAGGATATCCTATTACAGCATTGTGTTTAAAAAAGGAAGCAAATCGAGTAAGAAATTTGTATATGGAGAAAAAAGCAAGTGGAGAATTAGATGCGGCAGCAGAGATGGCAGCAGGAAAGGATCAGAAAAAGCTTATTCCACCCCTTCCTGAAAAGTATCAAACTTCTTATATGATTTTACTGAAATTAGGAATAGTTGCATGTGTTGCACACTTTGTTGCACCATATATTCATTTGAATGAATTTGTTGTTTGCTTAATCTTTGGTGTGGTTGGTTGTGAAATAGGATTCCTTGAATCTAGAGCACTCAACAAAGCCAACGCTTTTGGATGGTTGATGACAGTGCTTATGGCATTTATTTTTGCAAGTCTATCTAAAGCAACACCAGCAATGCTTGCTGAAATTGTAGGACCTTTATTAGGAATTATTGTTTTAGGGGTTGTAGGAATGGCAATTGTATCTATGTTTGTAGGAAAACTTTTGGGATATACAAAAGAAATGGCATTTTCTGTAGCTTTGACAGCTCTATTTGGTTTTCCAGCAGACTATATTTTAACCATTGAGGCAGTAAAATCTGTATGTGAGACAGATGAAGAAAAGGAATATGTATTAGATGATATGCTACCTAAGATGCTTGTAGGTGGATTTACAACTGTAACCATTGCTTCTGTTATTATTGCAGGAGTCTTTGTGAAAATGATATAGAAGATAGGTATATGAACCTTCGCCACCATCTTTTTTAGATAGTGAGGAGGTTTTATATATTAATAAAATAAATTTAAATATAGATAAGGGGAATGATTATGAACATGAAGGAGTTAGCACAAAAGAACAAACAATATGTGATTGATCTAAGGAGGGAATTCCATAAGCATCCTGAACCAAGCTGGAAGGAAGTTAGAACTTCAAAAAGAATCAAAGAAGAACTTGATAAGATGGGGATTTCTTATATAGCTGTAGCAGGTACAGGGATTGTAGCAACAATAGAAGGGAAAAACAAAGGAAAGACTGTAGCATTAAGAGCTGATATTGATGCATTACAAGTAAATGAAGCAAATGATGTTCCTTATAAATCTCAAAATGAAGGGATTATGCATGCTTGTGGTCATGATGGTCATGGTGCGATGCTTTTAGGAGCAGCTAAAATATTAAATGAGAGCAAAGAAAGAATCAAGGGAACAGTGAAATTATTTTTTCAGCCTGCAGAGGAATTAGCTGAGGGAGCAGAAAAAATGGTTGCAGAAGGAGTTATGGAAGGGGTAGATGGTGTGTTTGGCATCCATCTATGGAGCGATATACCTTGTGGAACTGTATCTGTAGAGGAAGGTCCTCGTATGGCATCTGCAGACTTGTTTAAAATTAAAGTAGTTGGCAAAGGTGGACATGGATCTTTACCTCATCAAGGAGTTGATGCAGTAGTTGCAGCTTCTGCCATTGTAATGGATTTACAATCTGTTGTAAGCAGGGAAATAAGTCCTTTAGAATCAGCTGTTGTAAGTGTAGGGAAATTCGTGGGGGGAACAAGATTTAATGTAATTGCTGATGAAGCAGTTTTGGAAGGAACAACAAGATGCTTTAATAATGAAATAAGAAAAGATTTCCCTAAAATGCTTGAGAGAATAGCTAAAAATACAGCAGCAAGTTATAGAGCAGAAGCAGAGCTTGAGTATACGCCTGGTACACCTGCAACAATCAATGAAGCAGTTTGTTCAGGGATTGCTGAAAAATCTGTAGAGAAGTTATTAGGTAAAGAAGGCGTTATAAAAATGGAGAAAGTTACAGGTGGAGAAGATTTTGCAATGTACCTAGAGAAAGCACCAGGGGTAATCGCTTTTGTTGGAATAAGAAATGAAGAAAAATCGGCAGATTATCCACATCACCATCCAAGATTTAATATGGATGAAGATGCACTACCAATTGGATCAGCTCTCTATGCACAGTTTGCAGTAGATTTTTTAAATGAAAAATAAGATTTAAGCCTAGGATAGGCCTAGGCTTAAATTTTTTATAGCATAAATTCATTTTCTATATATTTAATTTTTTTAACGATTTTTGTGGCAATTTTAAAGCTTTTCTCATCAATTGATTGGTCTAAAAGCTGTCGAAGTTTTAATAGCTCTTCTTTTTTCATTTCAATTAATTCTTTTATATCTATATGATCAGAAGTATTTGAGGATAGATTGATTGGTTTGCTTTCTTTTGAGGTTAGATAAACTTCTCCTTCTAAAAATTCAGCATGGCGTTTGACTGCGATATAAATTTCGTTTTTCAAATTTGTCAATTTACCTGTTAGGAAATAATCTTTAAGGATTTTTTGTCTGATATCATTATACAGCTTTTGATTAGATAACTGCTCCATTCCGTGTATAAAAGGAACGCGAGATACAAATAATAATTTTTTCATTATAAAAACTCCTTAATTAAATAATCAAAAAAATATATAGTAATCATGAAAAATAGAATCTCCTTATATATAGTATTGTTTGAAAATAGATTTTTCTCTCATTTATATAATGGGCATTAAGATAGATATTGGTTAACGTTTTGATTGAGTGGATGGTTTGTATATGACTTTAGTAATGAACGCAGAGGACATTTCTAGTTTTTGTGATGCTATTTTTAGGTAAATGTTCTCTCCTTTATAAATTTAAGAAAGTAAGTATATAAAAAAGTGGATTGGAGATACTTACTACTAGATTTAATGATTAGGAGGGATGTTTATGTTAAAATCTGTTATTCACGGAGATGTGAGAAATCAAACAGGTTCTAATGTATGTCACCGCATAAGAAATGCTGGTCATGTGCCGGCGGTAGTATATGGATACAACGTAAATACAAGGGCAATCGAATTAGATAAAAAGGAAATAGACCACATTATAAGAAGCTATGGAACAAATGTACTTTTCGATTTGCAGGTAGGGGATAATCATTCAAGTGTTATGATCAAGGAGATTCAAAGAAATCCATTAACGAATGAAATAAGACATATAGATTTGCAGACTATAGCTAGTAATAAGGCAATACATACAACAGTACCTATTAGATTAATAGGAAAAGAAAAAGTAGAATCAAGTATCGGTGTTGTACAGCAGCAGTTAAGAGAAGTACATATTGAATGCTTACCAGATCATATTCCTGAGAGTTTGGAAATAGATATATCATCATTAGCACCTGGAAATCCTTTAAAGATAGCAGATGTAGAGTTTGGTAAAGAAATCAGCATATTAAATGAAGATTATGAAGTTGTTGCTGCCCTTACAAAAGCAGAAAAGATTATGGAAGAGACAGAAGAGGCGGATTTATTAGAGACGATTGTAGGAACACCTGAAGACTTAAAGTAGGTAAAATAGATGCCTGCTTTATTTTTTATTTTTATAAGAAGGGTAACTTCTCTTGCAAAAGGAATAAATTTACATTTGACACCTTTATGAGGATATGATAATATATATCTTGTCGCTACGAAAAACAACGTTTTTTAAATGAAATTTGATAGACATCAGAATATTCATTTTTAAAAAAGTAGTTGACACCATGAAACAAACATGGTAAGATAAAAAAGTCGCTGATGAAATGGTGACTTGAAAAATTGAACTTTGAAAACTATACAGTGTAAGAAATTAAGCCGGAAATATGGACTATAAAAGTCCAAAACGTTCAATTCAAAACTTTTATACTTGAGAGTTTGATCCTGGCTCAGGATGAACGCTGGCGGCGTGCCTAACACATGCAAGTCGAGCGTGAAGCTCTTTATTGATCCTTCGGGTGATTTAAAGAGTGGAAAGCGGCGGACGGGTGAGTAACGCGTGGGTAACCTGCCCTATACACAGGGATAGCCTCGGGAAACCGGGATTAATACCTGATAAAACTCTAGTATGGCATCATACATGAGTCAAAACTCAGGTGGTATAGGATGGACCCGCGTCTGATTAGCTAGTTGGTAAGGTAATGGCTTACCAAGGCGACGATCAGTAGCCGACCTGAGAGGGTGATCGGCCACACTGGAACTGAGACACGGTCCAGACTCCTACGGGAGGCAGCAGTGGGGAATATTGCACAATGGGCGAAAGCCTGATGCAGCAACGCCGCGTGAGCGATGAAGGCCTTCGGGTCGTAAAGCTCTGTCCTAAGGGAAGAATAATGACGGTACCTTAGGAGGAAGCCCCGGCTAACTACGTGCCAGCAGCCGCGGTAATACGTAGGGGGCGAGCGTTATCCGGAATCACTGGGCGTAAAGGGTGCGTAGGCGGCCAATAAAGTCTGGGGTGAAAGGCTACGGCTTAACCGTAGTAAGCCTTGGAAACTTATTGGCTTGAGTGCAGGAGAGGAGAGTGGAATTCCTAGTGTAGCGGTGAAATGCGTAGATATTAGGAGGAACACCAGTGGCGAAGGCGACTCTCTGGACTGTAACTGACGCTGAGGCACGAAAGCGTGGGGAGCGAACAGGATTAGATACCCTGGTAGTCCACGCCGTAAACGATGAGTGCTAGGTGTCGGGGGTCGAACCTCGGTGCCGCAGCTAACGCATTAAGCACTCCGCCTGGGGAGTACGGTCGCAAGACTGAAACTCAAAGGAATTGACGGGGACCCGCACAAGCAGCGGAGCATGTGGTTTAATTCGAAGCAACGCGAAGAACCTTACCAAAACTTGACATCCTTTGCATTACCCTTAATCGGGGAAATCCCTTCGGGGACAAAGTGACAGGTGGTGCATGGTTGTCGTCAGCTCGTGTCGTGAGATGTTGGGTTAAGTCCCGCAACGAGCGCAACCCTTGTCTTTAGTTGCCAGCATTTCGGATGGGCACTCTAGAGAGACTGCCGGGGATAACTCGGAGGAAGGTGGGGATGACGTCAAATCATCATGCCCCTTATGTTTTGGGCTACACACGTGCTACAATGGCTGGTACAACGGGAAGCGAAAGAGTAATCTGGAGCCAATCTTAAAAGCCAGTCTCAGTTCGGATTGTGGGCTGCAACTCGCCCACATGAAGCTGGAGTTGCTAGTAATCGTGAATCAGAATGTCGCGGTGAATGCGTTCCCGGGTCTTGTACACACCGCCCGTCACACCATGGAAGTTGGGGGCACCCGAAGTCAGCTATCTAACCTTTTGGAGGAAGCTGCCGAAGGTGAATTCAATAACTAGGGTGAAGTCGTAACAAGGTAGCCGTATCGGAAGGTGCGGCTGGATCACCTCCTTTCTAAGGAGAATAGGTTTGTTTCTTACACTGTCTAGTTTTGAGAGTTTAACTCTCAAATGCATGGGCTTGTAGCTCAGGTGGTTAGAGCGCACGCCTGATAAGCGTGAGGTCGGAGGTTCGAGTCCTCCCAAGCCCACCAATAAGACTTTCGAGAGAAGGTCTTTAAAAAATTGTACTTTGAAAACTGAACAATGCATATATAAAATACAATTATCACTAAATGAAAATTTAGAGATCAATGAAGCTAATAAACATGAAGTTTATTAGTACTCCAATTACACCAAATCAAAGATTTGGGTAATTGAAGCATGGTCAAGTTATAAAGAGCATAGGGCGGATGCCTTGGCACTAGGAGTCGATGAAGGACGTGGTAAGCTGCGATAAGCCTCGGGTAGCTGCAAGCAAGCTTTAATCCGGGGATTTCCGAATGGGGGAACCCACTTAGGGTAATACCTAAGTACCATCTACTGAATAAATAGGTAGATAGGAGACATACCAGGGGAACTGAAACATCTAAGTACCCTGAGGAAGAGAAAGAAAACTCGATTCCCTGAGTAGCGGCGAGCGAAAGGGGAAGAGCCCAAACCTAAAGAATTTTCTTTAGGGGTTGCGGATATACTCATTAAGAGCAAAGAATTTGTAGCCGAAGAACTCTGGAAAGAGTTACCGAAGAAGGTAATAGTCCTGTAGGCAAAACTTAGTCTAGCTTGAGTGTACTCCAGAGTACCACGAGACACGTGAAACCTTGTGGGAAGCTGGGGGGACCACCCCCCAAGGCTAAATACTTCCTAGTGACCGATAGCGTATAGTACCGTGAGGGAAAGGTGAAAAGAACCCCGGGAGGGGAGTGAAATAGAACCTGAAACCCTATGTTTACAAGCAGTGGAAGTTCTTTTTATGAACGACCACGTACTTTTTGTAGAACGGGCCAACGAGTTACGGTATGCAGCAAGGTTAAGTTATTTTGTAACGGAGCCGCAGCGAAAGCGAGTCTTAATAGGGCGATTTTAGTTGTATGCCGTAGACCCGAAACCGGGTGACCTATCCATGAGCAGGTTGAAGCGGAAGTAAAATTTCGTGGAGGACCGAACCCATGTCTGTTGAAAAAGGCTGGGATGACTTGTGGATAGCGGAGAAATTCCAATCGAACTCGGAGATAGCTGGTTCTCCCCGAAATAGCTTTAGGGCTAGCCTTAAAGGTAGTGATACGGAGGTAGAGCACTGAATGTCCTAGGGGCCCTCACCGGTTACCGAAGACTATCAAACTCCGAATGCCGTAATCATAACTTTAGGAGTCAGACTATGGGTGATAAGATTCATGGTCGAAAGGGAAACAGCCCAGATCGTCAGCTAAGGTCCCTAAGTACAGGTTAAGTGGAAAAGGATGTGGGATTGCATAGACAACTAGGATGTTGGCTTAGAAGCAGCCATTCATTCAAAGAGTGCGTAATAGCTCACTAGTCGAGTGATCCCGCGCCGAAAATTACCGGGGCTCAAACCTGTCACCGAAGCTACGGCATACCGTTTGGTATGGGTAGGGGAGCATTGTATATGGGTTGAAGCTGTACCGTAAGGAGCAGTGGACTATATACAAGAGAGAATGTTGGCATGAGTAGCGAGAGGCAGGTGAGAATCCTGCCCGCCGAAAACCTAAGGTTTCCTGAGGAAGGTTCGTCCACTCAGGGTTAGTCGGGACCTAAGCCGAGGACGAAAGTCGTAGGCGATGGACAACAGGTTGAAATTCCTGTACCACCGAAAATCGTTTGAGCGATGGGGTGACACAGAAGGATAGGTTAAGCGCACCGTTGGTTGTGTGCGTCTAAGCGTTTAGGAAGTTAGGATAGGCAAATCCGTCTTAACAATTCTGAGGCGTTATGGGGAGCGAAATATAAGTAGCGAACTTACTGATTCCACGCTGTCAAGAAAAGCCTCTAGTTAGATCTAGGTGCCCGTACCGTAAACCGACACAGGTAGGTGAGGAGAGAATCCTAAGGCGAGCGAGAGAACTATTGTTAAGGAACTCGGCAAAATGACCCCGTAACTTCGGGAGAAGGGGTGCCACGTTAGGGTTTATAGCCCGAGGTGGCCGCAGAGAATAGATCCAAGCGACTGTTTAGCAAAAACACAGGTTTCTGCTAAGTCGAAAGACGATGTATAGGAGCTGACGCCTGCCCGGTGCTGGAAGGTTAAGGGGACGTGTTAGAGCAATCGAAGCACCGAACTTAAGCCCCAGTAAACGGCGGCCGTAACTATAACGGTCCTAAGGTAGCGAAATTCCTTGTCGGGTAAGTTCCGACCCGCACGAAAGGCGTAACGATTTGGATACTGTCTCGACAATAGACTCGGTGAAATTGTAGTACCGGTGAAGATGCCGGTTACCCGCAGCAGGACGGAAAGACCCCGTGGAGCTTTACTGTAGCCTGACACTGGATTTTGGTATTACATGTACAGGATAGGTGGGAGACGTCGAAGCATGCACGCCAGTGTGTGTGGAGTCATCCTTGGGATACCACTCTTGTAATACTGAAGTTCTAACCATAAGCTGTGAATCCAGCTTTGGGACACTGTCAGGTGGGCAGTTTGACTGGGGCGGTCGCCTCCTAAAGAGTAACGGAGGCGCCCAAAGGTTCCCTCAGCGCGGTCGGAAATCGCGCGAAGAGTGCAAAGGCAGAAGGGAGCTTGATTGCGAGACATACAGGTCGAGCAAGGACGAAAGTCGGGCTTAGTGATCCGGTGGTTCCGAGTGGAAGGGCCATCGCTCAACGGATAAAAGCTACCCCGGGGATAACAGGCTTATCTCCCCCAAGAGTCCACATCGACGGGGAGGTTTGGCACCTCGATGTCGGCTCGTCTCATCCTGGGGCTGTAGTAGGTCCCAAGGGTTGGGCTGTTCGCCCATTAAAGAGGCACGCGAGCTGGGTTCAGAACGTCGTGAGACAGTTCGGTCCCTATCCGCTGTGGGCGCAGGAAATTTGAGAGGAGCTGTCCTTAGTACGAGAGGACCGGGATGGACATACCTCTGGTGCATCAGTTGTCACGCCAGTGGCACAGCTGAGTAGCTATGTATGGACGGGATAAGCGCTGAAGGCATCTAAGCGCGAAGCCCCCCTTAAGATAAGATTTCCCATAGCGTTAAGCTAGTAAGACCCCAGAAAGACTATCTGGTTGATAGGTCGGAGGTGTAAGGGCAGTAATGTCTTAAGCTGACCGATACTAATAGGTCGAGGACTTGACCAATGAAATATGCATTGTTTGGTTTTGAGAGTATAAACTTTCAAAAGGAAACTAAGAAACTAAAGTTTCTTAGTACTACAATTACACAAAATATAAAATTTTGGTAATTGCAGCATTCCAGCAACTATAGCGAAGGGGGTACACCTGTTCCCATACCGAACACAGAAGTTAAGCCCTTCAGCGCTGATGGTACTTGGTGGGTAACTGCCTGGGAGAGTAGGTCGTCGCTGGTTTAGAAAAAGCTCAGAAATTTTTCTGAGCTTTTTCGTTTTTTGTAAAAAAGCACGAATACATATAGTATGTATAAAAATAAAAAAACCATATATGGTATTCTCGATGACAGAAACTACCAATAAGAGAGAAAATAGGACAAAAGAACTAAGGATACAACAAAGGAAAAATAAAAGATATCTAGAATATATATGCATAGAAAAATAATATTAACTTATTCTATCTTGCTCAAAACAGAGAAATTATAAAAAAGGATGATTCTATGATTTTAAAATTAATATTTTTGATTATGCTGTGTATACCTATTGCTTGTCTTCAATTATATTTAGTAATAGATACAGCAAAAGATTTAAAGAAGCCTAAAAAAGCAAAGATAAGAAAAAAGCAGTCTGTATCTTCGACGGAGCCTATGAAAAAAAATCATCTTAGAGTTGCAAAATAAAAAAATTTAATTTAAAAAATTTATGCAAAAGCTTCCAATGGAAGCTTTTTTTTCATTTCTGTTGCGAAAAAGAAGAGAAGGTGATATGATAATATTTATACCATTGAGAATACAACATTAAGGGAGATAAGGAGAAAAAAATATGGCATTGATTAGACAAACCATAAAACAAGAGAAGCTTTCATTTTGGAAAGTAGTATTTATGATTTGTGGGCCATTATTCGCAATGAACATGGCTATGAAAGTCTTAAAAGGATTGAGTCCTAGTCCTATTATAGGGACTATTGGAGGATTAGTCACCCTTGCAGGGGCAGTAACTGCTTGTTTGATCATTATATATAAACATGTAGCTTATTTTAATTATAAGATTATAGACGATGAGTTTATTATGGAAAAGGTTTTTGGAAAAGCAAATCATTTATTTTTAACATTAAAGCTTAGTGAATTAGAAAAATTTAGAGCTTTTGATGAAGTAGATTTACAGGAAGCAAAAAATAATAAGGTAAAGATGTACCGGTTTGTATCAGGAAGAAATACGCAAGGTTGGTACGTAGGTGAATTTACAAGAAATAATGATCAATATATGTTTATTATAGAGCCTAATGAAGAAATATTAAATGGGATTATAGCATCTCAAAAGTTATGTGGAAAATTATAAAATTTCTCATGTCATAGACATGAGAAATTTTTTTTAAAAAAGAATAACGAGACATACTGGATTTGAATATAATGATAAATATAGGTTAATAATCAGAATAAAAAGGTTGGTGAGTTATATGAATCAGACAGCCTCCTGCTGTATGTGCAAAGAAAAAGCACCAAACTATATCAAAGTATTAGATGGATACATATGTGAAGAATGTGAAAGGATTATAAGTACTTTAGATATGGATGATGTAAAGTATGAATATTATAATATAATTTTAAAAAAACTATGGCATAATTTTTTAGTTTCTATGTAAAGGAGAAAGTCATCAGCTTTTGTTGATGGCTTTATTTTTTTATAAAAATCTAATGATATAGAGGAAGATATGTTAAAATAATAGATATAGTATTATTTTGGCCACAGGAGGAGTAAGCGTGAAGGGAAAATTATTTGTCATTGAATCAGGAGTAGATGCAAGTGGAAAAGCTACCCAATCAGAGAAATTATACAATAGATTATTAGATGAAGGAATTAAGATAAAAAAAATTACTTTTCCTAATTATGATAGTGAGTCTTCAGCACTCGTAAAGATGTATCTTAATGGAGATTTTGGAAATAAACCAGATGATGTAAATCCATATACAGCTTCAACTTTTTATGCAGTAGATCGATATGCTTCATATGTAACAGATTGGAAAAGCTTTCTAGAGACAGGTGGAATTATTATTGCAGATAGATATACCACCTCTAATATGGTTCATCAAGCTTCAAAGTTTCATATTAATGAAGAAAAAGGAGAGTTTTTAGATTGGTTATGGGATTTAGAATTTAAAAAAATGGGACTTCCTATTCCAGATGAAGTCATATTTTTAAATATGAGTCCAGAAGTAAGTTATCAATTAATGAAAAATCGTGCGAACAAAATAAATGGAGAAATAAAGAAGGATATACATGAAAGAGATTTTGAATACTTGAAAAAAACCTATGAAAATGCTTTATGGGTAGCAGACAAGTATGGTTGGAAGAAAATTAAGTGCATTAAAAATCAAGAGTTGAAAAGTATTGATGAAATTCATGAGGAAATATACAAAATCGTAAAAGAAAAGATGTAATACAATAGAGAGGCCATCAATTTTATTAGAAAGGGGAAGGGAACGGATGAAGCTAATTATTGCTATTATCCATGATGAGGATAGTACTACTCTAATAAAAAAATTGACAGAACAAGGGTATGGAGTAACAAAATTAGCATCTACAGGGGGATTTTTAAGATCAGGAAATACCACTTTACTTATAGGAACCGAAAAGGAAAAGGTTGATTGTGCCATTGAAATGATAAAAGATACATGTAAGAGTCGTAAAGAGATAGCACCAGCACCTACCCCAGTAGTAGGAAATACAGGAATATTTATGACTTATCCTATAGAAGTACAGGTAGGAGGGGCTACAATATTTGTAGTAGATGTAGACCGATTTGAAAAAGCATAATAGATTTAGGTTGGAGGATTCGAATGGATTTTAAAGATATAGTGGGACAAGAGAAGGTAATTCATTTCTTAAAAGGGTCTATTACAAATAAACGAATTGCACATGCATATATATTTGAAGGAGCAAAGGGCGTAGGAAAGGCTGAAATGGCTATGGTCTTTGCTAAAGCAGTACAATGTAAAAATTATGATGGGGATGTTTGTGACCAATGTGCATCCTGCTTGAAGGTTAACACAAATAATCATCCAGACATAAAAATCATTGAACCAGAAGGGAAAAGCATTAAAAATAAACAAATTGAAGATTTTCAACAGGATTTATTGAGAAGACCTTATGAAAGTGATAAAAAAATATATATTATAAAAGATGCCAATTCTATGACAGATAGTGCACAAAATCGTCTATTAAAAACATTAGAAGAGCCACCAGAATATGCTGTAATTATATTGATCAGTACCAATGTAAATAGTTTCTTACCTACCATTAAGTCTCGTTGTCAGATATTAAAATTTTATCCAATTGGAGAAAAAACTATAGAGGATATTTTGAAAAATAAGTATGATTTACAAACAGATGAGGCGAAAGTTTTAGCTGCCTTTTCTGATGGGATTTTAGGAAAAGCATTGCGACTAAAAGAGTCTGAAGAATTTAGAAATAAAAGAGAAGAAACCATACAAGTAATGGAAAAATTATTAAAGAAAGATCCATTAGTTGCTTTTGAATTGGTTGAATTTTTTCAAAAGAATAAAGATAATATATATGAAATATTAGATTTTATGCTTTTTTGGTTCAGAGACATACTTTTATTGAGTCAAACAAGTACAGATAAGTTTTTAATCAATATAGATAAAAAAGAAATTTTACAAAAACACATGCATGCTATAGGCTATAATAAAATAGGGAATATTATTAATACAATAGAAAAAACCAAAAATGATATAAAAGCAAATATTAATTTTCAATTAGTTATTGAGATGATGCTTTTAACCATACAGGAGGTATAAAATGGTAACCGTTGTGGGCGTAAGATTTAAAAAAGCAGGGAAAATATATTACTTTGATCCGGATGAGATTGAGATAGAAAAAGAGCAAAATGTTATTGTAGAGACTGCAAGAGGAGTAGAATTTGGAGAGGTTGTAGTAGGACCGAAAGAAATCGAAGAAGATGATATTGTAGCTCCACTAAAAAAGGTATTAAGGGTTGCTACTTTAGAAGACGAAATTCAAAACAATCAGAACATGGAGAAAGAAAAAGAGGCTTTTGAAATTTGCTTAGAAAAAATTGAGGTTCATCAGTTAGAAATGAAGCTAATTGATGTGGAATATACCTTTGATAATAATAAAGTAATATTTTACTTTACAGCTGATGGAAGAGTAGACTTTAGAGAATTAGTAAAAGATTTAGCAGCTGTTTTTAAAACAAGAATAGAGTTACGTCAAATTGGTGTTAGAGATGAAGCCAAGATGATCGGTGGAATAGGACCTTGTGGAAAAGGTCTTTGTTGTGCTACTTGGTTAGGAGATTTTGAACCTGTTTCTATAAAAATGGCAAAGGAACAGAGTTTGTCTTTAAATCCAACCAAAATATCTGGAATCTGTGGTAGGCTCATGTGTTGTCTAAAATATGAGCATGAAACTTATCAATGCCTTAGAGAAAATCTTCCAGAACAGGGAGAGAAGGTAGTAACACCAGATGGAGAAGGGATTGTTATAGCCAATAATGTGTTATTAGAGTGCGTGAAGGTTCGTCATATATTAGAGAAAAGAAAAGGTGGACAAGAGCATAAGTTGAGTGATGATATAGCCGTTTATCATAAAGAGCAAATCAAAAGGATGCGTTGTTGCTGTAAAAAAGATAGAAAAGAGACAATAAATGAAAATGTTGAAGAAACAGAACAATAAAAATTTATCAGCATCGTTATAATTTATAGGGCTATTGGAAATACTTAGTTAGGATTAGTTTATTGAAATTTTGGAGGTGAATATTTTGGCATATGTCATTACAGATGCATGTATTAGTTGCGGTGTATGTGAACCAGAATGTCCTGTTAGTGTAATTAGCCCTGGCGATGACAAGTATGTAATCAATGCAGAAGGATGTATTGATTGTGGTGCTTGTGCGAATGTATGTCCTGTAGATGCACCTAAACCAGAATAATCATAAAAGCCCCTGTAATGAGGGGCTTTTTTGTAGAAATCCTTTTCTGCATTTATTTTTTAAATTGTAGTATAATGGTATAAAAAACCTTTACCATTAAAAGAGAAGAGGAGGGGGAGTCATGAATAGAAAATGGATATTTGTAGTGGGGATCATTTTACTGGGAATAGCTTTTTTTGTTGGAACCTTCAAAACTAAGGAACCAAAAGAAAATCCAATTGTCGAGTCCCAGCAGGCTGATGGGAAGGATCAAACAACTGAAGAAAAAAAGGGTGTATTTGTAGGCGATCAAGCTTATGATTTTACACTTTTAGATAGAGAAGGAAATGAAATAAAATTATCTGATTTAAAGGGAAAGATAGTATACCTTAATTTCTTTACTACGAGATCTAGTTCATGTAGTCAAGAAATGCCTCATATACAAGAAGTATATGAACAATATAAAGATAAAAATGTGGTATTTTTAGCTGTAAATGTGCT
The DNA here is from genome assembly GCF_019884785.1 of Crassaminicella profunda. Classification (GTDB taxonomy): domain Bacteria; phylum Bacillota; class Clostridia; order Peptostreptococcales; family Thermotaleaceae; genus Crassaminicella; species Crassaminicella profunda. The sequence continues at coordinate 4,429,431 of NZ_CP082326.1, forward strand.
GGCTGCTGAAGAAAAAGATGCTCAAGGAGTAAATGAATTTTTAGATGAGAAGGGATACACGTTTCCTATATTGTATGATGTAGATGGGGAGATATCTGTAAAATATAAGGTAAGGGCATGTCCTGCTACCTATATTATCGATGCAGAAGGAATCATAACAGCTTCCGTATCCCAAAGTATGGATAAAAAAACAATGATCGAAAAAATTGAAAATACATTAAATAAATAGTAGTAGAATTAGGAGAGATAGGAATGGGAGAAAAATTAGTAAAAGAATATGAAAGAGTAGATGATTTACAATGTAAAGGACTAAGACTTATACAAGACCCAAAGGGATTTTGTTTTGGAATAGATGCGGTGCTTCTTAGTAATTTTTGTGAAATAAGAAAAAATTGGCGGGTAATAGATTTAGGGACAGGAACAGGAATTATTCCTATACTTTTAGCAGGAAAAACAAATGCAAAGGAAATTGTGGGGGTAGAGATTCAACCATCTGTTGCAGAAATGGCTTCAAGAAGTGTAAAATTAAACCAATTAGAAGATCGAGTAAAAATTATTCAGGAAGATTTAAAAAATATTTTAGAGCATACAGATCCCTTTACTTTTGATTGTGTTACATCCAATCCTCCATATATGAATGCAGGGGGAGGACTTTTAAATCCTGAAAGCATGAAAGCCATATCTAGACATGAAGTGAAATGCAATTTAGAAGATATTATTTCTGTTTCTAGTAAGCTAGTAAAGGATCGAGGACATTTTTATATGGTACATAGACCTCATAGATTAGTAGATATTATTTATTTATGTAGAAAATATAAACTTGAACCCAAAAAAATAAGGTTTATTCATCCTAATAAAAATAAGAAGCCCAATATTTTATTAATACAATGTGTGAAATATGGAAGGCCTGAATTAAAGTTCATGGATCCTTTATATGTCTATAATGAAGATGGAACTTATACAGATGAAATCCATGAAATATATGGAAGAGACAAATAAAAAAATACTTGTGCGATGACACAAGTATTTTTTATTTATTTACCTAATTCTTCAATGCAAGCAGGACAAATATTTTTACCTTTAAAATTTGTTACATCCTTTGCTTGGCCACAGAAGATACAAGCTGGTTCATATTTTTTTAGAATGATTTGATCTTTATCTACATAAATTTCTAGCGCATCCTTTTCTTTGATGTTTAATGTCCTTCTCAACTCGATTGGGAGTACAACTCTACCTAGCTCGTCTACTTTTCTTACAATACCTGTGGATTTCATTTATCCATCTCCTCTCTTCTACAACATTCGACATTTTTTTTAACGTAATTAAATAGTACCAGAACTGTAAATAAAAGTCAACCGTAAATTTAAAAAAAGTGTATAAATTCTAGAAAAATCTACGTAATTGTACAAAAATCGACAGATTAAAGTAAAAAATGATTGTAATTTACTCAAAAAAGAAGAGAATAAGTATTTATTTTTTCCTTTTTTGAGTAGAAAAAGTATGGATAAATTCTTTTGCAGAATAAACAATTTGTATGGTACTAATGATCCATGTTAAAAAATTTGAATTCTTTGATAAAGATGAAGTTACAACCTCTGTACTACCAGTAATTTTATCAAAGGTTTTTTGTAATGATTGTACATCATGTGATACATCACTGCTGATGATTTCAATATTTTTTGCAATAGAAGGAGATTCCTTAAGGACACGATCAATATTGGATTGGTTTTGTTTGAGGATTTTTTGTAAGATTTTTATTGTATCACTTAAGCTTTTTAAAAGCAGAGTTGCATAAATGAGTAGCATTAAAAAAGCTAATCCTAATAGTACAAGCCCAAGATCCCCTAATGAAATTTGTACATCTATAAAGCATCACTCCTTTTGTAGATGTTTACGAATAAATTTTGTATATTATGCTATTGGTTTAGAAAAATAAATGCAACAATAAAATGAACGCAATACAATTCATGTATTGCGTTCATTTTATTCTAAAAAAGTATTATTTATTTTGCTGACAAAAGCTTCAGCCCTAGATCGTTCAAAATAAGATATGGAATATGACGTTTCCTCTCCATTGTGATCTTTAATGACGATAAATGTCTTGTAGGCATTTAATACAGTTGAAATACCGATTAATAAAAATAACCATCCCCATAGGAGACTAATAGGAAATGTATCAAAAGCAAAATAACTTAATAAAAATCCAAGAATAAGAGAGGTTGTCTGACTTTTTGTTGCAATACTTATTTCTGAAATAGTATTTAATGCATAGGTATCCTCTTTTTTTCCTGTGGGGATGAACAAAAACATCTTAGGAGATATTACTTCTAAATTTTCTTTTGTCATCTTAAAACATGATTTTACAAAAAAATAAACATTAGCGTACATAAAATTTTCTTGCATAAAGATCAACTCCTTTATTTGATAGATAAAATGTTCGTTTAATCTAAATTTTATACATTTTATGAAAATAAGTCTACAAATTTTTTATAGAAATGAGATTGTTAATAATTTACATTCATATGTCTTTTAGGTTTTATCATATACTTTCATAGGGGTTTATATAAGAAATGGGGCGAAAAAAATGATGAATATAATCTGGTTTATAATGATTATAGTAGGTATGGCTGTTGCAGTACTTACTCAAAATACGCATGTGATTAACGATGCAGTTATTAAAAATACCCAAGAGGCAGTAGTATTTGCAATAGGTCTTACAGGAATTATGGCAGTATGGCTAGGGCTGATGAATATAGCAGAAAAGTCAGGACTCATCAAAAAAATAGGGAGAATCATGAGTCCTTTTATAAGACTTTTGTATCCAGAAATCCCTAAAGATCACCCTGCTATTAGTAGCATTGTTATGAATATGGTAGCTAACATGTTTGGTGCAGGAAATTCAGCAACAGCCCTAGGACTAAAGACAATGGAGGAGCTTCAGCGTATGAATCATCATAAAAATACTGCAAGTAATGCCATGTGTATGTTTTTAGTTATTAATATGTCGTCCATTCAGCTCATTCCCCTATCTGTACTGAAGATTCGTGCAGATGCAGGAAGTTTAGACGCCACAGAGATTATTGGGACTTCTTTAGTTGCAACGGCCGTTTCAACTATTGTAGGGATAGTAGCTTGTAAACTATTAGAAAGGAAATATTAAAATGATTGAATTCTTAAAATTTTTATCTATCATGATTATTCCTATCTTAATTACTATTATTTTAATACATGGTATGATCAAAAAAATAAATATGTATGAAGCCTTTGTAGAGGGAGCAGCACAAGGCTTTCAAACATCTATTCGGATTATGCCTTACTTAATTGCTATTTTTTTAGCTATAGGAATTTTTAAAGATTCAGGAGCCCTTAATCTATTTACCAAAATCCTAGCTCCTATTACAAAGGTTTTAAGGATTCCAAGTGAAATCCTACCTTTAGCCATTATGAGACCTATATCAGGAAGTGGTTCTCTTGGTATTGTGAAGGATTTAGTAACTACCTATGGACCAGATTCTTTCATTGGAAGACTTTCTTGTACCATGATGGGTTCAGCAGAGACCATTTTTTATACTATGGCCGTATATTTTGGTGCTGTAGGAATCAAAAGAGGCAGACATACCCTTCCTGCAGCCTTAATCTCTCATATAGCGGCTATTTTTGCTTCTGTATGGGTTTGTAGATGGATTTTTTCATAGAGATAAATATTTAATAAATAAATTACATTTTTATCAAATATTTACTTAAATATGGAAGGAAATCAAGGAAAAATGTAAAATATAGAATATATACTATATAATGGAAAATGGTGACATAGGGGAAGAAAGGATGAACTACATGGAAGAAATGGAAGTAATTGATTTACGTGAATATTTTGATGTGATTCAAAAAAGAAAATGGATTATATTTTTGATTACAGCTATAGCAGTTTCTACAAGTGCTGTTGTTAGTTTTTTTATACTAGACCCAGTATATGAGACTTATACTACTATGATGGTAGGAAAAACAAAAAGCCAAGAAACAATGATTGAATACAGTGATGTGTTACTGAGTCAAAAGCTGGTAAAGACTTATGGAGAAATTGCAAAAAGTAGAACGGTTTCAAAGGAAGTGATCAAGGATCTTAATCTCTCTTTTACACCTATTGAACTTAAGGAAAAAATAGAAATAAATTCTGTGAAGGATACAGAGATTATTATGATCAAGGTACAAGATACAGATCCTTTGCTTGCACGAGATATAGCTAATGATTTGGCACAGGTATTTAAAAAACATGTGACAAAAATCATGAAGGTAGACAATGTACAAGTTATTGACAAAGCCGAAATTCCAAAGAATCCTGTTAAGCCAAGGCCACAGCTCAATATTGCTATAGCAGGGGCTTTAGGTATTATGATTAGTTTAGGAGTAGTATTTTTACTAGAGTATCTAGATAATACCATTAAGACACCAGCTGATGTAGAAAAATATTTAGGTTTACCAGTCATGGGAACTATTCCATTGCTGGAAGAAAGTGAAAATCAAAAAGTAAAAGTACAAAAAGGAGTGAAGGAATACGCATGAAGAACTTAATTGCTTTAGAAAATCCAAAATCTCCTATTGCAGAAGCTTATAGGACATTCCGAACCAACATTCAATTTTCTAGCTTTGATAAAGAGCTAAATACGATTGCCATTACAAGTACAGGCTTAGGAGAAGGTAAATCGACTACTATAGCCAATCTTGCTATAACTATGGCACAGTCTGGTAGTAGGGTATTATTGATTGATTGTGATTTGAGAAGACCTCAAGTACATAAGAACTTTAGTCTTGTCAATCATAGAGGACTAAGCAATATATTAGCCCATCAAACATCCCATGAAGATGTGATCAAACAAACTAATGTGATCGGGCTTGATATCTTAACTTCAGGACCAAAACCCCCAAATCCCTCAGAACTTTTAGGGTCAAATGCTATGAAAGAATTTATCAAAGAGATGACACAAAAATATGATCGAGTACTACTGGATGCTCCACCAGTAGGGTTAGTTACAGATGCAGCTGTTCTTTCTACTGTTGCAGATGGAATCATACTAGTAATTGCAGCAGGAGAAGTGGCTATAGAAGCAGCACAAAGGGCCAAAGACCTGTTACAGCAAATTAATGCCAACATTATTGGGGTACTCCTTAATAAAGTATCTGCACAAAAGAGCAAATATTATCAATATTATTATCAGCAGTACTACGATGAAGAGGATACAGATACAAAATCTTCTAAAAGAAAGAGGCGTAAAAAATGATTGATATCCATTGCCATATACTACCTGGCGTAGATGATGGAGCAAAGGATTTAAAAGAATCTATAGAAATGGCACGAATAGCGTATAAAGATGGTATAAGAACCATCATTAATACTTCTCATTTTTATGATACAAATGATTTTGTTACAGGAGAACAGCTAAAGAAAAAATTAATCAATCTACAGCAAAAACTCAAGGAAGAAAACATAGACATGGAGATGCTTCTTGGTAATGAAGCGTATATATCACCGAACCTTCCTGAATTGGCAGAAAGAAGAGAAGTATTTACCATCAACCATTCAAGATATTTACTTCTAGAGCTACCTATGCAGGAGATTCCTATGTACACAGAGACAGTAATCTATGAACTAAGGCTCAAAGGTTTTATCCCTATAATTGCCCATCCAGAGAGATATGCAAAGGTCATAGAAGAGCCGAATATAGTCTGTGATTTTATTGGACAAGGGGCACTCATTCAAGTGAATAGTGGAAGCATCAGAGGAAGATTTGGGGAAGCAATACAAAAAACAGTATACACTTTACTAAGGCATAACATGGTACATTTAATCGGAAGTGATGCTCATGCATCAAAATCTAGAAGACCTATGTTAAAGAAAGCCTTCGAAAAGGTATCTGAAATCACAGGACAAGCTTATGCAAATCAAATTTTTTATGAGTATCCTAAAGCTGTAATCAAGGATGAAGATTTTGAGATCCAACAGCCCATGGAGATTCAACAACGAAAAAAATTGTCTAAAAATTTTTTTGGGAGAATACTGGAAAAATGTTCTCTTTTTACCATAAAAAGGGTAGAATAGAAAGGAGCTATTAAAAATCATAGAGCATATTATGTGCAGATGAAGGAGGAAAAAAATGAGAAAAAGAATTTTGTTGATATTATTGAGTATGGTATTTGTTTTTGGTACAGTGATTTCTTATGCAGGAACAACAGTGGATGTAGATTACAATAAATTAAATAATCTTTTAGAAGAAGCATCAAATCATCCCAAAAGAGAGGATTATTTAATGCGTTTAAAAGAAGGCATAAGATCTGAAAGTGGTATAGATAAACTGAAAGAAAAAGTGAACACAGAATTTAAGGATAAACTTGAAAAAAGAGGGATGTCTGTAAGTGAAGCAACTGAAGCATTAGAAACACTTAAAAGTTTGGATAAAGAAACAAGAATTGCTTTAATTGAAGCCGTAAGCGATAATAATAGCAATAAAATAAAGAATTTATTAGGTGAAGAAGAACAACCTGCTACTGGTGGAGGTGGTGGAGTATCCCAAGAAGAACAAAAAAATCAGAAGATAGAAGAAAAGAAAGAAGACATAAAAGAAGAGCAAATTACAAAAGAGCAGCCTATAGAAAAGAATATACCTATTAAGAAAGAATGTCATTTTGCAGATATTGAGAATCATTGGGCAAAGGATAGTATTATCCATATGGTATCTATAGGGATTACTAGTGGATTAGATGAATATACATTTGCACCACAAGAAAGTCTTACAAGAAGTCAAATGGCTACTTTTATGGTAAAACTATTAGATCTAAAAGTAATCAATGAAGAAAGTTTACCATTTAAAGATATGAATAAAGAGAATTGGGATTATACTTTTGTAAAAGCTGCATACGATGCAAAACTTGTAAGTGGTATTTCAAAAGAACTATTTGTTCCTAATGCAAAGATTACAAGAGAGCAAATGATGACTATGATTATGAATGCTTTAATATATAAGGATTGTATGCCTAAAGAAGATGAGCGTAAACTGGATCAACAGCAAAAGTTAGACAAAGTATCAGACTGGGCAAAAGATGCTATTCAAAAAGGTATAAATCTAGGAATTATTGATAGCAATAATAAAATAATTGTAGATCCACAAGGAGAAGCTACTAGAGCTGAAACTATTGTGATGATTGAAAAGGTATATAAATTAATAAATAATCAATAAAGAGAATGGGGTGAGAGGAGAAAATAGAGGATTATTTGTAAAGTTTTTTAATAAATTATGATAAAAGGGAGGATGAACATAATGAAAAGAAAGTGTATTAGTTTTGCACTTGCATTTTTACTTGTATTTGCATGTATGCCGATGCACTATACAGTAAATGCAAAACCAGTTAATGAAATGTCTTTTAAAGAATTAAAGGCAGAATTTAATGATATCCTAGAAACAATTAAAAATGCAGACATTCCTAATAAAGAAGATGGGTTTATAACTCTTAAAGGGCATATAAGAGCAGGAAATTATGATCATGTAGTTGATCAGTTAACAAAAGATAAGAAAGATGGAGGATGGCTAACTTACGAGCAAAAGAATAAATATTTCTATAGTAAAGAAGGTATGGATGAAGAGAAATATAAAAAAGCAGTAGAGTTAGTTTATTTACTTGAAATCTTTGATGAAGAAACAAGAGTGGGTTTTATAGAAGATATTGAAAATGGAAAGGAACCAGATTTACTAGATGAAGGAGAAGCTATAGCAGATAGAATTAGAAAAGAGTTCCCTAAGCTTGAAGAATACATAAAAGAAGTAGAACCACAATTTGATTTAGATATGTATGCATTTGCATTAAGTGTATTAAAAGGTACAGGTGTTGGAGCTATTGTAATAGATGATCCAGACCAACCTGAAAAAATTAAAATAACCGTGCCAGATAAAATTAATGGTGTAGATGTAAAACAAAAAATAAATGATGCTTTTAGTGGTGTTATATATAGAGGACATAAATTTGTTGACTTTGATACAATGACAGATAAAGTAGTAAGAGAGATTAACAAAAGATTTAATGCATCTCAAATGAATAAATTCAAAGCGACATTAAAAGATTATGGATTCTATGCAGGAGAGATAGATCAACAAGCACCTCAAATCATCATCGATAATAAAGTGGTTACAATCAATAAAGGAGAACAGTTTAATTTATTATCAGGAGTAACTGCAAATGACAATGTAGATAAAAATATTACAGTTCAAGTAGCTAAAGATGGTGGGTTTAACAAAGATAAAGCAGGTACTTATGAAATTACATATATTGCAAGAGACAAAGCAGGCAATGAGGCAACAGCAACAAGAACTGTAGTTGTAATAGATATTGTTTCAAAAGACCTTGAAGATGATGATCAAGGAAACAAACAAATGGAAACTACAATAGAAGGATTGAAACCAGGAAAAACAGAAGGTGTAAAAGTAGAAGTATCACTTTCAAACAATATTAAAAGCCAATTAGGATTAAGCGAAGACCAAAAGATTGATATTGTATTACCAGATTTAGATATTAGTGAAAGTACACCAGTAAAAATAACTATTAAGACAGCTAAAAAAGCAAAAGATCAGATTCAGTCAAGACCTCAAGAAAAGGTATTGGTTGTAGAAATTAAGATTGATGGATTAAAAGATAAAAAAGTAACATTAACATTACCTATGCCAAAAGGTGTTACAAAAGAAAAAGTAGGAGCTTTCCATGGAATAGAAAAGAATAAAAAAATGCGTTGGGAATATAGAGAGGCAACTCCTAATGCAAATGGACAAATAGAATTTACTACAAACCTAAGTCCAGTAGTTATTGGAGAGAAGGTAGAAGTACCAACAGTAACAACAACAAAAACTACGAATAGTGTAACCCTAAAATGGAGTGCATCACTAGATGGTGCAACTTATGAAGTATATCAAGGAGACAAACTTCTTATAACAACAAGTGAAAAAACTCATACAGTAACAGGCTTAGCAGCAAATACTTCATACACGTTCAAAGTAAGAGCATTAGATGCAGATAATTTTGAATCTGATTTTGCAATAGTAGCTGTAACTACAGATAGTACTTCTGGTGGAAGTTCATCAGGTGGTGGCGGTGGTCCTTCATATAGTGGAGAAACTGTAAAAGCCAATGAAAGTGCAACAGTAAAAAGATCAGGTGTTATAGTAAAAATACCAGCAAAAGCATTTGATAAAGAGATGAAAGTAAAAATTGAGGCAGTTTCTGATTATAGAACAAACAAATTACCTATGAAAGAAAATGACAAACTGATAAGTAAAGTATTTGAAATTACCAAAACAGAAAAAGGAAACTTTGAAAAAGCAGTAACTATCACACTACCATATGACAAGTCAAAAGTAGATTTAGACAAATACGACCTAGCAATCTACTGGTTAGACAAAGATGAGTGGATCAAGCTAGATGATGTAAAAGTAGATACAAAAGATGCAAAAGTAAGTGGAGAAGTAAACCACTTCACTAAATTTGCAATCATCGCAACCGAAAAAGAAAAAGTAGTAGTAGAAGAAGAGATGAAAGTAGTTGTACCAGCAGACGTAGCAGGACATTGGGCAGAGGAAAATATTGCAAAGTTAATGGGATTAGAAGCAATCAGTGGATATCCAGATGGAACATTTAAACCAAATCACAAAATCACAAGAGCAGAATTTGTGACAGTTCTTGTAAAAGCATTTAAATTAAATATTCAATCAGGGACAGTATTTGAAGATACGAAAGATCACTGGGCAAAAGATTATATCAGCACAGCAACAAATTATGGTATTGTATCAGGATATGATCAAGATACATTTGGAGCAAATGATCTAATTACTCGTGAACAAATGGCAGTAATGATCGTAAAAGCTGCTAATCTTTCAACAGAGGCAAGTCAAATGACATTTGCAGACAAAGATACTATTTCTACTTGGGCACAAAAATACGTGGCTACAGCTGCTAAAGAAGGTTTTGTAAGTGGCTACGAAGACAATACCTTTAAGCCAAAGAAAAATGCAACAAGAGCAGAAGCTATGACAATCATTGCAAATGCAATAAAATAAAACATAAAAAAATCCTTTAGGAGAAATAATCCTAAAGGATTTTTTTATTATCTTTGTTTTACAATTATTTGATTTACTTTTTGTTTTATCCTAAAGCTATTTAAATTTATATAAAATACATACATTTTCCAATTTGTACAATAATATACTATATCGTGCTAATAAACATAGTATGGAATTTAGAATAAAAGTTAGAGTTAAAGATAAGGAAATAGAGAAAAAAGCATAAAAATTATTAAAGGAATAATTTTGACGAAAAGTGTTGGGAAAAGTTGGATAAAAAGTAAAAAATAAGGAAGGAGTTCGACTATTTTTTATAGAAAGTATATAAGACGTAAGCCTTATTTAGTATAGGACTAATCGTTTATATATATTACAATCAAAAGAATTCAGTGAGTAAAGAAGTGTAGCTTGTATTTGGGAGCTTAAGCTACATGGAGCTAATAGCACACCCACCGCTGAGTATAGAGATTATATTTATCAGGAGGGGCGAAATATGGACAATATAACTATTTCAAAAGGGAAAATCCAATTAAAAACAAAGGAATCATTTGGATATCTCATTTCAAAAAGGTTATTGGATATTAGTGGATCATTGATAGGGTTGATACTTTTATTGCCACTATTTTTGATTATAGCCATTTTGATAAAAATAGAAGATCCTAAAGGTCCAGTTTTTTTTGTTCAAGAAAGAAACGGAAAATATCCTCAAATATTCAAAATGTATAAGTTTAGAAGTATGGTATCTAATGCTGAGGAATTACTTGAAAAACTAAAGCATCAAAATGAAATGAGTGGTCCTGTATTTAAGATCAAAGAAGATCCACGTATTACAAAAATAGGGAGATTTATCAGAAAAACAAGTATAGATGAATTACCACAGCTGATCAATGTATTATTAGGGGATATGAGCCTTGTAGGACCTAGACCCCCTATTCCAAGAGAGGTAATACAATATACACCACACCAAAAGCAAAGGCTTTTAGTAAAACCAGGACTTACCTGTATCTGGCAGGTGAGTGGAAGAAACAATATTGGGTTTGATAAGTGGGTGGAGATGGATATAGAGTACATAAGGAAGAGAAATTTTTGGGTTGATTTGAAGTTGATATTTAAAACGATTCCTGTGTTATTTGGGGATGAAAATGCAGCGTAGAGGGGGATACAAAAATTGAAGGAAAAAATATGTGTCGTAGGATTAGGATATATAGGACTCCCAACTTCAGCCATGTTTGCAAGTCATGGACACGAAGTAATCGGAGTAGATGTAAATGAGGAAGTCGTAAAAGCATTAAATAAGGGAGAAATCATTATAGAAGAACCTTATTTAGATATATTGGTACAAGCAGCAGTAACATCAGGTAATCTAAAAGCTTATACAGAGCCTAAAGAAGCAGATGCATTCATATTAGCTGTACCCACACCTATTACAAAAGACAAAAAAGCAGATATGACCTATGTGAAAAAAGCTGCTGAGGCTATTGTACCCTATCTGAAAAAAGGAAATCTTGTCATACTAGAATCTACATCGCCTACAGGAACAACACAAGATTTAATCGTTCCAATTTTAGAAAAGAGCGGATTAAAAATAGGAGAAGAACTATATGTAGGACACTCTCCAGAAAGAGTATTACCAGGACAAATCTTAATGGAGCTTGTTCACAACAATAGAATCATTGGTGGAATTAACAAAGAATCAGCAGAAAAAATAAAAGAACTATATAGTACCTTTGTAAAGAGTGAAATGTATACAACTACAGCTACAACAGCAGAAATGTGTAAAATGATGGAGAATACATTTAGAGATGTAAATATAGCACTTGCAAATGAACTAGCCAAGTTATGTGAAAACATAGGGATCAATGCATGGGAAGTCATTGAACTTTGCAATAAACATCCAAGAGTCAATATTCATCAGCCAGGGCCAGGAGTAGGAGGACATTGTTTAGCAGTAGATCCATGGTTCATAGTAGAAAAATTACCAGAACTTGCAAATATTATTAAACTTTCAAGAGATACCAATGATTCTATGCCAGAGCATGTATGTAAAAGAACAGAAAAGATATTTAAAGATATTGAAGGAACAAAAAAAGTAACTATATTAGGAATTACATATAAGCCAAATATTGATGATATGAGAGAAAGTCCAATCTTAGAATTAGTTGATCTACTAGAAGAAAAGAATTATGACATATCTATTGTAGACCCATATGTAAAAGAATACAAACACTTAGAAAAAGATATGAAAAAAGCAGCCAAAGATAGTGATTTATTGATTCTTGCAGTAAATCATAATGACTTTAAAGGAATTAATTTTGATGAGTTAGGAAAAGAAATGAGAAATAAAAAGATGTTTGATACGAGAAATTATTTTGATCAAGAAACGTTAAGTAAAAGTGGATTTGAATATTATTTACTAGGTGAAAAAGGGAATCAATATATTGTAGATCAAAAGGATGCATTAAAAGAGATAGCTGTGACCAAGTAATGTTTTAAGTAAAAAAATCAAAGGTAGGATATATATGAATAAGCTGCAAAGATACATGAAAAAAGCAAAGGATATGCCGTTAGATGTACTAGTAAAAAAGGTTGCTCAAAAAACTGCAGATAGAATTTACTATATAGCAAGAGAACAGATGGTAAAAAGGAAGCCAATTGATATGGATGATAAGTTATTTAAAGGTTTTCAAGGAGATATAAATTTTCTATTTGATACGTCAAATAAAGACTATTATATAGAGCAGTTAAGAAAACTTGATCAAGAGCAAATAATTATCAAACAAGCGGATAAAATTTGCAATCATATGTTTGATCTTCTCGGCTCAGGAGATACAGATTTAGGAAAAAATATTAAGTGGAATCAAGATTTTAAATCAGGGTTTATATGGGAAAATCAGTTTTATAAAAAAATAAAAGCAGTTGATCTAAATAACGATGCAGATGTAAAAGTACCATGGGAATTATCAAGATTTCAGCATATTCCAACCCTTGGACAAGCTTACTTACTTACCAATGATGAAAAATATGCAAAAGAATTTCAAGAACAGATAGAAGATTGGATAAGCAAAAATCCAGTAGAAATGTCAGTAAACTGGACTTGTGCAATGGATGTAGCCATAAGAGCATGTAATTGGATAGTAGGAATATATTATTTCAAAGATAATAAAGAAATTAATCAAGTCTTTTGGATGAAATTAAATAAATGGTTATATCTTCATGGAAAGTTTATATATAAGAACCTTGAAAAAGGAACTATTAATAACAATCATTATCTATCTGATCTAGTAGGGCTTGTATGGTTAGGGATTTACTTTAAAAACTTTAACAAAGAAAAGTCAAATATTCCAAAAGAGTGGCTTGATTATGGGGTTAAAGAACTAGAAATAGAAATCCAAAAGCAAGTCTATGAGGATGGATGTAACTATGAGGCATCTACAGCATATCATTGTTTGGTAACAGAGTTATTATTATATACAATTATTCTTTGTGATAAAAATCATATTAACTTTTCACATGAGTTTATGACAAAGATTGAAAAAATGTGTGAAGTGATCATGAATATTACAAAGCCAAATGGATGGATTCCTCTCATAGGGGACATGGATAGCGGAAGATTTATCATGTTTACTGGATATGGTAATGAAGAAATGAGAGATTTTAGATATCTTTTAAGAGTAGGTGCAGAATTTTTTGATAGAGATGATTTTAGGGTTCATGCAGACAACAAGCTTGCAGCTATATGGATGTTTAAAAAAGTGAAAGAATCTAAAAATAAAGATTACAAACTAAAATCTATATCGTATCCAGATGGAGGACTACACATTTTAAGAAATGATCGAGTGTATATGATTATAAGATGTGGTCAAAATGGAACAGCAGGTAGAGGTGGACATACACATAACGATCAGTTAAGTTTTGAATTAAATGTGGATGGAGAAGATTTTATCGTTGATCCTGGAACTTATGTATATACAGCAGATTATAAGATGAGGAATCTGTTTAGAAGTACGGCTTATCATAATACATTGAAAATTGAAGGTTTTGAGCAAAATGATTTTAGTGAATTTGATTTGTTTGAGATAAAAGATGAGACAAATGCTCAAGTAGTAGATTGTGATAAAAATTATTTCAGAGGAAAGCATTTTGGATATCAAGAGAAAGCAGGAATAATACATGAAAGAGAGTTCTTATTAGGGGATAATGCCATTCAAATTGAAGATGGATTTACTATCATCCAAGCCATTAAAATGGGACAATATATAAAATTTTATTTAAATGAGGATGTTAAAGTAGATTGTAAAAATGGACTTATATACTTAAAAAACCAGCTTAATACAATAAAGATATCTTTTGATAAAAATATAAAATTAAAAGTTAAACATTCTTATGTATCAAAAGGTTATGGAGTAAATAAAGAATCTAAAGTAATTAGTTTTCATGTAAATAATCAAAAAAAATTTATGATAAATATTGAAATTGTTGGAGGGGACAAATGAAGCAGGTATTAGTAAAAAAAGGGACAACAGTTGTAGAAGATATTCCAGCACCAAAAGTAAGAAAAGGAAATGTATTAGTACAAGTAATGTATTCTTGTATTAGTGCAGGAACAGAAATGTCAGTAGTGAAAGCATCAGGAGGTAATATCATACAGAAAGCATTTAGAGATCCAGAAAAATTAAAAAAAGGTTTAAACATGATTAAAGAAAAAGGATTGTTACAAACTCGAAGCAAAGTAAAATCTAAGGTGGAAGAGGGAAAACCTACTGGATATAGTGCATCAGGAGTGGTTATAGAAGTAGGAGAAGATATTCATGATATAAAAGTTGGAGATCGTGTAGCATGTGCAGGTGCTAAATATGCATATCATGCAGAGTATATAGAAGTACCTAGAAATTTAGTTGTAAGAATACCAGAAAATTTAGATTATAAAGAAGCATCAACAGTTACATTAGGTAGCATTGCAATGCAAGGTGTAAGAAGAGCAGATGTAAGATTTGGTGAAAATGTTGCTATTATTGGCTTGGGTATTTTAGGGCAAATAGCTAGCCAAATTGTAAGTGCAGCTGGAGCTAGAGTCATTGCTATTGATTTGGATGATAGGAGATTATCTATAGCAAAAGATAATGGAGTAAAAAATATAGTAAATCCTCATAAATGTAATGTGGTTGATGAAGTCATAAAGTTAACAGATGGATATGGAGTAGATGCTGTTATTATTACTGCTGCAACAAGTTCTAAAGAACCATTAACTCAAGCTTTTCAAATGAGTAAAAGCAAAGGGAAGGTAGTACTTGTTGGAGTAGTAGGGATGGAAATTAATCGTAATGATATGTATCAAAAGGAATTAGATTTTTTAATTTCTACATCCTATGGACCAGGTAGATATGATGCTAATTATGAGGAAAAAGGACTAGATTATCCATATCATTATGTAAGATGGACAGAAAATAGAAATATGCAAGAATACCTTAAAATGATTGAAGAAGGAAAAATTAATTTAGATAACATTATTGAAAAAATCTATTCAATTGAAGAAGCAGAAAAAGCATATGAAGAACTGAAAACAGGGGAGAATAATCCTCTTATTGTATTATTAAAGTATAAAGAAAAAGTTCAGAAGAATGTCAATAGGGTAGTACAAGTAAATAAGTCATTTGAACTTAAAAAAGATAAAATTAATGTAGCGATAATTGGAGCGGGAGCTTTTGCTAAAGATATGCATCTTCCAAACCTTCAAAAACTAAATGACATTTATACTATATATGCTATATGTAATAGAACAGGAAGTAGTGCAAAAGAGCTTGCAAGTCAATATGAAGCAAAATATGTAACTACAGACTATAAAGAAATATTAAATGATGAGAATGTAGATATGGTAATGATTTGTACAAGGCATAATCAACATGCTCAAATATCTATAGAAGCAATGCAAAAAGGAAAAGCAGTATTTGTTGAAAAACCTATGGCTTTAAATGAAGAAGAAATGAAAGAAGTATTGAAGACTATAGAAGAAACGAATATGCCTTATATGGTTGGGTTTAATAGAAGATTTTCAAAGTATGCAGTAGAAGCTAAAAAGCATATAAAAGATAGAATCAATCCTATGATTATAAATTATAGAATGAACGCAGGTTATATTCCACTAGACCATTGGGTTCACACTGGAGAAGGTGGAGGTAGAATTATAGGAGAAGGCTGCCATATTTTTGATTTATTTAATTACTTCACGGAATCAGAAGTAGAATCAATATCAGTAAATAGTATAAGTCCTAAAACAGAAAATATATCTTGTAGAGATAATGTAGTAGCTACATTAAAGTATAAAGATGGCAGTGTATGCACTTTAACATATACATCGATAGGAGCAAAATCCTATTCAAAAGAGTATTGTGAAATCTATTGCGATGGAAAGATTATAGCTATAGATGATTATAAGAAAATAGATGGATATGGACTAAAGGTAGCCAATTTAAGTAGTAAAGGATCAGAAAAAGGTCAATATGAAGAATTAATAGAGTTTAGTAAAGCAATTAAAGAAAAAAGAAATTATCCAATACCTATTTGGCAGATAGAGCAAACCACAAGGATTAGTTTTATTATAGAAGATGTGATTTTAAAATGAAGAAAAAAAAAGTTATTATTATAGGACCTTATCCACCACCTATAGGAGGAATCTCTGTTCATATAGCAAGATTATCGAGATACTTGAGAGAGTGTGGTTTTAAGTATACAGTTATTGATGAATCCAAGGAAATAAAAAATTTTGTTATACCTAATTATGAACAAGTTAATAATTTAAGAGTTTGGATTGGTAAAAGTATATTTTCTTGTAAAAATAGTATTATTCATTATCATTCTAGAAATTGGTATGATATGTTCTTGTTTTGTTTGGTTTCTAAGATTCATAGATTAAAATTAATAGTGACATTACATAGCTTTAGAGAAGAACCAAGTAAATTTAACTTATTCAAAAAATTATCCTTTAAGTATTGTATTCGTAATGTAACACATTTTATTGCTGTTGGAGAAAATGAAAAGGATAAATTAGTACGTTATAAATGTGATATTAACAAAATATCTGTTATACCTGCTTTTATAGTACCAAGATACGATATAAAAGATGATAAGCTTATTCCTAATCTCGTGTGGAATTATATGAAGGGTAATGATATAAATATTAGCGCAAATGCATTTAAGATATCTTTTTACAATAAGGAAGATTTGTATGGGATAGATATGTGTATAAACTTATGCTATAGGTTAAAGAAAGAATATAAAAATAAAAAAATTGGATTTGTTTTTTGTCTTCCAGAAATAGGGGATCACAATTATTTTGAGAAAGTCAAAAAAGAAATTAAGAAGAAAAATATTGAAAATAGTTTTTTATTTGTAAATGAAAGGATACCTTTGTATCCTGTATTAAGAAAGAGTGATATATTTATTAGACCAACTAATACAGATAGTTATGGAGTATCTATTGCAGAAGCAATTTATTATGACATACCAAGCATAGCTAGTGATGTATGTGATAGGCCACAAGGAACGATTTTATTTAAAAGTAGAGACCAAGAAGATTTAGAAGAAAAAGTAATAGATGTAATTAATAATTATGAACAGTACAAAGCTAAAGTGGAAGAAGTACAAATCAAAGATTATGCAGAGGATGTATTAGAGGCATATAAATGTGTATTATAAGGAGAATTATTATGTTATCAAAAACTATAACTACTACAGAAGAATTTTACAACTTACAAGAGGATTGGGAGAGACTTCAAGAACAAGATCCTGATGTAACATATTATAGTACATTTGAATTTGCAAAAGCTTGGTGGGATGCATATAAAAATGATCAAGATAAAGAACTGTTTATTGTATGCATTTATCAAGATAAAGATATAGTTGGAATAGCACCTTTTATTATTCAAAAAGAAAATAAAAAAATTATGTCATGGAATACATTGAGATTCCTTGGAAGAGGAGATTTTTTAGGGATTTTAGTGGATAGGAGTAATAACAATGAAATGACGATTATAAAAGATATTTTTAAATGTATAGAAGATAATACGGAAAAGTGGGAAAGATTAAGTTTAACTCACATAAAACATAATTCAAGTATAGTTGCATTCATATTAAAAAGTGGAAAGTATAATAGGAAATTAAAATATCTAATAGAATGTCCTTATATATTACTTAATAAATATAGAGATTTTGCGGAATTTAATAGAAAGTTTGTATCTGGACAAGTAAGAAATTATAGAAATAAGCTTATGAAAAATTTTAATTACCAATTTAGAATAGTGAATAATAAAGATATAGATATGTATGATGAAATTTCAAAGGTGCATAAGAAAGAACAAGAATATTTGATAGATAAATATAATAGAAAAGAAAGGAAAAGTATATTTACCGATAAGAAAAAGACAAGTTATTTAAAGCAAATATATAAAAATAACAGTAAGGTTTTAACATTTATGCTTACAGATGGGGAAAATAATTTGTTAGGATATGATACTTGTTATTTATATAAAGGAGTTTTACATTCTTGGAATATTGCGTATAATCCTGAATTTGAAAAATATAGAATAGGAAAAATATTAAATTATGAAATTGTAAAATATGTATTTAAAACAAAGATAGCAGATGTATTTGATTTTGGAGCAGGGAGATATCCTTGGAAATTTGAATGGACAAATGATTTTGTTTTAGATTATCAATTGGACATGTGGAATGAAGAAACTGAAAAAGGGAAGAAATTAAAGAGATTATTTGAACTTAAGAAAAAAATTAGCAGATAGATGGAGAAAACTCATGAAAAAAAGAAACCTAGCAAAAACAGGAAGTATCTATTTGATGGGGTCTATTTTAGTAAATATAATTAATTTATTTTTGGTGCCTCTATATACAAATAATCTTACTACACAAGAATATGGGCAATATAATATAATTTTATCAATACAAAGTTTATTAGCGATTTTTATTACTCTTGGTATTTATTCAGGGATGTGTAGATTCTTTTATGAACATGAAGATTATAATAGAATAAAAAATATTACTTTGACTTTTTCACTTCTTTGGGGAGCGTTAATAATTCTTTTGACTATATGTACAGCACCTATACTTTCATATATTGTTTTCAAACAAGATATATATGGAAGTATATACATAAAGTACATTGTGACAAATTCAGTTTTGTTATGTATAATCTCTATTTACGAATCTTATTATTCAATGAAATATGAAGCTATAAAGGTAAGTTTTATTAATGTTGGTAAGATATTACTTGTGCTATTTTATATTATATATTTTATATCTATAAAACAAATGAAAATCATAGATATTTTATATTCTCAGTTTATATCATATTTAATAATAATGGTTATTCTAATTTTCTTAGATATAAAAAACATAAAATTAATTTTTGGAAAGGAAGAGTTAAAAAAGCAACTTATATATGGATTAGGATTATTACCTGGACAAGTTTCGGCTTGGATACTTACATTAATAGATAGATATTTTATCAAAGTCATGGTAAGTCTCAGTGCAGTAGGGATTTATTCATTAGGATATAAAATTGGTATGCTTATACAACCTCTTTTTACAAAACCATTTAAAAAAGTATTCACAGCATATAAATATGAGATTTATAACAAAAGCTATGGAAAAGAAAACATACAAAAGATGTTTAGATATTATAACGTTAGTGGTTGGCTGTGTATATTAGGATTTTCAATATTTGCCAAAATAGGGATTTTGATTTTAGGAACCGATGAATATATAAGTGCATACAAATTAGTCCCAATTATAACAATATCTTACTATTTATTTGGGTTAACTAATTTTTATGCATTAGGATTACATATTGCAAATAAAATGTTAATAAATTCTGGTATTGTGACAATATGTGCAATAATTAATATAATAATTAATATTGTATTGATACCTATGATAGGTATGTATGGTGCAGCGATATCAACAATTATTTCTTATATGATCATGAATATTATGTATTATTATACAGGTAACAAGTATTATAAATTAGATATTAGTATATTTGACCCATATAAATATAGCGTCAATTTTATACTGCTATATGGTATATATACATTAGTAAATCAGAAATTGACTAATATTGTACTACAAGGCATACTGAATATTTTATTATGTTGCGCATATTTAATACTATGTATAGTGTTTAAATTTATAACTGTTGATGAGATAAAAAACTATTTTAAAATGGCTTTAAATAAGTTGTTTAAGAAAAGGACTGTTTGTAATGATAATCAATAAAATTATAAGAGAATATAGAAAAAATGGGTTGGAAGGGATATTTACTAAAGTAAGAAATCGATTTGTAACAGAAGCATATGTATATGAAAGAGAATTAGATGATTTACCAAATATGAAATTTGATAATTATTCATTTATTCCTTTAACAATACAATTGTTAGATTTGATGTATAAAGAATATTTTGAAGAGATAAGAGTTAGAAAATATGAAATATTAAAAGGTAGATTAGATGAGCATTCTACAGCAAAATGTTATCTAATACTTAATGAAGATAGTATTGCAGGTTTTTGTAATATTGAGTATGGCGAATATTTTGAAAGTTGTACGAATTACGTCATGGAAAATAATAATCAATGTGCATATTTAATGGATGCATATGTGTTTAAAAAACATAGAAAAAAAGGATTACATAAATTTAATTATTATAGTAGGTTGAAAATTGCTAAAGAAAAAGGAGTAAAAGATGTAAAAGTAGTTATACATAAGGACAATTTAGGAGCAGAGAAAACTTGTGCGAAATTTGGGTTTGAAAAATATATGAAGATTAAAAGATATCACATTGGATGGATTGATAAAACAATAACAAAATCCTGTATTAATGAAAAAGGTGCTTAATATGATGACAGAACAAAACATAATAAAAGAACATAATAAATTAGAGCATATAATTTTATTAAAAATATTTGCAATATTAATAGTAGTATTGGGACATAGTACATTGATATATAATGATAATTGGACATATTTCATAGCTATAAACCAATCTAAATTTTTCCATTATTTAAAGGAGTATATTAATACATTCCAAATGCCATTATTTGTGTTTATTTCTGGATATTTATATTATTTTACTCATGTTGAACAATGTAAGTATAACACTTTTAAGATATTAATTAATAAAAAAATTAAAAAGCTTGTAGTTCCTTATCTATGTATAGGATTAATATGGGTAGTTCCAATTAGATACTTTGTTGAATATGAAAATTATAGAAGTTTAAAACTTATTCAAGTAATTTTTACAAAAGTATTAGTAGTTAAAGATGTAGGACACTTATGGTTTTTAATTATGTTGTTTAACATTTTTGTTATATTTTATTTTTTAGAAAAGTTAATTAAGAAACAAAATGCGATATTGGTATTATTTCTATTATTAGGATTAGCCATAATTAGTTATAAAATACCAAGTATCTTTCAATTAAAGAGGAGTTTTTACTATCTATTATTTTTTTATTTTGGATATATTTTTAGATTAAAGACAAAGGAAATTAAGTTATTAGTATTAAATAAACAGTTATTAATTACTTTTTTCTTAGTTTTATTGAATATTATGGGTTTTTATATAAAATTACTATCACCTGTATTTGCAGAAAGTAGCATAGAAATTAAAATTATGCTAGCTTGTTTGAAAATTATTAATGGGTTCAGTGGTACAATTTTATTTTATGTAATAATATTTAATATTAGTTGTAAGTACAAAGGAATAATTCATACAAAATACATAAGATTATTAGCGGATAAAACCTTTCAAATCTATTTATTTCATGAGCCATATATATATATTATATTTTTTTATTTAGGTATGACAAATATACACCCTGCATTATTAGTGAGCATATCGTTTTTGGGCAGTATATGTATTAGTTTAATAATGGATTATTTATTTAGTAGATTATATTATCTAAAATTTATGTTAGGAAAGTGAAAATTATAATATTAGGAGATGCATAAATCATGAATATTAAAATATGCAAATGGTATAATAATGCTGATTCACCAGTACTACTTATGGTGGATGATTTAGCAAATGTATGGGTGGATACTAGCGGAAATGGAAAAGTAGGATTGGGAGAAGATTGGGGATATGATAAGAATAATAAAAATTCATCATATAGATATTTAAATGAAGTAATACTAAAAAGTTATCCAAATATAAAAACTACCTTTTTTGTACCCCTAGGACCTAGAGTAGGTATGATAGAAAATTCTAATATAAAATTTATTTCAAAAAGAATAGATTGTGATGAACAAACTAAAAGCTTTTTTAGACAAATTAATGATAGTCCTAAATATGAAATAGCATACCATGGGACAACTCACGGAAAGGTAGGAAAAACTACAAGTGATTTTATTCAAGAATGGGAATTATATCAAAGCTTAGATCAAGCTATTGAAAGTATAAATAAAGGGAAAAAAATTTATAAAGAAGTTTTTGATGGATACCCAAAAGGTGGAAAATATTGTGGTTACAAAGGTGGAAAATATGGAGATGAGAGTATAGATCAAACTGGATTTTTATGGTGGAATAGATACTTTAATAAAGACATGGGAACAGCTAGTAAATGTGATATAGGAAAAGATTTTAATCCTTTAACTAATTTTGATATTAAAATATTTGGAAAAAATAATGTGATAGATATTCCTGCAACAGTTTATGGAGGAATGTTTAATGGGTGTGTGCATCTTAATATAAATACAATTAAAGGTATAGCTAAGTCGATATTAAAACCTTGGCTTATTAATAAAAAATATAAAGAACTTCAATATTTACTGAATAATAAATTAGTTATTAGTATTCAAGAACATATTTCTCCAGCTAGAAATGATAGTAGAAGACAAAAACCTAATATATTTGACGATAAAGAGAGTCTACATATGATTTTTGAGTATTTGAAAGATAAAAATGTATGGTATTGTACAGGCACAGAATTAGCGGAGTATTATTTTATACGAAATAATATAAGGATTATTAAGAAAAATAAGCAATTTGAGATTGAAGTTATGTATGATAAAAAAATACAAAATAAAAACATTACGATTAAAATTAGCAATACAAGTGCAGAAGCAATTATATTGCCTAATGGAATCAGAATGAAGGGAAATAAGAATGTTTACAATATACCTATTATTGATGGAGTATATACAATAATCTAGAGCAAATAAGGACGTATATTATTAAGGTAAGGGGATTTTATATGAAAGAATTAGCATTAACGATTTACATTTGTTTGTGTATTTTTTTTGCAATTACACGATTTTCAAATAATAAAAGCAAAACTAGGATAGTAAATTATTTTATTTTAGGAACAATTATTACAAGTATAGCATTAAAGACAAAAATTAAAATTAAAGGGTTGGAAGTTGATTTTTTATTATTAGTATTATTTACATTCATATATACTTTTAAAATGTTCAATTTTAAATTACGTAAAAAAATTCCTAAATGTATATATAGGTTATATATTTTATTAACATTATCAAATATATTAATTATACTCCAGATTTATTTAATTAATATCTATTCTATAGAATTATTAGTTAATGCACTTATAATCAATTTAACTTTACAATTGACAATTATGTTTTTGAACAATTATAAAAATTATAAGATTGCACTTAAACAAGTAATGAATTCTATTTCAGTGTTTGCGTTTTTTAATAGTTGCCTATCAATTGCTCAGTTTATTACAGGGAAGAGAATCATTGGAGATTTAAGTGCTAGTTTACAAAAAGCACAATTTACGCGAGTGGAAGGATTTGCTGGCGCTAATAATGGAGCAGGTAATTTAGCTGCAATCTTATTTCCTATATTATTATACCAACTGTATACAAAACCAAATAGAATTAATATTATAAATTTCATACTAAATTTGATTTTTTTAGCATTAACTTATACACGTATAGGATATTTAGCAGTAGTAATTCAGTGTATGATATTTTTTGCGTTAGCAACAAGGAAAGAAATAAGAAATAAGTATACTAAGAGAATACTTATTATAATATTTACTATAGGGAGTGTTTTGAGCATATTTAATATAAATACGATAATGGATGCCCTAATATATGAAAGAGGACATACTGGTCTAACTAGATTTATCCAATTCAAATTAGCATTTAATATATTTAAAGATCATCCATTAATAGGTATAGGTGCAGGACAGTATACATACTATAATTTAAATCAATTGTGGATTAAGGATTATGCTATACATTCGCAATGGTTAAATGTTTTAACTGAACAAGGGGTATTAGGTTTTTTTTTCTATGCATCATATAATTTATACGTTTTATACAAATTATTGAAAAAATATGCCAAAAAAAATTTACAGTGGTTTATTTGGATGATTTTTGTAGGGAATTTTGTTGCATCTAACTTTAATCCAAATCAATATTATACAGTAAATATTTATTTATATAATTTAATTAGTATTAGTTTACTTGTTCTAGAATATGATAAGGAAATGGAAGGAATAAATAAAAATGAAAAAAATATTGTTTATTAGTTCATATATAGAAAACAAACCTGCAATAGCATCGGTAAGATATTCAGGAATTATGAAATATTTGAGTACAAAGTATCAAATGTATGTTATTAATAATACATTTTTAGGTGAAGAGAAAAGTATATATGCTGTTGAAAATTTTAAATATAAGACTAATAATAATAAATATACAAAAAATTTAAATAATGTTAATAAAAAACAGGGAACTATTGAGAAATTCTTGCGTAACAACAAGCTGATTATGAATATTTGGAAGTATTATAAATATAATAAAAAAAATTTTAATAGAAAGAATAGTGCACTATATTCACAGCTAAAGAGATTTTTGAACGAAAATAAAATAGATATTATATTTTTAACAGTACCAGGGATAGAAGGTATTTATATTTTGGAGCATTTGAAGAAATGTTTTCCAAAAATATCATGCGTAGTAGAAATAAGAGATATAATAAATAGAAATATAGATAAAGATATACCTCAAACGATGCTTATAAATGCGGAAAAAAGTATTTTGAAAAATTCAGATGGGATTATAGCATTAACAGATACAATTAAACGTTATTATGAAGGTATGGGATTTACCAGAGAGATTAAAGTAATTCGCAATGGTTATGATACTGAAGTTTTTGAAGATATACCTATTACTAAAAAACAAAAGAGTACAGTTACTTTTACGCATATGGGATCCATATATAAGGGAAGGAATTTAGGCGATTTTATTAAAGCTTTATCGATATTTAGTAAGAAAAATAATATTAAGAGCATTCTCAATATTGTAGGGTATCTAGATTTAGAAGCTGAAAACGATTTGTTGAGAACAAAAAAAGAAATTGATGATAGGATGATAGAAATTAATAAAGTAGGTGTGGTTAAACACAAGGAAGCAATTAAATACTTAATTAATTCAGATGTATCTGTAATACTTACACATAAGAATGGTAGTGAGTATGCTATTCCTGGAAAAACATTTGAATATATTGGTGCATGTAAGCCAATAATTGCAGTTACAACAGATACTGAATTAGTAAATTTAATTAATGGTAAATATGGAGAATGTGCCAAACATGATGTGAAAGATATAGTTTACAAGCTAGAGAGAGTGTTACATACTAATTATGATTTTTCAGATAAAAATAAATTTTCTAGAGAAACTCAAGTCACTACTATTGTAGATTTTTTAGAAAGAATTATGAATAGATTTTAATGATATCTTTCAACAAGAGAAGGTGAGTTGATGATTGTTGATTATAGAGTTTGTTGGATTACCTGGTTCAGGTAAGTCTACTATTGTAAATCAAGTTGTAAAAAAATGTAGAGAAATAGAAATTGATATAGTACAACCTGGAAGTGAAATTATTAATGAAACGTCTAGGGTTATTAGGAATATAAAGAAATTAAATCCATCTTTAAAGTATTTAATTGATAATCAAAAACAGTCATATGAGTTTATTAAAGGAATTAGGAAAAACAATATAAAATCAATACGAGATCATTATAAAATGATATATTATTATATATTTATTGCATCAATGATTCATAAGGCTAAAGTATGCCCAAAAATTAATTTTTTGGATGAAGGGATGTTTCAAGTATTATGGGCTATTAATTTTTTATCAAAAGATAATAATTGGACATATCTTTTAGAAAAAGTGGTTAGATATGATTTATTGCCAGATATTATATTTTTAGTTGAGGCTGATAAAGAAGAAGTTTTTGATAGATTAGATAAAAGGAACAGTGGAAAGTTAGTTACAAATTTAAAAAAAGGAGGTAGTGAGTTAGAACGAAGGTTAAATAGTAAGAACCTAAACAAAGCTTATGGTGTTTATGCTGAAGCAAAAAGAAATATTCTATCACTATCTGAAAAAACTGAAAAGTTAGAGGTATTTCAAATTACTAACAATGAAATTGATGATTTAAATGAAAATGTTGAAAAAATCAAACAAATAATAATGCATCATGTGAACAAAAACATTTGATTTTTAGAAAGATAGGAGGTATAAGAGTATGATTACTAAAAAGAAAATATTATATGTAATTTCTAGATTATATAGAGGGGGTCCAGGAAATCAATTGTATGGAATTGTGAAAAATATTGATAGATCAAAGTATGATGTTGAAATATTAACTTTGTTTGATGAAAAAACTGATTCAAAATTAGATGAATTCAATAAAATAAATATAAAAGTAAATTCATTAAAATTAAAGAAATATGAAATGATTGACCCTAAGAAAAAAATTACAAGTATAGTTGAAAAAATTAATCCAGATATAATTCATACTCATGGAGGATTAGCAGATTGTTATGCAGTAAAATACCTTAAAAAATATGTGCACTTTAGTACAATACATAATTATCCATATGAAGATTATGTATTGAAACATGGCAAAATTTTAGGAAATATAAAGGCAGATAAGCACATAAAAATCATAAAAAAAATTGAATATCCTATAGCTTGTTCTAAAACAATATCAGAAAAAATAAAAAATAAATGCAATTTAGATGTAGAATATATACAAAATGGTATAGATGACATCAAGTACTCACCAGTGGATATAAGAGAAAAGACTCGTTTAAGGAGAAATTTGGATATTAACACTGAAAAAATAACATTTATTTCTTGTGGAGCTTTATCTAAAAGAAAAGATCCATTATCAGTAATTAATGCTTTTGAAAAGGCAAATATATCAGATACAGCACAATTAATAATATTAGGTGATGGGGAATTAATGAATGAGTGTAAACGAACTGCTTGTGATTCAATTATAATAAAGGGGAGAGTAAGCAATGTAGTAGATTTTTTAAGAGCATCTGATATTTATGTATCAGCGTCTAAATCAGAAGGGTTACCGTTATCTGTACTTGAAGGTATGGGAGTAGGATTACCAGTTTTGATATCAGACATAGAAGCGCATAAGGAAATTTTTCAATTTGGCATAGATATAGGTGAGCATTATAATATTGATGATATCAATGAATTAAGTAAAAGAATGAAAAAAATTACTAAATTAGATTATGTAAAACGTGGACATAATGCTAGAAAATTAATAGACAATTACTTGAATTGTAAAAAAATGAGTAAACTGTATCAGGAGAAATATAGCATAAAGCTCAATGAGTTTTAAGCGGGAGGGCTATATGAAAATCTTACATATAACGCAAGGAACAATTGGTGGTACACTAGAATATTTAAAATTATTACTCATAAGATTAAATAAAAAAGGAATACATTCTCAACTGATTTGTCCATCTTATGGTCCAATGAAAAAAGATATTGAAAATTTAGGAATTAAAGTATATGAAGTAGATATGAAAAGAGAAATATCTTTATTTGCAGATATAAAATCTATGATATATATATTGAAAATAATTAAGACACAAAATTATGATATTGTTCATTTGCACAGTTCTAAAGCAGGAGCACTGGGAAGAATTATATGTTTTTTCCATAAAATACCGTGTGTTTATACGCCCCATGGATGGGCTTTTAATATAAAGACTAGTAGAGCAAAACAATTAATTTATGCTAATATAGAGAAATTTTTATCCTTATTTACAAAATATATTATAAATATTTCAAAATATGAATATGTGTCAGCAGTGAAAAATAAAATAGCGAATGAACAAAAGTTAAAGCTAATTAATAATGGGATAGATATAGAAAAGTATAAACATGTCTGTGTAGACAAGATAAAGTTTAAAGAGAGTTTGAAAGTTCCAAAGGAAACTATTTTAATAGGTATGGTAGGGCGTATTACTGAACAAAAAGACCCAATCTCTTTTGTGAAAATGGCAAGAAAAATAATTAATCGTGGACACAATGTACACTTTATTTTAGTTGGAGATGGGGAATTAAGAAAAGAAGTTGAGAATGAAATAAACCATCAGAATTTAAACAAAAACATAACTATTACTGGATGGATAGATCAGGTAGGAAATTATGTAAAATGCTTTGATATAGGCATTCTTACTTCAAAATGGGAAGGATTTGGACTTGTATTAGCTGAGTATATGGCATCTAAAGTTCCTGTTGTAGCATCCAATGTAGATGGTATTCCAAATGTAATAATTGATGGAAAAACAGGAATATTAGTCGAAGCTGGTGATATAGATGGATTTGCTGATGCTATTATTAGATTGATAGAGGATAGAACGTTGTATAGGCAATTTGTAGAAAATGGATTTCAAAGAGTTGTAAGTAAGTTTAACATTGATCGAGTAGTTGATGAACATGTACAGATGTATAAACAGATATTAAGAGATGGCAAGTGTGATTTTGAGAGTAATAAGTCCATTAGTTAGGATTTGATTGGAGGTAATTGTGATGAAAGTACGAAAAGTCAGTATTTCAGCCGCAAGTCTTGATACTAGATTTTTACTTGCTACAAGGAAGGCCTAGTGTCGGTCCCTTAACTTATTAAATAAAGAGTTTTCTGGTCAAGTAAAATTGTAACACTTTTATCTAATAATTTTATGAGTTGTATCGAGCTTCAAAAGGAGTTAATCTTTGATTGAAAGAATGAGGTCTAAGATGGTTATACCAACTATAGGCATAATCATATACAGTTCGATTTAACAGATCATCATTTTTAAAATAAAGAAAATATATTAGCTCATTTTTGAATGTATTGAAATATCTTTTCATAGGAGTATCATCATAAGGACATCAAGCTTTACTCATACTTTGAGAGATTTTGTTATTATAGCAAAATTGAGTAAATTCTTTAGATGTATACTGACCTCCTTGATTATTGTGCAAGATTAAACCCGTATTAGCGGGCTTATGATTTTTCAATGCTAATTTTAAGGTTTCAATAGCTAAATCAGATGCAATTTCTTGTTGCTATTACAGACCTATCATATAAGTCTAAAATAGTGCAATTATAGCGTTTGCTTCCATTATTTAAATTCATATAAGTGAAATCTATGCACCAGACAGAATTAGGCGTTTGGACTGTGAATTCCCGATTAAGAAGGTTTGGAAACACCTTATGTACAGTTCCTTTTAAGTACGAGGGCTTTTTCTTCATTACTACAGATTTTAATTTTAACTCTACATTCATGTATTTATGGATGGTAGTTTTACTGTAGAAAAAACCTTTTCTAGCAAGGAAAATTTTCATGTTGCGATGTCCTAAAATACCATTCCTTTTATGAAAAATAGATCTTATATTATCCAGTACTTTTTGTTTTTGAGCACGATAAGAAGCCTTTCTATTTTTTTAAAAGTTATAGTAGGTATTAGGACTGATTTTAAATTTTCCTAGGAACCATCTGACTCCAAATTCTTTATGCTTATTTTGGATAAGCTGATAAATCTTTAATCGATTTCCTTCGCAAAGAATGCCGCTGCTTTTTTTAGGAATCTATTCTCCTTTTCAAGTTCTTCTAGTTGTTTACGAAGCTTTAAATTTTCTTGAAAATAGTCATGTTCTTCTTTTGTTGTAGGATTATTTTGGCATTCTTCACGATAAGACTTCACCCAGTTTGATATACTTGCTTTATTTACACCATACTCTTGTGCAAGACTGGTAAGAGTACGTCCTTCTTCTAAATGAAGGCGTATAATCTTATTTTTAAATTCTTGTTCGTATCTTCGTTTTTTCATTGTTGTAACCTCTCTTCTGAAATAAATTATATCATTTATTCGATTGAGGTGTTACAACTTCAGTATACCATTACACCTATACCTGCTGAAGTTAAAGAAAGAAGAGCAGGAAATCCAGCAACTTTAATGGCTTCATCTAAAAAAGCAAAAAATGTTTTAGGATGGAAGCCTAAATTTGATTCATTAGAAAAAATTATTGCTGATGCTTGGAATTAGCATAGTAAGCATCCAAATGGATATGAGGAATAGACAAGGGGGAAGAGACTACAATGAAAGTACGTAAAGCCATCATCCCAGCAGCCGGACTGGGAACTAGATTTTTACCAGCTACAAAGGCACAGCCTAAAGAAATGCTTCCTATTGTGGATAAGCCTACACTGCAGTATATTATAGAAGAAGCTGTAAATTCAGGAATTGAAGAGATCTTAATTATTACGGGTCGTAACAAAAAGTCCATAGAGGACCATTTTGACCGCTCTGTTGAATTAGAATTTGAACTTGAGAAAAAGGGCAAAAAAGATATGCTCAAAGAAGTTAGAAAAATTAGTGATATGGTCAATATCCACTATATTCGTCAAAAGGAGCCTAAAGGATTAGGGCATGCTATTCATTGCGCTAAAAGCTTTATAGGAAACGAACCTTTTGCTGTACTTCTTGGGGATGATATTGTACATAATCC
The DNA here is from genome assembly GCF_019884785.1 of Crassaminicella profunda. Classification (GTDB taxonomy): domain Bacteria; phylum Bacillota; class Clostridia; order Peptostreptococcales; family Thermotaleaceae; genus Crassaminicella; species Crassaminicella profunda. Next base: position 4,460,378 of record NZ_CP082326.1, read on the forward strand.
ATCAAAACCTTGTTTAAAGCAAATGATTGAAAAATATGATGAGTATAAAACGACTATACTTGGCGTACAGGGAGTAGAGACGGAAGATGTAAGTAAGTATGGGATTGTTGAAGGGAAATATATAGAAGATGGGGTATATAAGGTAAAAGGCTTGGTAGAAAAGCCTAGTGTAGAGGAAGCACCTTCTAATGTAGCGATTCTTGGGAGATATATTATTACTGCTAAAATTTTCGAAATATTAGAACACACAAAGCCTGGTAAGGGTGGAGAGATTCAGCTTACGGATGCATTAAAGGAGTTAGCAAGAAAAGAAGCTATGTATGCTTATAATTTTGAAGGAAAAAGATATGATGTAGGAAATAAGTTGGGATTTTTGGAAGCTACGGTGGAATTTGCTTTGCGGCGCGAAGATTTACGAGAAGAGTTTTTGAAGTATTTATTAAAGGTTACTGGAAAAGAAACAAAGAGTGTGGCACTGGAAGAGATTGCATCAACTGAAGAGAAATAGATTAGAAAATCTGGTGTGGGTTCCTTAATTTATTCAAAAGAAGAGAGAATTAATCCTTTGGGGTGAGTTAGCTCTTTTTTTGTTTGAAATGAAAGTAGGAGAATAGTAATTTGGTTACATAGAAAACAATTCTAATAAAATCTTGGAAATTTATAAATTTGAGTTAACAGTAATTTGATGTTAAAATGGAATTAATTTAAAATGTAGGCGGTGAAGTCATGGAAAAAGAATTGCTATTAGCAATTAGAGAAATGCTTAAAGAAGAATTGAATCCTTTAAAAAATGAAATAAAAGATATAAAAAGTGAAATGACAGATATGAAAAATAGAATGGATGAAACTTATGAAATCGTTAAGGCATTAGAACATTCGTCAAAAGTGAACAAAGCAGAACATGATCATATGCTAAATGATATAGCACACATTAAAGGGAACGTAGAAATAATCAAAAAAGATATGTATAGAGTTGAAGAAGCTACAGCTAATAATTGGGCAGATATTGCAAGACTAAAACAAGTAAAATAATTGCCTATAGTGGTGATCATTGCAAGGGCTAAGGTTACAATTGCGGAAGAGGAATAGAAGATAAATGATAAAAAATAAAAAACAAATGATGATGATATTTTCTTGGATAGGGGTTCTCCTTTGGATGGTACTTATTTTTAATCTATCATCCCAAGTTGCAGATGAGTCTAATAAGTTAAGTAAGGGAGTAACAAAAGTTATTGTAAAGACAGTGGAGAGAGTTGCTCCTACGGCGGATTTTAATATGGATAGGTTTAATCATGTTGTGAGAAAAAATGCTCACTTTTTTGCGTATTTGGTGTTGGGTATATTTGTTACGAATGCTATGAGGAGAAGTGGGAGAAATGGTTTTAGAGGAGTTGTTTTAATACTTTCTATTTGTGTTCTCTATGCAATAAGTGATGAAGTGCACCAAATGTTCGTTCCTGGTAGAGGTCCAGGAGTGAAGGATGTTTTTATTGATAGTGCTGGAGCGATTGTTGGAATTGGTGTATATAAAGGTTTGGTCACATTAATGAAATTGAAAAGGTAGTAGGCCCATGATATAATAAAGAAAATAGGACTGATAGGCGGTGAAATAGAATTGGAAAAAGAGATGCTTCAGTTGATATTGAATAAGCTTGATGGAATGGATAAAAGACTTGAGTCCATGGAAAAACGACAAGATGAAATGTATAGGATGCAAAGATCATTAGAGGAGAACATACAGGTTACAAGAGCAGAGCAAGAAAAAATGACATATATGGTTGCAGATATACAGGGAAAAGTGACAAAATTAACGGAAGAAGTAGAAGAGCATGATGCAGTAATCAAACAAATTAGAGCTATTAAATAATGAAGTATTAGTTCTTTCATATATGAATTGATTGAAAAGAGAGAGTGAACCCCTTGGGTTGATTCTCTTTTTATTTTTTTGGATACATGAATAAAAATTAGGCAATAATTTAAGGAGAATTTTAAATAAGGTGGGATGAAGGATGAGAAAGAATAGAGATATGTTATTAAAGGGAATAACCATTGTATTTGTAATAATGACGATTGGAAGTATTATATATGGAGAAAAAACATTTTATAAAAAAATAGAAAATAGTTTTGAAAAAGCCAGTAAAGAACAAAAGATTGTTAATTCAGTGACAGTGGATGAAAAATTAACTGTATTAGAAGAGGTATATAGTGAAAAAAGTGTGCAATAAATGATAAAAATATGAAATGATTTGTTATAATAGAGATATAGAAATTTCCTTATATTTGAAATAAATACTAAAGGAGGAAAATAATGAAGAAAAAGTTAATTTTGTTTATTTGTATTTTAGCTTTAGCTTTATTGGGGGTAGAATATGTAAAAAAGGAAGAAAATTATTCCGAGAATGTAGTGAAAAATCAAGTGGTACAAGATGATGTGAACATTGAAAAGAATAAAGATCAAGAAGAGAATAAAGAGAAGGAAAATAATACAGAAAAAGAAGTGAAAGTCATAGAAAGTAATCAAGCAAAAGAAAGTACAGGAACTAAAAAAAAGGATGAAGAAAAGAAATCGAATACGCAGCCTATAAAGGGGAAAAATACAGAGACAAAAGATATAGATACTCCAAAGCCTGAAGAAAATCAGGAGCAAGTACAGGAAGAAAAACAATTAACAGAAGAGGAGATTGTAGCAAAGTATACGGGGCAGTTTACAGCTTTAAGAGGTGAGTTTGAGGGAAAACTAGGTGGACTCATTGGAGAGGCAAAAGGGGAATACAATGCTTTGTCAGAGGATGATAAGAGTAGTGGAAAGCTTAGCTTAGGATTTAAATATTTAAAAAAGGCGAAAGGGTTGGAGAAGGAATGTGATGGAAGATTTGACGCAGTTTTAGAAGAGATGAAAAAGGAATTAACACTGGGTGGATTTAGCACGGATGCAGCAGTAAAGGCAAAAGCTCAGTATAAAAATGAAAAGAGTGAAAGAAGAACATCTCTAATGAAAAAAGCATTAGGAAAGTAATATAGGCATGCATGGGTATGTCTTTTGCTATTAGGATTGGAGTATGATTGACAGTTATGTAGGAACGTGAAATAATATTTTATAAATGAGATTATTTTGGAGGAGTGGCATATGTCAGAATACATGAAAAATCTAAAATCAGCTTTTAAAAAAATGAAAAGAGATCAGACGATGGCAGGAAATCAGCTTGTATTTAAGGAAAAGGAAGCATTGGTTTTGACAAGTGCATTTTTAGCAATTCCTTTATTCGGTATTTTAGTTACATTTATTATAAAATAAATTTTTATGAAGATGATTAAGAGGATTAGATGATAATAATGATTTAAAATTAAAATATACTATAAATAGTATTGACAATACTTACATATTTTTATAAATTAATATATATACTAAATTTATAGGATAAAAGTAATGATGGGAAGAGTAAGTATAAAAAAGCGTTACAGAGAGCTAGAAAAGGGTGAGAACTGGCACGAAGGAATATACTGAAGATGGCCCCTGAACTGCATGGCTGAGAGAAACCTTTAGGTTGTGCCGGAGTTGCATCCGTTAATTTTGCAAGGTGATATGAGTCACTTACTAAGGTCATCATCGTGAGATGGTGATAAATTAGGGTGGTAACACGAGAATTTTCTCGTCCCTTTCTTTGGGGACGAGTTTTTTTATGCAAAAAAGGTAGGTGATGCTTTTGGCGTTTGGTAAGCAGCTAGGGCTATTTTTAAGATTTATTTATGGTTATTTGATTGGATTTATTTTTATTTCTATTATTTACATTGTTGTAGGGATTACAGTAATTTTATTTCGTCCAGAACCCTTTTCCATTTTTGTGGTTGAATATATTCAGGAAGTAGATCATTTTAAATTGAAGATCACTTTATTAGGGCATTTGGTAATGGGTCTATTTGGTGTAGTCGAATGGATGAAATGTAAAAATGAAATTAGAAGAAGAAAGAAAAAGAGGAGGAAAAGAACTTATGAGTAAAGGAAACTTTTATATCACAACACCTATTTATTATCCAAGTTCTAACTTACATATTGGACATACGTACACAACAGTAGCAGCGGATGCTATGGCAAGGTTTAAGAGACTGTCAGGATTCGATGTAATGTTTTTAACAGGAACAGATGAGCATGGACAAAAGCTTCAAACAGTAGCAAAAGAAAAGGGAATGCAGCCAAAGGAGTATATTGATACAATCGTATCAGGAATAAAAGATCTTTGGGGAACCATGGAAATCTCTTATGATCATTTTATTAGAACGACAGATGAAGAGCATAAAAGACGCGTGCAAGAAATATTTAAAAAGCTTTATGAAAAAGGGGATATCTACAAGGGTGAATATGAAGGTTGGTATTGTACACCATGTGAGTCCTTTTGGACAGAAACTCAAGTAGAAGATGGCAAGTGTCCAGACTGTGGGAGACCTGTACAAAAAACAAAAGAAGAAGCATACTTTTTTAAGCTTTCAAAATATCAAGACAAATTACTTCAGTTATTTGAAGAAAACCCTGAGTTTTTAGAGCCTGTATCAAGAAAAAATGAAATGATCAATAACTTCATCAAACCAGGGCTTGAAGATTTATGTATATCAAGAACAAGCTTTGATTGGGGAATTAAGGTACCTATTGATGAAAAACATGTTATTTATGTATGGCTTGATGCACTTTCTAACTATATTACAGCATTAGGTTATCCAGAAGAGATGGATGGAAAATATAAAAAATATTGGCCAGCAGATATTCACCTTGTAGGAAAGGAAATTGTAAGATTCCATACAATTATTTGGCCAGCAATGTTAATGGCATTAGATTTACCACTTCCTAAGAAAGTATTTGGGCATGGATGGATTCTTCTTGAGGGTGGAAAAATGTCAAAATCAAAGGGAAATGTAGTAGATCCTGTAGTGCTAGTAGATCGATATGGAATTGATGCATTAAAATATTTCTTATTAAGAGAGTATTCTTTTGGACAAGATGGTGTATTTACTAATGAAGTACTGCTTAATAGAATCAATTCAGACCTTGCAAATGATTTAGGAAATCTAGTAAGTAGAACTGTTGCTATGATTGAAAAATACAATAAAGGTATTATTCCTGAAGCAAAGACAAGTACAGAATTTGATGAAGACCTAAAGACCATAGCCACAGGTGTTTGTGCAAAATTAGAAGAAAAAATGAATAATTTAGATTATAGCAATGCTTTAGAAGAAATTTGGAAGCTTGTAAGAAGAACCAATAAATATATTGATGAGACTACTCCATGGGTCTTAGCTAAGGATGAAGCTGAGAAGGAAAAATTAAATACAGTTTTATATAATCTAGCTGAGAGCATTAGAATTATATCTGTTTTAATTTTACCATTTATGCATACAACTTCTAAGAAGATTTGGGGACAATTAGGAATTGAAGAAGGAAATGGAACTGCTTGGGAAGATACGTTCACATTTGGAAAGCTTCCTAGTGGTGTAAAAGTTAAAAAGGAGGCTCCATTATTCCCAAGAATTGATATTCCTAAGGAATTAGAAGCTTTAGAAGCTACTAATAAAAAACCTGAGCCAAAGAAAGAAGAGAAAAAAGAAATACCTCAAAAGCCTGAAATCACAATTGATGATTTTGATAAAGTAGATTTAAAGGTTGGACAAATTCTAGAATGCAAAAAACATCCAAAGGCAGATAAATTATTAGTATCTCAAGTGAAAATTGGAACAGAAGTAAGACAAATTGTATCAGGAATTGCAAAGCATTATAAACCTGAAGAATTAGTAGGTAGAAAGGTGATTGTTGTAACGAACCTAAAACCAATCAAGTTAAGAGGAGAAGAATCAAGAGGAATGATCTTAGCGGCAGGGGATGGAAAAGAATTAACACTTGTGACAGCTGATATTGAAGATGGTTCACAAGTAAGCTAAAGGGGGATAAATATGTTATTTGATTCTCATGCCCATTTGGATGATAGTAAGTTTGATAAAGATCGAGAAAAAATATTAGAGAATGCAAAGGCGAATGACATTTCTTATATGGTTAACCCAGGGGCAGATTTTGAGTCTTCTGTAAGATCTATAGAACTAGCAAGTAAGTATGAAATGATCTATGCAGCGGTAGGAATACATCCCCATGATGCAGAGGATGTGGATGATGTGACACTAGCTCTTTTAAAGGGGCTAGCGAAGAAGCCAAAGGTTGTGGCTATAGGAGAAATAGGACTTGATTATTATTATGATCATTCTCCTCGTGATATTCAAAGAGAAATATTTAGAAAGCAGATTGCTTTGGCAAAGGAAGTAAACCTTCCAATCATTATTCATGATCGTGAAGCCAATGATGATGTAATGAGCATTCTTAAGGAAGAAAAGGCTTTTGATACGGGGGTAGTACTTCATTGCTTCTCAGGGAGTGCAGAGCTTGCACGGCAATATATAAAGCTTGGTGCTTATATATCTATTGCAGGACCTGTGACCTTTAAAAATGCTAGAAAAACAGTAGAAGTAGTAGAGCGAATTCCTTTGGAATATTTATTTGTTGAGACAGATTCACCCTATTTAACACCCGTTCCTTTTAGAGGAAAAAGAAATGAAATGGCTAATGTAAGATATGTAGCAGAAAAGATAGCTGAGATTAAAGGATTAAGCTTAGAAGAAGTAGCTCATCAAACAACTGAAAATGCAAAGAAGTTTTTTGGCATTAAATAATAAAAAACATAGGATAGGGCATCTATCCTATGTTTTTTATTATTTATCTGTTTATACAGTTTGCTATTTTTATAAGTTAGCGTATTAATTGAATCGGAGAGGATAAAATTCATTTGGTATAAATAGAAATAATTTCATATTTTGTGCATATAAATAGATAGGACAAGGATATACTAAAAAAGATTTAATTGAAACTTTTTGATTCAGGTGGAGTCGAGTCTCTATCTGAAGTTTCTATGTTTTGCTTTAGTAAAACGAGTTTTCTATGAAGTGAAGGGCTTAGATGAAAAATGAAATGGTATAAAAAACAAAGAAAAGGAATACAATAAAAAAGTTGTTAAAATCAAAAGCCTTTTATTAGATCATCAAAATCCGAAAATTTCCTGGGAAATATGACGAAGAGAAAGGAATAAGATGGAAACATATGTAAATCATTGGGATAACTTCAAAAATCTATACAAAAATTTGACGAAAAAAGCTTTTTTGTATAGAATACTATAGATTGTTTACAGACATAAAGATTTTTCTTACATCTGGGTAATTTTATATACGCCATGAAGAAAATAAAAAGGACATAAAGATTTAATTTTTTTTGTGGCAATACTATAGGGAGGTAAAAGTTTTATGGAAACACACTTTAAGAATATAAAGTTTCTTACAAAAAGAAATTTTGTTATTCTTATGATTGTCATGCTACTTGGAGGTTTTTATACTGCTCATGCATTGACAAAAGAGGTAATCATCAAAGATGGTGACAAAGTAGCGAAGGTAGAAGGCATTTTCTTTGATGTAGGCGGAGCAATAAAGAAAGGAAAGATCATACTTAATGAACATGATCAGTTATCAAAGCCTGATGATAGTAAAGTAAAGAATGGGATGCTGATTACTGTTAAAAGGGCTCAACCTGTAAATATACAGGTTGATAGTAAATCAGAAGAAATTATGACAGCCAATGAGAAAGTAAAAGACATCTTAGATGAATATCATATATCTGTTGGAGAAAAGGACATTGTTTTACCCGCATTAGATGAAAATGTAGGTAAATATGAGACCATAAAAGTGGTAAGAGTAGAAGAAAAAATTGTAACAGAGAAAGAGAGCATTCCCTATAAAAGCGTTATTAAATATAATGATGCTTTAGAAGAAGGAACCATGAATGTAGTAGAAAAAGGGAAAAATGGAAAAAGAGAAGCAAAATATAAAGTGGTATATGAAGATGGGGTAGTTGTATCTAGAGAATTAATCAAAGAAAATATTTTAGAGGAATCAAAGGATGCAGTAGTAGAAAAGGGTACAGCTATGTATGTTGCAACTGCCAGAGGAAAGCTTAGAGTAAAGAAATTTATTAAGATGACTGCAACTGCTTATGATGCTACTTTTGAGAGTTGCGGCAAATATCCAAGTCATCCAGAGTATGGAATTACTAGAAGTGGAACAAAGGTGAGACCAGGAGTTGTTGCTGTAGATCCACGGGTAATTCCTTTGGGAAGTAAGCTTTATGTAAAAGCCCTTGATGGTTCAAAGGATTATGGAATTGCAAGTGCTGAAGATACAGGTGGAGCCATTAAAGGGAAAAGAATAGATCTTTATTATGAGAGTCCTAAGGATGTAGCAAGATATGGAAAAAGAAAGGTAATGGTCTATGTTTTAGAGTAAGGCAGGGAGAATTCCTTGCCTTTTTCTATATAAAATATACTAGGAGTATGGTATAATAGTGGGAAAATGCAATATCCTGTAAAGGGGGTATAAGTTTGAAGGTTGCTGTAATTGATGGACAAGGTGGAGGCCTTGGTAAGTCTATTGTGGAGAAGATTAGAGGACATTTAAAGGATGATATAGAAATCATCGCTTTGGGAACGAATTCTCTTGCAACATCTAATATGCTGAGGGGTGGAGCTCATAAAGGCGCAACAGGAGAGAATGCTATTAAGGTGATGAGTCAGAAGGTAGATGTAATTATCGGACCCATAGCTCTTATTGTAGCCAATGCAATGATGGGTGAAATAACACCTATTATGGCTGAAAATATAGCAGATAGTCAAGCAAGGAAGATATTATTGCCAATGAACAGATGCAATATCCATATTGTAGGAACCATGGATTTTAAGGTGAATGAGATGATTATGGCTATTGTTGAAGAATTGAAGAGCATTAAAGATTAGACCATGGAGATTTCTGGGTAGAAATTTTTCATGGTTATTTTGTGGGCCTTTACAGTTAGATGTGTATACGATAGAATGTTTTAAGAATAATTAAAGAATATTTGGAGGAACACTATGATTAAGGAAGTTATTGTAGTTGAAGGACGAGATGATGTGATTGCTGTAAAAAGAGCAATTGATGCGGAAATGATCATTACTCATGGATTTGGCATAACAGAAGATACCTATAAAAGAATAGCATTTGCTCAAAAGAGAAAGGGTGTTATCATTTTTACAGACCCAGATCATGCAGGAGAAAGAATCAGAAAAAATATAGTTAAACGCATAAAAGGATGCAAGCATGCTTTTTTACCTAGGGAGCAGGCAACAAAAAATGGAGATATAGGGATAGAAAATGCTTCTCCTGAAAATATTATTGCAGCGCTGAATAAGGTTAGAAGTGAAAGCAAGGAAAAAAGAGATGAATTTAAGCAAATTGATTTAATCAAAAATGATTTAGTAGGTTCTAATGAGGCAAGTAACAGAAGAGATGCATTAGGAAAGATATTAGGGATTGGCTATGCCAATGCAAAACAGTTTTTGAATAGACTCAATCATTATGGCATTACAAGAGAAGAATTTGAAGAAGGATTAAAAAAACTATAATGGAATAGGAGATATTATGGATAGATTAGTTTCACCCAAAATCACAAAAGAAATTGTTAATAAACATGGATTTAAATTTTCGAAAAGCTTAGGACAAAACTTTTTAATCGATGAAAATATATTATATAAAATAGTGGATGGAGCAGAAGTAGATAAGGAAGATATCGTCATTGAAGTAGGACCTGGTATTGGGACTCTTACACAGGTATTAGCAGAAAGAGCAAAAAAAGTTATTGCTATTGAAATCGATAAAACATTACTACCGATCCTTTCAGAGACATTAGGAAATAAAGATAATGTGGAAGTAATTAATGAAGATGTTTTAAAACTAGATATACATAAATTGATTGAAGAAAAATGTGAAGGAAAAGCTGTGAAGGTCATTGCAAATCTTCCTTATTATGTAACTACCCCGATTATCATGAAGTTCCTTGAAGAGAAGGTACCTCTTAAGAATATGGTTGTGATGATACAAAAGGAAGTTGCAGATAGAATGCAGGCAAAACCTAAGACAAAGGATTATGGATCATTATCTATAGCGGTTCAATATTATTGTGATCCAGAAATCATTACAAAGGTTCCAAGGTCCGTATTTATTCCACAACCCAAAGTAGAATCAACAGTGATTCGCCTAACGGTTTTAAAAGAGCCAAAAGTCAATGTAAAGAATGAAAAAACATTATTTGCTGTAGTTCGAGCAGCTTTTGGAAAGAGAAGAAAAACCCTTTTGAATGCTCTTAGTAATAGTCCTTTGAATGTAGATAAAGAGGTACTAAAAAAAGTTTTAGAGCATAGCGAAATAGAAGCAAATAGAAGAGGAGAGACCTTGACTATAGAAGAGTTTGCAAGAATTTCTGAGACTCTTTGTAAATATTTATAAAAAAAGACCTGTGCCAGGTATGAATGTGGAGATAAAGTATCCCATTCGTGCCTGGCATGATTATTTTTTTGTAAAAAATGAACTTATTTTATATTTAGTACATATATTAATAGTAAGTGAAAAAAGCAATTCTAAAAAGGGGGGAGGATGATTATGGATAAAAAGAGATATAGAAGATATTTTATTATACTAGATCCTGAGGATGATGGTTTTGAAAATAAACAAGGGAAAAAATCAAAAGGATATGCAAAGATAGAAACAAAGAACGGAAAAGGTGTACTTAGTGAGTATATACAAAATATGAAGTATTTTGATGATGCAGAATATATCTATAGAGGGTACTTAATAGGAACAAAGCAAGGAAAACAGATTTATGCAGATAATGGAACTTTTATGATTGATAAAAACGGAAAGGGAGAGCTGATTTGGAAATTTGACCCTGAAAATGTTGACGGGCAAGGAAATACCATAAGAGATTTTAATGTAATTGCTATTGTGGCAGAGTCATCAGAGCAAAGAGACAAGGGGAGGGCTGCTCCTTTAGTAGGTTTTATAGATAAAAAGAGAGTAGATTGGAAACATGTTTTGCAAAAGGAGTGTACAAGGAAAGAGCGATTAGAGGAAAAAATAAGAACAACAGAACAGTTGAATGAAAAAAAATTAAAGATAAAAGTAGTAGAAAAAAAAGAAGAATCCTATGTAAAAGGTTTAAAAGAAGGCGCTACAGAAGTAGTTGTAGAGAAAGAAAATATGGAAGAAAAACATGTGGAAAATACTAACAAAGAGAAAGAAATAGAAGAGGGACATGGAACATCTTTACAAGAAGAAATGAAAGAAGCAGTAGTAGAAAAAGAAAATTTTGAAGTGAAAGATGTAGCATCTATTGAAAAAGAAGTAGAAGTGGAGTCTACAGAAGCTTTAAAAGAAGAAGTTGTAGAAAAAGAAGAAAGACCAGAAACAGAACCAATAAAAGAGAATATAGAAGGGCAAAAAGAAGTAAAGGTAAAAAGAGAAGAATTTACAGAAGGCTATCGATGTAAAGGAGAAAAAGATCACTATGAACATATAGATTATGGTGGAATGAAGTATTATGATTGTAAGAATCCATATCAATACTATCATCAATATTTTAAAATGGTATGTGGATATGTTGAAAATATCCTGAAATATCATAAGGAAGTAGAGCCCTTTGAAAAAAATATTGATCAGTGTAAATGGTGGAAGATTGATGCCAGTCAGCAAACATTATATAGAAATTTCTTACCTTTCTATGGATATGTGACCAATATGTATTCTTGTCCTCCTTACAGGAACTATGCAGGTTGTCCAGCACAAATATATAAATATAAGCATTATAATTTTGGCATCAAGCGTGATAAGAAGAATGAGCCTGTTTACTATCTTTATGGGATTCCTGGAAGATTTATGTTAAGCGAACAGCCTTACGAAGGAATGACGGGGTTTGTATACTGGCATCCTATAGAAGATAAAAAACCTGAAAAAGGAGATTATGGATATTGGATTCTCCACATAGATGCAAAAACAGGGAAGGTAGCTATTCCATTGAAACCAACTATTCCTCCTCGATAAAGGACAATGGTACATCGATAGGTGTGCCATTTTTTTAGTAAAAAGATTTTCGTGCAAGAAGTATAAGACAATCTTGCATGAAAATCTTTTTGTTTGAGTAGATGTTTTTTAAAAATATTGAGTACTTTATAATTTTTATTATAAATCTTAAAAAATAGCACATTTCAAGAATCTAATAGAAGATTTTTTATGACTCAAAATGGATGGATGAATAGAAGCAGGGTATAGATCACTAGGCCAAATTGTATACTTGCATGCAAAAGAAAATGTTTTCCTGGCAAAATTTATGAAGTTTTTCATAGGCGTTAGAAAAAAAGTATAAGGAAAACGATATCATAATGTTTAGAATTGATAGAAAATTGTTTACAATGAAATTTCAGTGTGTTAAAATATCATCATACAAAATTCGACATAGATATATTTTGTGATGAAAGATGTATTCAAAATACAATGCAATAAGTTTAGGTTCATCCTAGAAAATATTTTGATTTTAAGTCAACCCCTTTTGACTGAAATGCTAGACCCTTCATTCTTTAAAAAAATATGGATGAACCTAAATTTACCATAATGGAAATTTTCATACATACTTAAAAAAGTATTATAAATTTATATGTAATAGAAAAAATAATGATAAGCATAAAAATATTTGAAGAGGTGAGGATATGTCAAAAGAATTATTATATTGCATTCCTGCTGACCAGCATGAAGCAAAAGAAGTGGTATCTACCTTAAAGGAACATCCAGAGGTACAATTTGTTTCTTTGGTAGGGATTGATTTAGGAGGAAATGATACGGATGAAAAGATTCCTGTAGAACTTTTCATAGAAGATATTGAACAATTTTTAACTTATGGGGTTCAAACAGATGGTTCCAGTGTAGTTCTTCCTGAAATTGCTACATTGAATGATGCAAGGGTAGACTTAATTCCAGATCTTTCTGTGAATTGGTTTGTAGACTATAATTACGACAACATAGATGAAGACACTGATCTTCCAGTTGGAACTCTTAGAATCCCTGCATTTTTAGTTCATAATGATGTAAAAAGAGTAGACTCTCGTTCTGTTCTTCAAAAGGCTGTAAAATATTTCAAAAAAGAAATATTTTCGTTGATGAAAGAAAATCCTTATGTTTTAGAAACACTAGATATCGACTCAATAGATGATATTGAAGATGTGATTCTTACATCTGCTACAGAACTTGAATTTTGGGTAAAAACTCCAGATTATGAGGCAGATCTTGAACAACTTTCTACTTCCCAAGTATTACAAGAACAGTATTGGAAAAGAACAATAGGAATTGTTCGTACAGCTTTAGAAAAATCTCTTACAACCCTTGATTATTATGGACTAGAAGTTGAAATGGGACACAAGGAAGTAGGAGGAGTCAAAGCAAAACTTACTGAAAGTGGAGGCTTTGACCATATTATGGAGCAATTAGAAATAGACTGGAAGTACAGTACAGCCCTTCAGACTGCTGATAATGAATTACTTGCAAGACAATTAATAAAGGATGTATTTATGCGTTATGGATTAGATGTTACATTTAAAGCAAAGCCTATTGATGGTGTTGCAGGAAATGGAGAACATACCCATGTAGGTGTAGCAGTTAAATTAAAGAATGGAAAAATGAAAAATATTTTTGCACCAAAAGATATGAAGGAAGAGTTTTTAAGTCCTATTGGTTGGGGAGCATTCATGGGTCTTCTTAAAAACTATGAGGTTGTTAATCCATTTGTATCTTCTACAAATGATGCATTAAAAAGATTAAAGCCAGGGTTTGAGGCACCTGTATGTATTGTTGGATCTATTGGGCATACGGTAGAGACACCTTCAAGAAATAGAACGGTTTTGGCAGGTTTAATACGTGATTTATCTAATCCTATGGCTACTAGATTTGAATTAAGATCTCCTAATCCAAAAAGCAATACCTATTTAGTCATTGCTGCTATATATCAAACAATGATGGATGGTATTAAAGCTTGCTTAGAGGCAGGAAAAACTTCGTCTCAGTTAGAATCAGAATTTTCTAAGAGAGCTGGCGATGAAAGTTTCTATTTTGAAAGAAATAGGGAATATCGGAGTGAAGATGATGTGTTTGAGCATTATACAGAAGAAGAAAGAAATGAACTATTTGGTACTCCTCCAGCTACTGTTTGGGATAATCTTATTCATCTAGAGCAGTATCCTGCTAAAAAGGATGCATTGCTTAAAGGGGATGTGTTCAGCCAAGAAATTATTAATTCTTATACAGTTGCAACATTGACTCAATGGACAACAGAATTGTATAATCGAATGATTCCAGATAATAGGGAATTTGTAAGGAATTGTTCAAAGCTTCATACGACTGAAAATGTTACAGATTTAGATGTAGTAAATTGGGAAAAAATTAATCAATTAAGATGTTATCTTATGAAGGATAGCTTAGATCATAAATCTCTTTTTACAAGAATAAGGGAAGCTATTGAAAACAAAGACTATAATAAAGTTTCAGGACTTCAGTTAGAAATGGACTGTAGAATGAAAGAACTAGAAAATCTTTATGCAGTGTATAAAAAGAATTTATTTTAATTAGATAAAAAAATCCTTTCATCCTAAATTTATGGATGAAAGGATTTTTTTAATCCTTAGTCTAGCTCATAAGGCCACTTTTCAATACCTCCGGTAAGCATGTATATTTTTGAAAATCCACTGCTTGCCATCATGTCAGCAGCTTTTGCACTTTGCTTATCATCCTTTCCATAAATCATATATATACTGTCTTTACCATAATAATCTAATTTTTTCTTTAGCTCTTTATAAGTTAATTGTGTAGCACTTGGCAAATGATTTTTCACATATTCTTCTTCATCTCTTATATCGAAAACTGTAACGTCTGAATTTTTTTCTAGAAGTACTTTTGCCTGTTCAGCAGATATTGTTTTGTAAGCATACTTCATGGTTTCTGAAAATGTTTCATCTGAGTTAGACATGACTAATACAAGGATTCCAATAATAAAGATTACAAGAATGGCTAAAGCAATATACAGTGTTCGTTTTTTCAAAACAAAAATTTTTAACATAATATCACCTCACAACGTGGCATCGTACTAATAATATATTTGTATAGAGGTTGTTTTATTACTGAAATTTTCATTTTTGTCCATAAAACTTTGCAACATATTTACAAGAAAAACATATTATGAAAATAGGGAAAGAACTAAAAAGGGGGAGAAGGGCTTGTATTCCTATGACGATTATATAACTTATTGTGAGAGTGAAGCTGAAAAAATGTATCCTGAAGATTGTCAGAATTTATTACCATATGTACAAAGGGTGTGCGCTAGGGAAGATCATGTTTATAATGAAAAAATGTATCCCTTTCCTGACCAAAAAACGATAGAACAAATGGTGGATGATGTATATGAAATGTATACAAAAGATAAAATGTATCGATCTCCTGATGGCGGATATGGTGGTAGAGGAATGTTTAGAAACATCATATGGCTATTATTATTAGGACAATTATTAGGAAGAAGACGAAGAAGAAGACCTGGATATGGAGGACCCGGATATGGTTCTCCCGGGTATGGTCGACCTGGATACGGTCAACCAGGATATGGCTATCCCGGATACGGATATCCAGGATATGGAGATTATTAAAAATTTAGATAAAAGCTCTCAAATTTTTTTGAGAGCTTTGTTGACTTTTTGTCAATCTCATCGTATTATATAAATAAGAAAGCACCCCCTATGGGGGTGGGTAAAAATAACATACTTTGTAAAAATATAGGGAATACTATGGGAAAGAATTGTTCTTATAAAATACGAGGAGTGTGGGAACATGGCGGAAAAGATACTTGTGATTGGTGGTGTAGCAGCCGGAACAAAAGCTGCAGCAAAACTTAAAAGAGAAAATCCAAAAGCTGAGATTGGCATTGTAACAAAAGATGAATATATTTCTTATGCAGGATGTGGATTACCCTATTATATTGGGGGAGTTATAGAAGAAAAACATGAATTGGTTGTAAAAACACCAGAAGATTTTAAAGCAGTTACGGGAATTGATGTATTAACAAAACATGAAGCAGTAACAATTAATAAAGAAGAAAAGAATGTAACAGTTAAAGATTTAACAACTAGAGAAACTAAGTGTTTTGAATATGATCAATTAATCATTGCTACAGGGGCATCTCCATTTGTACCACCTATTGAAGGAAAAGATTTAAAAGGTGTATTCTCAGTAAGAACTGTATCAGATGCACTAAAGATTAGAGAATTGGTAGATCAAGGAGAAGTGAAAAAGGCTGTTATTGTAGGTGGAGGATTTATAGGTCTTGAGGTTGCAGAAAATTTACATGAAAGAAATATTGAAGTAGCTTTAGTAGAACTGATAGATCATATTTTACCCCCCTTTGATGAAGAAATAGCTCTTTATGCACAAAATTATATGCAGGAACAAGGTGTAAATATTTACACAGGAGAAAAAGTCCTTTCATTAGCAGGAGACGCAAAAGTTACAAAGGTTATTACAGATCAAAGAGAGCTTGAAGCAGATCTTGTCATTATGTCTGTGGGTGTTAGACCAAATGTAAATCTAGCTAAAGAAATAGGGATAGAAATTGGTACTACAGGAGCCATTAAAGTAAATGAATATATGGAGACAAACATAAAAGACATTTATGCAGTAGGAGACTGTGCAGAGAATGTAAATTTAGTTACAGGAAAGCCTGCTTGGTATCCAATGGGTTCTACAGCAAATAAAATGGGTAGAGTTGCTGGAATCAATATGGCAAATGAAGAAAAGGATGGGTTAAAAGGAGTACTTGGAACAACGGTTGTAAAGCTATTTAAAATGAATGCAGCAAAAACAGGATTATCAGAGAGAGATGCAAAAGAAGCAGGTTTTGAAGTAGAGACTGCTTTAGTTCCAGCAAATGATAAAGCACATTATTATCCAGGATATAGAGAAATTATTACAAAGCTTGTTGTAGATAAAAATACCCATAAGGTATTAGGTGCACAGGTCATTGGTGAAGGAGTTGTGGACAAACCAATCGATATTGTTGCTACAGCTATAACTTTTGGAGCAAAGGTTGAGGACTTACAAAAAATTGATTTAGCTTATGCACCACCATTTTCCATGGCAATGAGCTCTACTATCTTAGCAGCTAGTGTATTGACAAATAAGTTAACCGGAAGAGTAAAGGGAATTGGACCTATTGAATGTAAAAACAGATTAAATGAAATTCAAGTAGTTGATGTAAGAGATGAAGCATCATTTATGATAGGAACGATTCCAGGTGCTGTGAATATTCCTTCTGGTGCACTTTATATGAGAGCAAATGAATTAGATCAAACAAAAGAAACTGTTTTAGTATGTAAAATTGGTAAAAATGCATATTTATCTTATCTAAAATTAAAAGAATTAGGATTTAAGAACGTAAGAATTTTAGAAGGTGGTATGAATGCTTACCCCTTTGAAAGAGAATAAATCAAAAAAACTACAGGAGGAGATATAAATGGCTGAAATTAATTTAAATTGTAAAGGATTACAATGTCCAGGACCTATCATGCAGGTGTTTAAGGCAGCAAAGGAAGCACAAGCAGGAGATGTACTCAATGTAAAAGTTACAGATAGAGGTTTCTCAAAAGATATACAAGCATGGTGCAAAAAAACAGGAAATGAGCTGTTAGACTTAAACGAAACAGATACGGAAATAACAGCAAAAATCCTTAAAAAGTAAGGTGGTTATGTATGGGAGATAAAAAAACAATTATTGTATTCAGTGGAGATATGGATAAAGTTATGGCAAGTTTGATTATTGCTAATGGGGCAGCAGCTATGGGCAGTGAAGTAACTATGTTCTTTACCTTTTGGGGATTAAATACATTAAGAAAAGCACAAAAAATTAAAGTGAAGAAAGATTTCATGGAAAAAATGTTTGGATTTATGATGCCAAGAGGTGCTGAAAAACTAGGCCTTTCCAAAATGCATTTTGGAGGAATGGGTGCTAAAATGATGAAAAGCATCATGAAAAAGAAGAATGTAAATACTTTACCAGAATTAATAGAAAGTGCACAGATGATGGGTGTAAAAATGATTGCTTGTACCATGTCTATGGATGTAATGGGGATTCGTGAAGAGGAGCTTATTGATGGAGTAGAGTTTGCAGGAGTAGCTAGTTATCTTGGAGAAGCAGATGAAGCAAATGTAAACTTGTTTATATAAAGGTGGTTGTGAAAACAACCCCTTTTCTTATATAGGGAGTTTATATGAATCGAATAAATATAAATTTTGATAAGAGAAAAAATCTATGATATGGAAAAAGAGACGCAATATGGTACAATATAATGAGCATAAAGAAGATATTTTTATGGAAGGGATGATGAAATGGCTAAGGAAGATGCAAAAAAAGATATTATCAATAGATTAAGAACCATAAAGGGGCATATAGCAGGAATAGAGAAGATGATTGAAGAGGATACAAAAACTTGTGATGATATATTGCTTCAAATTGCAGCTATACGCGCTTCTGTTCATAAGGTAGGTTTAATCATTTTAGAAGACCATGCAAAAGATTGTTTGATTGGAGATCAAGAGATGGTTACTAGAGAAGAAGTAGATAAAGTATTAAAGACAATTGTAAAATTTGTAAAATAGCACCGGAGAATTTTAGGGTGCTATTTTTAATTTTGTTTTTTTTACAAGATCCATAATTTTAGGATAAGCTTTTATTGTGCCATAAGCAACAATAGGCCTACCAAAGGATATAAGTCCAAGTCTTCTAGAACTTCCTCCACCAATGCGCATGAGAAAATTTACTGTAGGAGAAGTATCTACACATAAAATCTCTTTTTTATCTTTATTGATCATACTAAGGACTGTTTCTAAGGTATTTACGATTAAGTGGGAAGCATTTTTTCTACTTAGTGTATAGACAGCATGGTTATACTCGTCATTTCCATGATAAATAAGTCTTCCTATATCTTTTTTTTCTAATTGGTCAAATAGAGGAATACTAATAATTTCAGATTGCGTAGGAATATGATCCATCGGGAGACGACGAAGATGTATATTGGCTGCAACGACAGTGGAATGTGTTCCACCAACATCGTGATAGATTATATACAAGATAATCACCTTTTCTGTTTTCGTATAAATAACTTATCATATATAGGATTTGATAATTTTTATAAATATATACTTTCTTGTTCTGATTGTCCCAAAAAAAGCATAGGATAGGATAGGTAACTAAGGATTAGTTTTAAAAGGTAGGTGGGACAATGAGAAAAAAATGTTTGTTCATTATCGTATGGATTATTTTATTTGGAAATATAGTTGTAGCTGAAGAGTTTGAAAATACTTATGTAAAAGCTGAAGTAATCCATGTAGAAAAAGTAAATTATAAGGAAGCTCGTAGTCAAATTATAAAGCTAAGAATATTAGAAGGGGATTACAAAGAAAAAGAAATAACAACAGAATATTTTACTATAGAATATTCTCAATACAATTTTGATTTACACAAAGGGAATAAAGTAATGGTGAGTATTGTTAAGAATGATCAAAACCAAATAGAAGCACGTATCATGAATATTTGTCGGGAGGATCATTTAAAATTATTAGGGATTATTTTTTTAATCGCTGTAATTATTTTTGGTAGAATTAGAGGATTACTTTCTGTAGTATCATTAGGAATTTCAGGATTAATTATTTTAAAATTAATGATTCCTATGATTGTTAACGGTTATAATCCTGTTATAGGTGCAATAATCTGTAGCATATTGATTATTTTAATTAGTTTTATTTTGATCAGTGGATTTACACGAAAGAGTATGATTGCAATTTTAGGAACTGTTGGAGGAACGATTACAGCTGCCATACTAGCACAAATCTTTACCAAACTTTGTACCATTACCGGACTCGCAAGTGAAGAGATTAATTTTTTAATCAGAGAAGTAGGTCTAGAAATTGATTTTCGAGGTCTTTATTTAAGTGGCGTTTTGATTGGTTCTATTGGTGTTGTCATGGATGTAGCCATGACGATTACATCTGTTATTTTCGAATTGAAAAGTCATTCTCCTTCTATAGGTTTTATAAAACTTGTTCATTCAGGTCTTGAAGTAGGAAAAGACGTGATGGCAACCATGGTTAATACCCTTATTCTTGCTTATGTTGGAGGAAGTATGCCACTATTTTTGATGTTTTATAATTTTGATTTATCCCTTACTCAAATGGTGAGTAAAGAGATTATTGCAACAGAGATTATTCGTTCATTGTGTGGAAGTATTGGGTTAATTCTTACTATTCCATTAACATCTTTTATTGCAAGTATGATGGTTGAGAATAAATGTGATGGTAGATATTATAAATAAAAGAAAAACCCTTAAACCGAGGGGGGTAGAAGGGTTTTTCTATGTATTATATTATTTTGCTAAATCTTCTCCTAAAGATCTACAATTTTCTAATCCTTCATCATCAGGTGTTAGATGATTGATGATGCCTTCACCCATAACATTTGCTCCATACCCTTGCATTCTTTCTCCCCAATCTCTCATCCATTGGCCGTCACCCCAATCGTATGAACCAAATAGACCAACTGGTTTTCCAGAAACACAATCTGCAATAGATTCAACAAAAGGCTCCATATCTCCTTCTTCTAGAACTTCAGCACCCATAGAAGGGCAACCTAAAGCGATAGCATCAGCAGCCATTACATCTTCTTTTGTTGCATTTTCAACATTTAATAATTTTGCATCACTGCCAGCACCTGCTGCTACAGCCTCAGCCATTAATTTTGTATTTCCAGTACCACTCCAATAAATTACAGTTACTTTTTTCATTATAATCCCTTCTTTCTATTTATTTTCATTTTCTTATTTTAATTTCCGATTAGAGTAAATAATCGAAAAGGATAAACATTGTTATAGAAGACTTTTTATGCATAAGATAATATTTTGTGCATGCTACAAAATGTTAAAAGATTTTTAATTTGGGCTTTTGCTTTTAAAAACTCGTCATAAGTCTTGTCTGACAGGGTAGCATCTCCATAAACTCTCCAACCGTTAACTTTAGTAAGTTTTAAGGAAGGGTGCCCCATGAATCCAAGGACATCTTTTAAAGGATACCCCAGAAAAAGTCCTATTTCATCAGGGATTGTTCCTTGTATGATTTTTTCAATCATATGATTTAGATATAATTCTAAATTGTATTCCTTCGGGTAACCTATACTTTTTAGAAACTTAGCATTTTTAAAATCTCTCAAGACCCCATCTAAAGATACAGGCTTGTAGAAAAGTATTTTTGTACTTTTATGATTAAAATGAAATATTTTAAATGATATCTTTTTACAATTTCCAAAATAATGATTGATTTTATTTATTTTTTCATTGAGTGTTTTGTCATGGCTTGGAAAACTTAAAATTTCTGATGGCTTTGCCCCAAGAATAACAGGACCTAAAATTTGAACAAGCCATTTTATAAATTCATCATTGCTTTGTTGGAAGCAAATAGGGTTCTTTTCTTTTTGAAGCATTATTACGCCACCTTTCTGATTGATAATAATTATCACTCTCGTTTATAATAACAAATTGATTTTATTTTGTCAATAATAATTATCATTATCATTGACAACTTTAAAAAAAATAGTTAAAATTTAGATATAGTATCTTTGAATAGGATGGTCAGATCGTTTAAGGGAACTAAGAGAACTTAGAATAATTTTCATCAAAAAAATATAATAAAGGAAGTGTAAAGAGGATGTATAGAAAAGTGAAAAGAAGTACCCTTCTATTATTAATACTAATTTTAGCAGGGATGATAATTTTTTCAGCTTGCAGTGCTAATAACATAGAAGAAACAAAGAAAGATGACAAAATAGAAAAAGCAGTTGCTTCAGAAAAATCTGCTTATAGTGAAGAAGAAGGAAAGATTACTGTATATTTATCAGGGTCAGAGCCTATGATAAAAAAATTAGAAGAAGAGTTTGAAGCACAAAGAGGAGATGTATTAGATTTATTACATATGGGTTGTGGCCCACTTCGTCAGAAGGTGTGGACAGAAAAAGAAGCTGGTCAAATTCAAGCAGATGTAGTTTGGGGTTCTGATCCATTAATGTATAGGGTCTTAACAAAGGAAGGGGCTCTTGAGAATTATTTACCAAAAGAATATGACGCAATTAAATCTGAATACAAAATAGGCGATGGCTATTATACTTTGGTAAACGAGAGATATGGTGTGATTATTTATAATAAAGATCATATAGAAAAAGAAAGTATTCCTAAAGCTTTTTCAGATTTAAAGGATAAGAAGTGGGATGGGGTTATGGTGATGGCAGATGCCAATCAATCTTCTACTGCATTAGCATTGACTTCAGCAATTTATCAAATGAGCGGAAATAATTGGGACTATTTAAAAGTGATGCATGAAAATCATTTATTCTTAACAAAGAAAAATGGAGAAGTACCTTCAAAAATTTCAGAAGGAGAATTTGATGTGGGGATTGCACCGCATGATGGGGTGTTAAGGTTACAGAAAAAAGCAAAAAAAGATGGATATGAAACACCTTTAGCATTAGCTTGGCCAGAAGAAGGCGCATTAGCTATCCAAAGACCTATTGCAATTATAAAAAATCAAAAAAGACCTGATAGCAATAAAAAAATAGCTGAAGAATTTGTTGATTTTATCTTATCTAAAAAAGCACAAATGATTACAGCGAATTTTGGATTTGTTAGCGTGAGAAAAGATATACCATTACCTATAGGAGTGCCAGAAGATATAAAAGTTATGCCAGTGGATTGGGGATATGCTAGTGAACATGAAGAGGAATTACGAGATGGATTCAGAGAAATCATGCAAGGAAAGTAGCTACTTTATGAAAAGTGTTTTTATAAAATTACGGTCTGAATCTCAGACCGTAATTCTATTTATGATAGGGATCCTCATAAGTTTATTTGTTTTATATCCTTTTTTAGTATTATTGATAAAAAGCTTGATGAATGAGGGACGTATTACTTTAGATGTATATATAAGAATTTTAAAAGATCAAGAGACCTATAAAGCTATAGGAAATACGATTTATGTTTCTTTAGGGGTTACTTTATTGACAAGTTTATTTGGTGGTACTTTAGCTTGGTTAGTGACAAGAACAGATTATGTTTATAAAGAGGCAATAAAAAAGTTAGCTTTTTTAACTTTTATGATGCCATCCTATGTCATTGCTATTTCATGGATAGAATTCTTTGGAAGAAATGGTTATTGGAATCGTATTTTAAGAAATATATTTGGAATTTATGAATATAGATTTATTCCTTATTCTTTAGAAGCTGTAATCCTTGTCATGTCTATTCATCTATATCCATTAGTATTTATGGCAATAGCCAACGCCTTAGGAAAGACGGATCCTTCTTTAGAGGATGCGGCAGTTATGAGTGGTGCTAGTAGATTAAAAGCAGTTATTACTATCACATTACCTTTAACGATACCTAGCTTTATAGCTATAGGATTATTAGTATTTAGTCGTACTATGGCAAACTTCGGGGTTGCTGCAGTATTAGCATTGCCAGTAGGAGAAGAGGTATTGACAACGAGAATATATAGTGGGTTGACGAACTTAGATTTACAGCTTGCTATAGCAATTTCTGTTATCTTAGTTATTTTTTCTGGAATTGTTTTTTTTATGAACAATGTCTTAATGAGAAAGAGAAGATTTACAACTATGACAGCAAACGCACAAAAGGCAAAGCTTATCCCATTAGGAAAATGGAAAAATAGTATTGTATTTTTTGTCATTTTATTTCAAAGTATTACGACAATCATTCCATTAATAGTGATTGTAACATCTTCTTTTTTAAAGAGATGGGGATTGACACTTACATTAGATCATTTAACTTTAAATAATTATGTAGTTTTGTTATTTAAAAATCAGTTAACTAGAGGTGCCTTTAAAAATAGTATTTTTTATGGATGTATTGGAGCAAGTATTGCTGCAGGGGTAGGAGGGGTTGTTTCATATATTTCTAATAAAACAGATTTAAACGGAAGAAAATTAGTAGAATTTATTGTAACTTGGCCAATGGCGTTTCCTAATATGGTTTTGGCTGTTGCTGCAACCCTTGCATGGATGCATCCACCTTTTAAATTATATGGTACACGATGGATTATTATAGTGACTTATATAGCATTGTTTTTGCCTATTATTATAAAAAATGTCAGTGGACTTATTCAAAATCAGGATGTTTTTATTGAAAAAGCAGGAAGAATGTGTGGGGCTTCTAATATTAGGGTCTTCAAAGATATTACTTTACCGATGATTATGCCAGGCCTTCGGTCAGGATGGATTTTAGCCTTTTTAATAGCATTAAGAGAAATCCCTATTTCCCTTTTGCTCTATTCACCAGGAACGGAGACGATAGGTGTGATGCTTTTTGGGCTTAAATCTAATTCTTATGGATTGGAAATGACATCAACGCTGGCAGTAGTAATTATAGGGATGACTATTATTGGGCATGTCTTACTCAAAAAAGTTAAAGGTTTAAAGATGGAGGTAGAAAAATGATCCAAGCAACAATAAGAAAATTATCCAAGAGATATGGAAAAGTTATGGCTATCAATGCCTTAGATTTAGATATTTATAAGGGAGAAATGTTGACTATTGTTGGGCCAAGTGGATGTGGAAAGAGTACACTCCTATCTTGTATTGCAGGGCTAGAAAAGGTGGATGATGGAGAAATTACTATTGCAGATGAATTGGTATCTTCAAAGGACTATTTTAAATTGCCAGAAAAAAGACAAATAGGACTGGTTTTTCAAAATTATGCCCTGTGGCCCCATAAAAATGTTTTTGAGAATATTGCTTATCCATTAAGGATAAAAAAAGAATGTAAGGATAGGATTAAAAATGAAGTAGCAAAAGTGGTAAGTATTGTACGATTAGTGGGGAAAGAAAGGTGTTACCCCCATGAATTAAGTGGAGGAGAGCAGCAAAGAGTAGCATTAGCAAGAGCATTAGTAATGAATCCAAAGATCTTATTGTTAGATGAGCCTTTATCTAATTTAGATGCAAAATTAAGAGAAGAGATGCAGTATGAAATAAAGAGAATACAAAAGGATATGAATATTACAATCATACATGTTACACATGATCAATATGAAGCTATGGGTATATCTGATAGAATTGCAGTGATGAATGGAGGAAATCTTATTCAAATAGGTACGCCTGAGGAGATTTATGAAAATCCTAAAACGGAATTTGTAGCAAAATTTATTGGAAAGGCAAATATTATCTACAATTATGTGAATAGACGTGATAAATACAGTTGTTTAGAATTATTTAAAAATGTTTTTAT
The DNA here is from genome assembly GCF_019884785.1 of Crassaminicella profunda. GTDB lineage: Bacteria > Bacillota > Clostridia > Peptostreptococcales > Thermotaleaceae > Crassaminicella > Crassaminicella profunda. The sequence goes on from NZ_CP082326.1 coordinate 4,485,682, forward strand.
AGAAAATAAAGATGAAATAAAAGAGTATGGAAAAGAAATAATTTTATCCATTAGACCAGAGGATATTTTTCTGCAAAAAGATCAAGGAATGTGTAAAGGTGTGATTATAAAAACATTTTATAGAGGAAATATGATTGAGTATAGGATACAGGTAGAAAACAAAAATTTAATGGTACAAACGAGTAATAAGGAACAATATGAAGTAGGAGAAGAAGTTTGGGTGAATATTGAGCAAGTAAAAATTTTAAAAGATGAGTGTAAATAAAAGTAAAAAAACAAAATAATGGGCAAGATTAGCTCTATACATTTAAAAGATAAAGTATGTTATACTGATTTATATAATAGATAGTGGAAAAATGTTTTGTGAATTGGATAGGGAGGAGTGTTTACATGAAAAAATTATTATCTTTCATGATGATTTTTTTATTACTTTTTAGTGTTATAGGATGTTCAAAAGAAGAAGCTACAGATGAAAATGTAAAACAGGAAAAAGTGATAGAAAAAGAAGTTGTAAAGATTGCAGGACTTAAGGGTCCTACTTCTATTGGTATGATAAAAATGTTTGAGGAAAAACCTATATTAGGAGAAAACATAGATTCAGCGTATGAAGTTGCAGGCACACCTAATTTATTAGTTTCAAAGCTTCTATCAAAAGAAGTTGATTTTGCAGCTCTTCCTACTAATGTAGCTGCAAAGCTTTATAATAAAGGGGCAGGTTACAAATTAGCTGCTGTGAATACCTTAGGGGTTTTGTATGTAATGACTCAAGGGGAAGAGATAACTCGGTGGGATGATTTAAAAGGGAAGAAGATTAATATGATTACAAAAGGGTCAAACCCGGATGTGGTATTTAAATATTTGTTAAAAAAGAATGGATTAGATCCAGAAAAAGATGTGACGCTAGATTATACATTATCTCATGCTGAACTTGCACAGGCTATGGCTGCTGGAAAAGTAGATATATCAGTACTTCCTGAGCCATTTGTAACAATGGTTAGTATGAAAAATAAAAATGCAAAAATTGTGATGAATATTCAAGATGAATGGAAAAATGTATTAGGAGCAGGTGCAGGTTTAGTACAAGGGTGTTTAGTTGTAAGGGAAGAATTTGCACAAAAAAATCCGGAAGTTGTAAAAAACTTTTTAGCAGAATATGAAAAAAGTATTCATTGGGTAAATGAAAACACGTCAGAAGCTGGGAAATTAGTCGAAAAACATGGTATTGGCATGAAAGCTAAAATGGCTGAATTAGCTATTCCAAGATGCAATATTGTTTTTAAGGATGCAAAAGAGTCACAAAAAACTGTAGAAAAATTTTTGGAATTACTTTATGATTTTTCACCAAAAGATGTGGGAGGAAAACTTCCTGATGAAAATTTTTACTATAATCAAAAATAAATTTCCAACCATTTTATCCATATTGATTTTGACATTTACTTGGAAAATCATCTCCGAAATAATTGATTCGGAGATGATTCTTCCTTCTCCTGAAGTTACCTGTAAAGCGATGTTTCTTCTTATAAAGTCTGAAGCTTTTTTTAAAATAGTTATGATGACTATAAAAAGAGGATGTATAGGATTTTTTTTATCTTGTACTTTAGGGTTAGGAGTAGGACTATTAACAGGAAGCAATTTGTTTTTAGAAAAGTTAATGGAACCTATTTTAGTTGTTATTAAGTCTACTCCTGTTATGTCTATTATTATCCTTGCACTCATATGGTTTAAAACAGATGATGTACCTATTTTTGTTAGTTTTTTAGTTGCTTTTCCTATCATATGTGTCAATGTTTCTGAAGGAATAAAAAATGTAGATAGGAAGTTTTTAGAGATGGCAAAAATATATCATGTGAAAAAATATAGAGTGATAGTAGAAATTTATTTACCAGCCATTGCTTCTTATTTTATGGCAGGAATTTCTACTGCGATGGGAATAGGATGGAAGGCTGTTATTGCAGCGGAAGTTTTAAGTCAGCCAACATTTGCTATAGGGACAAGTCTTTATAATTCAAAGGTTTATATTGAAACAGAAAATGTCCTTGCATGGACAGTTATTGCTGTATTTTTAAGCTTTATATTTGAAAAAATCATAAGAATTATAGAACAAAAGATGATTAAATGGAGAGGTTGAAATGACCCTTAAAATTCAGAAGTTATATAAAAAATATAAAAATCTTATGGTATTTGAAGATTTTAATATGAGTATACCTAAACAAAAAATTAGTTGCATTTTAGGGCCATCAGGATGTGGTAAAACTACTTTGTTAAATATGATGAGTGGAATCGTTAAAGGGGAAGCGGGAGAGTTTATAGGATTTGATCAAAATGCAATGGGTTATCTTTTTCAGGAACCAAGACTTCTCCCTTGGAAAAGCGTATGGGGAAATATTGAATTTATACTAAAAGATATTTATCCAAAGGAAGAAAGAAAAAAAATTGTATTGAAGTATTTAAATATGGTAAATCTTGAAGGCTTTGAAGATTATTATCCAAAAGATCTTAGTGGTGGGATGATGCAAAGAGTGGCTATCGCTAGAGCTTTTGCTTATCCCTCCGATATTTTGTTGATGGATGAGCCTTTTAAGGGGTTAGACATAAAGACGAAAGAAGTACTCATTCATGCTTTTGTTAAATTGTGGATGGAGGATTTGCGAACGGTTATTTTTGTAACTCATGATGTTGATGAAGCGCTACTTTTAGGGGATAAGATTTATCTATTTAGTAATCTTCCTGTAAAAATAAAAAATTGTTTTGAATTAAATATTTCAAAGGAGAAAAGAGATTTACAAAATGAAAAGATATTGATTATGAAAAAGAAAATAAATAAAGAATTTAAATAGATGAATAAATAGTTTATAGAAAGATTTAAAATATAAAATCTATATTGACGGTTTTGAAATGTAATGATATAATAATCTAGAATTAAATATGGAAATTGCATTAGGTACCTTTTCTAAGGTTTAATAGGGAAGTGCGGTGAAAATCCGACACAGCCCCCGCTACTGTAAATGATGACGAAACCTCAAATAATTCACTGTGAAAATGGGAAGGATGGAGGGAATAGGAAGATTCATGAGTCAGGAGACCTGCCTATTGTGTATGTGACTACCTTCGGTGGGAAGGCAAGGAATAAAGTAGAACTTCGCATATAAAATTATATGAAGTATATTTTGCCCTGTCTTTTGACAGGGCTTTATTTATTTATGGAAAGGAGGCTCGTAAGAATGAATAAATTAGTTGATGGATTAACCACATTGATTCCTTCCGCGTTAGATGATATGTATTCGGATAATCATATTAGATTATTAAAATTTGTTTCTTATGGGCACTTTCCAGAACCACCTAATCAAATTCAAATTGTATAAAAATCGTATATTTATTTGAATTTGAAAGGAGAAATGAAGATGGTGGTTAATATGTCTATGTATAAAAGATTAAGAAACAATAGCAGAGTTATAACAGGAAATATGAAAGCAGATAAGATTTATAAGAATTTATTTATTCAAAAGTCTGTAAAAAGCAAAAGAGAATTAAAAAAAGTTTTTTGGAAGGAATTAAAACTATCTTTTTTAAATGATGAAAGTCCCATTAAAAACCTCATATATAGATAAAAAAAAAGAGCCTAAGGTGTGGGCTCTTTTTTTACATCTTTACGAGGAATATATATCTGAAAATTCAATATTGATTATTTCTGTATGAGTGGCTTTGGAATAATCTAAGTCATAATTTTTTATTGTATCTCCATGAACAGGGATCTTTTTTACTGGAAGGGTTATGATAAATTCACTGCCCTGTCCATATTCACTTTTTGCTATAATCTTACCACCATGCATGTGTACTAGTGATTTTACAAGGGATAACCCCATACCACTTCCTTCATGATTTCTTGTAAGAGATTTATCCACTTGTCTGAATGGATCAAATATTAATTCTAATTTGTCCTTTGGAATACCCACACCTGTGTCTTTTACCGATAGGATGATTTCTTTTTCAGAAGCGTCCATATGCACCATTATTTTGCCGTTTTCTTTTATGAATTTTACTGCATTAGATAATAGATTTAATAGAATTCTTTCAATAGCATTAAGGTCTACTGCTGTGATAAGTTCTTCTGTATTTGTATCAAATAAAAGCTCTATATGATTGTTTTTTATATACTCTGCAACAGACATTGTAATATTTTCAATGACACTTATGATATTGCAGTTTTGTAAATTCAATTTCAAATAACCAGAATCTATTTTAGTTACATCTATCAAGTTATTGGTTAGCTTTAATAATCTATTAGAGTTTTGTTTTAAAATATTTAGGCGTTGATACATAGAGGTATCAAGAAATATTTCATTATTTTTCATTTCTAATTCTAATAATTGAACAACACTAGAAATAAGATTAATAGGTGTTTTAATTTCATGGGATAGGTTTGCAAAAAATTCAGTTCGTAGTAGATCAAACTCAATAGTTTCTTTTAATCTCTTTTCTTTTTCTTCCACTTCTTTTTGTAGATTTACTATTTTTTTTCTCTCTGAAATATCTCTAAAAACCACTAGAATTTCAGTATTTTCATTATAAGGAATGAAGGAAGAAACAGTTTCCATGTATAAAGTGTTACCATCAATTGTTCTTATGAATTTTTCTTCTGTTAAATCTATAGAACCTGTTCTATCTATTTTTTTTAAGTTTTCTTTAAATGATGGACGATAGTCTGGATGTGGGACAAATAATTCATGCATTTTCTTTCCAATGATTTCTTTTGGATTTTCAAAGCCAAAATATTTTGCTGCTGTTGTATTGGCAAACAATATAGTATCTTTATTCCGTACACTAATGCCATAAGGACAAAGATCTATGAGGAGTCTATATCTTTCTTCACTTTCCTTAAGATTTTTTTCGATACTTTTACGTTTTTGGATATCTTCCTCAAGTTTTATATTCATAGCTGTTAATTGGGCAGTTCGTGATGTAACTATTTTTTCAAGATTGGCATTATGATTTTTTAATAAAGATTCAGATTCTCTTTTTTTCAACTCTTTCGAAATCATGCTAGAAAGAATAGTAGATATTTGAACATAATAATCTATATAAGATTGTAACTGTTCTTTAGTAATAATAGGGACACGTGATAGTGATTTAAGATATGCACTTTCGTCAAAATTGAAGGTTTGTGCCTGTTTGCGAAAATACGCTATATCAGGATGACTTAAAAAAAACTGACCCAAAACCAGAGTAGCAATATGCTCATCTTTAACAATAACAGGAATAAAAGCATCCATTAATCCATTTTCACATTGATAAATACCATATTTTTCTACAGGATTGAATCTGTCTTTAATGGACAAATCGCTTTTTTTACATCTTGAAGCACTTTTCGGATTGATTCTATGAAATTTTGTACAAATATCTTGCCACCCTATACTACTTAAAATATTTCCATCAAGATCAAGAAGTGTGTAAGGAACTTTTGAGATGTTGTAAAAAGACTCCATAAGTCTTTGAAATTGTTTAAGATCTATGAGATCAGTAAATGTATATTTCATAATGGCCACTCCTTGGGAAAGATTTATTGATTATTATTATATATGAAACGATGAATAATAATATTAAAAATGTGATTTATTCTATTTTATTGCATATGATTGTCATAATTTGTAGAAATCTGCAAAAATATTTAAAAATTTTTAAATAAAATAAGCCCTCACTATGTGAGGACTTTAATTTATCATTCTTTTTCAAAACTTCCACAATCTGTACATTCTTTGCATGTAGCAGTTGCTTCGTGTTTTACAACTTCGATGTGATTAAGGGTACATTGAGGCATAGATTTTGCGTGATGACGACATTCAGTTACATTACATCCAATGCTATTGTTTCCTTGCATGAGTAGTTCACCTCCTTGAATAGTACAAGAATAGTTTGTGAAAAATGAAAGAAAATTATGCAAATAAAATAGTATTCCACTAGATGATAAAAATTATTATAAGATAATAAAAATCATTTAAATAAAAATATGTTTTATGTTTATATTGTTTTATAAATTCATAGAATATAAGTAGAAGATGACAACATGGAATCTTTATTTACTTATTTTTACAGTTGTAAATATTGAAATAAATATAAAGCTGTGCTATCCTAAAATTTAGGAGATGATAAAATGGCTAGTAGTATAATAGAATGGATGATTTATTCAATACTTGAGATGTTTTCATGTATTTTTCCAGATATTATTTTTAATCATTTAGAAAAACCATTTCAATCTAATATAAAATGAGAAGGAAATTTTCAATAGTTACATAGGTGTTAACGTTGAAATAAATATAAATATATGCTATAGTAACATTTGTAAAAGTAAGCTATAAGGGAGTAGTCATGGGAAGTTCCCATAAATATGAATCAACATAATGGTGAAAATACCTGGTTCTATTTGCTTTAGTATTTAAAGGGGCGAGACTTATAGTTTAATAAAGCTATTTTTACATAGCTTTATTAAACTATGGGTTTCGCTTTTTTAGTTGATAAAAAGGAGGACGAAAAATGTTTCAAGAAATGATCAAATCACTATTTTTAATATTCATAGCAGAGATGGGAGATAAAACACAGATTCTGGCTATGGCTTTTGCAACAAGATTTAAGGTGTATGAAGTATTAGTAGGAGTATTTATAGGTTCCCTTTTAAACCATGGTATTGCTGTAGCTTTAGGATCTTATTTATCTAATTTGATTCCCATAGAGACCATTCAAATGATTGCAGGATTTTTATTTATTGGTTTTGCCCTTTGGACATTGAAGATGGATGAAGATGAGGATGAAGAAAATAAGGGAAAAAATTTTGGCCCCGTTTTAACAGTTGCTTTAGCTTTTTTTATTGGAGAGCTTGGAGATAAGACACAACTTACAGCCATTACTTTATCTGTAGATGCACATTTTCCAGTATTTGTTTTGTTGGGAACTGTCACAGGAATGGTATTAACCAGTGCATTGGGTATTTTTGTAGGAAGTAAAATTGGTGAGAAGGTTCCAGAATTTGCAATGAAATTAATTGCAGCAGGGATATTTATGATTTTCGGTATAGGAAAATTGTATAGCACACTGCCAAAGGAATATCTAACTCCTGCGAATATAAGCATATTTTTTAGTGTGATTATGGTGAGTACATATCTGCTATTAAAACCTACTTTAAAGCTAAGAAAACAAGGTGAATTATCTACTTTTAAAGAAACGGCCATAACCCTTTATGAATATACTCATAAAATCAAAGAAAGCGTTGATGAGATTTGTTTAGGAGAGGATACTTGTAAAAAATGTGAAGGAAAAGGATGTATTATTGGGTACACTAAAAATTTAATGGAACATATAGGAGAGAGAGAAAAGGAGATTTCTTTTATAAACCCACAGGATTTTTCTAAAAGTCTTAAAAAGGATTTTGATGAAGAAAAAGTCATAGAGAGTTTGAGTATGACCATGGTTTATTTAATGAATGATGATCAGGGAGATCCTATGAAGGATATAAGCATTCATAAAGTTAGAGAAACATTAGAAATGATTTTATTTAAGCAGACGTTAGATTATAATGGAAATATGAATCAATATTATGAGAATTTAAGAACAATAAATAAGCGTATTGGAGACAAGCTCATAAAAAGGGTAAAAGAATTAACTGAATAGTTTCACGTGAAATACTTATAATTGTCACAGAATTGTCACATTGGATGGATATAATAAACTCATCAAAGGAAATAAAAATAAAAAAAGGAGATGAGTGTATATGAAAAAAAGAATGATGACGCTAATGTTAGGAGCACTTTTGGTGGTAGGGAGTATAAGTTTTGCATTTGCTGCTGAGGGGGATACACAAACAAGTAATGATACTTATGGAAGAGGAAATGGAATGAGATTATCCACACAAAATCTTTCAGTAGAGGAGTTGTTGAAGGTTAAGCTAGAGAGAATTGATACGCTTGTAAAGAGCGGAAGATTTACAAAAGAAAAAGGAGAAGAATATAAAAAAATTATTACAGATAGAATGAAGGATTGTACTACTGTAGGAGAAAATAGAGACAAGAATGAACGATTAGGTATTGGCTTTGGTCAAGGACAAGGTTTTGGCCAAGGAAGAGGTGCAAAAGATGGATCTGGTAGAGGTAGAGGTCGAGGAATGGGAGCTTGTATAAGTACTCCAACTCAATCATAATTAAACTTAAAAGGAGCAGAGCTTATTCTTCTGCTCTTTTTATTTACCTTTTCATATAGAAAATAAGTTGAAATAATTGGATATATATTGAAGTAAGTAATGTTAAATAATATATGTGAATTAATTTTAGAATAATATAGATGTTCCTTTACAGGGCATCTATATTATTTTAATATATTTAAATTTAATATATAGTTATACCTAACCGTATGGTATTGCACTTATAAGTTATTATCAAATTTGTGTATAATAAAAATAAATGGGTTTGAGGGGTGAGACGGATGGAGCAAGAAAAAATTCTAATTGTTGAAGATGAAAGCAGAATGAGAAGACTTGTAGGAGATTATTTAAAAAGAGAAGGTTATCATGTACTAGAAGCGGAAGATGGAAAAGAAGGACTTAGATTCTTTGAAAAAGAGGATATAGATTTGGTCATTTTGGATATTATGATGCCGAAAATTGATGGTTGGACGGTTTGTAGAGAAATAAGAAAAGTGTCTAATACACCTATTGTCATTCTTACAGCAAGAAGTGAAGAGTCTGATGAATTATTTGGGTTTGAATTGGGAGCAGACGAATATGTGACAAAGCCTTTTCGACCAAAAGTCTTAGTAGCAAGAGTAAAAGCGTTATTAAAGAGAAAACAGACAAAAGAACAGGGAATTATGGTTTTCGATAGTTTAAAAATTGATACAAATGCCCATCGAGTTATACTCTATGAAAAAGAAATAGAAATAACGCCTAAAGAATATGAACTCCTAATTTTTTTAGCAAATCATCAAGGAAAGGCATTGAGCAGAGAACAGATTTTAGATGGGGTGTGGGGATATGATTATTATGGAGATTTACGAACTGTGGATACACATATTAAAAGGCTTAGGATAAAACTTCATGAGCAGAGCAATCTTATTCAAACTGTAAGGGGTGTTGGATATAGATTTGAGGTGAAAAAATGAAAAATTCTATAAGGATAAAATTATTTATTGTTCTCACCTTTTTTACATGCATGATCGTAGGTTTATCTTGGATATTAAACACAAAATATTTGGAAACGTATTATTTAGAAAAAAAAGAAGATCTTCTTATCCAATATGGGAAAGAGATTGAAAAAAGCTTTAAAAATGATGTAGAGGATATAAGTGATGAATTGGGAAGAATAGAAAATACATTAGGTGGAAGCATTATCATAGTTTCAGCAGATGGAGAGACTTTATATCATACATCATTTCAAGGTAGAGGAGGAAATGGCTTCGGAAAAATGGGAATGGGGATTCCCTTGTCTAACAAAGGAATCGAAGAGGTTTTAGCTGGAAAAAAGGTGTTAGAAACCTTTGAACATCCCAAATTCAAGGTGAAATTTTTAGTACATGCCTTTGCCTTTGAAGGAAATAATATTTTAATACTTGAGACTTCTATTGGTGCTATTAAAGAAAGTGTAGAAATTGCAAAGAAATTTCATATTTATATAGGATTAATTGCTTTGGCAGTAGGAATAATCTTAGCCCTGTGGTTTTCAAAAAGATTTACAAAACCAATAGTAGAGCTAAATAGAGTTGCAAAGTTCATGGCGATGCTAGACTTTAGCAAAAAATATAAAATACAAGATCAAGATGAAATCGGTCAGCTTGGAGAAACAATGAATTATTTATCCGATCAGCTAGATGCTACTATATCAGAGTTGAATACAGCCAATGAAAAGTTGAGAGAAGATATAGAGAAGGAAAGAAAGATCGATTTGATGCGGAAAGAATTTATCTCTAGTGTTTCTCATGAACTTAAAACACCTATAGCTCTTATTCAAGGATATGCAGAAGGATTAAGTGAAAATGTAGCAGAAGATGAGGATAGTAAAAACTTTTATTGTGAAGTGATTATGGATGAAGCAGAAAAAATGGGAAAAATGGTAAAGGATTTATTGGCTTTATCAAAGCTAGAATCTGGAAACACTACGTTGCAAATGGAACCTTTTTTGATGGATGAACTCATTGAAAAAGTTTATAAGAAATATCAACCTATCTTTAAAGATAAAAATATCCATGCAGTAGTACAAAAAGAAGGAAAGAATTTTAAAGTAATAGGAGAAGGTTCAAAAATAGAGCAGGTCTTAATGAATTTTATAAATAATGGAATAGATCATATAGGAGGAGAAAAAAATATAACTATTCGCATAAATAGCAGTGATGAAATGGTAAGCGTTGGAATATACAATACAGGAGAGCTTATAGAAGAAGAAGAAATGAAAAAAATTTGGGATAGTTTTTATAAGATTGATAAAGCAAGAAGTAGAGAATATGGGGGAACAGGACTTGGACTATCTATTGTAAGGGAGATTCTTAAACTTCATCATAGTAAATTTGGTGTTTTGAATAGAGATGAAGGTGTAGAATTTTGGTTTGAGTTGAGAAAAGGAGATTAAATATGTTTAGTAGTAGAAAAAATACTTTTTACACCTTAGCACAAGTGAAAAGCTTTACAAAAACAGCAGAAAAATTGAATATCACCCAACCAGCAGTCTCACAACATATTAAATACTTAGAGGAAATGTATGGCGTTTCCTTAATCAAAAAAGAAGGCAGAAAAACATCTTTAACGGAAGAAGGAAAAATTCTTTATGAGCATATTCAAAAGATGTTAGCCATGGAAAGACAAGTAACCAATATTTTAAAAAATCAAAGCAATATCATTAAAAGATATAAGCTGGGTGCAACAAAAACCATTGGAGCTTATTTGATTCCAGATATTCTAGGGAAATATAAAATGGATTTTCCAAATCAAGAAGTAATCTTAGAGGTTGGGAATACAGAAAATATATTGAATAAGTTAAAGGATGGAGAATTAGATTTAGCTTTGGTAGAGGGGCTTTTTAACAAAGAAAAATATGATTATACATTATTAAAAAAAGATGAATTAGTGCCTGTTTTTTCATCCTTTCATCCCTTTGCAAAAAGAGAAGAAATAAAATTAGGAGAAGTATTCAATGAAAATTTGATTCTGCGAGAAGTAGGATCAGGAACGAGAACGATTACAGAAAATTATTTGAAGTCAAAAGGATATAGTAAGGACATATATAAGATATTTATGGAGATAGGAGATATTACTGCCATAAAGTCTTTAGTGAAATGGAATTTAGGATATAGTATTATTTCTAGAGAAGCCATTCAAAAGGAGGTAGAAGAAAAAAGCTTATTTATTGTAAATATAGAAGAGCTTATGATTGAAAGAGAGTTTAATTTTGTTTGGAGAAAAGGGGAAAAGTGCACTTTTATTGAGGAATTTATAAAGTTTTCTATTGAAGGTTTATAGAGAGATACAATATATAGGATCAAATGAATCATAGTTAAGTATATTGGACTATTTATAACTATAATATTATATTATAGTTATATTAAAAATTATAATTTTTAATAATAGATAATTTCTGCTATCCTAAAGGCAGGAGGTGGAAATAATGAAAAAATATATATCAGGACTTATTTTCGTTTTTATGATAGGTGCAATATCAAAGTTGCTTAATGAATGGATGTCTCCTATCCTTCAATTAGAGGCATTAACCATTGGGATTGTACTAGGGATGGTGATTAAAAATACACTTGGCGTGAAGGAAAGCTTTAATCCAGGGGTGAAATTTTCTCTTAAAAAATTATTGAAGGTAGGAATCGTACTTTTAGGGTTTAAGCTAAACTTTTCTGCAATAGCTAATTTAGGACCTCGTGTATTATTTATGGTAATAGCTGTTGTTTGTAGTGTTTTGGTTTTTGTAAATCTATTGGGAAAAGTATTTAAAACAGATACAAAACTAGCAACTTTAATTGGGGTAGGATCAAGTATTTGTGGCGCATCGGCAATTGTAGCTCTAACACCTTGTATAGATGCAAAAGAAGAAGATTCAGTACTTGCTGTATCTATTATATCTTTCTTAGGAGCTATAGGGGTTCTAGCTTACTCTGCTATTTCGGTAGTTTCTCCCATGACAGATATTCAATATGGTATTTGGTCAGGGATTTCTTTGCAGGGGGTAGCCCATGCATTGGCAGCAGCTTTTGCAAGAGAAGGATCAGGAGAGATTGGTACTTTTGTAAAAATGGCAAGAGTACTTATGTTAGTACCTGTATCTATTATTTTAGGAATTGTTTTTAACCGATCAGGAGAAGGAAAAAGAGCAAGTTTCCCCATGTATGTATTGTACTTTATTGTAGCAGGAATAATATCTTCATTAGGTATTTTACCAGGATTTTTAGTAAACCTATTTACGAGGGTTAGTAGTTGGTTTATTCTTATGGCCATGATTAGTATGGGACTTATGGTAAATTTTAAAACCATTAAGGATAAAGGAATGAAAGTAATTGTTTTAGGATGTACTTTGTTTTCTATATTGTCTGTTTCGACCTATTTTATTATTTTGAAGTTTTTCTAATAGAAAAAATAAAACACTCTTGAAAATTTTCAAGAGTGTTTTATAATGATTATGATTTTTTATTTTTCAGTAGTTTTAAATTCTTCTTGTATATTATGTAAAAGATTATTGTTTTCTATGACGTCAACGGCAGTAAGTACTAAAGCACCAATGGTTTTTACCATATTTTCATAAGCAAAAGGTTGATTAGTAGCATCTCTAAATGTTGTTGTATGAGCAACAATAGGGTTTTGGCTGATACCAAAGTAAGGATGAATGGTAGGGCATACATGACTTACATTTCCAGCATCTAATGAGCCATAGCTTTCTTTTGCTTCATGAATTTTTTCTACGCCTAATTTTTTTATGTTTTTACAATAAGCTTTAGATAAATTTTGATTGGTCACTAAATTATCATAGCTATATTCATAATTACAGATTTTAAGCTCTGTTCCAGCAGCTAGAGAGGCTCCTTTTGCACAATTTTTCACCTTTTCTACAAGCTCTTTTAAATAGCTTTTTGTTGTTGCTCTTACATAAAATTGAGCAATGGCTAGATCTGGAACTATGTTTGCAGCATGACCTCCTTCTTTTATGATACCATGTATACGACAATCAGATTTTGTATGTTCTCTTAATGCGTTGATATTATTAAAAGTATTAATCACTGCATCTAGTGCATTGATCCCTTCTTCTGGGCATGCTGCTGCGTGGGCAGTTTTTCCTTTGAATGTAAACTCTATGGCTTCCATAGCTAAAGAATCTCCACTTTTATAGTGATGATCTGCTGGATGTGCCATCATAGCAACTGTAATATCATCAAAAGCACCTTTGTCTGCCATGTCTACTTTAGCGCCACAAGTTTCTTCTGCTGGAGTTCCAAATACGACTACCTTTCCGCCTATAGAAGAGAGCACTTTACTTAAAACAATGCCTGCACCAGTACTTGTTGTACCTAAGATATTATGACCACATCCATGACCGATTTCAGGTAGTGCATCATATTCTGCTAGATACCCTATAGTAGGACCCGGTTTTGAACCTTTAAATTCAGCACGAAAAGCTGTCTTTATGTCTAGATAATTTTCCTTAACAGCAAATCCGTGTTTTTTTAATAAATCAATATGAGCGTTGCAACTCTTTATCTCTTCATTTCCTAATTCAGGATTGTTTAAGATATACTCATTTAGAGTGATCAATTCATTTTTTATTTCTTCAGTTAGTTGTGATACTTTTTTTATCATTTTACATTCCCCCCATTGAATAAGTCTTTTTTCTTATTATACTACCTAATCCCTTATGAATAATAATATTTTTTAAAGTAATTTTATGTATTCTTTTGATAGAAAGAATACCATCCAAAATTAAAGATAGTAGGTTGACAGATGATTTATTTAAATATATAATAATGATAATCAATATCATTTAGAAAAATATAGGAGGGAAGAAAATGACGGCATTAATCGTGGGCGGAGATCGGTTAGGAAGTATACCACAGGTACTTAATGAAAGAGGGTTTGAGGATTATATTCATTGGACAGGACGGAAAAAAGGAATGAGAAATAAAACAATCCCTATGAATATTGACATGATTGTTGTTTTATATGATTTTATTGAACATAATTTAGCAAACATTATTAAAAAAGAATCAAAAAATATGGAAGTTCCATGTGTATTTGCCAAGAGAGCAGGAAGTGATTTAGCTATAAAGTTAGATATTTGTAAATATTGTAAGAAACCATGCAAAAGATGTATTTAATCAAGAAAAGAGGAAGAAAATATAGTCATTTTCTTCCTCTTTTGTTGATTAATCTAAACATAAGATTTCTGCTGAACATTTAAATTGATTTTTTCCTAAGTGTTTTGCTTCGTATAAAAGGTTGTCTACTAATTCAACAAAATTATGCTGATTAGAAGAAGAAGGAGCAATACTAGCACAACCTATTCCTCCACTGATAGTAATCTTTACTTCTTCCCTATTGATAAGAAAAATATGATCTTCAATAGTTTTTCTTATTCTTTCACAAATTTTTTCTGCTTCTTGTATAGAGCTATTAGGAAAGATAATGGCGAATTCTTCTCCACCATATCTAGCAGCAATATCTGTTTTTCTGATATGATCATGAATCATTGAAGAAATTTCTTTTAAAATAGTATCTCCTGCTAAGTGTCCATAAGTATCATTTACTTTCTTGAAATTATCAATATCCATGATGGTTAGACAAAAGGGTGTATTTTTTGATTCTGAAATTTTTATAACATCTTTTAAATATTTATAGAAGCTTTTGTGGTTATACATATTAGTAAGATAATCTTTTGTTGCAATCTCATTGAGTACACTATTTTTTTCTTTGATTTCCTCGAACATAAATGAAATTTGTGATTGTAACCGATACATTTCTTTTAAAATAGAAGCTAAAACATAGCTTAGTAAATAAAAAGAAAAAATATTCATAAGAAATTCTAGAGAAAATAAATTTTTGGGATTTTGTATCATGACAATTACTCCGTAGCATAATGTAACAAAAGAACTAAATAAGTAAGCATTTTTATAATAGAATCGAACTGTTTGCAAGGTGATATAAATATAAAATAAATGAAATACAGGATAAAAAAAACCTTTTGATAAATATAAAAAAATAGTTAAAAATAGGCCATCTATAAAAGATAAGCATAAATTTGGATTGAAGTGATGGATATTTTGAAAATATGCTTTTCGAATAAAATAGATTACTAACATAGCTAAATAGAAGCCGTAAATAAATAAAAATTTTTTTATAGGAAGTAATAAACTATTTAGAGGAAAGTGTTGAAAAGTTAAAATACTAAGTAGTAGTAAGATTAATTGTATACCTAGATAAAGCTCTTCTAACATTTTCATTCTAGAATTGTGAATATCTAACATGGGAAAATCAATCTCCTTTATCAAACAAATGAAAATAATTATCATTTATATTGTAGAATACCCTATTATGCCTGTCAAGAGAAAAAGATGACTCCCCAAATTTTAAAATTTATTTTACAGCAAAAGAATATTATGGTAGTATAAATGAGAATGAATATCGTTGATGATAACGGAGGGAGGCTAAGGAAATGGCATTGGCCTTTAAAAAAATCCATATGGAAATAATTCAAAAACAATTAAGAAGTAGTAGAATACAAAATAAATTTAGGATTCAAACGATTATACGTATGCTAGAAGAAAAAGATGGGTTTACCAAAAATCATTCATTGATGGTCGGAAGTTATGCAAAAATATTTGGACAGAAATTAGGGCTTTCTTCAGAGGATATACAAGAATTAGAATATGCAGGAATTATTCATGATATAGGCAAAATAACTATTCCAGATAGAATATTATTAAAACAGTCAAAGCTTACTAAGGATGAGTATGAAATCATTAAAAAACATCCTTTTGAGGGATATAAAATTTTAAAGGAAATGAAAGCACCAAAGAATCTTTTACATTATGTTTTGTACCATCATGAAAGAGCAGATGGTAAGGGATATCCTTCAGGGTTAAAAGAAAAAGAAATTCCTTATAAAGTAAGGTTATTTAGTATTTGTGATGCCTATGAAGCTATGACTGGAGATCGTCCATATAGGGATATCTTATCTAAGGAAGAAGCATTAAAACGGCTAAAAATAGGAGCAGGTAGCCAATTTGATCAAAAATTAGTAGATTCATTTATAAGATTATGTTTGTAAGAGAGGAACATAATAAATATGAAAGTGGAAAATAAGTTGTCTAAAAATCAGTTAATTGTTTATCAAATATTTCAAGAAAATATATGTAAAAAGTTAAACATAAAAGAAATTATGGCATTGATTTATGAAAAAAATAAAAAAATAAGTCAAAGAACAGTATATAGAATTCTTGATGCTTTAATGAATATAGGTAAAATTTATTGTAGTGATATGTATAAGGGAATGAGGAGTTTTGAATTAATCGAAAAGAATCATTGTTTGTTGATTTGTAAAGAATGCAAAGCTACAAAGATCATCAATATAGGAAAACAATTTAAATTAGACCAAACACATATAAAAAACAAAAATATTAAAATTACTGGTGGATGGATAAAATTTTATGGATTATGTAAAAAATGCATGGAAAAAAATTCAAAAGTAATTGACAATTATAATCAATTAGCATATAATATCGTCGAAAATGATAATTATAATCAACTAATAAATCGAAATGATTGAAAAAAGTTTTATATTGATTATATTAGATAGGAGGGTGTTATATGCCATTATCTATGGTAAATCCAGGGCAAGATGCTATTTTAAATGCGATTAATTGGGGGCCAAAGTTAAAGAAAAAACTACAGGATATGGGTTTAACTCGAGGGGTTAAAATTAATGTTATATCTAATAATACGAATGGAGCCTTTATTGTAAATGTAAGGGGGTCTAGGTTAGTTTTAGGTGGTGTGGTTACACAGCAAATTATGGTAGATATAGCATAATACATATTTGAAAGGGGAAGAAAATAGAATGGGAAGAACATTAAAAGAATTACAGCCAAAGACAGGCGGAAAGATTATTAAAATACAAGGAACGGGTGCTGTAAAAAGAAGATTGATGGATATGGGTGTTGTTAGAGGAACAGAAATTTATATAGAAAAAAAAGCACCCTTAGGAGATCCCATCGAGGTAAAAGTAAAAGGATATAATCTTACTTTAAGAAAAGAAGATGCTGAAAAAATTATTGTAGAGTAGTTTGAGAAGACTTTGAAAATAAATTTCAAGGTCAATAATTTTGCATAAATATTGAGAATGATTTACATATTCAAATAAGGAGGAATATCAATGTTGAGAAATATAACCATTGCGTTGGCGGGAAACCCCAATAGTGGTAAAACTACATTGTTTAATGCTTTTACTGGTGCTAGGCATTCTGTAGGAAATTGGCCTGGTGTTACAGTAGAAAAGAAAGAAGGAAAGCTACACCATAAAAACAACGAAATGATAGCAGTGGATTTACCAGGAACATATAGCTTATCACCCTATTCATTAGAGGAAAAAATTTCAAGAAAGTATATTGTGGATGAATCGCCTGATGTAGTTGTAAATATTGTAGATGCTTCTAATATTGAAAGAAACTTATATTTATCTATGCAGCTTATTGAGCTAGGAAAACCTGTTGTAATTGCTTTAAATATGTTAGACGTAGCACAAAGAAGAGGGCATAAGATTGATCATGAGAAGCTATCAAAGCTTTTAGGAGTACCAGTAGTCCCTATTATAGCAACACAAAAGAAGGGAATAGAAAAATTATTAGATACAGCTTTAGAAGTTGCTCATGGAAAAATAAAATATAATCCAAACCAAGTAGATTATGGAAAAGATGTAGAGAAAAAAATTAAAGAAACAATAGAAATGTTAAAAGGACATGTAGATATTTCGAAATTTAATCTAAGATGGTTAGCATTAAAGGTTATTGAAGAAGATGAAGAGATTTTAAATGAATTGAATCTTACACCACAGGTGGAAAATGATGAAATAGCAGTAACGGATGAATTTTCACTAGAAGATGACTATGAAAGCTTAGTTGCAGGTAGAAGATATACTTATATTACAAGTATTATTTCAAAAACGGTGAAAAAACCGAAGGATGAAGGATTAAATACATCTGATAAAATTGATAAAGTGCTTACAAATAAATGGTTAGGGCTTCCTATATTTGCGGGACTTATGTATATTGTATTTTGGTTTACCTTCAACATTGGAAATATTTTCTTAGATCAAATTGATGGATGGTTTGGTACTTTTGGAGAAACCGTAGGAGCTTCTTTAGAAGGAGCTGTAGCACCTTGGTTACAATCATTAATTGTTGATGGTATTATAGGTGGAGTTGGTGGGGTGTTAACATTTGTACCCAATATTGTATTTTTATTTATTGCTATTTCAATCCTTGAAGATAGTGGATATATGGCGAGAGTAGCATTTATTATGGATAGAGCCATGAGGAAGATTGGACTTAGCGGTAAGGCATTTATTCCAATGCTTATGGGATTTGGTTGTTCTGTTCCAGCTGTAATGGGAACGAGAACTCTTGAAAATGAAAATGATCGTTTGGCATCTATACTTGTAGTGCCATTTATGTCTTGTGGGGCAAGAGCACCTATTTATATTTTATTTGCAGGCGTGTTTTTTCCAGGATATGAAAGTATTGTTACATTCTCCTTGTATGTTTTAGGAATCGTTGTAGCTATTATGTGTGCATTGATTTTCAAGAAAACTTTATTTAAAGGAGAACAAAGCCCTTTTGTTATGGAGATTCCACCATACAAATTCCCCACTTTAGGAGGGACAGGAATTGCTGTATGGGAAAAAGCAAAAGGATATATTTTAAGAGCGGGTACAATTATCTTTGCAGCATCTGTGTTGATTTGGTTTATATTAGGATTTAATTTCTCAGGACAAGTAGAGATGGTAGATAGTATTGGAGCAAGTATTGGTAAAATAGCAGCACCAATCTTTAGACCATTAGGATTTGGGTCTTGGCAAGCAGCTTTATCTCTTATTACTGGGCTTATGGCAAAAGAAGTAGTTGTAAGTAGTATGGCAGTGATCTATGGATTAGGAGAGGCTGTAGGAGAAGCTGCTATGGAGGGAGATGTTTTAGGCTTTGCAGGGGCGTTAAAAACTGCTGGATTTACAAGCCTTAGTGCATTATCTTTTATGGTATTCTCACTATTATATATACCGTGTCTAGCAGTAATTGGTGTAATTAAGAGAGAAACAAATTCATGGAAATGGACAGGATTTTCCGTTGGCTATACTTTTGTTGTTGCATGGGTAGTTTCATTCCTTGTATATCAAGTAGGCGGATTATTAGGATTTTAAGGAGATGATTTTGTGGGGAATTTACTTACGTGGGTTCTTGGAGTAGGAATCATTGGTTTGGGTGTATATTGTTTGATAAAAGGTATAAAAAAAGAAGTTAATGGAACAGGATGCAGTAGCTGTAAAGGTTGTAGTTATCACAGTTGTTCATCTAGAAAAGAAGGATAAATATAAAAACTTCCTTTGAGTTTTCTCAAGGGAAGTTTTTATTATTCACAGGAGATTGTTGGAAAGTATTAAAACTAAATGCAGTAGTAAATAAGTTATTGTAAAAAGTGAATGGAAAAAAATATAAAAACCATTGACAATTATAATCAATTGGCATATAATATCGTTGAAACTGATAATTATAATCAACTAGTGAATATGAACAAATGAAAAAAAGTTACATTGATAAATATAAGTTGAAATAATGAATCAATTGTGGAAAGCGATAAAAGTAGTAATAGTTTCTTGACAAAGCCTCTCTACAAGTATAGAATACATTTGTTAACTAAGGTTAACTTTATAGTTTTCTTGTAATATCAGATGATGTATATGATATATGGGAGGAAAAATGAAGTATAATGAATCAGTTGAAATGTATTTAGAAACGATCTATATATTAGAAAAAGAGCATGGTCATGCTCATGGCGTGGATATTGCTGAAGCTTTGGGGGTTTCAAAAGCAAGTGTGTCAAAAGCTATGGGACAGTTAAAATCTCGAGATTTAGTATATAAGGAAACTTATGGAAGTGTTACCCTTACGCAAAAGGGTAGGGAGATTTCCGAAAGAATATACTATAATCATAAGTTAATTACTGATTTTCTTGAGCATTCCCTGGGATTGACACTAGCTGAAGCATCTGAGAATGCTTGTAAGATGGAACATGTTGTCAGTGACAGCCTGCTTCATGCAATAGAAGCATATTTTAAAAAATATCGTAAAGATTAAAAAGTGATATATATATAAAGGAGGTATATATATGGCTAGTACTTTAGTAGGTAGAATGATGAATGGAATTCATGAAGTTGAAAAGGTTAAGGGTGGTCTGGTGAGAAAGCTATCAGAAGCGAAAGTGGATGTAGAATATACAATAAAAAGAATTGAAACAGATGATGAGGAGCTAAAAAGTTTTTTATTTACGCTAGGTTGTTACGAAGGTGAAAAATTAACAGTAATATCCATATTGGGTGAAAACTATGTTATATCTGTAAAAGATGCAAGATACAGTATGAATTTGGAATTGGCAGAAGCTATAATTATATAATGATTATTGGAAGCTATAGAGATATAGCTTTTCAATTGGCCAATAAGTTAACTTGGGTTAACTTTGATATTTAATTTCATATATAATAAATTATTAATTTGTACTTATTTTAAGTTAGCGGTGCTGACGAAATAAGATTTAGGAGGGAAATTATGAAAATAGCACTAACAGGGAATCCTAACAGTGGTAAAACCACAATGTTCAACGCCATAACAGGTAAGATTGAACGTGTGGGTAACTGGGCGGGTGTTACTATTGAGAAAAAAGAAGGCAATATCAAAAAGAATTTGAACAAGACTGGTGTGGAGATTACAGCGGTTGACCTTCCAGGTGCATATTCTATGTCACCATTTACATCTGAGGAATCAATAACTCGCCATTTCGTTAAAAATGAAAATCCAGATGTAATCATCAATATTGTAGATGCAACAAACTTAAGTAGAAGTTTATTTTTCACAACACAACTTCTAGAATTAGGTATTCCTGTAGTTGTAGCTCTTAACAAGAGTGATTTAAATGAGAAAAAGAAAACAGCAATTAATGTAACTGGACTAAGTAAAGCTTTAGGCTGTCCTGTTATCAAAACTGTATCAACTAAATCAGGTAATAATGGTTTAGAAGCATTAATTTCAAAAGCAGTAGAAGTTAAAGGTAAAGGTCAAACAGCTCCGTACAATAGCAAAGGTATTGACCTTACAAATGCTAAAGCGGTGGAAATCTCTGATAAAAAGCGTTATGAGTTTGTTAATAGTATTGTTTCAAAAATTGAAGATCGTAAGGTAAGTAGTAATCGTCAAACAAGGCAAGATGATGCGGATAGAATTTTGGCTAATAAATGGTTAGGAATTCCAATATTTGCTTTAATTATGTGGGCTGTATTCTCTATTTCACAAGAATCTTTAGGACCCTTGTTGGCAGATACATTTGTTGGTTGGATTGATGGTATATACGCATGGGCCGAAGGTATGCTTGGTGAAGGCGTATCGCCGGTGCTTAGTTCACTGCTATTAGACGGTATTATTGGTGGTGTGGGTGCTGTAGTTGGATTCTTACCACTGATCATGGTATTATTCTTTTTATTAGCGTTACTTGAAGATTGTGGTTACATGGCACGTGTTGCTGTAGTAATGGATCGTTTCTTTAATCGTGTAGGTTTGTCAGGTAAATCAATTATCCCTATGGTTATTGGGACTGGTTGTGCCATTCCTGGGATTATGGCAACTAGAACCATTAAGAATGAAAGACAAAGAAGAACTACTGCAATGTTGACTCCGTTCATGCCTTGTGGTGCGAAGTTACCAATTATTGCATTATTCGCAGGGGTGTTCTTTGACGATGCAGCATGGGTTGGTACAACAATGTACTTTGTTGGTATAGCTCTTATTATTCTTGGTGCGTTAATTGTAGTAAGAATTACTGGTGAGAAAAACGCAAGATCATTTTTTATTATGGAACTACCAGAATATAGATTCCCAAGTATCAAAAGAGCTACAATTTCAATGTTCTCTAGAGCAAAAGCATTCATTATTAAAGCGGGTACGATTATACTTCTTTGTAATGCAGCAGTGCAAGTTATGCAAACATTTAACTGGCAATTTGAAGTTGTTGCAGAAAATGCACAAAATACAAGCATTTTAGCTAGTATTGCATCACCATTTGCTGTTTTATTAATTCCATTAGGCTTTGGCGTATGGCAGCTTGCAGCAGCAGCTATTACTGGTTTTATTGCAAAAGAGAATGTTGTTGGGACTTTGGCTGTAGTTTACTCTATTACTAACTTTATCGATCCTGAAGAATTTGAGTTATTATCAGGAGGGTCAGATGTTGCAAGTATTATGGGGTTAACTTCAGTGGCTGCTTTAGCGTATCTTATGTTTAACTTGTTTACACCTCCTTGTTTTGCAGCTATTGGTGCAATGAACTCAGAAATGGAAAATAAAAAATGGCTTTGGGGTGCAATTTCATTCCAATTCGGAATGGGTTATGTGGTAGCATTTTTAGTTTATCAAATTGGTACGTTAGTAACAACAGGTTCTGTAGGTGCTGGTTTTATCCCTGGACTTGTGGTTGTTGTAGCATTGGTGGGATATACTGTTCACCTTGTGAAAAAAGGGAATCAAAAAGCAGCGCAGAAGTTGAAAGCGGCTGCATAGGAGAAAATTATGACAAATATAATTGTTGGAGTGGTAATATTATCAATTATTGGTTTATCTATTGCAAAGATTATTAGAGAAAAGCAAAAAGGTGTTAAGTGCATTGGTTGTCCATATGCTGAATCCAATAATAAAAAAGGCAATTGTAGTTGTAATATAGAAAAATAAATCGGTAATATTTAAAAACCTGAGGAGATTTTCCCTCAGGTTTTTTGTTAAAATAAAAGTATAGAAAAAGAATAAGATAAAAATAAGAAGGATTTATAAGGGGGAGAAGAATATGGATTTATTAAAGACGACTGACCAGATACATAAGAAATTTCCTATTGTGGATGCCCATTCAGACATTTTATTTGATGTGGTAAGACAAAGGCAATTAGGACGTAAAAGGGTAATAGAGACAGATTATTTACCTCAGTTTATAAGGGGAGGCGTAAATATTATTGTAGCATCTTTATTTATTGATGATATGTTTATTCCTGAAATGTCTTTAAGAAGAGCATTAGACCAGATTGGTAGTTTATATATGGAAATAGATGAGTCAAAGGATAAAATCATGCTTTGTAAAAGCTATAAAGATATTGAAAAAGTAATGAATGATAATAAAATAGCTATCCTATTGTCATTTGAAGGGGTAGAACCTCTATATAATGATTTAAATCTTTTAAAGGTTTTTTATGAGCTAGGGGTAAGACTCGTAGGTCTTTCTTGGAGCAGAAGAAACTATGCAGCAGATGGATGTTATTTTACTCCTATGAAAGAGGGAAAAAAAGGAGGTCTTACAGCTTTTGGAGTAGCCCTTATAGAGATGGCAGAAAGTTTAGGGATGTTTATGGATGTAAGCCATTTAAATGATGAAGGATTTTGGGATGTTTTAGAAGTTACTAAAAAACCTATTATTGCCTCTCATTCTAATTGTAGAAACTTGGTACCTGTTATGAGAAATCTTACAGATGAACAGATTAAAGCTATTGCAAAAAGACAAGGTGTTATAGGAATGAATATTGCAAATAAATTTGTTGCCAATGAGGGGGATTTGGCAAATACAGAGAGATTAGTAGATCATATTGACTACATTGTAAATTTAGTAGGGATCAATCATGTGGGGTTTGGATTTGATTTTTGTGATCAATTAAGAAAGTATGATTTGCCAAAGCCTAATCCTTCAGATAATAAATTTTTTGATACATTAAGTGGACATGGTAAGATTAAAAATATCACAAAGGAATTAATAAACCGAGGATATAAAGAAGAGGATATAAAACTAATTTTAGGAGGTAATTTTTTAAGGGTTTATAAGGAGTTATTGTAAAAAAAACAGATACTTTATGAATATTGTAAATAAAGAATTTGAAAATGAAAGAGATGATTTCATCAAAGCATGAGTGCTATAATATATACAATATGGTTATAAGTATGGACTAAATTTATGAGAAAAAGTAAATAGTAGAGTTGTATATAAAGTACTGAACAAAAAATCCTTCAATAACAATAAGATAGGAGTATAGTTTTCAAAAATTATAAAAAATGGTATACTAGGGACAAAAAGAATAGCCTGGAGGAAGATATGAAGAAAATATTATGGACAACAATTTTGTTGATTCTTCTATGCTCTTTCAATGTTTATGGAGAGCCAGAAGATGATTTGAATACTTATGAGGATTTTAAAAGTTACACAGAAACTGGATTGATTCTAGAAGCTGGAGAAGTAAAAGTAAGTCAAGAATATGAAGGGTTTACAGAAAAAAATCAATATGTAAAGTTGCAAGTTACTAGTGGAAAATATAAAGGGAAGGTTTTTGAAATAGACCATAATATACCAGATAATTATACCTATGCCATTGAGGTAAAAAAAGGAGATCAGGTGGTTATTAATATTGATGAATATACAGATGGCATGTTAGATGTGGCTGTAACAGATTATAAGCGACAACATTATGTAATCTATTTATATATATTGCTTCTTGTGTTGATTATAATTGTTGGAAAAACAAAGGGAGTAAAGGCTGTAATTACCCTTTCTCTTACTATGTTTGCTATTTTAAAAATTCTTTTACCTGCTATGTTAAAAGGAATGAATCCTATTCCTATAACCATTGCAATCTCTATTGTCATAACAATTATTACTATGTTTGTTATTGGAGGGTTTAATTATAAAAGTACTGCAGGGATTATTGGAACCAGTGGAGGTGTAATCATTGCAGGACTTATTGCTTATTATATTGGAAGTAAGGTGAAATTAACAGGCCTTAGCAGTGAAGAAGCAGTAATGCTTTTAAATATTCCACAAAAGATAAACTTTGATTTTAAAAGTCTTTTGTTTTCAGGGATTATCATGGGGGCATTAGGAGCAGTAATGGATGTAGGAATGTCTATTTCTTCTGCTATGGAGGAGATTCATAATGCCAATCCATCTCTTACAAAGAAAGAACTATTCTCTGCAGGAATGAATGTGGGAACGGATGTTATGGGAACCATGACAAATACCCTTATCCTTGCTTATACAGGAAGTTCAATTCCATTACTTTTGCTGTTTATGGCTCATGAAACATCTATTGTTAAAATACTTAATTTAGATATTATTGCTACAGAGGTGATCAGGTCACTAGCAGGAAGTATTGGATTAGTAATGACTATTCCATTAACAGCTTTTGTTGCAAGTATATTAATGAAAAAGAATAAAAAATAAGGGTGCTGCTTAGCAGCATCCTTATTTTTTATTGATAAAATACACCAAATACAGCCACTAAATTTAAAAAGAAGAAAAGAAAAGTTGTAGGATGTGTATGACAATAAGGTGTATCTTTTAATATGAGGATAATTGCTAAAAAGAAAAATAGAAGACTGTCTCTAGAACAGTGATATTCATATGTGTTTGTCATTCATCAATAGACCTCCTTTTAAAAATGGATTGTAAAGATTACCTTTATATATCATATGAGCGAGTCCTTTATATTGGCACTGAAAAATAAATTGTGTAAGACTCGTATTAGAAATTATTAAGACTGTTTTAGTCTCTTTTGTTTTTTATATAAATAAAAGGAAATTTTATATTTTTGTCGAATATGGTAAAATATGCTTAAAGATCAAAATATAAGGTGGGTCATGCCAATGAATCGTTCATATGTGGATAAATTTAATATTCTTCAAACATTGGAGACCAATGTCAATCAAAAAATTTTGATAGGATCAATGAATGATTATCCAGAGGAACTAGTGATCATCAATATATTACATAATATAAAAAGTACAAGAACAAACATAGGAAAGTTAAAAAAGGCATGCAAAACTTTACAGCATATAGAAAAACTAGAGCAGTCTCTTGTTATTGTTACGAAAAGCCAAGAAGGGATACCTTTAGAGGCCTATCTTGAAGAGGAAAATCTAACTATAGAAAGTCGATTGAGTATGGTTTTTCAGTATTTAAAAAACATTAAAAGATATGATGTACTTGATCATGGATTTAAAAGTATTTTAATCAATGAATCTCAACTTGTTATGCAGAAAGGAAAATTAGCATTTAATGAACTACTTATTGCAGAGGAGAATTTTATAAATACCAATGATTTTGAAGAAGTTTCAAAGAAAGTGGGTAGAGTAGTAAAGAAAATACTTTCGTATCATATATTGGATGATTTTGATGAAAAAAATGTATCTCCTAATCTATTGAAATTTGTTGAAGAACTTAAAAATGGTAAAAAAGAATATAAAAATTTAGAAGAGATTTATAATGCTTTTAAAGGGGTATATCTATATAATGACAATACAGGAAATAGTAAAGGCAATCAAAGAAAGAGATTAAAGAAATTCTCTAAATTTGCTATAGGGTTAATTCTTGTAGGAATTAGTGTTTTTGGATGTATAAGTTTTATGCATAAAGGACTTGCAAATAGGAATATTAACAATATACCTACTGCATACTTTGAAAAAATAAAAATGAAAAATCAGTGGCAATTTATTAATAAAAGTAAAGATATAGAAGAGATGAAGCAGTCTATTTGGATAGTAAAAAAAGGAAATGAAACGATTAAGACATCTGATAAAAAGGACTTAATGGTAGATTTTGAAAAAGCTGGTGAATATAATATTGCGTTAAAAGTACAAAATCAAAATAATAAATGGAGTAAAGAATATATTGAAAAAGTTAAGATTACAACCCTTAAAGAAAATAAAAAAACAGAAGAAAATATAGATATTCCTTCAGATGAAAAATTAGAATACTTGACTATGGTATATGAAGATGAAAATATTATGAAGGATTATGATTTATTTAGAAATGGAGAATATTCTATAAAGGTTACAAACACAAAAGATAAACGGAATAATATTATGATTAAAAATTTAAACTTAGATGGACCGAAATTTATGTCTATGTGGTTGATGTCTGATGC
The DNA here is from genome assembly GCF_019884785.1 of Crassaminicella profunda. GTDB lineage: Bacteria > Bacillota > Clostridia > Peptostreptococcales > Thermotaleaceae > Crassaminicella > Crassaminicella profunda. Next base: position 4,512,906 of record NZ_CP082326.1, read on the forward strand.
TACTGAGCCTATAAAAATAAGAATAGAAGAGTATAAAGATGGAAATATCCGGCTTGCAAAATCAATAGCTTATCAACCTAGTAAGAGTAATACGTGGGATTTACTGAATATTGATGAAAATATGGAGCAAGTAGATGAAGTGAAAATTATTATATTAAATGATGCATCAACAGTATGGATAGATGATATAGCATTTGAGGGTTATAAATAAATGATTGAAAACAAAATAAAAATTTTGTAAAAAAAAAAGGATAGCTTTTATGCTATCTGTTTTTTTACAATCATATCATATTCATTTAAGGCTTTATCTAATTCTTGACTGACAAATACGACTTCTGCTGCAACCAAGTTTTTATTTTGTCTGATTAAATCATACAAATATCGTCTTAAATCTTCTATTTTTCTCCTCATTTCTTTTGTTTCTCCCATATTCCCATCTCTTTCCCTTTAAAATGACATTCTACCAAATATAGTACATAATCAAACAAAAATTATTAATATCTACTATATATATGATACTATATTTTTTGTATTTTGTAAATATTTTCAAAAAAATATTCTATTATAAGTATTTTTATTGTTGATTGCTGTTTATATGTGAAAATAGTCATTACTAACTTTTTCCTGTATTGTAATGATTGTTTTAGGGACATAATATATCCATATCTATAGAGAGGAGCTATATCATGTTCATAAAAAGAAAACAAGAAGAAACACCAGAAAAAGTATACGAATTAAAGGCAGTAGAAATATGGCAATGTCCTGAGTGTATTGGATGGATGCAAAAAGAATTTAGTACTGCAGAAAATCCTGTATGTCCATTTTGTTCAAGTAGTATGGTAGCAGGAGTGAGAGAAATGAATGTGATAGTAGAATAGCCGCCCTAAATACAGCGGCTATTTTTTAAATGTATTAATAAATTGAATAACTGCAGGGCCTAAAAGAACAATAAAAAGACTAGGGAAAATGAAAAAAACAAGAGGAAATAACATTTTTATAGGTGCTTTCATAGCTTGTTCCTCTGCTCTTTGTTTTCTTTTCTGTCTTATTTCGTGGGATTGAATACGGAGAATCTGAACCGTACTGATTCCAAGTTTTTCAGCTTGTAATATACTGTTGATTAAAACATTCATTTCATCTAAGGGGAGTCTTTCTGTAATTTCTTTTAGGGCTATTCTTCTTGGCTTTCCTAGACGGATTTCTTCTAAGCAGCGGTGAAATTCATCTGCAATAATTCCGTTGTTTCGAGAAATCAATTTGTGCAGGGCTAAATCAAAACCAAGACCTGCTTCGAGACTTACCGTAAGAAGGTCTACTATATCAGGAAGTTCTTTTAAGGCACGCTTGCTTCTTTTTTTTGTTTTTTGTAATAAATATAATGTAGGAAGAAATGCGGCAAAAACAACACTAAAAATAACAAGAAAAAAAATCATTGAGATAGAAATACTTAAAAGGCTTCCGTAGATCATAAATAATATGGGAAATAGAATGATCAATATGATTTGGACTAGACGAAAATCAACGGGGGTCATGTCAAAAGGACTTCCTGCTTGAAGGATTTTCATTTCTAGCTTATCATGTTTTTCTCCAGAAAATTTCTTTCGAAACCTTCCCTTGTATTTTTTTAAGGTTGGAGATAAGACTCTTTTTGCAAAGGAAAGGTGATTTTCTTTATCTTGATCTTTGATCAAGGAAACTCTCTGCTTTTTTCTTTCTTTTTTTTTATCAATAAGAGAAAAAAATAGGAGGATGAGTAAGGTAATGCTGCAGAAAAAAGTGATATACATCATGGTCTACACCTCGATTTTTGTTATTTTTTGTACCAAAATAAAACCAATGATTGCTGAAAATATTCCCATTCCAACCATAATAAGTCCAATTCTTTGGGTAAATAAAATAGTGATATATTTTGGGTTAATAAAATAAATGGCAAAGCTTAGAAGAATAGGGAGAAGGCCTATGATCATTCCAGACATTCTTCCTTGGGCTGTAAGGGTCATGACTTGGCGCTGAATCATATTCCGATCACGAATGGTCTGTACAATAATCTCTAGTACAGTAGCCAAGTTTCCTCCAACTTGTCTTTGAATCAAAATTGCTTGAATCATTAGCTCAAGGTCTCCACTAGGCATTCTTTCTTGAAAATGATATAAAGCTTCTTCAATATTTCCACCATACTGCATTTCTTTCAATAAAAGAGTTATTTCTTCTTTAATAGGAGAATCTGACTCTTCTACAACAGATTTTAAGGATTGAGGAAAACTAAAGCCTGCTCTTAAGGAACCCACAATAATAGTAATCATATCAGGAAGACCTTCGTTAAATTTTAAGAGACGATGATGAAACTTTCTTTTTATGAGTAGTTTTGGGAAAATATAGCCACAAACTCCTCCTATTATAAAAAACAAGATATTCTTTGAAAAGATATACAACAAACTTCCAAAGAATACACTACCCATCCATCTAAATAAAACAAATTCTTCTGGCTTAAGGGGAACCCCTGCTCTATTTAGGAGGGTTTCTAGCTTTTTAGTAGATTTTATGGAAGGAAGATGCTTTTTAATTTTTCGATTCATCATTTGTATTTGTACCAATAGATTGAAGTTTTTCTTTTCTAATATTTTTTCATTGTCCTCTAATAAATAATATTGAACTCTTTTTTCAAAGCGCTTTTGGGAAAAAAATAAACGATTTAATAGGATTGAAAAAACAATAAATGATGTAACAAGGAAAAACGATAGTATTACCCATTTCATAGATTCCAATCCTCCTCTTCCATAAATACAGTTGTTGGAATATGAATACCGCTGGTAGTCAGATTTTCATAAAATTTAGGACGAATACCTGTAGGGATTAATTTACCAATGATTTTCCCTTGTTCATCTACCCCCTGTTGTTTGAAGATAAAGATATCTTGAAGCACGATAACATCTCCTTCAAGACCTTGGACTTCTGTAATATTGGTGATTTTTCTTGATCCATCCTTTAGCCTTGATTGTTGAACGATTAAGTCAATAGCACTTCCAATCTGTTCTCTTATTGCTTTTATGGGAAGTTCCATTCCAGCCATCAAAACCATTGTTTCTAAACGAGAAATCATATCCCTTGGGCTATTAGAGTGTCCTGTAGCCAATGAGCCATCATGCCCTGTATTCATTGCCTGAAGCATATCTAGTGCTTCTCCACCACGGACCTCTCCTACAACAATTCTTTCAGGTCTCATACGCAAGGAGTTTCGAACTAAGTCACGAATGGTAATGGCTCCTTTTCCTTCTATGTTTGGAGGGCGAGATTCTAAGGAGACTACGTGATCCTGCCAGAGCTGAAGTTCTGCTGCATCTTCTATGGTAATGATTCTTTCGTCATTAGGAATAAATGAAGAGAGAACGTTTAGGGTTGTTGTTTTTCCTGAGCCTGTTCCTCCGCTGATAAATACATTGAGCCTTGCTTTTACACAGGCTTCTAAAAATACAGCCATTTCTTGGGATAAGGTATTAAAACCAATTAGGTCTTCTATCGTAAAAGGATCCTTTGAAAATTTACGAATGGTTATAGTAGGCCCATTTAATGCTAATGGAGGAATAATCGCATTTACACGAGAACCATCAGGAAGTCTTGCATCTACCATAGGGCTGCTTTCATCGATTCGGCGTCCTAGGGGTGCAACAATTTTTTCTATAATATGCATCACGTGTTCATTATCTTGAAAACTTATATCTGTTAGTTCTAATTTACCTTTTCTTTCCGCATATACTCTAAAAGGGCCATTGACCATAACTTCTGTAACCTCTGAATCTAATAATAAAGGGTTGATAGGACCGTAACCTGTAAGATTATTGATTAATTCGGTTACAATTTTCTTTCGATTAACCTTTCCTAAAAAGGATTCATCATCTTTTATGATTTCAATAGCCATTTCATCGATTCTTTCAATAATATTTTCTATAGAATCTTTTTCTATTTCTTTTAAAACCTGCTTATGAAGATGTTTTTTAAATGCTTCATTTTTATCTGTAGTTGGAATAGGTTCTTTTTGTTTATTCTTAATAGCATTGTTTTCATGAGGAATAGATATGGGATTTTGTTTCGTCTTCACTATATTTTCTATGGACATTTTTTTATCAGAAGGGGAAGTATTCCCGCCGTTTTTATTTTTTAACTTGGATAGAAGGCTCATGGATATCTCTCCTTTATAAATCTTTTGAAAGAAGATTAGCAATGTGAAAAATAGATTTTGTAAGTTCTGCTCTTCGATAGTGCATGACAAAAGGCATTCCTATGTTGATAGATTTTGATACAATTTCAAAATGATTAGGAATATAAAGTAAAGATTCTTCCTCTAGGATTTTAGGAACATCAGTTGCTTTTAGAAGACTTTTCATAGTAGAGCGGTTGACTACAATCTTTACTTTTTTATCTAAATCTAAAGCATAAAGTACAGATAGTATGGACTTTGTATTTTTTAAAGAGGTCATTTCTAAATCTGTCATAAGGATAATTGTATCTGCTTTTTCGATAAAATACAGGTTATGTTCAGGCAGTCCTGCATTTGTATCTACGAGTAGATAATCACAACGATTCAGCAAAGAAGTACAAACCTTATCAAGAGCATCTAAAGTGATTAAATCAGCATATTCAGGACTTGGGGGTGAAGGTAAGACGCTAACGCCACTTTCATGACGAGTAAGATAAGAGGTAAGAAGATTTTCATCTAAGTCTTCAATTTTTTCTACTGCATCTTTTATGGTAAACATAGGTTTAAGATCCATGACCAAATGAATGTTTCCAAACTGAAAGCAGCTATCTAAAATAGATGTTTTAAATTTTTTTTTAGACAAAGCAACGGAAAGATTTGCTGTTAGTACAGTTTTTCCTATTCCTCCCTTTGCACTGCAAATGACGATCATTTTTCCTCTGTTTGTTATAATATTTTGTTTCTTGGTCATGGGGGGGCCTCCTTTAATGAATTTTACTATGAAGAATGAGATGAATATTTCCTCTTTCTGAAGCATTGACTAATTTTACTGCATCATTTTGTGTTAATTCTAATGTAACAGAGCTGTACTCTACATAAGGATCTTCTTTTGTAGATTCAATCATTCTTCTTCCAACAGATAAAACACGGACTTGTTGGAGGATGAGTTCTGTCCTGATAAGTTTTTGTTTGTTTATTTCTTTTATTTCTTCGCTGAATACTACATCTACTATGTCCTCTGGTTCAATTAAATTTGTAACAGATTGAACCATATTGACACCTACAGATACAGCCCGATATCCTTTTCTAATTTTTTTAGCAACCAATAGTGTTTCTTCTGATTGTTTTTGAAGGCGATGTTTAAGAATAGGTTCTCCCTTTACTATATCAGCTGTTAAAATCTGATTTTCTATTTCTGAAAAGCTTTTTACTGATTGTGGAGGAATACTCTTTTGTGGAATGTCTTTTAAGGTGACCATTTGTTTTGAAATTTTTTGGTTTTTATGGATATTTTGTTGAGCAACAAGAATCGTTGCCATTTTATGATTAGATAATTTTTCTTTATTGAGTGTTTCTACATAGTTATAGAATAAAAAAGTAGTAATCAGTCCCATAATGATTGCAAGGAATAGTATTAATTTTGACTTCATTTTTTCACCTACTTTGTTAGTTTTACAGTGTATGCTCCATTATTTATGTTATTTTCATCTCCAAAGCCTGTACCTACTCTTTCTATGAACATACCAGTTACAGATGTATCATAAATAGTCATTGGTTCTAGAATGTAAAAGTATGCAAATCCAGTAACTTTAACTATTTTTAATTGATTAGATGTAAAATTATGGGGAGTATAGACAGGCACTAATAGGATTCTAGAACAATCTCTATGATGAAGATCTCCTATTTGATGAGTACAAGCATTGATCCGTTCATTAATAACAGTTCTTGTTTTTCCTGCAATATTTCCAGTTTGTGTCTCAATCATGTCTCCAACTTTAATTTCACCACTATAACCATTTCTAAGGTTATCCTCATAAGTTTTAGCTCCTGGTCCTTCTAATGCTAAAATACCAAAATTTCCAGCACTCACTTCTGTTTGATCTACTTTTAATTTATAAGATTTATAGAATTCTAATGGAATGGAATCATCAATTCCCAAAGGGGCTGCTCCTCTTCCTCGTCCCATTGAAACTACCTTTGCAGTTGCCCGTACCTCTACAGGGGTCTTTTCAAAACCAAATAGACTTAAAAAGGATAAAGTAACAGTTTTTTTTAAGTGTAGGGTTACTTTATTGTTCATCTCTATGGTGAGCGTATCTAAGCTATTTTGTTCATCATGTTCATAAAGAATTGTATCTACAATGTTTGTGATGGTTGTTTCATTGTTAAAAAGTTCTTGAGCTCCAGATAATACAGCAGCATTGGCTGTTTTTTGTAAATGAACCTTTGTTACGAATAAAGTTCCACCATCTAAAGCGATACCAATCATTCCAAGAATTATAACTAATAATAAAGAGAAAAAAACTAGGGTACTTCCTCTTTGTTCAGAAAATAAATTTTTTATTTTTGGGTTCATTGTATCCCACCTTATTCTATACGGATTGTAGAATCTGTAATAACCCTATACGGAGATGGAAATAGGGTTGAAAGGAAAGGGGTAACATATGTAATAGGATATTCTAAGGTCACTGTAATATAATCTCCTGATTTTCTTTGTAAGGTATTGGGAGAAATTTGAATCTGCAAAAGATTTACGTCTCCAACATGTAAATTATTTTGAGCAAACTGGGTAATTGTGTCATCGGATTCTCCAAGGCCTCCCATCCTTACTGCTTCTTGTGTGATGAGATTGAGATGCATATAGGTATACATAATCCTTCCAAAGTCAAAAGTGGCACATATTAAAAGGAGTAAAATAGGTAAAATTAATGCAAATTCTACAAGGGATTGACCCTTCTCATTTTTTACCATAGATGTAATCCCCCTTCTAAAAGGAGATTGATGATAGCTCCTGTTGCAATGGCTGTGCCATAGGGATATGTGTTGGAGAGATCATTATTATTGATAAGTGAAGGTAATCTTATACCATATTTTAAGTTGTAAATATAATAATACAAAGATTTAAGGGTAGTGTGTAGTTGTTTTTGAAAAATTAGTAATATAAATGCCATTAGGCCCCCTGCGATTGCCATATATATGCTTGAATGCAAAACAAAGTAAGAACCTTTAAGGGCACCTATTAAAGCAAGGAGCTTTACATCTCCTGCTCCCATACCACCTAGAAGATAGGGGACAAAAAGAATTAAAAAACCAACAAAAAAACCAATAACAGAAGAAAATAAATCTTTAGATCCACCCAATAAAAGATGTGATAAAAAAGCAATTATAAGAGTTGGGAATATGACTTTGTTATAGATTTTTCTTTCCCTTATATCTGTAATCACACAGATAACTAAGAGCATAACTAATAAAAAATTAAACCACATACTACCACCCTTCTTTCTTCAAAATCATCATAAGTAAGTTTTTAAATTTCGTTGGCCATAGGAGCATAGAGAATAGCATAATGCGAATTTTTTGTTGAAAAAATGGCCCTACATTTTAAATGTGGGGCCCTCTCTTTATGCAATACCTTTTATGTATATTAAGAACCTGCAGGAGGATTGATTGTATCTAATGTATTATTAAACATAGCTGTAATTCTAGGGCCGAATAAAGCAATGATTGCGATAACTGCTACAGCGATTGCTCCTAAGATCAAACCGTATTCTGTCATACCTTGACCTTTTTCTTCAGTGATTAGACCTTTTAATTTTTTTAGCATATGTATCACTCCTTTTTTATGTGTGTTTTTTACCCCAATTGAATCGTATTTCCCAATTTTGTTTGGGTTTTTTTAATTTTTCCAGCTGGAAGTTCTATAATTTCTATTGTAAGAGGATGGATTTTTCCGATTCTTCCAGGACGTAAATTTTCTTCTATGGCTACAACTTGTCTAAAAGAATCTAGATGCAATACATCAATGTTGTAACCCATGAAAAAGGTGTGAATACCTCGGCAGGGTTGAATATAAAGCGCACAATCTGAAGGTAGATTTTTTGAAAACATGAGTCCTTTTAATCTTTTGTAGAAAGTGTTGGCTATATGGACCTTTGTTGCCAAAATCTGACCATTATCTAGATTCATGAGCTTCAATAAACATTCACCCCCTATAAAAAATTTAACCCTGCCTTTACCGAAAGGAAAGACAGGGTGATGAGGACGGACTAGTAAGTGCCTATCATCCTTCGGTAACTGGCTGGCATAGTGTAAAATACACCGTAGCCCCTATAGCTTTGCGCCACTGGCTTTCACCAGCTTTGCCATTATCGAGATTTTGTTGCACCTGATTCTTAAGTAAATTATATAGGTGATGAAACTACCTAACAATAGGTCGGTAGAACTATTTTCTACAAATTCTGACATGAAATAATTTAGAGAATATTTTTAAAGTTTACGGTTAAAATATTGATTGTTATAGAAAACAAAGCATTCTTTTATAGAAAAATAGAAGGAATTTGTCATAATAAATAGAATAGGATATGTAAATGATTTGAAGGAGGAGTACAGATGAATTGGGATGAGCTTTTTAAAGAAGGAGAACAATTGGTAAGTGATCGAATGATCTCTGAAGCTATAGAACATTATAAAGGAATTATGGAAAAAGCAGAGGATAATCAAAAAATATACTATTGGGCATTAAAGCATTTAGGGGATGTAGTGGGATATGCAGGGATTAAAGATTATCTTCAAGCAATAGATATTTATCAAAAGATTATTAATGAATATGAGGAAGACGATGATACATTATATAATTGGTGCCAATTAGATATTGCTAAGGCGTATTTAGAAATGGGAATGGAGATGTTTGAGAACTTTGATAATATAAAAGAGATTGTAGAAATGGAAGATTCAAATATGGAACAATACTTTGGCAAACTCCTTCAAAAAAGAAATGATTATATTGAAAGAGAAGCAGAGATCCTTTATAAGGAAAGAATGTAGAAGACCTTCTAAATTTAGAAGGTCTTTTCTCTTAACTGATCAATTCCTTTATTTGCTAAAGCATCGGCTACAATATTCATTTTTGTGATATAGATGAATTCCTCCATAGAGAAATGATGGCCATTCCATGTTTTAAATTTTTCATACCATTTGTTCATTTGAGAGGAATTGTTAATATTTAAGTGTCCCTTCACCCGATAAAAATTGATATTTTTTTGTCTATTAATTTCTTCTAATAATTTTTCCCAAAGTTCTTTATTTTCTACAGGTTTTTTACTTGCGTTTATCCAGCCGTTCATCTGCCATTTTATGTACCACTTTTTTGTGAAACATTCAATCAGGTAGGAGCTGTCAGAGAAAATATTAATAACAAGATTCTCTTTTTTTAGAACTTTTAAACTTTCTAATAGTGCAGTCATTTCCATACGATTATTTGTAGTATTTTTCTCTCCTCCATATAATTCTTTTTTATGTTCACCGTATTCTAGGGTAGCTCCCCAACCTCCTAAATTATTTTCATTTTGATTTCCAGAACAAGCACCATCTGTATATATGTTAATAGCTTTCATTTAATCAACTCCTTCTCAATTATTATACCAAATCATTTAAATTTCATTGAAACTTTTGCGTTTTTTTGAATATAGATAAAATAAAGAGTTTAGGGAGGGTAAAATATGTGTATCAGAATAGTATCTCTATCCATCACGCCAAAAGAAGTATTAGAACTTTTAATGGGGGAAATAGATGGAGATTTGATACATTATGAATATCATCAGATCAAAGAGAATATAGGATTTGGTAATGCTGTTTTTGAAAAATTTTATACAAGGATGAAATCACAAAGAATGATGATTGTCAGTATGGAAAATATAGAAAATATAACAAATGCTACAATCATTCTTTCTTCTAACCATGAGGAAGACACCTATAGGCTAGATTTTGAGATAGAAGATGAATGTATGGAAGAAATATTAGAAATATTAGATGGATATATTATTGATGAGAAAATAGAATAACAGGTAGCTTCCTACCTGTTATTCTTCATCACGCTGGCTACCGATACGAATGACTTCCTTCATTTTTGACATAACATAATCATAGGCTCCTTTGCCATGAGGAATCAAGCAATCGCTACAATCTTTTACACCATTTGTATACTTAAAATTTCCACCGCATTGATCCTTTAACATATATAGTGGACAAAAGCAGAATAGACAGTTAAAATCTTTTTCATCCTTAACTTTGTGACAGGGAAAATATTCACATTTACTATTTTGATGGAATTTAAAATTTTCACTCATATAATCATCTCCTTCAATAGATTTTTAGTTATTTTTTATAGATGATAAATTTACAGCTTTGTATGGTCTCAATTATAAGTGTAACATATTGGAAGGAACTTGGGAATGAGGGTGTTACATTTATTAAGTATATGCATATAATGTATTATGCTTAAAAAAGGAGTGAAAATTGAATGCATCCTGCATTAATAAGAAAATGTCCAATAGGAACTACGTTATACACTGTAAAAAAGGGTGACACATTATATAATATTGCAATGAAGTACAATACTAGGGCGCAATTTTTAGCTTATATCAATAGACTTAAAGATCCAGATAATCTTAAGATCGGGCAACCCCTTTGTGTTCCCAAAAGACCTGTTGTGCCACCTTGCCTGAATGGGAGATATTATACGATTCAGTATGGAGATACACTATATAAGCTTGCGAAAGAGAATAAGATTTCTGTACAAGAATTACAAAGAGCGAATCCCTTTATAAATCCTTATAATTTGATAATAGGCCAAATGATTTGTATTCCTAAAAAGCCTATGGAATGCAAAGATGGGCAAGTATATATGGTGAAAGAAGGGGATACTTATTATATAATTGCAACTAAATTTGATGTATCTTTTAATGCCTTAAGGAAAGCTAATCCCAATTTTGATTTAGAAAATTTACAGATAGGTCAAGAAATTTGTATTCCTTCATCAAAGCCTTCAGTCATTTGTCCAGAAGATAAGACTTATATTATAGAGGAAGGTGAAAATTTATCGAGTGTGGCAGAAAAGTTTGTTGTTAGTGCAGCAGATATTCTAAAAGTAAATCCAAATATGATACCGAGTGAATTTATACCAGGGAGATTGATTTGTATTCCAACAGAAGAGGTACCTGTTTAAATAAAAAGCAACTCTGCTAGACTAGTAGAGTTGTTTTTTATTAAAATTTGTGTTGATGAATTTCTTTTAATGATATATTGTATGCATTATCACTATAGTCAACAAGTTGTGTTTTAAAGGATGTTGAATCACTTGTATCGATAAACCTTGCACCTTTTAGAGAACCAGTGCTAATCAGTAAAGCTCCTACTATTAATAGGGTGATTATTTTTTTTATTTGCATAGAAAAAACCTCCTAATAAATGAAAATTTAAAAGCAACATGGATATTATAATGCAACGCATACCACATTGCAATATGTTTTTGCAAGTATTATTGCATACATAAATTCAAGTATTTGTTACTATAAAGATATAAAAGATTTTTTCACATATTGTAACAATGTTTATAAACAATAGAGGACTTTATTTATATTATAGAATGTAGTATAATGCAGACAATATTTAACAGAAGCTATAAATATGCAAACTAGGTGATTTTGAATGGGTGATATAACGAATTTGAATAGAGGAGGGATGGGAAGTGTCTGAGAGGAAAATCCTTATAGTAGATGATGATTATAATATTTGTGAACTAATAGAACTTTATCTAAAAAAAGAAGGGTATATTGTAATGAGTACTCATAATGGATTAGATGCAATAGAAATATTTAGAGAAGAAACCCCTGACCTTGTTGTTTTAGATATTATGCTTCCTAAAATGGATGGGTGGGATGTTTGTAGAGAGTTAAAAAGAATAAGTAATGTACCTATTATTATGCTAACAGCAAAGGGCGATACCTTTGATAAGGTTTTAGGATTAAAATTAGGTGCGGATGATTATATGGTAAAACCTTTTGAACCACGAGAATTAGTGGCAAGAGTTGAAGCAGTCCTAAGAAGAACAAATACCCCAGGCTTGGTTACAAGGCAAATGATTCTACCTCATCTTTTGATTGATATGGATCTTTATGTGGTAAAAATAAATGATCATACTTTTTCATTACCACCAAAGGAGATGGAACTCTTATATTTTCTTGTAAAAAATCAAAATAGAGTTTTTAGTAGAGAACAACTCATTGAAAATATATGGGGTTTTGATTTTGATGGAGACAATAGAACGATAGATGTACATATTAAAAGACTAAGAGAAAAATTAGAACCCTTAAAAAATAAGTATGAAATAAAGACTGTTTGGGGGGTTGGATATAAATTTGAGGTGAAGTGATATGTTTAATACAGTTTTTAAGAAACTTTTAAGTACTTATTTTGTTATTATTGTGATAACTTTCTTGATTCTAGGATTACTTTTTTCTCAACTTTTTGGGAGCTATTTTTTCAATAGGAATGAAAGATTGTTACTTGAAGAAGGAGAAAAAATTAATGAGTTGGTTATTGATTATCTAAATGGATATATTACTCGTGAAAGATTAAATTTAGAATTACAATCAGTAGAGCGTTTTTTAAATACCCGTATATGGATTATCGATAAAAGGGGAATTATTTATGGGGTTTCCAGTGATGAAGAAAAATGGATTGGAAAACAAATTACAAAGAAGGATATGTTAGAAGTACTAAAAGGGCGTACCATTGTAAAAAAAGGAATTTATGAAGAAAAAGGGAAAACTCCTATGGTAACGGTAGGTGTACCTATATTTATCAATGGAAGAGTAGATAATGCCATTATTATGCATTCTCCTTTATACGAAATTACAAAGGCTATAAGAGAAGTTCATAAAATCATATGGACAGCCATGTTGGTTTCTTTTTTTATTTCCTTTATTATATTATATGTTGTTTCAAGAAAACTATCTGCCCCTATAAGGGAAATGGGACAAGTAGCTCAGAAATTAGCAGAAGGAGATTTTCATCAAAGAGTAACAAGCTATGAGCAAGAAGATGAAATTGGTAAAGTTACAAAAACTTTTAATGTTATGGCAGAGCAATTAGAAAAAATAGAAGAAAATAGAAGAAGTTTTATATCTGCTGTTGCTCATGAGTTAAGATCTCCATTAACTTTAATAAAAGGATTTATACAAGGGATGGTAGATGGAACCGTAGAAGACCATGAGCAAGAGAAATATTTAAATATTATTTTAAGAGAAACCAAGAGGCTTACTCAGCTAATAGGGAATTTATTAGATATACAAAAAATGGAGTCTGTGGAATATCCAATTTATCCTCAAGGATTTGATATAAACGAATTGATTGTAAGAACCCTTATAAAATATGAAGAGGAAATCAATCAAAAGGAGATAGCCGTAAATATTGACCTTCAAAAAGAGCAAGGAATAGTCTTTGCAGATAAGGATGCTTATGAGCAGGTAATCATTAATTTATTAGATAATGCTATGAAATTTATAAAACATTCGGGGAAATTAAATATAAAGAGTTATTATCTAAATAAAAAAGTATGGGTAGAAATTCAAGACAACGGAATAGGCATATCCAAAGAGGAGCAGCAAAAGATATGGGATCAATTTTATAAAGTGGATGAGTCAAGGAATAGAAATAAAAAAGGTACGGGTTTAGGATTATACATTGTAAAAAGAATTATTGACCGGCATGAAGAAAGTATAAAAGTGGAAAGTGAATTAGGAGTAGGAACAACTTTTACCTTTTCTTTATCACCAAAAGAAAAATAGCTTTTGTTCACAAATTGTTCATATTCTGTTCATAACCTTCTTTTAAAATAAAGTTATCAACAATTAAGAGGTGATAATTTTATGGAAAGTGAACAAAGAGAGCAAGAAATTATTGATGTGCCTGCATTCTATTATGTAGAAAATAAAGAGGAAAAAAAGCCTAAAAAAAGAAGAAAGTTAACCCTTATGGTGATTATTTTGGTGTCAGCCTTGATCGGGGGAGTTATTTCTAGCTATGTGATGCCTGTATATGTATTTGGCAATTTGATTCCTTACCCGCAAAATTATTTTGGTTCTGATGTAAAACAAGTGATTAATGTAAATCCTAAGAGTACAGAATTTTTAGTATCTGCCGTTGCAAAAAAGGCCATGCCATCTGTTGTAGGGATTACAACAAAAAGTATTGAAAGAGATTTTTTCTTTGGACCAAGAACATCAAAGGGATTAGGAACAGGAGTAGTTGTAGACAAAAGAGGATATATACTGACTAATGCCCATGTAGTAAACAATGGAAATGTTGAGGAATTAAATGTATTATTTGATGATGGCACCAAAAAAAATGCCAAAATACTTTGGAACGATCCAGCACTAGATTTAGCGGTGATTAAAGTGGATGGTGTAAATGTAACTCCTGCAGATCTAGGAAATTCAGACCATTTACAGGTAGGAGAAGTGGCTATTGCTATAGGAAATCCTTTAGGAATGGAGTTTGAAAAGACGGTCACATCAGGGATTATTAGTGGGCTAAACAGAAGCGTAGAAATTAATAATAATGAAAGAATTGAAAATTTAATCCAAACAGATGCATCTATCAATCCAGGAAATAGTGGAGGACCACTTCTTAATAGTAAAGGAGAAGTAATTGGTATCAATACAGCTAAAATGAAGTCTGGAGAAGGATTAGGATTTGCTATTCCCATTAATATAGCAAAGCCAATTGTGGATCAGTTTATTGAAAAAGGAGAATTCAGAAAAGTATATATAGGAATTCAAGGGATGAATGTAAATGTATTTGAAAGAAGTACAGGAATAGATTTGGCTCCTGAGGAAGGGATCTATATAGCAAGAATTTATAAAGATTCTCCTGCAGCTAAAGGCGGTTTAAATACTGGAGATATAATTGTTGGCGTAGGGAATAGTAAAATAACTAGTATGACCCAATTAGTAAAAGAGCTTTATAAACACAGACCAGGAGATACGATCAATATTAAAATTATGAGAAATGATCAAGAAAAAACTTTAAAAATAAAATTAGAAAAAATACCTACAAATTAAGAATAAGCCAGTTTAAAAGCTGGCTTTTTTTTTGAAAAAATTTTATTTAACTTCCCATATCTGATAAGTTTTGGTATGGATAAAAAGAAAAAAAGGTAGCAACATAATAATGAACTCCAAAAATAAAGGAGGGATTTATGTGGAAGTTCGTGAAGGAGCAATACCAACAGCTTTAGGTTCAGCTGTTACTATTACAGGAGCCATTATGAAAAGAAAAGAAGTTGCACCTATGATTGCTGCAGGGATTGTAGGGTTTGGATTGGCTCATATTCTTCTTGGTGCAGTAGATATGGTACAACATAATCATAGGTGATAAAAGATAGGCGAGGTGTGTCCTCGCTTATTTTTTATACATTACCTTTTGGGATTGAGAAATAATACAAACATTAGATAAACTTTCAAGCCATATAAAAAGAAAAAACAACAGACAATAAGAATGTAAAGTGAATTAAAATAGAAAGGAGCCTAACAATGAAAAAGCATAGAAAATGTATTTCTGTAATAGCGGTTATTTTTGTGTTCGCAGCCTTTTTAAGTTTAGGTTGTACACCAGCTAAAAGACCTATTCCAGAAACAAATCGGTATGACAATAAAGTGGTTCCAAGAGAAAATCGTTATGATACAAATCAAAATATGACAGATATGTATGATAATGATACCATTCCAGACAGATATGGGGATCAAAACGATTTAACCTATGATAATATTCCAAAGAACATGGATAATTATGGTATCAATGAAAAAGGCGAAAATGTAACTTTAGAGAGAGAAATTGAAAGAATGTCAGGAATAGAAGATGCAGTAGTGATTCTAGACAGAAATACTTGTTATGTAGGAGTAGATACGGATACTGGAACGCCTGTTGAAAACATGAAAGCAACCCAAACCACTATTGCAAGTAAAGTAAGAGAAAAAATGCCTAATGTATCAAGAGTATACGTTACTTCAGAAGAAGATCGCGTAAAAAGATTAAGAGGCTTTAGAACAAATATAATGAATGGAAGAGATGTTAGAGATTTTGTTGATCAAATACAAGATTTATTCTAAATCAAAAAGGTTTCTCCATGAAGGAGAAACCTTTTTAAAGTAATTATTTGCACTTATGATTGTTCATGCACTGCATAGCACGAATTTTAGCAGCTTCTGCTTTACACATATAAGCCATATATTCATTCATATGTTCTGCACAGCATAGTTCTTCTTCATCATAGTCTCCCATCATAGGAGGGCACATAGGCATTTGAGGACAACCCATACCACCCATCATAGGCATTTGAGGATAAGGCATTGGCATACCGCCCATCATAGGCATTTGAGGCATTGGCATACCACCCATCATAGGCATTTGAGGATACATTGGGCACTCGTACTCATTACCATAATCTTTCATATAATCATCACATCTAGACATTGTATTTCCCCCTTGCAATTATTTAAGATGTATTTTGTTCTCTCTGTTATAACATATGCATTATTAAGGAATTGTGACACAATAAAAAAGTATCAAGTAAGGTACCTAAAATAAAAATTATTTACGTATCCTGTACAAGAAGAATGTATGGGAGGAGATAAAATGAAGAAAAAAGTTAGTTTGATTTTAGTATTTACGTTAGTATTATCTATTTTTTGCATACAAGGGTATGCGTATGGTTCTAAAAAATTTGTACCGCCAGGATTGGCTAAAAAGGGAGGTCTACCACCAGGATTAGCAAAAAAGGAAACTTTACCACCTGGGTGGGCTAACAAAGTTAATCCATCAGAAGAGGAAGAGATCATAGAAGAAACAGGATTAACAGGAATTGTGAAAGAAGTAGATGAAAATACTTTAAAAATTAAAATGAATACAGGACTTTTTATCTTAGAGATAGAAAATTCTACAATAATCAAGATAAATGGTGAAGCTGTTAGTTTAGACCATATAGATGTTGGAGATGAAATAAACATTAAAATTCATGATCAAAATAATTTGATAGAGATTGATCGTGCTAACCAAAAGAGGACACAGTTTGTTACAGGAAAATTACTATGGATTGAAAATGAAGAAAAAATTGCTATAAAAGCAAATGAAGACATTAAAACCTATAAGATAGCAGAGAATGTAAAGGTATATATTCATGACCAATTAAAAACTTTAGGGGATTTAAAAGAAAATGAAATAATAAAAGTTAGGGTAGAGGATGACAAGATAACATTTATTAAATGGAATCCCAGTGTTTTAGTAGAAGATATAATTTTTAAAGGAACTATTCATACAATAGATCAGGATGAAAAAGAAATTGTTGTAAAAAATCAGCATGCAATAAAATTATTTAAAATTCATGATGATACGATGATAAAAATTGATGGAGATGAGGAAACTTTTAACTACCTAGAAAAAGGTATGATTGTTCAGGTATTTTTTGAAGAAGATAAGGTTGTAAAAATACTTGCAGAAAAATTAGAAAACAGATATGAAGGAAAATTAATCAAAATCCAGTCTGGATTACATCATGAAATAACAATTGAGTTAAAGGATGAAACAAAAGACTTTATCATTGATGAAGATGTAGAAATTGAGAATGAAGATGGGGAAGAAATAGACTTTGTAGAATTATTTGATAAAATTAAAAGTCAAGTAAAAATAAAGACAGAAAATAATAAGGTTGTTTTTATAGAAGTAGAAGAATAAAGGAGTGAGCTATGATTCTGATTGAATCATAGCTTTTTTATTATACATAGAAAATACACCTATTCAATCATAATATTTTAGCACGTATTCATAACCTTTTTTTCTATGAAGAGGCACTTTGCTTTGAATAAGGGCAGAATCTCTGGAAAAACTAAAATAAAAACAAAGATATTTAAGAGCAGCTTTACTTGACAAAATATAAAAAAATAGATAATATAAACATATACCTTAGGGGGGTATAGTATAAGGAGGTGCAAAAATGTTATCTAAAAGATTTAAGATACAAGGAATGAGCTGTGCAGCTTGCGCTAGAGCTGCTGAAAAAGCTGTGAAAAAGTTAGACGGGATTACAGAAGCTAATGTTAACTTTGCTACAGAAAAGTTAGTGTGTACTTATGATGAGAGTAAAATAGCATTAGAAGATATAAAAGAGACGATAAAAAAAGCAGGCTATACAGCTATGGACGAGGAAAATACGAAAGAAATCACTATTGGGATAGAGGGCATGACCTGAGCAGCCTGCACAAGAGCAGTTGATCGTGCTATCAACAAATTAGAAGGAATAAAATCTATAAATGTGAATATAGCCACTAATAAGGCTACGATTGTTTATGACATGAACAAGGTCAGAATAGCAGAAATAAAAGAGGCTATAAAAAAAGCAGGATATACCCCAGCTGAAATTGAGAAAAAGAATCAAACAGATGAAAATAAAGAAACTCAAAAAAAAGAAATCAATATTTTAAAGAAAAAATTTATTGTATCTTTAATATTTGCAGTCCCTTTATTGTATATTGCTATGGGACCGATGATTGGATTAAAATTACCAGAGATGATAGATTCAGTTAAAAATCCAATGAATTTTGCTTATGTACAAATACTTTTGGTAATTCCTGTATTGTTTGCGGGCAATAAGTTTTATATAAAAGGAATCAGTGCAATTTTTAGGAAGAGTCCAACGATGGATTCGTTAGTAGCTATGGGAACGGGTGCAGCTGTTATTTATGGATTTTATGCAGCCTATAGAATTGCTATTGGAGATGTTCATTATGCCCATGATTTATATTTTGAATCAGCAGGGGTGATTATTACATTAATTCTTTTAGGAAAAACCTTAGAATCTATAAGTAAAGGAAAAACGTCTGAAGCTATAAAAAAATTGATGGGACTTACTCCAAAGACAGCCATAGTGATACAAGATCATCAAGAAATAGAAGTATCCATAGAAGAAGTAGAGGCAGGAGATTTGATTATTGTAAAACCTGGAATGAAGATTCCTGTAGATGGAGAAGTGGTAGAGGGAAATACGTCAGTGGATGAATCTATGCTTACAGGAGAGAGTATTCCTGTGGAAAAAAGAAGAGGAAACAAAGTTGTTGGAGGAAGTATCAATAAGCAAGGGGTTATAAAATTTCGTGCAACAAAGGTAGGAAGTGATACAGCCCTTGCTCAAATTATTAAATTAGTAGAGGAAGCTCAAGGATCAAAAGCACCTATTGCAAAAATGGCAGATATTGTTTCATCCTATTTTGTACCTGTAGTGTTTGGAATTGCTGTACTTTCTGCATTAGCGTGGCATATAAGTGGTGCTAGTCCTGTATTTTCTTTAACCATATTTATTGCGGTTATGGTTATTGCTTGTCCTTGTGCATTAGGTCTTGCTACACCAACAGCTATTATGGTTGGAACAGGAAAGGGTGCAGAACATGGGGTTTTAATCAAGGGAGGAGAAGCCCTAGAAGGAGCTCATAAAATACAGACGATCGTATTTGATAAAACAGGAACTATTACAGAAGGAAGACCAGAGGTAACAGATATTATTACGGTTGGAGAAATAGATAAAAACAAATTACTTCAAATTGCAGCTTCTGCTGAGAAGGGTTCAGAGCATCCTTTAGGAGAAGCTATTGTAAAAGGTGCAGAAAAAGAGAAAATTGAAATATTAAAAGTGGAAAATTTTTATGCTATCCCTGGACATGGTATTGAAGTACAATTAGAAAATAAAAATGTGTTATTAGGGAATCGTAAATTGATGAAAGATAAAAATATTAATTTATCCATATTAGAAGAAGTTTCAGACAAATTGGCAGCTGAGGGAAAGACGCCTATGTATATAGCTATAAACAATAAGCTTTCAGGAATTATTGCTGTAGCAGATGTTGTCAAAAAAAGCAGTAAAGAAGCCATTAGAAAGATTCATGAAATGGGTATAGAGGTAGCCATGATTACAGGAGATAATAAAAGAACAGCAGAGAATATTGCAAAGCAAGTGGGCATAGATAGGGTTCTTGCTGAGGTGTTGCCTCAGCATAAAGCAGAGAACGTAAAAAAAATACAACAAGAGGGTAAAGTTGTAGCTATGGTTGGAGATGGTATTAACGATGCACCTGCATTAGCGTCAGCGGATATTGGTATTGCTATAGGATCAGGTACTGATGTGGCCATAGAGTCAGCGGATATTGTGCTCATGAGAAGTGATTTATTAGATGTAGTTACTGCCATTAAATTAAGTAAAAGTACCATTAGAAATATCAAACAAAATCTATTTTGGGCATTTTTTTACAATTCATTAGGCATTCCTCTAGCAGCAGGATTATTTTATGCTTTTGGAGGACCACTACTTAATCCCATGTTTGCAGGAGCGGCTATGTCACTGAGTTCTGTATCTGTTGTGAGTAATGCTCTTAGATTAAAAGGGTTTAAACCTTAAGGAAGCAATTGTAGATTTACAAGGGAAAAATGCTATGGTAGAATTAAATCAAGATATGGATAATACTCTATTGAAAGAGGCTGTAGAAGAAGCAGGATATGATGTTATAGGAATGAAAAACATTTAGCCCAAAAAGTCTTAGATAATATCTAAGACTTTTTTTATAAGGAGGAGCGGGATGAGTAAACTCGAAAAAAATTCAGTGAAAAATCATTGTGAAAAAAAGATGAATGAAAGACATGTAGATAGACCAGAAAAAGTAAATAATGCTTTAATAAATAGACTAAATAGGATTGAAGGACAGGTAAGAGGAATCAAAGGAATGATTGAAAAAGGTGTATATTGTGATGATGTGCTCATTCAAATAGCAGCAGTTCAATCAGCAATGAAAGGGGTAGCTAAATTATTATTAGAAAGTCATATGCATACTTGTATTGTAGATAAGATTAAATCGGGGGATGAAGATGTGGTAGATGAATTTTTAAAGACTATTGAACGAATGATTAAATAAAAGGCGGGAAAATTCCCGCCTTTTTTAAAATTCTTTTAATAAGTTGGCCATTTCAATGGCTGTAACAGCTGCATCATAACCTTTATTTCCAGCTTTTGTACCAGCACGCTCGATTGCTTGTTCGATGGTATCTGTTGTAAGTACACCAAATATTACAGGAACTTCAGTTTCTAAGGATACATGTGCAATTCCTTTAGTCACTTCATTAGATACATAATCAAAGTGAGGAGTAGATCCTTTTATTACAGCACCTAAACAAATAACACCATCATATTTTTGGGATTTTGCCATTTTTTTTGCAATTAGTGGAATTTCAAAGGCACCAGGAACCCAAGTAATTTCAATGTTTTCTTCTCCAACACCATGACGTTTTAAACCATCTAATGCACCAGATAATAGTTTACCACCGATGAATTCGTTAAATCTTCCTACAATAATACCAAACTTTAAACCTTCTGCAATTAATTTACCTTCATAAATTTTCATGTCTATTCCTCCTCAAATTTTAACATATGGCCCATTTTTTCTTGCTTTGTTTTTAAATAAAATTCATTTTCCTGCGTGTAATCTATTTGAATAGGGACTCTTTCTACAACTTCAAGATCATAACCTGAAATACCTGATATTTTCTTTGGGTTATTTGTCATTAATTTTATTTTTTTGATTCCTAGGTCAGATAGAATTTGTGCACCTATCCCATAATCTCTTAAATCTTCAGGGAAACCAAGGGCTAAATTAGCCTCTACCGTATCCATTCCTTCATCTTGAAGGGCATAAGCTTTTAATTTATTGATAAGACCTATCCCTCGTCCTTCTTGACGCATGTATAAAAGTACCCCTCGTCCTTCTTTTTCTATTTTTTGTAATGCTGTAGCCAATTGATCTCCACAGTCGCATCGAAGGGAACCGAAACAATCACCTGTTAAACACTCTGAATGAACACGGACTAAAGCTGGCTCATCCCTTTCCAAATCACCCTTTACCAATGCAACATGGTGTTCGCCATTTAATTTATTGATATAACCTACGATTTTGAAGTCTCCATATTTGGTAGGCATATTGGCTACAGTTACTTTTTCTATAAAGACTTCATTCTCTCTTCTATAATTAATTAGGTCTGCAATAGTAATAATTTTTAAATTGTGCTCTTTTACAAATTCCATCAACTCTGGGGTTCTTGCCATGGAACCATCTTCACTCATGATTTCGCAGATAACTCCAGCAGGATAAAGTCCCCCAAGGCGTGCTAAATCTACTGCAGCTTCTGTGTGGCCCGCTCTTTTTAATACGCCACCCCTCTTTGCTGCTAGAGGGAATACATGTCCTGGTCTTCTAAAATCCTCTGGCTTTGAAGTAGGATCTAATACCTTCTCTATTGTGTGGGCTCTTTCAAAAGCTGAAATTCCTGTAGTTGTGTCTTCTGCATCAATAGATACTGTAAAGGCAGTCTCATGATTGTCTGTATTGTGACTAACCATTTGAGGCATGTCAAGTGCTTCTAATCTTTCCTTTGTAATTGGCATACAAATTAAGCCTCGTCCATATTTAGCCATAAAGTTTATAGCTTCAGGGGTTACTTTTTCAGCAGCCATTAATAAATCCCCTTCATTTTCTCGATCTTCATCATCCACAACAACCACGATTTTTCCTAATTTTATATCTTCAATAGCTTCTTCAATGGTGTTAAATTTATACATAATTGATCACCTCATTTAGATTATATTTTTTAAACAAATCCATGCTCACTTAAAAAATTCATATCAATATTACTTTTCTCTATGGATTCGCTTTTAAAGGATAAAAGCTTTTCAACATATTTTCCAATCATATCGCATTCAAGATTAACTAACGTCCCAATGTTTTTGGATAAAAGGGTTGTAACATCTTTTGTATGGGGAATGATAGAAACTTTAAACAGAGTATCGTCTACATAGGCAACGGTTAAGCTGATGCCATCAATGGTAATAGAACCTTTTTGAATAATGTATTTCAAAATCGTAGAAGGTGCAGCAATGGAGACCCATATAGCATTATCTTCTTTTTTGAAATCTTTAAGGATGCCTGTTCCATCTATATGGCCACTTACCAAATGTCCGCCTAAGCGATCTCCTAATTTTAAAGCTCTTTCAAGATTTACTTTGTTTCCAGGAACTAAGTTTTTCAAGTTACTTCTTCTCATGGTTTCTGCCATTACATCTACTGAGAAGGTGTGAGTTGTAAAATCTGTAACAGTAAGACATACGCCGTTTGTAGCAATACTATCTCCTAAAGCAACACCTTCTAGAACTTTTTCTGCATTTATAACAATTTTTGCTGATTTTGTGTTCTTTGAGACGGATTGAATCATTCCTATTTCTTCTACAAGGCCAGTAAACATGTTAAGCCTCCTTTCTTATATAGGCTTCAATCATTAGATCATCGTGTATGGTAGACACTTTCATGTCTTTTAATAAAATTGCATCTTTCATATATTGAAATCCTTGTCCACCTATAGGTGTCTTTGCATCTATTCCACCGATAATCTTAGGAGCAATAAAAGAAATAATTTTATCTACAATGTTTTCCTTTAATGCTGAATAATTAAGGGTAGCACCACCCTCTAATAAAATGCTATCTATTTTTTTCTTACCTAAAGCATCCATCAGGTAAGATAAGTCTACTAAATTCTCTTTAAGGGGTGTAATGATTATTTCAGCGCCACGTTCTTGTAGGGCTTTCATTTTTTTAGCATCTGCAAGATTTGTTGTAGCAATAATCGCTTTTATATTTTTACAATCTTTAAGTACCAGAGCATCTAGAGGAATCCTGCCATGAGTATCTACAATAATTCTTGTGGGATTTGTTCCTTCCATGTCATCAAGTCTTGTAGTAAGGAGTGGATCGTCAGCAAGAACTGTACCGATTCCAACCATAATACCCGATACTTGATGGCGCATTTTATGAACAACCTTTCTAGAACTTTCATTGCTAATCCATTTAGAATCTCCTATGCTTGTTGCGATTTTTCCATCTAATGTCATAGCTGTTTTCAATATGCAAAAGGGAAGCTTTGTAGTAATATATTTTACAAAAATTTCATTCAATATCCTTGCTTCTTTTTCCAATACACCGGAAATTACTTCTATGCCATTATTTTTAAGAATCTCTATTCCTTTTCCAGAAACTAAAGGATTCGGATCTTTCATGGCTATAATAACTTTTTTGATTCCTTTTTCTACAATGGCATGGGCGCAAGGAGGTGTTTTACCATAATGAGAACATGGTTCTAATGTTACATACATAGTAGCGCCTGTTACATCTTCTTTTGCATCATGAAAAGCATGGATTTCTGCATGGGCTCCTCCATATGCTTTATGATAACCTTGTCCAATGATTTTATTGTTTTTCACAATGACGGAACCTACTAAAGGATTTGGATTTGTATATCCTTTGCCGCCTTTGGCAAGTTCTAGTGCTCTTTTCATGTATTTTATATCCATTTTTTCATCTCCATTTTAAGTAAAATAAAAAGCCCTGAAAATAGTATTTTCAGGGCTTGAGTATTCTATGTTAAAATACGCAAAAAACGAGCATAATTAAATATGACTGTATTTTTCATCTTCTATCATCCAGACTTTACTGTCGGTCTTGGAATTTCACCAAGTCAACCATATTTATGGCTCGCGGACTATACCGCCGGTCGGGAATTTCACCCTGCCCCGAAGATTCTATGTAATTTTACAAATATGTTAACACGTTTTTTTTTATATGTCAACAGGAATAAAATTAAATTATATGGGAGGATTTTGAATAAAGTAGAAAGCAATTATGCGTAATACGAAACATTTTGAAAAATAAAAAACATTTAGAAATCGTATTGAAATATGACGGATATAGTGATATACTGTCCGTAATAGACGGTCATTCATAAAAACTCTTTATGGGTGGTTATCCCTTTTAAATTTAATAAAATATTTTGTAGAAATCAGTAGTCTGTTGGAAATAAAGACTATTTAATAGATTGATATATATTTTAAAATCATCTTTTAATAAAATACAAATGTACGCAATACACGAACAAATATAAAATATTCAGGAGGTATAAGGAATGTCAAGTAAAAATTTAGAAAGATTTCTAAAGGAAAATTTAGAAGATTTAAAAAGCAGAGGACTTTATAATGTTATTGATCCACTACAAGGAGCCAATGGACCTGTTATAAAAATTTCTGGAAAAGAATTGATTAATTTATCATCTAATAATTATTTAGGGTTGGCTACTCATGAAAGATTAATAGAAGCAACTATGAAAGCAACTAAGAAATATGGAGTTGGAGCTGGAGCTGTTAGAACAATCAATGGAACATTAGATATCCATATTGAGCTTGAAGAAAAATTAGCAGCATTTAAACATACAGAAGGAGCAATCGTTTTTCAATCAGGGTTTAATTGTAATATGGGAGCTATTGGAGCTGTGATGGATAAGAATGATGCTATTTTATCGGATGAATTAAATCATGCATCCATCATTGATGGATGTAGATTATCAAGGGCAAAGATTATTCGATATAAGCATTCTGATATGGATGATTTAAGAAGAGTTGCAAAAGAAGTGAAAGAATCAGGACAATATAATAAAATCATGGTGATTACAGATGGTGTATTTTCAATGGATGGAGATATTGCCAAGCTACCTGAAATCATAGAGATTGCAGAAGAATTTGATTTGATTACTTATGTAGATGATGCTCATGGTTCAGGCGTATTGGGAAAAGGTGCAGGGACTGTGAAGCATTTTGGATTATCTGATAAGGTTGATTTTCAAATAGGAACTTTATCAAAAGCAATCGGTGTTGTAGGTGGATATGTTGCAGGGAAAAAGGATTTAATTGATTGGTTAAAGGTTAGAGCTAGACCGTTTCTTTTCTCAACTTCCATAACACCAGGAGCAGCGGCAGCATGTATTGAAGCTGTTGGTATATTGACAGAAAGTACAGAGCTTCATGATCGATTATGGGAAAATGGAAACTATTTAAAGAAAGGATTAAAACAATTAGGCTTTGATATTGGAAAAAGTGAAACACCTATTACGCCATGTATCATAGGAGAGGAAACGAAAACACAAGAATTTAGTAAAAGACTTAATGAAGAAGGGGTATATGCCAAATCAATTGTATTCCCAACTGTTCCAAAGGGCACAGGAAGAGTTCGAAATATGCCAACAGCAGGGCATACGAAGGAAATGCTAGATAAAGCATTAGCAATCTATGAAAAAGTAGGCAAAGAAATGGGAATCATCTAGACGGGGCAAGATAGACTTTCTAAATGAATTATAATAATTTGGAGGTATATTAAATGAAAAAAATATTTGTTACGGGTGCATTGGGACAGATTGGTTCAGAATTAGTGATGAAAATGAGACAGGTCTATGGAAATGATCAAGTAGTAGCGACAGATATAAGAAAGCCAGAAGATCATAGAGTTGTACAATCAGGACCTTTTGAAATATTAGATGTAACAGATGGAGAAAAAATGCATGAGCTTGCAAAAAAACATAAAGTAGATACCATGATTCATTTAGCCGCATTGCTTTCAGCAACGGCAGAGAAAAATCCAGTATTTGCTTGGAATATTAACATGGGTGGACTTGTAAATGCATTAGAAGTAGGCCGAGATCTGAATTGTAAATTTTTCACACCAAGTTCCATTGGTGCTTTTGGACCATCTACCCCAAAGAACAATACACCTCAAGATACAATACAAAGACCAACAACCATGTATGGTGTCAATAAAGTTTCGGGAGAGTTATTGTGTGATTATTATTTTCATAAATTTGGAGTAGATACAAGAGGCGTTCGTTTTCCAGGACTTATTTCATATGTAACACCTCCAGGTGGTGGAACGACAGATTACGCAGTAGATATTTATTATGAAGCATTAAAAAAGGGAAAATATACTTCCTATATTGCAAAGGGAACTTATATGGACATGATGTATATGCCAGATGCATTAAATGCAATCATAAAACTAATGGAAGCAGATCCTTCAAAATTAAAGCATAGAAATGCATTTAATATTACGGCTATGAGCTTTGAACCAGAACAAATTGCATCTGAAATTAAAAAACATATAAAAGAGTTTAAGATGGATTATGATGTAGATCCTGATAGACAGGCTATTGCTGAAAGTTGGCCAAATTCTATTGATAAAGCAGCAGCAGAAGAAGAATGGGGATTTAAGGCAGAATATGATTTAGTGAAGATGACAGAGGATATGCTTATAAAGTTAGAAGAAAAAGGAATCAAAAATGATTCAAAGATCTTATGCAAAAAATAGAGAATCCATTTTGGATTCTCTTTTTTACTTTTTAAAAATCATAAAATTAAAAGCTGTAGATAACTTATGATTAAAAAATCAAATGTTCAATTACTTTGAGTAAGTTTCATTACAAAAGAGTGGTTTTGTAATGAAACTTACGAGATGAGCATATGCGAGAGTGTAATGCGAATTTTTTTAGAAAAATTCATTGATATAATTGTTTTTACAATAAAAGATTTTAGATAAATTTTTTAATAGAGATGGATTATGAATGATGATTTTTTCTAAAAAAATAGTTTCATGTAGATCTATTGTACCAAAGAAAAGCTGTGTAAAAGTACTAATATCACATATTACATCAATAGCATCTATATTACTTTTCTGGACAGAGGCTTTTCCCTTTGAAATTTTTATAACAAAGGAACAATCATTCCAGGTTGCATAGGAATCTTTTATTCTTATAGAGAATGAAAAGTTCATATCCTTTGGAAAAGAACTATTCTCTAGAGCATTTTTAAAATGGATGATTCTGCCGCACATGAATGGATAAATGCGTACACTATTTGTTGGCGATGGTTGAATGGTATCTCTTAAAAATAGATGAGTAGGATCATTGTATGGAGTAGACCATTGGGCATTCATTGCTTGAGATTTGTGACTATATATAAAGCTAAAGATCAATTTTTTTGCCCTAATATTTGTATAAGCTATTTCTTTTGCAGTGAATTTGCCGTCTTTTATAAAATAAAGAATATAGCCAGTAGGATTGTTTTCTTCATCTTTTAATAGACAAGCATGGCCACCATAGTATATTAAATCCTTTAGAATGTAATCCCAGTTGGTTTTATTTCTCTTTACATATCCATGATGATTTTTTAAGAAAATTTTATAGATCTTGTTCAAATCTTCAAAATCTTTATTTAGATCAATTCTAGAAAAATTACCGCTTTTTTCTCCATTAGCAAAGTGGCCTATAACATCTATATGTGTATTGTATTGAAGTTGACTGTAACATAATTCCCATCCATAACGACTATAAAAGGTCGTATCGAATGGCATGAGGATAGAAACGTAATGATTTCGTCTATTCATTTCATCTATTGCTTTTGGGAGCAAAATTTTCATGAGTCCCTTGTTTCTATACTCAGGAGATGTAATGACGCCTACTATATAAGAGGTTTGAAAAGAAGATCCGTTTAAATGAAGGGTATAAGGATTTAATTGCAAATAACTAATAAGTATATCTTCATGGAAAATACCTATGGCATTTTCTGGTTTAAATACTTCTTCAAAATACCAGCTATAAAAAGGTTCATCCGTTTCAAAAGCATATCCCCACAATTTTTTTGCAGTAAGGGTATCCTCCTTTGTTAACAATCTTGTAATCATCTGTTTCCTCTCCTTTATTTGTTGAAAGTACCATCATACTTTTCAATCATTTTTATAGGACGATAGGACTCTTTTGCCTTTTTTAGGTTTGGAAGACCCATATCTTCTTCACGATTTACATAGGTTACATCTATACAAGAGTGGTTGCAAAACTGTTGATTAATAGCTTGATATAAACCACGAAATTTTGTGTTTGCCTTTTCAATATGAACAACCATAGTTTCTTCATCTAGTTTTGCCCCTAATGTGAAAGCTTCAACCTGGTCGTTGATTAAAATGGCACCACCATAAGCACCTAATGCTTTCCTATTTTTTAATGCTTCATAAACGGCCATTTGTTCTAAATCAATTAAATGAGCTTCTAATGAAGTATAATCTTTTGACTCTAAAAGACGTGTATTTAACCTAAGACAATCTTCAATGAGTTGATCTGTTAGGGAGACGTATTTGTGTGGAGTATTTCTCATAAAGTAATTAAAATGATTTTTTTTTGAATGTAGTTTCCGTCCCTTCAACCCAATTAAATCTTCTGCTAAATAAACATAATCAAAATTTGCAGCATCAGGGGTGAAATTTAAGTTGGGGTTAGCCTTTTTAAACGTTTCAATCATATGTTTTGGGAGTAATTTTATATTAAAAGGATGACCTATTTCTTCAAATCTATTTTTAATTTCATCAATTGCTAAAGATAGTTTGTGGGTATTATATTCTTTTATGCTTAATGGAGGAAGAACAAAGAATTCTTTATAGTTCATATTTAGATGATTGATCCCTGAAATACACAAAAAATCATGGATGATTTCATATTTAAATTCATTAAGATGTCTCCACATAAAAAGGCTTGTAAAGGTTAGTCCGGAAGTCTTATAAGGATAACTACAGATATATTTTTCAAATAAAGCTTGGTCCTTTAGTGTAATATTATTTTTAAACATAAGCATCTCCTTTAAAATTTTTGTTACTTTTCCTATATACCCTAATCTATTTTATTTTAACCAAGGATAAAAGTTGACAGTCTACATTATTCTAATATAATTATTATTTTTGTCAAGGAGAGAGAACAAAGGTGCCCGCCAGTTCAGTTATTCGGTTATTGAATGAACCAAACAACTAAACTGACGGGCACTATTTTTCTATTTTTAAGCAACTCTTTTATTCAATTGTTTTTCATTTTCTAATTGTTTGAAATACAATTTTGTTTCTGCCACAATGACACCACTTAATCCAATTAAACCAATAAGGTTTGGAATGGCCATTAATCCATTTACGATATCTGCTAAAATCCAAATGGTATCTAATTTTAAGAAAGCGCCTATTGCAATTAAGAATATATAAGTATATTTAAAAGGTTTAATCCATTTAACACCTAAAAGGTATTCAGTACATCTTTCACCATAATAGTTCCATCCTAGTATAGTTGTAAAAGCAAAGAACATAAGACCAATGGTAACGATCAATTGTCCTATTCCTGGTAGAGCCTGACTAAATGCTGAATTGGTCATGGCTGCTCCCTCTAAGTCTCCTTGCCATGCGCCAGTTAAGATCAATACAAGTCCTGTCATGGTACATACTACAATGGTATCGAAGAATGTACCTGTCATAGAAATAAGACCTTGGCGAACACATGATTTTGTTTTTGCAGCAGCAGCGGCAATAGGTGCACTACCAAGTCCTGATTCATTAGAAAAAACTCCTCTAGCAATACCATTTCGAATAGCCATCATAACTGTTGCCCCTAAAAATCCTCCTCCAGCAGCTGTAGGGGAAAAGGCGCTTTTTATGATTAAAGCAATGGTACTTGGTACTAAATCAATATTCATTAAAAGAACAATAATTGAACCGATAATATAAAATACTGCCATAAAAGGAACTAAGAGTTCAGCAACTCTAGAAATACTTTTGATACCACCTAAGGTTACAAGGGTTACAAGTATAGTAAGAATAATAGCGGTAACGATAATTGGTAGTCCTAGGGTTAGTTTTGCAGCGTTTGCAATGGCATTTACTTGTGCGAAAGTACCAATTCCAAAGAATGCTACACCAATACCGAAGATAGCAAACATTTTTGCAAGAAATTTATTCCCTAATCCCTTTTCAATATAGTACATAGGGCCTCCTGACATTTGACCATTGTCATCCACGACTCTATATTTTACAGCTAAAAGTCCTTCACCATATTTGGTTGCCATACCAAAGAATGCTGCGATCCACATCCAAAATAGTGCACCCGGTCCTCCTGCTTTGAGTGCAGTTGCAACCCCAACAATATTACCAGTACCAATAGTTGCTGCTAATGCTGTACAAAGGGCAGCGAAACTGGATACGTCTCCTTCAGCAGAAGAATCTGTATCTTTTGAAAATAAATATTTTAATGCTAAAGGTAATTTTAATACTTGAAGTAGACCTAGTCTGATGGTTAGATAGATTCCTGTACCAACTAGTAAGATCAATAAAGGTGGGCCCCATACAAAAGAATCGATTTGATTTAATAATGCAGTTAATTTTTCCATAATTTCCTTCCTCCTTGTAAGTGATTTTAAAATTTAAAAGTCAAAGGGAAGGCTTTTTTTATAACCTAAAGGAAAATAGATTATAAAAAAGCCAAATCAAATGAAAAAATGATTTGGCCTCTAGAAAACATGTTACTCTGTCCCTTTTACCTGAGAGTTTCACCTATAAAAAATAGGCTTGCTCCTTCGGTGCTCATATAGAGTCTCTCCAGAGGCTCGTCCAATAATGGTCCCATTTACCTGAAAGAGTTACTTCTTCGGTGGATCAAATTGATCTCTCTCCCATTATCTTCATCCGAAAATATTCACTTGATAAAAAATTCACACTTAAACTACTTGCTAAGATGATAACATTCAATGGAAATTATTACAATACCTTATGAAAAAGTTGTAAAATTCTAATAATTAAATAAAGAATATAAGAACCATCAAAAAAATCCTCGTAAGGAAATAGCTATTCTTTAGAGGAATTTTTTTTCTGACATTTTGAACAATAACCATATAATTCAAATTTGTGATCTGTTAAAGTAAAGTTTTTATGATCAAACTTAGAAAGTATTTCTTCTAATGGACAAAAATCAATAGGTTCTGTTTTTCCACATCCTTTACATATGATATGGTGATGATGGGAAGCACGAGAAATAAGTTCATAATGAGCAGTGGTAGCGTGTATATTGGTTTTATGGATTATTCCTAGATTTTCTAAAATTTCTAAATTTCTATAAATCGTAGAAAAATTGGTTTTGGCATATTTTTCTCTAGTTTTTAGATAAATTTCTTCAGCAGATAAGAAATGTTTTTTATGATGGAATAAGACTTGTAAGAGTGCTTTACGCTGATTTGTAAGCTTATATCCTTGATTTCTTAAATTTCTTTCTATTTCTTTTTGAAGGGTCACATAGGTCACTCCTAAATTTTTTTATTATAATTATTTTATAATAGCTTTTATTAGGATTCAATAAAAAGAAAAAAATAATGTTAGTCCTTTGTTATAACTTAGGTGTTTGATATAATGAAATAGAAAATTCTTTCAATTAGATCCTAATAAATGAGGATGTGATCAAAATATTTAATTTCTTTAAAAGAAAAAGCCATATAGAAAATACTATGACTATAAAAGAGAATACCCAAAAAGATTGTGAGATGAGAACTGTTTTAGAGGAAGGACAAGAATCGTTGAAAGAAATAGAAAAAAGACTTTGTCAGATGAAAGATCATAAGGTTTTTGTTAGGTTACTTTCTTTTGTTGCATATTATTCTTTTATTATAGAATTTTATAAGGGCAATATAGAGCAAATTATATCCGTAAAAGAATTATTATTATTAAAATATATTCACATGATCAAAGACATATTAAATAATTTTCATGAAGAGAGTGCGTTGAAAACCCAGAAAGAAGAATTATTAGAAACATTAAGAACCATCAATGAAAAATTGTATGCAACGATTAAAAATATAAAAGAACAGCAGGAATTAGATTTGAAGGTAGATTTAAAAACCATACAAGACCTTATTCAATCAGATTTTTAAAGTTTACGAAAGGAAGTGGAGGAAGATGAGTTTTCAAGATTTGTTAAATGAAGTAGAGGGAGAAGAAAATAAAGTAACCCTTCAAAAAAGTGAACAAGAAATAGAAAAAGATACGGCTTTGGTAGAATCAGCATCTAGTGAACCGGTAATTACGGTAGATTTATCCAAGTTTAATCAAGAGGATTTACAGAGAGTGGACAAGATAAAAGAAGAAATTAATGTAGGAAATTCTAATAGTATACCTTCCTTTGGAGCTGAAATCCAAGGAAATATTGCAAAATTTGCAGATGGCATATTAGAAGGGGTAAGAACGAAGGATACAGGTTTTGTTGGAAAGGACTTAACCTTATTATTATCAACTATTCAAGAAGTAGATATGGAAAAATTGCAGGAAAAGAAATCTATTACCAGCAAAATCCCTTTCTTTGGTAGGCTTAAAAAAAGTGTTGCTAATACAAAAACGCAATTAGAAAATGTTACGCAGACTGTAGATCGAATAGTTGTTTCATTAGATACAGCTAGAAAAGAGCTGATCAGAGATGTAAATGTGCTAGATTTATTGTACAACAAAAATTTAGAATATCTTCATCTTCTAGAGATGTATATTGCAGCAGGAGAAGTAAAATATAAAGAGCTTAGAGAAACTATTTTTGTACAGCTTAAAAATAGAGCTGAAGAAACAAGAGATATGTTAGATGTTCAAAAATATAATGATTTTGCTCAATTATTAAATGAGATGGAAAAAAGAATTCATGATTTGAAATTGAGTAGAGAAATTTCTATTCAGACCCTTCCACAAATAAGATTGATGCAAAATAACGATAAAATATTAGCCAATAAAATTCAATCGAGTATATTAACAACTATTCCTATTTGGAAGAATCAAATTGCCTTATCCATTTCTTTAACAAAACAAAAAACGGCTCTAGAGCTTCAAAAAAGGGTTTCAGATACAACGGAAAATATGTTAAAACAAAATGCAGAGCTTCTTAAAATGAATACTTTAGAAATTGCAAAAGAAAGTGAAAGAGGAATTATTAGTATGGATACACTGAAGGAAACTCATCAAAAGTTGATTGAAACCATTGAAGGATCTATGAAGATTTATGAAGAGGGTAGAGAAAAGAGAAATACAATAGAAAAAGAATTAATAGAACTTGAAAATACACAAAAACAAAAGCTATTAGGCTTTAAGAATTAGTAGTATAGGTGATCTGATGGATAAAAATGAATGCTTAAAGCTTATGAATCAGTATTTTCATATAGAAAGTCTTATTGTGAAATTAAAAAATCCTGATTTTAAATTAAAAAGTCATATATTCTACTACAACAATATCTTCAAAGAAGTGGATAAAATCGCTATTATGCAGGTTCGTTCTAAAAATTTAGAAGATGATATCTTATTTAATATATATTATGTTTCTGATGAATTTGAATCTCTTTTTCATGGATATTTTAGTATTGAGCCTTTATCAAAATCTGCGCAAAAAATTTTTAGAAATATAAGTAAAGTTTGTACGGATTTAGGAACTTATTTTTATTATGCTTATCAAAATAGTGATTTATTAAAGAAATATTTAATTGCTGGTAATTTTCAAAATAGCTTAGAGGAAAGTGATGATGATCTAAAAAAACAATTGGATGAAATAAAAAAAGAAATGTATATAGAAATTTCCCAGTATGAAACTAAAAAATTAGAACAAATTTTATTAAGAAGAGACTTTCTTAGAAAATATATAAAAAACTTTATAAAATTTAATGAGAAACCTTCTGAAGAAGTAAAAATGTTTTTGATGAGTATATTGACACGAAAAATGAAAAATCATATATGCTTTATGAACAATGAAAAAATTTTGAACACTTTTATTCATATAGATACGAAATCTATTACACTAAATAAGTATAAGAATTTGTCCATTTATGGGTTGATGGATCACGCTGTAGAAGAAAATTATATTTTATTTTTAAAGTTAGAATTTGATTTTGAAGGCGGAGATAATATTGGCAAAATCATTGGTTAAAGGTGAAAAAATTGTGATAGGAAAATTGAATGAAGGACTCAATCAGTTGAGGATGGGGGTAAAATTTGTAAATCCTATGGAGCCTTTGTTGGATATAGATATTTTTGCTTTTGTGATGGATGAAAAAAATTGTGTAAATAAGGAACAGATTATATTTTATAATAACCCTGTTATGGATAAAAGTATTAACTATGATGAAGATTATGGAGACGAGGAAAATAAAAAGACCTTTATAATTGATTTAAATAAGCTTCCTCAAGATATAAAAAAAATAGTTTTTGGTTGTTCTGTATATAAAGGTGAAAATATAGATGATGCTCAGACGTTGAATTTGATCTTTACAGCATTTGAGCAAATAACAAAAATGGAAATGTTTCAAATTCATGAGGAAATAGATGTGGCAAGCTGTGAGACTTTTTTATTTGGAGAGATTTATTTATATAAGGACTTGTGGAAATTTAATACAGTCCTCTATGAACATGAAAAGAATATATTAAGTGTATTAAAAAATTTATATGGAGTGAAATTTTATTAAGAGCATATGAATCAGTGTAGACGCCAAATATTCTTTATAGGATATTTGGCGTACATGCTTTAAAAAGCAAATAGGAAAAGAAAGATCTTGTTTGACAGTTGAGGAACAAAGTGCTAAAATCATATTGGTACTAAAAAAACTAAAATAGTTTTCATATTACACAAAGAAAGAAGTGATGTGTATGCGTATGCGAATCATCCAAGGAGCTATTGAAGAAACAGGAGAAAAGGGCATTAAATTTACTATGAATGACTTAGCTAAAAGACTAGGAGTAAGTAAAAGAACACTTTATGAAAATTTTAGTTCAAAGGAAAGTTTAATAGATGGGATTGTTGAGCATTTTTTTTCTACCATGAGAGAAAAAGAAGAAGAGATTATCAATGATTCCACTTTAAGTACGATAGAGAAATTAAAAGAAATTGCAATGATTCTTCCAAACTCTCCAAGACTTATGTATATCAGTAGATTTTATGAAATGAAGCAGTATTATCCAAAACAGTGGCAGAAGGTAGAACAATGGTTTGCTGAATGGTCACCAGAATTTGAATTAATCGAAGAAGGAATAGAGAGTGGAAAATTAAGAAGGGTAAATACCATTGTTTTTAGAAAAATGATTATTGAATCTATTATGGCACTGGCAGATAGAAGTTTTTTAATGAAAAATGATTTTACATTGAAAGAAGCACTTCATAATATGGTAGATATTATTTTATATGGATTGGTAGTAGATGAAAAATAATAGTGATGTTTTAAATGACAAGGGGGAACGATCATGAGACGAAAAATAACTGTTTTATTTGTATGTATTTTATGTATGCAACTTGTTTTAACAGGGTGCAGTTTAAAAGAAGATCAAACAGCAATGGCGCAAGTATTAAAGCCAGTAGTTGTAAAGGAAATAAAGGAAGCAACTTATTCTGATGAAATCGCTTTAAGTGGAAATATAAAGCCAACAAAAACTGTTAAGCTTGCTTATAAAATTCCAGGAGGGATTATTGAAAATATTTTTGTAAACGAAGGAGATTTTGTCGAGAAAGATCAACTAATTATGCAGCTCGATAGCTATGATTATCAATTGCAGATGCAAGCAGCAGAGGCCAAATGGGAATCTTCAAAATTAAAGATGGACAGTCAAATCCCATCAAAGACCAATCAAGCAAAAGCGTATTTAGATTTGGCAACAAAAAATTATGAAAGAATGAAAAATCTTTATGCAGAAGGAGCTGTTCCTACAGCTAAGATGGATGAAATTGAAGCAAAGTATATAGAAGCTACCAACAAATATCAAGAAGCCTTAGATGCAAAGGAATATACTAAAGTAGAGCTTGATCAGGCAGTAGCTGCAAAGGATTCTGCTCAGTCAAATTTAAATGATACAAAACTTGTAAGTCCTATTGATGGAATTGTTCTTAAAAAAATAGCTGAAGTTGGAGAAACGGCAGCTCAAGGATATCCCGTGATTGTTTTAGGACAATTAGATCAAGTGGAAATAGAAGTAGGTGTTGCAGATAGTAGCATCAATAAGATTCAAAAGGGACAAAAGGCGAAGGTGTATGTATATGGAATTGAAAAAGAATTTGAAGGAATTGTAAGTGAAGTAAGTGCACTAGCAGATACAGAAACAAGAACTTTTCCTGTAAAGGTAAAGATTGAAAATAAAGAGCATGAATTAAAACCTGGAATGGTAGGAAAGGTAAGTATTCCATTATCAGAGAAAAAATCTGTATTAATTCCAGTGGATGCTATTTTAAATATGCCTGAAGGGGTTATTGTATTTGTTTATTCAGAAAAAGAAGGAGCTGTTCATAAAAGAAAAATAACGGCAGGTGAAATTGTTGGAGATCAAGTAGAAGTAAAAGAAGGGTTGAAGATCGGAGAAAAAATTGTTGTAGAAGGACAATTCAAATTAAAGGATAATGATAAAATCAACGTGGAGGCGAGGAACTAATGGTAAAATGGAGCGTAAATCATAGAAGTATCGTCATGTTGATTTGTTTCTTTGTTTTCATTTCGGGAGTTCTTATTTATGGAGATATGGAAAGACAGGAAAATCCAAATGTTGTTGCCCCTAAAGGAATGGTGAAGTGCATTTATCCAGGAGCAAGTCCTGAGGATGTTGAAAAGCTAATCATAAAACCATTAGAAACAAAAATTAATGAAATATCAGAGATTAAAAAGCTTGAAAGCTTTGCACTGGATAGTGTAGGAGTTATAAAAGTAACGCTTGTAGATTTAAGTGATGATAAAATCGATAAGGTTTGGGATGATTTAAAGGATGATGTGGATGAGGTGAAAAAAGATTTGCCTCAGGAAGCTTGGGAACCAGAGATTCAAACAGATTTTACAGAAACTTATGGACTCCTTCTTGCTCTTACGGGAAAGGAATATACCTATGAAAATCTAAAAGAGGTTGCAGAAAATTTAAAGGATCAATTAGAAGAAGATCCAGATGTTAAAGCTGTGGATATTGATGGTGAAATTGATGAACAGATCCATATAAACTTAGATATGGTAAAGCTTGAGCAATATAAGATTGCGCCAAATACCATTGTAAAACTTATTAAAGCTCACAATGTAAATATTCCAGGCGGAAACTTAGAAATGGGGCATATAAAGGTTCCTGTTCAGACTTCTGGAGAATACAAAAATATGGCTCAATTAAAAAATACAGTGATTGGTGTATCTAAAAGTGGCAATCCTATTTATTTGAAGGATGTTGCACAAGTTGTAAAAACAGAAGAGAAAAAAGAAGTGTTTGACACTTTTAACAATGAAAAAGCCCTTGTAATAGGTGTGAAATATGCAGAAGGAAAGAACATGGTTAAGATAGGAAAAAGGTTAAATGTTATTGTAGAGGACTTTAAAGGGGAACTCTATGAAGGCATGGATCTTACCATATTTACAGATCAAGCAGATTATGTAAATGGTGCTATAAAACTGTTTGAAAGTAATTTAATATCCGCTATTATTCTTGTGGTTTTAGTAGTACTCATAGCCATGGGATCAAGAAGTGCCTTAGTGGTATCTAGTTCTATTCCTTTAATTATAATGAGTGTTTTCGTATATATGAAGCTCAATGGTATGCAGCTCCATCAAGTATCTATTGCTTCCTTGATTATTTCTTTAAGTTTACTAGTTGCCAATGGTATTGTTGCCAATGATAGTATGTATCTTTATTTGGAAAGAGGATTTGATAGAGAAACTGCTTGTATAAGAGGTGCCAATGAAGTAAAAATTGCTATTCTTACATCAACACTTACAAGTATTGCTTCGTTTTTACCACTTGCTATGATGCAGGGGGTAGCTGGAAAATTCGTAAAAAGTTTACCTATATTGGTTTCAGTTGCACTTTTTAGTTCCTATCTTACATCCCTTACTATGGTACCTGCACTAGGATATACTTTTTTGCAGGTAAAAGGGGAAGGGAAAAAGAAAAATATATTCTTTAGAAAATTAGAAAAATATATAGATATTGATAAAGTTTCAAAAAAAGTTTTAGAAAAATATAAGGCGAGCCTAGGGCGAGGACTGAAAAGGCCAAAGATAATTATTGGTGTTGCTCTAGCTGTATTTGTTGTGAGTCTTGCCATTATTCCTAGTCTTGGTGTTCAATTATTCCCCCCTGTAGAAAGGGATCAATATATTATTGATGTAGCCGTAAAACAGGGAAGTACAGCAGAAAGAACAGGAGAAATTGTAGAAAAAATAGGAAATATCCTTTCAAAAGAGCAGTCAGTAGATTCTTTTATGGCAAAGGTGGGTGATGGACCACTAAAATATTATGTAACCTTTGTACCCAATACGGTAGCAAGTAATAAAGCTCAATTTATTGTCAATGGAAAACAAAAAGATATTGAGCATATACAAAACCTTCTAGATAGTAAAGTACCTGGAGCAAGAATTAATGTAAGAAAGCTTGAAAATGCTATGCCTGTTGATTTTCCTATTGAGGTAAGAATATCAGGAGAAGATATAGATCTTCTTAAAAAAGCAGCTGTTGATGTAAAAAATATAGTAGAGGAAGTCCCTGGAGGAAAAAATGTTCAGGATACCTTTGGACTTGATTCTTATAAACTAAACGTTAATGTCAATGAGGAAAAAGCAAATCTTGTAGGTCTTAGCAATTATGATATTGCAGCTACAGTGAGAATGGCCATCAATGGCTATGAAGTAACTAAATTAAAGCAAGAGCATATTGATGATGATGATCTTCCTGTTGTTATGAAGATCCCTGATAAAAACAAACATAATAAAGAAATACTAGAGGATATTTTCTTTACCTCTACTATTACAGAGAAGAATGTTCCTATCAAACAAATTGCTACGATAGAAAATGAATTTGCTTTAAATAAAATTGTAAGACGTAATACGAAAAGAACGATTACTATAGGTTTGTTTGTTAAGGAAGGATACAATACAGAAGCTGTTCAGAAAAAAGTAGAAGAGGTATTAAAGAAATATGAATTGCCAAAGGGATATACCATGGAATTTGGAGGAGCAAGTGAAGAAAGAAATGATGCTTTCACATCTATGAAAGTTCCTTCTATTATTGCAGTAGCCATTATTTATTTAATATTGGTTATGCAGTTTGGAGATCTTCGTGAACCTTTTATCATTATGGGAACCATTCCCCTATCCTTCATAGGTATAATATGGGGGTTAAAGATTACAGGATATCCAATAGGATTTATGGCACTCCTTGGAGCCATCAGTCTCATGGGGGTTGTTGTAAATAATGGGATTGTTCTTCTTGATTATATAAAGCTACTGAAAAATGAACATGATTCTTTACGAGATGCTGTTATAGAAGCTTGTGCTACAAGAATTAGACCTATTATGATTGGTATGATTACTACTGTTATTTCACTGATTCCTTTAGGACTTTCAGGAGGACTATTGTGGGCGCCAATGGCTTATTCTATTATTTTCGGTATGATGGTTTCATCAGTCCTTACACTGTATGTGATTCCATCTGCGTATTTAATCATAGAAGGAGAACAATCAATATTTAAAAAATTAGTTGTTTACATGCAATCAAAATAACCCTAATGAGGGTTATTTTTTTACCTATAAGTTATCACTTTCATATACTGATAATAGGAAGATGATGTTTTATTAGGAGGTAAAGATGTGAAAGATGATAACCAAATTATTTTTCTGAAAAAGTGTGAAGATGAATTAAAATTAAGAAATTCATACTTTGAAAAATTGTTTGAAAAATCTCCAGAAGCCATTGCAATACTGGATAATCATTCAAATGTTTTGAAGGTAAATGAGGGGTTTGAGACATTATTTCAATATAAAATTGAAGAGGTAAAAGGGACTAATATCCAACGGGTTATTTGTCCAAAATCACTATATGATGAGGCTCACAGTATGGCTAATACAACAGAAAATGGTGGTTTTTTTAGGATAGAAAGTAAACGAAAACGAAAAGATGGAAAAATTTTAGATATAGAAATTTTTGGTTATCCTATTGTGAGTGATGATCGGCAGGTAGGTATATATGCTATTTATAAAGATATAACAGAAAAAAAGAGATTTGAAAGAAAACTAAAATTATTTGTTAAAGTTTTAGAAAATAATACAGAAGGTGTATTAATTGCAGATAGAGAAGGAAATATTGTATGGATCAATCAGGCATTTACAGAGATTACCGAGTATGGAGAGAAAGAAATTCTAGGGAAGAATTATTGGGCATTGAATGGGACAAATGATGAGATGAATAAAAAAATAAAAAACCATTTAGTAAAAAAGGGAATGTGGAAAGGTGAAATTTTGAGTAGGCGAAAAGATGGAGAAATCTATCCACAAAATATTAACCTATTTATAATAGAGAGTAAAGAAAAACAAAGTTATTTTGCTGTAATTGTTAGAGATATTACAGATCATAAAATAAAAGAACAGAAAATTAATTATTTAGCTTTTCGAGATTTTTTAACGGGTTTATATAATAGAGCATTTTTCATTGGAAAACTTAATTATATAGTAA
This sequence comes from Crassaminicella profunda, assembly GCF_019884785.1. GTDB lineage: Bacteria > Bacillota > Clostridia > Peptostreptococcales > Thermotaleaceae > Crassaminicella > Crassaminicella profunda. The sequence continues at coordinate 4,554,162 of NZ_CP082326.1, forward strand.
TCAATGCCTGTAGTAAAAAAGAAAAAGTAGCAGTACTTTTTATAGATTTAGATGGGTTTAAAAACATTAATGACCATTTAGGACATGCAATTGGAGATCTATTGCTTCAAAAGGCAGCTAAAAGAATAAAATCATGTGTTCGAGAATGTGATATTGTGGCTCGAATTGGAGGGGATGAGTTCACTATATTGTTGACGCAGATGGACAATACAGAAAATGCAACAAAGATAGCAGAAAGAATGATTTACTTTTTTGAAAAACCATTTTTGGTGAAGGATCATAAAGTATATGTAGATATTAGTGTTGGTATTGCAGTATATCCTGATGATGGGATGGATACAGATACGTTGATGATTCATGCAGATCTTGCAATGTATAAAGCAAAAGAAAGTAAAGGGAATAAAATCGAAAGATTTTCTCCTATTTTAAATGAACAAGCAAAAGAACAATTCATATTAGAAAATCTTCTAAAAGAAGCATTAAAAAGAAATGAATTGTTACTTTATTATCAGCCTATTATAGATATGCATACAGGAAAAATGATTGGAGCAGAGACCCTCTTAAGATGGAAAACAAAAGAATTGGGATTTGTTCCACCAGACAAGTTTATTCCTATAGCAGAAAGTAATGGGCTCATTTTCTCTATTGGAGAATGGGTGCTAAAAAATGCTTGCAGACAGAATAAAAAGTGGCAAGATAGTGGAAATATCCCTATATATGTATCTGTCAATATATCTATTCGACAATTAGAGCAAAAAGATTTTTCAGATAGAGTTAAGAATATACTTTTAGAGACTGGGCTAGAAGCTAAATATTTAGAATTAGAGATAACAGAGAGTATTTCGGCAGAGAATATTCATAATATTGTTAGTATTTTTGAGAAACTAAACCAATTAGGGATAAAATTATCTATTGATGATTTTGGTACAGGTTATTCGTCTTTAAGTCAATTAAGTAGACTACCTATTAGTAAATTGAAAATAGATAAAAGCTTTGTAAATGATATTCATATAGAGATGAATAATACAGCTATTGTTACTACAATTATTGGAATGGCTAAGACTTTGAAATTTGAGGTAGTTGCAGAAGGGATAGAGACAGAAGAACAATTATGCTTTTTAAGAGATACAAAATGTGATATGGGGCAGGGTTATTTATTTAGTCCACCTGTACCAAGAAATCAATTTGAAGAATTTTTAAAAAAGAAAAATTGTTTTATAAAAAAATGATGGAATAATTGGTGAAGGATGTGCTTCACCAATTATTTTGAAAAAAATAGAAATATTCTATTTAAAAGTGAGTATGCACCACCCTTGTAGAGAATACATATTATATATTACAGGAGATTCTATTTGGGAGGACAGATTACATGAGGAATTTAAGGATAGGCGACTTGGTAGTGAGACGATCCTATGGGTTTGATATAGTATTCAGAGTCATTGATAGGATAAGGACTTATGGTAGGAAGAAAATAGTTATACTAAAAGGAATAAACTTTAGAATTATAGCAGATGCTCCTGAAACAGATTTATACCGACTGCCCCTAAGTAGAATAGATGATTATAATAGATCTTTTAATGAAAAAATTACAAAGATGATAGACAAAATCATGGGGGAAAGAAAGAAAAAAAATGAAAAAGATGTGGATGACATAAAGAATCTGTCTGATTCATTAAATACGGCAATGCCCTTTGGAAAATCAGGTAGGGTATTGCACATAGATGGAGATGCAGAATATTTGGATATATGTCTAAAGACTTACAAACAGTTAGAAATAAATGTTGTAGGAAAACAAATAGCAGAGTCAGAGCAACCAAAGGTTGTACTTGACTTGTTAAGAGAGCATGCTCCAGATATTTTAGTGATTACAGGGCATGATGGGATTTTAAAAGAAAAGGAAGACTACGCAAATATTGAAAATTATAGAAATTCTATGTATTTTATAGAAGCTGTAAAAGAGGCAAGAAAGTATGAGTCCAGTATGGATGATCTTGTAATTTTTGCGGGAGGTTGTCAATCTTACTATGAAGGACTATTAAATGCTGGAGCAAATTTTGCAAGTTCACCCCATAGGGTACTAATGGAGTAGTGAATGTAGAAAGGAGGGTGGGGAATGACAAATAAAATGAAAGTAACCCATCAGTTTTCAGGAGAAAAAAGCTTAAAAGAAGTTTTAAAGGAATTGATTATATTGAAGATTAAAAATAAATAGGAGGGTTTATTTTGAGATGTGCTGTATATGTAAGGGTTTCTACAGATATGGAGACACAAAAGACAAGTATTGCACATCAGAAAAATTATTTTGAAAAATACATTGAGGATAGAAATTGGAAGCTTTATAAAATCTATCAGGATATTGAAAGTGGAAGAAGTATAAAGAATAGAGATGGATTACAAGCATTGATGGAGGATAGTAAAAAGAATGATTTTGATATGGTTCTTACAAAGAGCATTTCACGATTTGCTAGAAATACATTAGAAGGATTAATCCTTATTCGGGATTTAAAATCTAAAAACATAAGATTTATGACCATAGAGGATGGATTTGATTCAGAAGAATATGATGAATTTATGTTTACTTTACTCTTATCTATTGCACAAAAAGAATCTGAAAAAATGAGTGAACGTATTAAATTTGGGAAACTATGTAGAGCAAAAAAAGGGTATTATAATGGTAGCAATGCTCCTTATGGATATAAAAAAATTGATAAATACAATATGGTTCCTGCTGAGGATATTACTGAATTTGTCATTCGAAAAATATTTTCCATGTATTTAGAAGGCAAGGGATTATATAAAATAGCAAAGGAGTTGAATAATCAAGGTTATCCAACACCAAGTCAAGCAGCAGGGAAAAAAAATAGTGCATCTATTTGGCATCAAAGTACTATTCGAAAAATACTTTCAAATAGGTTTTACGTAGGAGATATGATTCAGAATAAAAAAAGTCAAGAAATGATTATTGTAAGGAATACCCATAAGCCTATTATAGATCTAGTAACTTTTGAAGAAGTCCAGAGGCGATTGAAGGAAAAAAGGAAAAAGGTTTTTAAAACGTCCCATCTTTTTTCTGGAATTTTAGTCTGTGGGGAATGTGGTAGTAGCATGCATTATAAAAAAGATAAAGAAACATATATTTGCGGAAAATTAAATAAAATGGGAAAGAAATATTGCCAAGGTGCATATATCAAAGAAGAGGTGCTAAAGAAGATTGTATGTAGACAATTAAAAAAAGTCATTCATGAAAATATATGTAAAAATAAATTGTTAAAAGAAATACAAAGTGAAATAAAAATAAAAGATGAAGGCGTTCATATTGGAAAGATTAATAAGAAGATAAATGAATTGGAACGAAAGAAAGATCGTGTGGTAGATCTATTAATAGATGAAATGATTGATCAAAAAATATATTTAAAAAAAATAAAAAAAATAGAAGGAGAAATAAAGATCAATGAAGAATATATGGAAAATATAGTTAAAAAATTCACAAATAGGAAAATGGCTATAGAAAATATCATTGATGGAATATTTATAATGGATACTATAGACACTCTTGATTTAAATAAATTAGTACAAAAGATTAAAGTATTCAAGAATAAGGAAGTGTTAATAGAATATACATTTCAGATATGATAGAATGATTATGCCACATACACTATGAACGCTAGAACCAATAATATAGGACTTACAAAAAAGTAGAAAAAATCACGAAATGTATACAAAACCGAACAAAGTGTATGGAAAAAAACACATATAGAGTAGATTTTGTAGAAAAATAAAAGAGGAATGATGACAAAATAATAAGATAAACCTTAAAAAATGGCGAAATAGCACAAAAAAATAATATTGGCATAAATATTGCATGTATCATGATGATGTGAACATGTAATAATAATTTTATATAAATAAAGGGAGGAAATATCCATGAGAGAAGTAGTAATAGCAAGTGCTGTAAGAACAGCTGTAGGAAGTTATGGGGGATCTTTAAAAGGTTTTAAACCAGCAGAATTAGGATCTATTGTAATTAAAGAAGCATTAAACAGAGCAAATGTTAAACCAGAGCAAGTAGAAGAAGTATTATTTGGTTGTGTATTACAAGCAGCACAAGGTCAAGGGGTAGCAAGACAGTCTGCAGTAAATGCAGGTATTCCTGTAGAAGTTCCAGCAGCAACTATTAATATTATTTGTGGTTCAGGATTAAGATCAGTATCTTTAGCAGCACAAACAATCATGGCAGGAGATAATGACATTGTAGTTGCTGGTGGTACAGAAGTAATGAGTTCAGCTCCATATGCTGTAGAAAAAGCAAGATGGGGACACAGAATGGGCGATGGAAAAATCGTTGATACAATGATCAAAGATGGACTATGGGATGCATTTAATAATTACCATATGGGTATTACTGCTGAGAATGTTGCAGAAAAATGGGGAATCACTAGAGAAGAACAAGATGCTTTTGCAGCACAAAGTCAAAATAGAGCAGAAAAAGCAAGAAAAGAAGGAAGATTTAAAGATGAAATCGTACCAGTAGAAATCAAAACTAAAAAAGGAACAATTGTATTTGATCAAGATGAATTCATCAGAGAAGGTGTAACAGTAGAAGGTATTGGTAAATTAAGACCAGCATTCAAAAAAGATGGTACTGTAACAGCTGGAAATGCATCTGGTATCAATGATGGTGCAGCAGCATTTGTAATCATGTCAAAAGAAAAAGCAGATGAACTAGGAATTAAGCCTTTAGCTACAATTGTATCAAATGCAACTGCAGGAGTTGATCCTTCAATCATGGGAGTAGGTCCTATTCCTTCTTCTAAGAAAGCTTTAGAAAAAGCTGGACTTACAGTAGCAGATATGGATTTAATTGAAGCAAACGAAGCTTTTGCAGCACAATCTATTGCAGTAGCAAGAGAACTTAACTTTGATATGGAAAAAGTAAATGTAAATGGTGGAGCTATTGCTATTGGTCATCCAATCGGAGCAAGTGGTGGAAGAATCTTAGTTACATTACTTCATGAAATGGAAAAAAGAGATGCTAAGAAAGGTCTTGCGACTCTTTGCATTGGTGGAGGAATGGGAACAGCTTTAGTTGTTGAAAGAAAATAAATAAAGTTTATTTGTAAGAGGATACCTTTGGTATCCTCTTTTTTTGGTTGATTTTACAAAAAAAGTGGTATAATACTATTATAGTTACAATGATACAAAGGAGTGTCTTATGAAAAAATTGTATTTAAAGAATATCAATCAAGCTATAAAAATAGCCCAAAACAATGTGTATTTTGATAGATTGTCTAAAATATATGATACTCTTCCAACGGGACGGTGCTTTGGATGTACCAAGTGTTGTATGGAATCTGTACATACTCATTTTATTGAGTTTTTAAATATATTCCATTATTTAAGAGAAAATAGACAATTATATGAAAAAATATTTCCTCAGATTATACAGTATTATTTTTTGGAGATGGTAAAAAAAGAGCATTGTCCGTTCTTAGATGAAGAAGGAAGGTGTACAATTTATGAGGTGAGACCTCTTGTTTGTAGAATGTTTGGACACCTAACAGAAAAAGAATATGAAGAGAGTTATAAAAATGTATTGCACCAAAATATAGAGATTATGAAAGTTTTTAAAAATAAATATAAAATTATGTTACCGGAAAATGTAGTGAATTATAAAATAGATTATTGCAGAAATTTTGAAGTAGATAAACAAATGACTAAAGATCAAAGACAAACATTGATTGATCAGATGTTTACAATGGAATCAGCTTTTTTTATGAGAGGACTGATTACAGAAGACTTTATAGACACTGGACTTGTATCCTGGTTTGTGTATACGGTTTTTGATATAGAAGAAGCAGGGGATTTAAGAGTTAAAATAATGAAAGAATATTTAGAAAGTGGTTATAGTGAAAGCTTAGAGGAGATTATGAAAAAAATAAAGGTATGTTTTTAAAAATGGAGATGTTAATGGAGAAGGAATCTATTAGCATCTTTTTTCTATTTTCTACACTTCATACTAATTCATTGTTTAGACCCTGTGTTTATATGTGAGAAAATTGCTTATACGAGTGTAGATAGATTTGTACCTATGGAAGAGGTTCTACACAATACAATTACAGGCATTCAGGGAGTAGGGGGACTACAGACAAGAGGAAAATATAGACGAGGATTTCCAAAGTCACCTTATCAATAACAAATTTGAAATACCCTATGAAAATACTAGTTCTCTAAGGAAGAATAAAACTTTGTTACAAAATGAAAGTTTTGTTCTTATTAAAGGAGGGTAAAAAGTTGAATGATCAGAATTTACCAATTTATGTTAAAATATATGACCATATTTTAAACAAAATTGTTTTAGAATCAATAGAGGAATTAGTGAAAAAAATGGTTGCTTCTCAAATACCTATAGCTTTTGAAATAGAAGCACTAAAAGCACAGTCAATTATTGCAAGAACTTTTATTGTAAGAAATACAAAGGCTCTTGGAGGAAGGGGCTGTTCAAAACATGAAGATGCGGATTTATGTACAGATGGACATTGTATAGAAAGGATTACCATAGAACAATTAAAGGAAAAATGGGGACTGGATTTTGAAAAGCATTGGCAAAAAATAGATTGTGTTGTTAAGGAGACAGAAGGAAAAATTATTACTATGAATAATAAACCCATCAATGCAAAATTTCATGCTACTTGTGGAGGCGCTACAGAGAATTCAGAAAATATAGAAGGGAATAAAACCTTGTATCTAAGAAAGGTACTATGTGAGTATTGTAGAAATTCTCCATATTATAAAAATTCTATGGAGTTGTCCTTAGAGGAAATAGAAAAAAGATTAAATATTAAGACCCTTAAACCATCTTCTGTGAAAGGGCCTGTCATGGAAGGGATTATAGAAGATATAGAAAGAGACGAAGAAGGTAGGATCGTAAGCCTTAAGATGGGTGGGAAAAAATTCAAAGGAACCGAAGTGATGAAATTGTTAGGGTTAAATTCAACAAGAGGTAACGATCATGAAGAACATTTTGATGATTTGTTTTCAGATAAAGAATTTCTAATGAAGAGTACTGTTAAGGCACCAATGAACATATAAATAATTAAACTGCTAAAGCCTAGTTCAATTCCCCAAATATCCCCAAGTTTTCCAACTGACCAGATGAAAATATATTGAAGGATTCCTCCAACCATACAGATCCATCCGATTAGGTCTGAACGATGATCCCCCAATTTTTCTTGCATCATAGACATGATGACTGGAAACATAGAAGAAGTGAAAAATCCTGTTAAACTAATAAATATCAACTCTTTTGTTATAATACCTAATAAAATCAATATGAAATTTCCAATAAAAGCAATAAGTATGCTCTTATAATAACTTACATAATCTAAAATTTTACTATAAATAAGTCTACCTACTGGAAAACCTGCAAGGAAAATAGTTAAATATTTTGCAGCTTGTATTTCTGATAGGTCTTTAGCAGCTCTTGCATAAATGACAAACCATGTACCTACACCATACTCCCAAATTTGAGCACATATAAATATAATAATAAACATCCAAACAATAAAGCTTTTAGAATTTAATTCATGCTCAGTAGTTTGTATGGATTGATTTTCTTGAATGCTTTGTTGTGTATTTGGCTGCTTATTAAAAAATAAAAGGAAAATCAAAATAAAGGCAGGAAAACTGGATGCCCCCAGGATACTTTGCCATGAAAATCCAATATGCATCAATTGACTAATAACAGTTGGGCCTATGCTCATACCTAGAGCAGCACCAAGGTGAAGCTTCATAAGCGCTTTTCCTCTATTGTTTTCAGCTAAAGCACCTGCATACATATTTAATGTGAGATTACAAACACCAAAACCAAACATAAAAAGAACAAATAGAGTATCAAATAAAAAAATATTTTTAACAAAGAACATACAAAAAATACTTATTCCACAGATCCCTAATCCTCCTATTAAGGATTTATGGTAACTCCATTTTTTTGAAATAAGCCCTGTCAAATAGATTGAAATTTGCATAACAATTCCAGATATAAGCACTAAGGTTGCAATATGACTGTAGTCAAGATGGTATTCCTGCTGAACAATAGAAAATATATTTGTACGTAGAGAGGTGATATAACATACTTCTCCATAAGCAAGAAAAAGTAAAAAAAGAATGATGTTTTTTGTACATTTCATGATAGTCGTCTCCTTTTGTGAAAGTATGGATGATTTTGCATGAATAAAATTTTATAAACGATAAGATTATTATAAACTATAGAAGAAAATACATCAATTAAGAAAATTTTTATATAAATAAAGAAAATAATTGAAAACTTTTTAAAAGAAATACAACCTTCAAAGATATAAAATTCTGTATATATGAAGAATTGGTTTTATTTGGTATAATGTAAAGAAGATACGCTTGAAAAAAAACATACTTAAACGAGGGGGATAAAAATGAAAAAAAAATCAGTATTAGCAGATTTTTCTCTTTTAATGGTTGCTTTTGTTTGGGGATCCACTTTTGCTGTGATTAAAGATGTTTTATCAGAAGCACAACCATTGAATATGATGGGGATACGATTTATCTTAGCCACAATTATTTTGTCTATTATGTTTCACAAAAAACTGAAAAAAACTACCAAGGAAGCTTTTAAGGGTGGGGTGATTATTGGACTATTTTTATTTGTTGCCATGGCAACTCAGACCATAGGGCTTCTTTATACTACTGCATCTAAACAAGCATTTTTAACAGGTACAAATGTAGTGATGGTTCCTTTTTTAGTATGGATGCTGCATAAAAAAAGACCAGATAGTTATTCTTTTATAGGTGCGTTTTTAGCTATTATAGGAATAGGCTTTTTAACTTTAGATGGATCTTTCTCATTTAGTACTTTTAATAAAGGAGATGTATTAACCCTGATCTGTGCTGTATTTTTTGCCTGCCATATTATATCTATTGGGTATTTTGCCAAGGATTATGATCCTGTTGTTTTAAGTATTGTACAGTTTGGTGTAACAGGTATTTTGTTTTCCGTAGCAGCTATGTTCTTTGAATCATTTACATTAAATGTAGGACCAGCTGTGATGAAAGCCATTATCTATTTAGCACTAGCAGGGACTGCTTTTGCTTATACAGTTCAAAATGTAGCTCAAAAGTATACCTCATCCTCTCATGCAGCCATTATCCTTTGTTTAGAATCTGTTTTTGGGAGTTTGTTAGCGGTGGTTTTATTAGGAGAAGTATTAACTATGAAGATGCTTATAGGATGTGTAATTATATTTGTAGGAATTATTATTACAGAGACAAAGCTTGAATTTATAAAGAAAAAGAATATGGATATTTCATTATAAAATTTAGAAATATTGCTTTAAAGAAAATTTAAACCTCCACTTGTAGAAGTGGGGGCTTTAAAGTAGGATATATGTTTTAAAAAAGCTTGAAAGAAAAAATAATTTATGGTTTAAAAGATTAGAATTATTTGTGAGGGGAAAGTATGGAGCAAATAAAGAAAAGTAAGTGGAGAAATCATAAAACGATGATATTTTTTATATTAATCATATCTAGTTTGTTTTATATAGCTGATAATGTTTTAATTAGTGAAAAATTTAGATATCTATATTTTTTAATATTATGCTTAATATCTTTTATTCCTAAAAATTATGAAGAGGTTAATAAAAAAGGCGGAAAAATAATTGCAATAGCTATTTGGATATGGATTATTGCTTCTTGGTTAGGGGTATATATCAGCCAATATATAGTAGGAATTATTTTGTCAGGAATTATGCTCATAATCTATATATTAGAAGATCCTCTAGAAAATAAAAAGAAAAAAATTATTGCCATTATATTAATGATTTCTTTAACCATAGGGTTAGATAATTATATCAATGAACATCAACTAGTAAAGGATATAGCGTTAAGACAATATATAAGAGAAAGAATTTCAAAACCTGTAGGATTATTGACACAAGGAGATTTTAATAAAATACAGAGAGTATTTATATACGAACCTATAAGAAATTTAGAGGGAATAGAAAATCTCAAAAACCTTCAGGATGTGGATTTATCTGTAGAGAATATAAAAGATTTTAAGCCATTGATGAAAGTAAAGAAATTAAGAAGTTTAGAGATAGATCATATAAAAGAGAATGATTTAGATTTCTTGAAAGAATTAAAGTCCCTTTTAGGATTAGAATTAGAGTTTGATAATAGTTATACTGGGGTTATTCCTATAGATGGATTAGAACAATTAAAGATATTAAGAATTAAAAATATAAAAATAAAAGATTTCAATAATTTTAGCAAACTAAAAAACCTTGAAGAGTTAGAAATCAGAGATAGCCAAATCCATAATTTAGCTGGGATAAAAGATATAAAAAATCTAAAAACGTTAGATTTATGTAATAGCAAAATAGAAAATATGGAGGGGGTAAGTGAGACAAAAGCATTAGAAAGAATATATTTATCAGGAAGTGAATTTGATCATTCTAAAAAATTAATTCATGAAACTTTAAAAAGACTGGATATAGGAAATTCTAATATAAAAGATATAAGCTTTATTAGTGAGCTAAAAACATTAGAATATTTAGACTTATCCCATAATGATATAAAAGATTTAACACCATTAAGGGAAATGAAAAATTTAAAAGAATTAAATTTAGAGTGTAATCCGGATTTAGAAGATTTATCATCTATAGAAAATTTAGGGAACATTTATAACTTAAACATAAGATTTACAAAGGCTTATTTGAAAAATAATAAGAAAAAATAGTTTTTTATTGAAGAGAATGTGAGTGCTTGTAGGAGGAGTCAGATGGAAGAGAATCAAGAGATAGGATGGGCAGAAAGAATACAATCTATTTTAGGAAAGATTATGGTACTTTTATATGTAGTTGTGAATATAAAGAATGGTTCTAGTGCATGGTTTTTTTCATGGGGGGTTATACTTTTTTGCTTTGTATTTATAAAATATAAGGTAAATAGATTAGAAAGTATCTTTGTGATTGGTATATTTTTTATATATTATTTATTAAAAAAGCTTGATATTTATTATGTAAATGAAATTATTGTAAGCAATTCCATTGCTCTATTTGGATTTATGGTAATGATGATCGATTGGAAAGAAAGATATAGATTTATAAAAATAATATGCTTTTTACTAGTTATTCCAATTATTTCATATGCAAGTTATTATGTGAAAAAAGATAAAATTATTAAAGATTCATATTTAGAAAAAACGATTTTAAGACAATTAGATCAAGGTGATAAAAAAATTAATATTGAAGATTTAGAAAAAATAGAACAATTAAATCTTGAAGATGAAGTGATGGAATTAGAGGGAATAGAAAACTTAAAAAATTTAAGAGAACTAGAAATAGATTGTGATGATTTGTATGAGTACTCAAGGTTAGGAGAACTTAAAAATTTGAAAATTCTTTGGCTGTATAATGTAAAAGGAAAAGAATTATCATTTTTGAAAAATCTGTCTCATTTAGAAGAATTAAATATTTCCTTTGATGATAAAAATACAAAGAATATCCTATTGCCAAAGAGTTTAAAAAGATTATTCATAACAATGGAAGATAATATAAATTTATCTTTTATTGAAACAGCATCCAATTTAGAAGAATTAAATTTATCAGAAACACAAATAAAGGATTTTACCTTTTTATCACATTTAAAAAATCTAAAGAAGTTCAATATTAGTCAGACCTATATAAAAGACCTAGAGGGAATAGAAAAACTTGTATCATTAGAGGAATTAGATATATCAAGGAATAATATAAAAGATTTAGAACCATTGAGAAATCTCACAAATCTAAAGAAGTTAAATCTTCACAATGATATTGAAATAAATGATATTTCTGTTATTAAAGATTTAATCAATCTTGAAGAATTAAATTTAAGCCAGTGTAGGGTCAAGGATTTTAAGCCATTAGAAAACCTAAAAAACCTTAAAGCGTTAAATATTGATGATAATTTACCGTATAATACAAAGGAAAAGAAGTTAGTATTTCCTAAAAACATAGAACGGGTTGGTGCTTTAACCAATTTGAAAGAACTTCATGTGACTGGATTAGGACTAAAGAATTTAGAATTTGCAAAAGAATTAAGGGAATTAGAAATATTATATGCCAAAAGAAATGAAATAGAAAGTATAGAAGAAATTCAAAGATTAAAAAATCTAAAATGTGTAGATTTGTATCAAAATAAAATTAAAGATATTGTGCCTATTGCTGCTTTGACCCATCTAGAGGAATTGGATTTAATAGGCAATGAGATAGTAGATATAACTCCTTTAGAGAAATTAACAAATTTAAGAAATTTGGATTTAAGCAGTAATCAGATCGTAGATATAAGTTCTCTTAGGAATATGAAGAAATTAGAGTACGTAGGATTATATCAGAACAATATTAGGGATTATTCACCTATAAAGCATTTAGGTAAAATATATGAGAAATATACAAATGATTAAGATAAAGATCTATTCCAATAGGGATAGGTCTTTATTTGTTATAGAAATCATTATAGGGTATAACATCAGGTGTTTATTCATAAATTTAAATCAAGTAAACTTGTTAGGTAAAGTTGAAAAGGAAGAGTTAGATGAAGTTTTTATCTAACATGAGTGAGCAAGTTTTAATAAAAGGGTAGTGTCTGAAGGAGGAATAAAAATGAATCAATCAGATCATTACCAAAGAAAAAAGGGGGTAGGAATCTACTGTAGACTAAGTAATGAGGATGGAGAAAATACCTTATCTAATTCTATAGAAAATCAAAAGAATATATTAACAAAATATGCAATAGAAAATAAATTAAATATTTATGATTCCTATGTGGATGATGGTTATACAGGAACTAATTTTGATCGTCCAGGTTTTAAAAGGCTTTTGAGGGATATAGAAAATGGACATATTTCTATAGTCATCACAAAGGATATGAGCCGATTAGGAAGGGATTATATACAAGTAGGCTTTTATATTGAAAAGTATTTTCCAGAGGCAGGAGTACGATATATTGCGGTAAATGATGGTGTAGATACACAAAAGGATAATCAGAATGAACTGACTCCTTTTAAAGCGGTTATTAACGACATGTATTCAAAGGATATTAGTAAAAAAATAAGAAGTGTATTTGAATTAAAAAGAAAGATGGGAAAATTTATAGGTGCATTTGCTCCCTTTGGATATAAGAAAGATCCTGATGATAAAAATAGGTTGATTATAGATCAAGAAACCAGTTGGATTGTTAAAAAAATCTTTAATATGTATTTATCAGGAAAGGGCCTTAAGGTTATTGCTAACTATCTGAATGAAGAAAGTATTCCTCCTCCAGCTGTTTATAAAGCTAGAAATATAAAATCCTATCATCCAACCCAGATGAAAATAGGCAAATGGTGTCATAGTGGTGTAAAGCATATATTAACCAATCGAACCTATACAGGAGATTTAGCTCAAGGAAAAACTAAAAAAATCAATTATAAATCTAAGAAGATTAAAAGATTAAAAAGAGAAGATTGGTTGATTGTTAAAGACACCCATGAACCTATTATTTCAAGAGAAACTTTTAAATGGGCACAGGACTTAATGCAGGAAAAAAATAAATCTTTTAAAGGTGCAAAAAAAGGAGTCAAACTTTTTAGCGGTTTTTCATTTTGTGGAAATTGTGGGGGAGTTATGACTTATCATAAAATGCCAAAGGGGTATTATTTTTTAATATGTTCTACTTATAAAAAATATGGGAAGAAAGAATGTACGAGACATGCCATATTAGAAAAAAAATTAGAAAAAATGATTTTGGAGGATTTTAAGGATTTGGTAAATAGATTTGTAAATAAAGAAATCTTAAAAAAAGAGGCAGAAAAAATTTTAAATCAAGAAAAAGGGAAAGAAGAAGTATATAAAGAGGAATTGAAACTAGTAGAGAAAAGGGTAGAAGAAATTAGAGGGGTTTTAAAAGTTTTATATGAGGATAAGGCAAAGGGGTTCCTTGAGGAGAAGCAGCTTTTGGATTTGTATCATCAATTTAATGATGAAAACCAGCATCTTTTAAATCGAAGGGGAGAATTATTAAAAAAGTTGGGAAGTAAAAATAATAATAAAGAAGATAATAAAGTAGAAAAACTAATCTATAAAGTTTTGAATTTAAAGGGTTTCAATAGACTTATATTAACTCAATTAATAGATAAAATAGAGGTGTTTGAAGATCAAAAGGTTAGAGTACATTATAAATTCAAAAGGCTATACTGAGTGTTCTTCATGATAGTCAGCAAGATTTGGATGGAAACCTATTGCTTTTCAGATTGAAATGCAGGGAAAAGGAGAAGGATTAGGTCTATGCCAATATGGAGCAAATGGGATGGCGAAAGAGGGAAAAAGTGCTGAAGAAATTTTAAAATATTATTTTACAGGGGTGCAAATTAAAGAATTTGACAGACCTGGTATAAATAAGCCTTTAGAGGGCAAAATAATAGTACTAGATCCAGGGCATGGCGGTAATAACACAGAAGACACAATAGGACCAACGGGACTTAGAGAAAAAGATGTGAATTTATCTATATCTTTGGAATTAGCAGAACTACTGCGAAATGCTGGAGCGACAGTATATGAAACAAGAACGGAAGATATTTATGTACCTCTTAGTAAAAGATGTAATCTTGCAAAGGAAGTAAGGCCACATTTCTTTATGAGTATCCATCAAAATTATTTTTCAAATCCAAATATATCAGGAAGTGAAATTTATCATTACAGAGGCGACAAAGAAGGAGAAACATTGGCAAACTTCATTTTAGAAGAATTGTGGAATGAATTAGGATTGCTTAAAAAAGGTACAAAAGCTGCAGACTTTTATTTACTAAGAGAAGTAAAAAGCAGTGTGATTCATATTGAAGTTGCTTTTATTACAAACCCTAAGGAAGAAGAAAAATTAAGAGATGAAAAGTTCCAGTGTAAAGCAGCAAAAGCCATTGCTAAAGGGGTAATGCAATATTATGGCTATGAATAGAAGAAGGATTGGTGCTTCTATTGTTAGAACTTATGTTGAATAGAAAAAAGAATTTTTATGCAAATGTTTTCCTGACTAAATTTTAAAGATTTATTGACAATAACTTTTATCCATTGTATAATAATAGGTCATATATTTGACAATTATGTTCCAATGTGATATGATGGTACTGTATTCTGTGAAAGAAGGTGATTCGATGGCTAAAAAGAATGATTTAGCTAAAATCAGGAAAGACGTGGAACACCTTGTTGGAGAAAAGGTTCGATTGAAAGCCAACAAAGGAAGAAAGAAAATATCCGTAAGAGAAGGTATTCTTGAACAAACTTACCCGAACATCTTTGTGGTATGTATTGACGGTGGATATGATACGGTAAGAAGAGTTTCCTACAGCTATTCAGATATACTTACAGAAACAGTTGAAATTACTCTATGCGATAAAGAAAATGAAATTCAAGCTAGTTAACTTCTATAACCGCCTAGTTTATACTAGGCGGTTAATTTTTATCCAAAAATAAGTATGAAATTTTATAAAAGTATTTAAATATTTATGCAAAATATTTAAATTTAAAATTTAAGTTATCAATCGTAGGATAAAAATGGGATTGAAAGATGTTCCTTGATAAACTTCATGTACAATGCTATAATGACACCAATAATTAGGAAGAAAAGAGTGATTACATGAAGGAGAGTAATTTGAAAAATCTTATCGATCGATTGATTAATATAGGATTAAGTACATATGAAGCAAAAGCTTATATTGCTTTAATACAAAGTCCTAATATTAGTGCATATGAAATCAGTAAAATTTCAGGAGTACCTCAGTCTAAAATATATGAAATTATAAAAAAAATTATTCAAAAAGGATTAGCCATTGTAAATGGAACAAATCCAGTTAAATATACTGCCTTACCAGTTGATGAATTTTTAGATAGATATAGGGCCAATGTAGACGAATCAATTACTTATATAAAGAATAATTTAAAAACCATTAGTGAAGAAAATCATGTTGATTATATCTGGCATTTTGAAGGAAAAGATAAAATCAATAATAAAATCAAATCAATTATCAAGGAAGCTGAAAAGAGCTTATATTTTGAAATGTGGCGTAGTGAATATGATTTGTTTTATGAGGATATTTTAAAAGCTAAAAAAAGAGGCGTAGATATTGTTACTGTTATGTATGGTAAATCAGAAAATGAAATTGGTAAAGTATATCATCATGAGATGGAAGGAATGGAAATAGATGCCAATAAACATGGGAGATGGATTACAGCTGTAGCAGATGAAAAAGAGTGTGTATTTGGAATTTTTAAGGTAGAACAGAATTATGCTGTTTGGACTCAAAATAAATCATTTATGCTTTTAGCAGAAGCTTTTATTACTCATGACATATTGATTGCTGAAATATATTCTAAATATAAAGGGTTGTTGGACAGAGAGTTTGGTCCTAATATGAAAAAAATTAGAGAAAAGATAGATATTGGATAACTTTAGCTTGTGAGCTAAAGTTTTTTTATTTTTTTTTTTGAATGAATATAAAAAAATGATTTATTAAAAATGAGAGATTATATAGACCTGCGGGAAATAAGAAATTCAAAAAAAGTCGGAATAGGACGAAAAAAGTAAAAATATTCAAAAAAATAAGAAAGTTGAGTGTTGCACGAATATTGACACGGAAGAAACTGTAAAATATAATTTAAGTACAAAATACTAACTACCCAAGTGGTTAGTAAGAAATCGGTAGAAGGGATTTAAAAATTAAAGGTTGGATGATTATTCAAAAATATAGTTGATCAAAAGGGGGCAGGATCATGTGTAAAAACAATTTTCCATTATATGTTACTTCTGAAATTGGAAAATTAAAGACAGTGTTGTTACACAGGCCAGGAAAAGAGATTGAAAACTTAACACCTAATTTATTAGAAAGATTATTATTTGATGACATACCCTACTTAAAGATTGCACAACAAGAACATGATGCTTTTGCAAAAATATTAAAAGATCATAATGTAGAAGTATTGTATTTAGAAGATTTGGCAGCAGAATCTATAGTAGAAAAAAATATCAGAGAAAATTTGATAGAAGATTTTCTAGTAGAAGGAAAAATTTCTGGTGAAGGGATTAAAGAAGCATTAAAAAAATATTTTGAAGGATTTAATCATAAAGAGTTAATAGAAAAAATGATGATGGGTGTGAGAAAAAAGGAAATTTCAAATGTGAAAATGAGATCATTAGCAGATGCTGTAAATAGGGATTATCCATTTTTATTAGATCCAATGCCAAACTTATATTTTACAAGAGATCCATTTGCAACTATAGGAACAGGAATCACGTTAAATCATATGAGAACGGAAACAAGAAACAGAGAAACATTATTTGCTAAATATATATTTGAAAATCATCCAAGATTTAAAGATACAGATGTGAAAATATGGTTCAATCGACACGAAGAATCTTCTCTTGAAGGAGGAGACGAATTAGTTTTAAGCGATAAAGTTATTGCTATAGGAATATCAGAAAGAACAGATGCTGTATCTATAGAGAAATTTGCTAAAAATATTTTTAGAGATGGACAAAGCTTCGAAACGATTTTGGCATTTAATATTCCGAAGAAAAGAGCCTTTATGCATTTAGATACGGTGTTTACAATGGTTGATTATGATAAATTTACTATACATCCAGAAATAGAAGGGCCTTTACAGGTTTTTTCAATAAAGAAGAGTGAAGAGAATCAACTAAGGATTCAAGAAGAAAACGCTACATTAGAAGATATATTAAAAAAATATTTAGGCCTGAAAGATGTAACTTTGATTGGCTGTGCAGGTAGAGATAAAATTGATGCTGCTAGAGAACAATGGAATGATGGATCAAATACATTAGCTATAGCACCTGGTGAGGTAATTGTATATGCAAGAAATTATGTGACAAATAGAATCTTACAAGAGTATGGAATAAAAACACATATCATGCCAAGCTCAGAGCTTTCAAGAGGGCGCGGAGGTCCAAGATGTATGAGTATGCCCCTTGTTAGGGAAAAACTATAGGCGGATTAAAACATTTATATTGAAATTAGAATGAATCACTAAATCATAAATTTAAGGGGGAAAAGTAGAGATGCCAATTAATTTAAAGGGAAGAAATTTTATAACATTAAAGGATTTTACACCACAGGAGATACATTATTTATTAGACTTATCTGTTGATCTTAAGAGAAAGAAAAGATCAGGAGAAGAAGGAGATTTATTAAAAGGAAAAAATATTGTCTTATTATTTGAAAAAACTTCAACAAGAACAAGATGTGCATTTGAAGTAGCAGGCTTTGATGAAGGTGCTCAGGTTACTTTTTTGAGTAATAGTCAAATGGGCAAAAAAGAATCCATAGAAGATACAGCGAAAGTACTAGGACGATTTTATGACGGTATTGAATTTAGAGGATTCAAACAAGAAACAGTAGATACACTTGCAAAACATGCAGGTGTACCTGTATGGAATGGACTTACAGACCTATATCATCCTACTCAAATATTAGCGGATTTTATGACAATCATGGAGCATGTAAATAAGCCTCTTAACAAGACAAAGTTAGTGTATGCAGGGGATGCAAGAAATAACATGGGCAATTCTTTGATGATAGGAGCGGCAAAAATGGGAATGCATTTTGTAGCAGTAGCACCAAAAGAATTATTCCCATCAGAAGAATTGATTTCAGAAATGAGAGAAGTAGCCAAATATACAGGAGGAAAAATAGAGTTTACTGAAAATATAGAAGAAGGGGTTAAGGATGCCGATGCTATATATACAGATGTATGGGTATCTATGGGAGAAGAAGATAAATTTGAAGAGAGAATTGAGCAATTAAAACCTTATCAAGTGAATATGAAGATGATGGAACAAACAGGAAATCCAGATGTAATCTTTTTGCATTGTTTACCATCTTTCCATGATACAAAAACAATCGTAGGAAAGGATATCTATGAAAAATATGGACTAAAAGAAATGGAAGTAACAGATGAAGTGTTTAGAAGTAAATATTCAGTAGTATTTGACGAAGCAGAAAATAGAATGCATACAATCAAAGCAGTAATGGTGGCAACTTTAGGGAAATAGATTGATTATTGGGGGGAGGAATAGAGGATGAAAAAGCTTGTAGTAGCCCTAGGGGGAAACGCATTGCAAGAATCTAGCAAGCCTGCTACTGCGAAGGCACAATTAGAAGTCATTAGAAATACATCAAAGTATATTGCAGATATTATAGAAGAAGGATATAAGGTATCCATTGCCCATGGAAATGGACCACAGGTTGGTAGAATAGTTCTTCAAAATGAAGCAGCAAATCATATTACACCAGCTATGCCCTTTGATGTTTGTGGAGCTATGAGTCAGGGAATGATTGGATATCATATACAGCAGTCCTTAAGAGATGAACTAAAATTAAGAGGAAATAATAAACAAGTAGTAAGTCTTGTTACTCAAGTATTAGTAGATCAAGATGATTTAGCATTTTCTCATCCAACTAAGCCTATAGGACCTTTTTATACGAAGGAAGAAGCACAAAAAATAAAAAGTGAAAAAGGATATGATATGGTAGAGGATGCAGGTCGTGGATTTAGAAGAGTTGTAGCTTCTCCAAATCCGATTAAGATTGTTGAGATAGATACAGTTAAGAATTTAGTTGAATCAGACCAAATTGTTATTACAGTAGGGGGTGGAGGTATACCTGTTATTCAGAAAGAAGATGGACAATTACAAGGTGTACCAGCAGTGATTGATAAAGATTTAGCATCTGAAAGGCTAGCAGAAGATTTAGATGCAGATATCCTTTTAATCCTTACAGCAGTAGATAAAGTTTCAATAAATTTTGGAAAGCTTAATCAAATAGATCTTGATCATATAACCGTGGAAGAAGCTTATAAGTATATAGATGAGGGACATTTTGCACCGGGTAGTATGTTACCAAAAATGAAAGCAGCTATTCAATTTGCACAGTCAAAACCAGGAAGAAAGTCTATCATCGCTTCCTTGTCTCAAGCAAGAGAAGCATTAGTTGGAGATAGTGGAACCATCATAACAAAAGAAAGAATAGAAGCTTATAGAGAATTGGTTGAAGCATAAATAAAAGCTCTTATAAATCCTAAATGTTGGATTTATAAGAGTTTTTTATATTATAGGAAGTTTATGAAGTGGACTATATTTTACAAAATAATATAGAAATCCATAATAAATTTTATAGATGGTCTCCTGAGAGGTGAAAAAGAAGCGTGCTAAATGAATGCATGAATATTTATAAATAAATATGAATAAATATGTTGCATATTTATAAAATTTTGTTATAATATATTCATGAATATATTTTGAAGGGGGCTATGAAAATGAAAAAAGAAAAAGTAGTATTAGCATATTCTGGAGGATTAGATACCTCTGTAATTCTTACATGGTTAAAGGAAACTTATGGAGTAGACGTGGTTGCAGCATGTATAAATGTTGGTCAAGAAGATGATTTTGAGGAAGTAAAGAAAAAAGCTTTGGCAACAGGAGCGGTAAAGTCTTATGTGGTAGATGTAGTAGAAGAGTTTATTACAGATTATATTTATCCAACTCTTAAGGCGTCTGCTGTTTATGAAGATGATTATTTATTAGGAACATCCTTTGCTAGACCACTTATTGCAAAAAAATTAGTTGAGATAGCAGAAAAGGAAGGCGCAGTAGCCATTGCTCATGGAGCTACTGGAAAAGGAAATGATCAGGTTCGTTTTGAAGCTACTATTAAAGCTTTGAATCCACACTTAAAGATTATTGCCCCTTGGAGAATATGGGATTTAAAATCAAGAGAAGATTGTATTGAATATGCAGAGAAACATAATATTCCAATTGCTGTTACAAAAGAGAAAATTTATAGTAGAGATCAAAACATCTGGCATATTAGTCATGAGGGTGGAAATTTAGAAGAACCATGGAATGAACATGATGAAAGTATATACATGATGAGTGTATCTCCTCAAAATGCACCTGATACACCTGCCTTTATTGAAATTGAATTTGAAAAAGGAATACCGGTTAAAATAAATGGTGAAAACTATAATCCTGTAAGCATGATGGAGGTATTAAATCAATTAGCTGGAGAAAATGGCGTAGGAACTATTGATATTATTGAGAATAGATTGGTTGGGATGAAATCTAGAGGTATTTATGAAACGCCAGGAGGAACCATTCTTTTTAAGGCCCATAAAGCCCTAGAAAAGCTTACATTAGATAGAGATACTTTAAGTTATAAAAAAATTGTATCAGAAAAGTATGCCCAGCTTGTTTATGATGGACTATGGTTTACACCTCTTAGAGTGGCATTATCTAAATTTGTTGATAGTACACAAGAAGTTGTAACAGGAAAAGTAAAAATGAAGCTTTATAAGGGGAATTGTACGTGTGTTGCATCAGCTTCACCTTATTCATTATATAATGAAGAATTTGTTACCTTTGGAGAAGATGATGTATACAATCAAAAGGATGCAGAAGGATTTATTAATCTATTTGCTTTACCATTAACGATTCGTGCCATTATGAATGAGAAAGATACAAAAGGAGTGAAATGAAGATATGAAGTTATGGGGAGGACGTTTTGCAAAAAATACAGCAGCTCTTGTGGATGAATTTAATGCGTCTATATCCTTTGATCAAAAGCTTTACAAGCATGATATTATAGGTAGTATTGCCCATGCAAAAATGTTAAAAAAATCTAATATCATTACAGAAGAAGAAGGAAAAGAGATTATAGAAGGCCTAGAAAATATACTAAAAGATATTGAAGAGGGTAAGGTAGAATTTCAGATATCCTATGAAGATATTCATATGAATATTGAAAAGCTCTTGATAGATCAAATTGGAGAAGTAGGTAAAAAACTTCATACAGCAAGAAGTAGAAATGATCAGGTGGCAGTAGATATAAGATTATATCTAAGAGATCAAATCAATAGGATTTGTGAAAAAATAAAGAACTTGTTAAATACTTTAATTGCTTTGTCAGAAAAGCATATAAACACAATTATGCCAGGATATACCCATCTTCAAAGGGCGCAACCCATTACTTTAGGATATCATCTGATGGCGTATTTTCAAATGTTTAAACGAGATTATTTAAGACTTAAGGATTGTTATAAAAGGGTAAATATGATGCCTTTAGGAGCAGGAGCATTAGCAGGGACTACTTATGAGACAGATCGGGAGTTTTTAAGAGAAGAACTAGATTTTTTTGGAATATGCGAAAATTCTTTGGATGCAGTAAGTGATAGAGATTTTGTCATTGAATTTATCAGTGATGCGTCAATGATGATGATGCACCTAAGCAGATTTTGTGAAGAGTTAATTATCTTTAATAGTGCTGAATTTAATTTTGTAGAGATGGATGATGCATATAGTACAGGAAGTAGTATTATGCCCCAAAAGAAAAACCCTGATGTGGCAGAATTGATTCGAGGAAAAACAGGAAGGGTTTATGGAAATCTCTTTAATTTATTAACCATTATGAAAGCATTGCCCCTTGCGTATAACAAGGATATGCAGGAAGATAAACCACCCCTTTTTGATACGGTTGAAAATGTAAGCATTTGTCTTGAGATTTTTGATGAAATGATTAAAACAATGAAAATAAGAAAAGATAATATGAAAAAAGCTACAAAAGAAGGATTTATGAATGCTACAGATGTGGCAGATTATCTTGTGAAAAAAGGATTGGCCTTTAGAAGTGCTCATGAAGTGGTAGGTAAAATGGTTCTTTACTGTGTACAAAATAATAAAACCATGGAAGATTTAAGTTTAGAAGAATTTAAGGATTTTTCAAGTGTATTTACAGAAGACATTCTTGAAACTATAAAAATAGAAAATTGTATTGTATCTAAAAAATCACAGGGTTCTACGGCAAAACAGCATGTGGAGAAGATGATTAGGGAAGGAAAAAGAATGATAGAAGTATTAGATTAAAACAGGGAAACATTGAAAAGAATAGGAGGAAAAGAGGTGCCCATTAACTTAAAAGGTAAAAGTTTTCTCACACTGAAGGAGTTTACACCGAGAGAAATCATGTATCTATTAAATTTATCTAAAAATTTAAAAAATAAAAAAAGAGTAGGAGATCATGAAAAATTACTAGCAGGAAAAAATGTTGTATTATTATTTGAAAAATCTTCTACTAGAACAAGATGCTCCTTTGAGATTGCAGCTATGGATGAAGGGGCTGGAGTTACCTTTTTAGGAGGTAATGATAGTCATATTAGCAAAAAAGAATCTATAGAGGATACGGCAAAAGTATTAGGAAGAATGTATGATGGTATTGAATTTAGAGGATATAGTCAAGAAACGGTAGAGGATTTAGCTGAGTACTCAGGAGTTCCTGTATGGAATGGACTTACAGATCTATATCATCCAACACAAATTCTTGCAGATTTTCTAACGGTTATGGAGCATATTGATAAGCCTTTAAATAAAGTGAAATTTGTATATGTAGGAGATGCTAGAAATAATATGGGGAATTCTTTGATGATTGGTGCGACGAAATTAGGAATGGATTTTGTAGCATTAGCCCCAAAAGATTTATTTCCTGATGAAAATCTGGTAATGGAAATGAAGGATTTAGCAAAAGAGACAGGGGCAAGTATTACCCTTACAGAAGATCTAGAGGATGTAGTTGGTGCAGATGTTATTTATACAGATGTATGGGTATCTATGGGGGAAGAAGATCAATTTGAAGAAAGAATAAAAACCTTACTACCTTATCAAGTGAATATGAAAATGATTAAAAAAACAAATAATGAAGATGTAATCTTCATGCACTGTCTTCCAGCATTTCATGATTTAGAAACAGTTGTAGGAAAAGAAGTCTATGAAAAATACGGACTAAAAGAAATGGAAGTAACAGATGAGGTGTTTAGAAGTAAATATTCAGTAGTTTTTGACGAAGCTGAAAATAGACTGCATACCATAAAAGCTGTAATGGTCGCTACCATGGCTTAAGAATATAGAAGGATTATATTTATATAGATAAAGAAGTAGAAAATTTAAATTTTCTACTTCTTTTTTTAGCTATACAAGCATAAACATATAAAGATAAAATTAGGTTGACTAACAAAAAAAGTACATATTTTAAAAATTCATAAATATCATTATAGTAAGGAATAGAAGAGAAGGAGGAGGAAATTTAATGGCCGTTGAGTTAATGAGAGATTTACTGAAGATAGATCAGGTTATAGGGGAAGGAGATACACAGGCCCTTGTAGAGGGAGAAATCCTTGTACCAGATGTTAAGCCGGATATTTCAAGAATCCTATCAGTGGATGGAAATATAAATATTACAGGGAAAGAAGCAGTAGCTGATAAAATCGTTGTAGACGGAGTTGTAAATTTTAAAATATTATATGCTTCAGAAGGTGGAGAATATCCAATTTATAGTATGAATGCAAGTGCTGGGTTCAGTCAAAATATTGATATTGCTGGTACTGCAGGAGAAATGGATATTCAGGTAATAGCAGATGTTGAACATATTGATTTTAACATTATCAATGAAAGAAAAATAGCTGTAAAAACAGTAGTAAATCTTTTAGGAAAAAGTATTGAGCCTTCAAAAATAGAAGTGTTAAGGGGCGTGGAAGGGTTAGATGATCTTCAGATTTTAAGAAAAACAGTATCTTATAATGATATTGTAGGGAATAACCAATCGGAAACCATTGTAAGAGAAAGCTTTGAAATAGACGAAAATCTTCCTGAAATTGCTGAAATCTTAAAATGTGATGCCTTTGCAGTTGAAAAGGAAAAGCAGGTAACAGATGGGAAGGTCATCATCAATGGTGTTGTAAAAACAAATACCCTTTATGTAGGGGATGATGATCGAAATTCATTATTTCTATTAAAACATGAGATTCCTTTTACCCATTTTGTTGAAGTTACAGGTGCTATGAAGGATATGGATAGCAAAGCCACACTTAGGACAGATGAAGTTTATACAGATGTAAAAGAAAATATTGATGGAGATCGAAGAATATTTGAAATAGAGGCTATGGTAAAAATAGATGCATCTGTGAATGATGTGGAAGAAAAGGAAGTAGTCATTGATGCATATTCTCCTAGCAAATTATTAAAAATGGATAAAAGGGAAATAACCTTTCACCAAACGGTAGGAAAGAATACTTCAAATATGGTAGTAAAAGAAATGATGGATATTCCATCAGATGAACCAGAAATTTTCAAGGTATTTAGTGTAAATGCAAAGCCAGTTATTACGGATGTTAATTTGGTTGAAGATAAAAATATTATAGAAGGCATTATTGAAGCAGATGTATTATATATCTCTCAAGAAAAAGATCAGTCAGCACGAAGTTTTCATCAAGAAATTCCATTTAGACATTTTGTTGAAGTGATTGGTGCAAAAGAAAATATGAAAGCGGACGTTGATCTACATATTAATGATATAGATTATAATTTAATTAATCCTGAGCAGATAGAAGTTAAAGTGAATTTAGGTGCTACTTGTGGTGTAAGTAAAAAATTACAAATGGATGTTTTGGTGGATGCAGAAGAATTAGAAGAAATGATTGATCTTAGTAAACGACCTAGTATGACAATTTATTATGTGCAACCAGGAGATACTCTTTGGAAAATTGCAAAAAGGTATCATACTACGGTAGATGATTTAGTACAGACAAATAATATACAAAATCCAGAAAAATTGATAGCAGGAGAACAGATTGTTATTCAAAAGACTTTTAAATATAAATTTTAACAAAATCCGTGGGCGTTCCACGGATTTTTTAATAAGGATTTGAAAAATATATTGCATACAATTATATCCTCAAAAATGATAAAATAGAATGAAAGAAATACAAGGAGTGACGACAATGGATGAAATAAAAATAAAAGGAAGAGCTAAGGTTAATTTGTCATTAGATGTTTTAAGAAGAAAAGAAGATGGATATCATGAAGTAAAGATGATTATGCATCAAGTGGATTTATATGATGAGATTCTACTAAAAAATATAGAACAGGGAATCCTATTAGAAACGAATTGCGAATATATTCCTATAAACGAAGGAAATATAGCATATAAAGCAGCAAAATTGATGATGGATGAGTTTGGTATTAAAAAAGGAATACAAATATATATAGATAAAAAAATTCCAGTGGCAGCAGGTCTTGCTGGAGGAAGTACGGATGCAGCTGCAGTAATGATGGGGTTAAATAAGCTTTGGAAAATAGGTGCTACAAAGGAAGAATTGATGAAGCTTAGTGTAGAGTTAGGAGCAGATGTTCCATTTTGTATATTAGGTGGAGCAGCACTAGCAGAAGGTATTGGTGAGAGATTAACCCCTATAGAGGGGATTAATGAGTGGATTGTCCTGTGCAAACCCAATATAAGTGTCTCCACAGCAAGTGTGTATAAAAATTTAGATGTGAACAAGATTGAAAAGCATCCAGATACAGATCAAATCCTAATGGCACTAGAAAATAAAAATTTGCAAATCGTTCTAGAAAATTTATGTAATGTGTTAGAGCCTGTAACAGAAAGGATGCATCCTATTGTACGAGATATCAAAAGAAAAATGATAGAGTATCATGCTTTGGGAAGTTTAATGAGCGGAAGTGGGCCAACTGTATTTGGTATTTACAAGGATTATAATAAAGCAAAAAGTGCTTATGAGAATTTGAGTAAGGTATATAATCAGGTTTATCTTGTTAAAACTTATGACGGGAGGGGATTTAATGACTATCAATAAACTTAGTGGATTAAGGCTCCAAAATTATCAACCCCTTAGAGATGTTGTATTCGAACATTTAAGAAATGCTATTTTAAATGGAGATTTAAGCCCTAGTGAAAGATTAATGGAGGTTCAAATAGCAGAGCAGTTAGGAGTAAGCAGAACACCCGTTAGAGAAGCCATCAGAAAATTAGAATTAGAAGGCCTTGTTGTGATGATTGCTAGAAAGGGCGCGTATGTTGCAGATGTATCTGTAAAGGACATTTTAGATGTTTTAGAAGTAAGAAGTGTATTAGAAGGTTTAGCAGCTTATTTAGCTGCCGAAAGAATGACAGATGAAGAACTAGAAGAGTTAGAATTGATCTCTTATAATTTCAAAAGGTGTCTAGAAAATAAAGATACGGATGGAATGATCGAGAAGGATATGCAGTTTCATGATAGAATTCTTCGTTCTACTCGTAATCGCAAATTGATTCAGATTGCTCAGGGGTTACAAGAACAAGTACAGCGATTTAGAATTACCTATTTTGTAGAATATAATGAGTTAAAAGGAGTATTAGCAGATCATCAGGAAATTCTTGAAGCCATTGCTAATCGAGATGCAGAAAAAGCTCAGCAGGTAGCACAAAAACATATTGATGAGCTTGAAAATACCATTGTGAAATTTGCAGATAAAAAGAAAAAAGAATAAAAGCATTCTATAGGGGAACAGTTTTAACTGTTCCTTTTTTGTATAGACTTACCTAAATATGTAAACATTATAGTAGAAGTATTTTTATTCTTTAGGAAATTATAAAATTTTAAAATTGTGGATAACGATTACAAAGTATAATTGTTTGGACAGCTTTGAGCCAGATCAAATTCGAAAGTAAGTTTTGAATTTTCGTTGGCGAGATGAGTATATGCCATTAGCTGCATGGGAATTTTTTAATAAGAGGGTGATGAGGGTTTGCCAAAGTGGATAGCGTTTTTTTATGAAGAAATGAAAGATTTTTATACTTTCTATATGTTGTTTTTAAGTATTGTTATTGGTTTATTTTGTTTATTGATAGATTGTAAAACTTTAAAGAAAAAGAAATTAAGAAAAGAAATGAAGATTTGTGCCATTTTAGGATGGACCTATATAGTAGGGGGGATTTTGTTATATATAACTTTTAAGATATTTTAATTAAGGGAGGACCTATTATGGGTTTTTTTGAAGAATTGTTTCAAAAGAAAGACGATGAAAAAATAAAGATTCCAGTCAAGAAAGATTATGATGAAAATTTAGAACAAATAAAAGAAATACTTAATTTTTGTGATGATGTTGTTTATAGAGAATTTAATGTAGGAAAAGATCAAAAAATGAAGTTTGCATCGATTTATGCAGAAGGACTTGTAAATACAAATTTGTTGAATGATTTTGTATTAAAAAATTTGATGAGTCTATCTCCTGATGACCAAGTGGATTTTCATGTATTGAAGCAAAAAATCTATGAAGCTATAAAAAAAGGTGCTATTGCCGTATCGGATATTAAGGAAATTGATGATATAAATGTGGCAATTGATAGCATTCTTGCAGGAGATACAGTATTGATTTTAGATAAATGGGACAAGTTTCTTGTAATCTCTTCAAAAGGATGGCCTATGAGGGGGGTTGCAGAACCTACTACTGAAACAGTTATTCGAGGAGCGAGAGATGGTTTTACAGAGACGTTACGGGTAAATACTGCTTTGGTAAGAAGAAGAATTCGTGATCCAAAATTTAAAATTAAGCAAATGCAGTTAGGTAAAAGATCAAAAACGGATGTTGCTATTCTTTATATAGAAGAAACGGTAAATAAAAATATATTAAAAATGGTAAAAGATCGGCTAGACAAGATTGATATAGATGCCATTTTAGAAAGTGGATATGTAGAACAACTTATAGAGGATGAATGGAGATCGCCTTTCCCTCAAATGCAAAATACCCAAAGACCAGATGTAGTAGCAGCAGGTCTTTATGAAGGGCGTATAGGGATTATTGTAGACAATACGCCTTTTGCACTTTTAGTGCCTACAACAGTTGTTACTCTTTTTCAATCATCAGAGGATTATAATGAAAGATTTTTTATTTCTTCAGCCCTTCGAATATTAAGATTTATATCTATTATTGTCACATTGATTCTTCCTAGCTTGTATATTGCTGTTACTTCTTATCATCCAGGAATGTTACCTACAGATTTAGTGTTATATGTTGCTGGGAGCAGAACAAATGTACCTTTTCCAGCTTTTATAGAGGCTTTTATTATGGAAGCCTCCCTTGAATTGTTAAGAGAAGCGGGTGTAAGATTACCAGGACCCATTGGAGGAACTATCGGTATTGTTGGTGGTCTTGTGTTAGGACAAGCGGCAGTAGAAGCTGGTATTGTAAGTCCTCTTATGGTAATTATAGTGGCCATAACAGCACTAGCTGCAAATGCTGTTCCAAGTTATAGTCTTGCCATATCCCTTAGACTCCTGAGGTTTATGTTGATGATCTTATCTGCAGTACTTGGATTATATGGGATTATCCTAGGGATTATTATTATTCTTACCCATTTATGCAACTTAAAGAGCTTTGGAGTACCTTACTTAAGTCCTTTTGTAGCTAGTGAGATGACTTGGAAAGATTTCAAAGATGTTTTAATCAGAGCGCCTCTACATATGATGAAAAAAAGACCAGAATTTTTACATAGAAGTGATAATGATCGATTAGGAGAGATGAGAACAGATATGGAGACAGAGGATGGTGAAGGAAATGGAGAGGAATAATGATAAAATTTCAAGTTTTCAATTAGGATTAATTCTTGCTGTAACCATGATTGGGGTAGGTATTTTGACCCTTCCTAGAACGCTTACAGAAGTAGTAGGTCCTGATGGATGGGTGGTACTTTTACTAGCAGCTTTTATAGCTCTTGTAATAGCTCTTGTAATTGCTGTCCTTGTGAAAAAGTTTCCTCAAGAAACAGTAGTAGAATTTAGTAGTAGTTTAATAGGTAAACCCTTAGGGATGATTATTTCGATAGGTTTTTTTATATACTGTATTCTTTTTTCTGCTATGGAGGTAAGAATTTTTGGGGAGATTACAAAAGAATATCTCCTTCTTAATACGCCTATTGAAGTGTTGATGATTACTTTACTACTTGCGGCGGTTTATTTAATTAGAAGTGGGATAGAGCCTATTGCAAGAATGGCACAAATTATTTTTCCTGTTGTGGTATTGATTGCTGTTGTTATTATATTGCCTGTTCTTCCAGAACTAGATCTGACAAATCTTTTACCTGTATTAAAGACCCCTATTACGAAAATTATAAAAGCTATTCCAATTATTTTTTTTAGCTTTGTAGGGATAGAATTAATGTTATTATTCTCAGCATTTGTAATAGAACCCCAAAATATAAAAAAGCATGTTTCTTTCGCTGTGATCATGGTATCAGCAGTATATATGTTTATTCTTATTGTGACGGTTACAAGATTTGGATTAGTTGAAAGCACCCATATTATATGGCCATCCCTTGAACTTTTTAAGACAATAGATTTACCAGGAGCGTTTATAGAAAATGTTGAAGCTTTTATCATAGGAATTTGGATTCTATCTTTGTTTATGACATTAGTAACATTATATTTTGGTGGGAGTTTAATAATAAGTCGCATTTTAAAGTCAAAGGAGCAAAACTATTTTGTTTTGCCTATCCTTCCTATCATTTATTTCATAGCATTGATACCAGATAATATTGCTCAGGTGGCAGATTATATGGATATGATTTCAAATTATCTGAGTACTTTTTATGTAATACTACTACCGATTTTACTTTTAGTCATAAGTAGTTTTAAAAAAAGGAAAGGAGGAAAAAAGAGTGCATAAATGGAAGATTGTTTGTATTATGATGGTTATGATATTGATTACAGGATGCTGGGATAAGGTAGAAATTGATAAAAGAGCTTTTGTTGCAGTGATTTGTATAGATAAGTTTGAAGCTAAAGATGGAGATGGTAAAAATGTAGGAGAGACAAAGAAGGCTATAGATGAAGAAAGAAACAGATATATGATTACCATTGCATATCCTAATACAGGAGTAATTGCTGGAAAAGGAGAAGGAGAACCGAAGTTTGTATATACCTCTGTAGGAAAAAATTTTTATGATATATTAGACAACTTAAGTACAAGGTTAGGAAGAAGAATGCATTTTCGGCATACAAAAGCCATTGTCATTGGAGAGGGTTTAGCTGAAGATGAAAAATTATTTAGAGAAGTATTAGACACCATAGAGAGAAGTCCTCAAATCGGAAGAAAAGTTAATTTAATTATTACACCAGGAAAAGCAAAAAAAATTATAGATACAAATACAAAAGATGAAGCTGTCCTTGGACTATTTATTAGAGAGTTAGTGGAACAAAATCTTGGAACGGCTAGATTGGCAGATGCAGATTTTGGATATATCCTTCGTAGCTTACATGAAAGCCAGACGGCTATTACACCAAGGATTTTTTCGTCAAAGGATGAATTTAAGATTGCAGGAGCTGCTGTATTAAAAGATTTTAAAATGGTGGGTTATCTAGGAGAAGAAGATACGAGAAATTTAATGTTTATGTTTGATAAGGTTCAGAGCAGTGTTATTCACATAGAGGTAGATGATTTGATTATGCCCATACATATAACAGATTCAAAGACAAAGAAAAAGGTTTACGAAAAGGATGGTAGTATTTATACCAGTTTTCATATAAAAGCAGAAGGGGATTTAGGACAGCATCTATTTGAAGTAAGAGATCAACCCCTTGATGATGAATATATTCAAAAATTAGAAAGAACTGCTTCTAAATATCTTGAAGAACAAATAGATACTACTTATAAAAAAATACAAAAAGATTTCGGAGCAGATTTAATACAGGCTGGTGAATATTTGAGAAAACATGAACCAGACTTATGGAAAGAGGTAAAGGATGATTGGTCTCAAATTTTTCCTAAAACAAAAGTGGAGGCTCATGTAGATATGAAAATAAGAAGGATTGGTGTTACACAATAAAATTTTAGGAAAAATATATAAAATCTAGTTTAAAATTTCCCCTATTTGCTAATACTGAAAGTATAATAAAAGATTAGCAATAGGGGGAGTTTTTATGAAAATGAAAAAAAGATTTATTATCGGAATGATATTAATTACGTTTATAACAGTCGGATTTTATGGATTGACTCGTGATGTATATAACAATCAAAAGAGTTATAAAGAGCATCTCATTCGATTTCATGTACTTGCCAACAGTGATTCTCCTGAGGATCAAGCTTTGAAGCTAAAGGTAAGGGATCGAATTATTAGTGAAATGAATCCTAAGTTTGAAAAATCAAAAAGTTTAGATGAGACAAGAGGAATCATTGAAAAAAATTTGAAGAATATAGAAAAACTTGCAATGGAAGAAATTCAAAAAAATGATTACAATTATTTTGTAACAGCCTCATTAGGAGACTTTGATTTTCCTACAAAAAACTATGGATGTATTACTATGCCTGCTGGAAATTATGAAGCATTAAGAGTTGTTATTGGAAAGGGAGAAGGAGCAAACTGGTGGTGTGTATTATTTCCCCCTTTATGCTTCATTGATATGAAAAATGGTTTGACGGATGAAAGGACAAAAAAGGAAATGATGAATGTACTGACAGAGGAAGAATTTAAAATGATCAGTACAGCTAGTCATGAAGATAAGATTCCTATTAAACTAAAATTTAAAGTGGTAGAAATATTAGAACATGCCAAGTTAAAACTGGATAAGGTTGTAGGAATGAAATAAAGTGAAGGAAAGTTTCTTCACTTTATTATTTTTTATCCAAAATAATCCATGCTTCCCAATGTGGAATAATTGATGAAAAGTTTACAAAAAATAATAAAGAATCAAATGTGAAAGGAGGATAAAAATTGAAACAAAAATCATTAAGAATAGGTATTTTGATCATACTCATTTCTGTATGTTTTTCTATTATTTTTAATATAGGGGTTGCACAAGGAACCTTATATTGGGGTTCTAGTGGACCAGACGTGAAGACCCTTCAAAGCAAACTCAAGACTTGGGGATATTATAAAGGTCCAGTAGATGGTGTGTTTGGTGGAGGAACCTTTACAGCTGTGAAGGATTTTCAGAAGAAAAATGGATTAACCCCTGATGGGGTAGTGGGACCTCAAACAGCAGCAAAATTAGGTATGTCTGTAAATGCTGGTAAAAAAGATACAGACTACAGACCTAGCAGTGGCGGTACACCAAGGAATGATGAAGTAACGCTGTTAGCAAAGGCTATAACTGGAGAGGCTAGAGGAGAACCTTACATAGGACAGGTGGCAGTAGGCGCAGTTGTTTTGAATAGAAGTAGACATCCTTCTTTTCCCAATACCATTGCAGGAGTAATTTATCAACCTGGAGCATTTACAGCAGTAAGTGATGGGCAAATTAATTTAGCTCCTGCAGATAGCTGTGTAAAAGCAGCACAAGATGCACTTAATGGATGGGATCCTACAGGGGGTTGCTTGTATTATTGGAATCCTGCAACGGCTACAAGTAAATGGATTTGGTCAAGAAAAGTAGTGAAAAAAATAGGGAAACATTGGTTTGGAAACTAAGGAGGTGAAGGATATGAAAAAAAATGCCTTGATTATTGTTCTTGCTTTAGCTTTAGTAGGAACTAGCTTATGGGGATATAATCAGTACAAGGAAAAGAATGAATACTATACATTTTTAGATAATCAATTTCAAAGAATGTATTATGATTTGATGGGGAGCGTAGAAACGATTACAACAGATTTATCAAAATTGATGGTAGCCAGTCAAAAAAAAGAAAATGTCCTACTATATTCGAATATATGGCAGAATGCATATAATGCTCAAGAAAAATTATCACAGCTTCCTATTAGACATGGAGATATTACAAAAACAGAAAAGTTTTTGAATCAACTAGGGGATTATACCTTTGCTATGTATAATCGGAGCATGGATAAAGAGACTTTGGGCAAAAAAGAAATTGGGAATTTAGAAAAACTTCATAATTATGCGTTAGAATTATCAGAAGATCTCCATGACCTTCAGAAAAAAGCATTAAAAGGTACGGTGTGGAAGGGAGAACTAAAAAGAAAGGGAAGTAAAGAATTAAATAAAGAAGCAGAAAAGGAAAATTCTATCCAATTAAAATTTAATAAATTTGAAGAAAGAATGGTAGAATATCCAGAACTTATTTATGATGGTCCTTTTTCAGAGCATGTAATAGCAGGGATGAGACCAAGGCTTAAGGGAGATAAAATCACACAAAAAGCAGCAGAGAAAAAAGTGATAGAATTTTTAGGGGGAGGAAAAATTGATAAAGTAGAAAAAATTACAAATGGACAAGGAAGAATCGATACCTACAGCTTCGAAGTAATCCCTAAGAATCAAGAAAAAGACAAGGGAAATCCTATATATATTGATATTAGCCAAAGAAATGGATATGTAGCATGGCTTCTTAATAATCGAGAAGTGAAAAAAGCAAAGATCTCTCCAAAGGAAGCCATAAAAAAGGCATCCAAGTTTTTACAAGATAAGGGATTTAAAAACATGGTTCCTACTTATACAGTAAAATATGATGGAGTTGTTCTGATAAACTATGCGTATAAACAGGATGAAGTAATCATGTATCCTGATTTAATTAAAGTAAAGATTGCTTTAGATAATGGTGAGGTTGTAGGCTTTGATACAACACATTTTCTCACAACAAACTATAAAAGAAATGTAAAAAAGCCTAAAATAACAGCTCAAGAGGCAAAGGAAAAAATAAGTTTACGTGCAACCATTGAAAAAGATCCGCAGCTTGCTATGATTCCAACTAGTAGCTTTGGTGAAATTTATTGCTATGAATTTGAAGCAAGCTATAAAGGAGATCAATTTATTATCTATATCAATGCAGATACAGGAGAAGAAGAAAAAATATTAAAATTGATTAAAAGTGAAAATGGCACATTGATGATTTAAAAGGAATATACAGCTGAGGGATTGTTCTTACCTTAGCTGTATATTTTTCATATGTGAGTATAAAGTTTTACATGAATATGAAAAATTTAAATTGATATGGACTCGTATTTTCTTATAAAATTATAGTGAAAAATTTTATAAAAATAATTTGATTAATAAATCTCATAAGTATAGAATATTAATGAATTAAATAAAAAATAATGAAACCGAGGGGGTTTTTTTATA